>NZ_JAOTNO010000005.1:0-431093 GCF_041644655.1 Brevibacillus sp. BD137 | reverse complement strand
CCAAACAGGCCTTCTCCCATAAGGAAAAGGCCTGTCGTGATGCCAGCGTCTTAGCTTGGCGAGAGCACGTATGAGGTTAACAGAGCGCCAGTGAATAGATCATAGTGAATGTAGTGAAAACGACCGTCTTTGTCTTTAACAGTGACTTCCCAAAATTTCTTATCGTTTTCGAGACCAGGAACCAAATGAGTGATCTCCGATTGCGGGAAGGACTTGTAAACCGCCTCTTCTACATTCTTTTTTGGAACAGCAAGATCCATTCGATCGAAGCTAACTTTTTGATCGGTCATCCAAGCGACAACTTGTGTCCCCGCCTTATTTTTCCCAATGACGACAGCGTAGCTCTCCTTGCCTCGATATTCATCAATGGTTTCAATCTCCGTGATTGTCGTGCGATCCTGGACCCACTGACGAACGGTTTCCTCAAATTGATTGCGCTCCCCTGCTACAGAAGCCGTCAGATGATAGGCGAACCCAGCTCCCGTAAGTAAAATGACGGCTACGATTGATAGGATAATTCGTACTAACACAGCAAAGTAACTCCTTTACGTGGCTGACATTACAATCGGAATCGAAGCTGGTCTCTCTTCACTCCAACTGCCGTTTGTATTTGCAAATCCAGCTCCAGTTGGCGAAGCTGCCCCGTAGTTGAATCGTACCATAGTTGGTAATTGACTTTCATTCCGTTCGTTATATTCGGAGTCAAATCCTGAAGAGGGAAGGATGGACCTAACCACATCGATAATAACGAAGAGACTTCCTCAGGTGGTACCGCTATCCGGTATCCACTCCATCCTTGCCCTGCAGTATCTTCAAGGCGTTCAGGGCTGACCGATTGCAAAACTCCCTTGAGCAATACTGCGTGCTCATACGGGGTGAACATCGCATACGGCAGAGCGACATGATCCTGTACCTGGCCATCCATTCGCACCGATACTGGCTGCCCATCTTTTCTGGCTATTTCAAGCTGGTGGCCACCGATTTCTCCTGCGAGCTGAAATTGCTCATTTTGATATCGCCCATGCAAGGTCTGATTCTGCATGTATACGAGAAATGAGCGTTCCTCGTCCTTCGTGATTTGCTCCAAAAGCTCCGCTACCGTCTTCGTCTGCTTCGTCCCTGTTGTTTGTCTGACCGCAGACGCAGTATCTGTGCTTCCTGTATTGGCAGATCGACTTACTGTCCCCAATACAATCCCGAGGAGAAATAGACCGAGTAGGATTGGAATGAGCCACCACAGCATTTTGGGCCGGATGTACATGTCGTCCCCCCTGTCCCATTTTTGTCTTTAGCCTATGCTATACGGGAAGGTTTTAGAACGACACGGAAAAGTTGCTAATCATAGCTTAAGGTTGGGCGGTCATACTACACATACACCCCGAGGAGGTGAGCGCGTGACATCTTCGCAACAAACCACATCTCCTGACATACTTGGGTTTCTGTTACAGGAATACCGCGTCTCCTGGGCAGGATTGTCGTCTCCCTTGCGTCAATGGTCGCACAGACCCACTCTTCATTTTCGCCATCATCTCCTGACAAAAGCTGTGGCAAAAATGAACAATGGAACGTCGTAGTATCCAATTCCCCTACCTACACCTGCACTGCCTTACTCCTGTCCCCCACCTGACAGGAGCCTTTTACCGTTTTAACGTTTGGAATACGCGGTTTGCTTCGTAAATCGCGCGCTCCTCATCGATGGTCAACAACTTATGATTACGCATTAAGAATTTACCCGCTACAATCGTATCTTTCACATCTCGTCCATTTGCCGCGTACACCACGTGTGAAATCGGTTGGTGTGCTGGGTGGAAATGAGCTTGATGGCTATCCATCACGATCAAGTCAGCTTGCTTGCCTACTTCAATGCTTCCGAGTGTTTCTTGTTGGAACACCCCTTCTGCGCCATAACGAGTAGCCATGCGAAGGGCTTCCTCTGCTGGAACCGCTACTGGGTCGTTATTTACACCTTTGTGTAGGATCGCAGCGAGCTTCAATTCCTCGAACAAATTCAAATTGTTGTTGCTTGCCGAGCTGTCCGTACCCAGTGATACGCTTACGCCTTTTGCCAACATTTTCGGAACAGGCGCAACACCGCTTGCCAGCTTCAGGTTGCTCACGACATTATGAGAAACTCTCACGTTGTATTTTGCCAAAATGTCGATTTCTTCATCCGTCAGGTGAACAGCGTGCGCGACGAGTGTTGGGCGATTGAACATGCCCAGCTTTTCCAAATGAGCGACTGGACGCAGTCCGTAGTCCTTCTCGTTTTGACCGACTTCCCAAGCGGTTTCAGACATATGGATATGAAGCGGCAAGGACAACTCATCGGCTTTTTCGATAATTTGGGTAATAAATTCTGGCGAGCAGGTGTACGGCGCATGCGGTGCCATCATGACGGTAATACGTCCGTCTGCCTGATTATGCCATTCTTTTGCAAAAAGAGTCGCGTCTTTCAGCTTTGTTTGACGTTCTTCTTCGGAGCACAAGCCGATCATCCCTCGGCAAAGGCGAGCACGCATTCCAGCCGCATCGACTTCCTTTGCCACAACATCCATATGATCATACATATCCACAAACGTAGTGGTTCCCGTACGAATCATCTCAATAAGCGACAGTTGAGTACCCCATTTTACTGTATCTCCCGTGAATTGCGCCTCCAATGGCCACATTTTGTCTTCCAGCCATTGTTGCAGCGGCAAATCATCTGCATAACCTCGTAGGAGGGACATACCAGCATGTCCATGCGTGTTGATTAAACCAGGCAGTATGTAGTCTCCTTTTTGATCGATAACCTCATCGTATCCTGCTTCTGATAGGTCCTCAGGAGTTGGGCCCACATACGTAATCTTGTTGCCTTCGAATGCTACAGCACCATCGTAAATGACTTCATTCGTATCGTTAACGGTAATGACTGTTGCGTGAATGAGGATCGTCTTTTTCATAGTATACACTCCATTCTTATGTCAAGTAGTAGGCCAGGCTTTGCAGGTTGGACGTCACGTCCGCATAGTGAATGCGAACATCTTTTCCTGCGCGAATCGTCGTAGGGGCAAAATTCAAGATCCCCTTGATACCCGCTTGAGTCAACTGATCACATACGGATTGCGCTGCAGGTGCCGGTACCGTAATAATCGCCAGCTTGATTTGCTTGTTTACGATTGTCTCTTCCAGCTCTGATAAAGGCTGAATCGGTATACCTGCGACTTTTTTACCCTGCTTCTCTGGATTATTATCAAAGATGGCCGCAATCCGCATGTTATCTTTCAAATAAGCGTTGTAGTTACTAATGGCATGGCCCAAATGCCCAGCTCCGACCAAAGCGACACGGATTTCATCTGTTAGCTTTAGAATTTCACGTATTTTTTCCACCAGATAATCGACATCATAGCCGATTCCCTTTTTTCCAAAATCACCAAAAGCTGCAAGATCTTTTCTGATTTGGGCAGGATTCACATCGAGATTCTTGCCCATCTGTTGGGAGGAAACGGTGGTCACCTCAACCTGCTGCAAATAACTGAGGTAACGCAGATAAATCGGCAAACGACGGACGACCGCTTCCGAAATCTTTTCGTGTTTTGCCACGTTCGGTCTTCCCCCCTAATTCTTTTGCTTCAAAATCCGATATTCTTTTCCATTCGATAAAATGGTAATGGAACCGTCGTGGCTGGTAACGTATGTCTCGGCCCATGACTCACCCAGGCGCTCCATTACTTCCGTCTGACCGTCTTTCATTTGATCCCGCGATCGGCCTGTCTGAATAATGGCGACTTGGGGATCGACCTTCGTCAGAAACGGTTGCGAAGAGCCTTGATTGCTTCCCTGACCAGCTACCTTTAGCACTTCCGCCTTCAATCTGTCATTTTTCCGTTCCAACAGGCGCTCTTCTGCTTTTTCATTCACAGCACTCATAAATAAAAATCGCAGTTGGCCATGCGTCAGTCGAAAAACGAGAGAATTATTCTGGGGCGATAAAAATAACGGTTCATCTGGGAGCAACACTTCCATGGAGATATCTTGTTCAAGAGTGAGTACTTGTCCTTGCTCTGCTTCCATCTGCTTTTGTTTAGAGCGAAGCAGCACGACATGGCGAATGGATGGCGCGATCAGCTTGGGCAAAATGACGGCATCTACAAGCACTTGCTGGCTCAATGAAGCGTAGCCTCCCATATGCTCAGGCTGGTCGTTCGTCAACACTACATAGTCGAGCCGTGTGATCTTGAGCTCTGCCAAGCGCGCCGAAAGAACCGGCCAATCTTCTGCCGTACCCGTATCAATCAGCATCGTTTTACCGCCTGGCATTCTCAAAAGCGTGCTCTCACCATGTGGAAGTGCCAAGTAGGTGACAATGAGACCCGAAAATTCCTGTTCTGTCTCCGTTTCAAACGGGTCATCTATCTTCACTGCTGCTTCTTGCAAATACAAATGGCTATCAATCGAGCATGCGCTAAGGAAAATCGCACTAAGAACTACCATCCACCAACGCCACGCTTTTTTCCATAACATTTATTTTATCACCTTAATCCCTATGAGACTATTGCTTCATTTTATGAATCTGACAGGGATTGCATACTAAGGAATGGCTCTATGCGCTCTCGCAGTGTTGGCCATGGACCGCTTTCGATTTGAAATGGCGGCAAAGATTGAAGGAATGAGCGTCCATATCTCGCCTCAACCACACGCGTGTCGAGAACGATCACGACCCCTCGATCCAAGTGATGACGAATTAATCGCCCCACCCCTTGCTTAAATTGCAGAACGGCTTGTGGAAGAGACAACGACATAAAGGCGTTTTTTCCTTCTGCCTTCAAAAGCTCTGCCCTTCCTTGATAGACAGGGTGATTCGGCGGAGCAAACGGAAGTCGAACAATGACCAAACTGCTCAGCCATTCCCCCTGGATATCGACACCTTCCCAGAAGCTGCTCGTCCCAAACAGAACACTTCTCTCCATACTTCGGAACAGTCGCACCAGCTTGCTCCGGTTGTTGCTATCAATCCCGTGACCGAATAACGTATACGGTTCTGGCGCCTTCGCTAGTCGTTCCTTCATCGCTTGATAAACAAGGCGAAGCATCGAATGGGAGGTAAACAGGATCAACGTCCTTCCTTTCGAAGCCAGTACGACATCCACGCACCCTTGAATGACCGCCTCCAAATACGTGTGGTCACTCTCTTTGCCTGGTGCCGGGAAATCAGATGGGATCAACAGCAGTCCCTGCTCTTCATAATGAAACGGCGATGGCAATGACACGGTACGCACTCGTTCCTCGGGCAATTGGTCGAGACCAAACTGGCTTTTGATGTAGGAAAAGCTGTTTTTGACCGTCAGAGTGGCTGATGTCAAAATCAGACTCCGCTTTTGCGCGAACAGTGGTTCTGCCAATGAGTCGGCAACCTTCAAGAGTGCTGCGGACAAATGCACCTGCTTGCGAGCTGTACGGGACTCTACTTCCATCCAATACACATACTCCGCATCCTGCTCAAGCAAAAAGAAGTGAAGCAGCTCCACGGTATTCTGCCAGTCTTTGATGAGACCAAATAAATCTGTCAGTAGACTACGTACAGCAAAAGGTGGCTTTTCCTCTTGCGGAGTCGTTCGCAAAAGCTGCTCGATGCCCGCTGCATACGCAGTCATCCCTTCAATCAGCTTTTTGGTTACTTTGCGTATCTTCTCGTGTTTGCCTACAAACGATTCGATCCGATAACGTACCGTCTCACGACCAGCGTCCGTCGTCTCCTCCGCACGATCTGATGCCCATGCATACAAGAGCTGTGTCCATTGCTGCGCTTTCTCTCGCAAGGTAGCGGACTGTTTTCTCAGCTCCAAAAGCTTTGCCACTACCTCTTCTTGTACCGCAGGCATCCAGCTTTGCAGCTCTTCTGCGAAGCGTGCAATTGACCCACTCTCTTCAACCGATACACGATCTAGCAAGAAAAGAAGCTGCGTGGTTGAAAACTGCTTGCCTAAATGCTGTGTCGCGGCATCCTCCAAATGATGGGCCTCATCGACGATGGCAACCTCATACGCAGGTAGGATCCTGTTTTCCGCTTGCAGATCGCTGATGAAAAGGGCGTGATTGACGATGAGGACATCGACATCGCGAGCCCGTTCCTTCGCCTGAAAATAGTAGCAGCGACTAAACCACGGACAAGCCCGATTCAAGCAAGAGCCCGTATCACTTTTTACCTGTTGCCATAGCAGTTGGCCACTTGGGGGCATGCTCAGCTCTTCCACGTCACCGGTAACGGTTTGCGTGAGCCACGTCAGCATCTGCCCTTTTACCAAGCGCATTTCTTGGCTGCTTCCTTCTACAGGCTCGTCCACAGCTTGTTCAAATTTACGCAAGCATAAGTAGTTTCCTCTGCCTTTTAGCGTCGAAGCAGTAAACGAAAACGGCAACGACTCCTGCAAGGTAGCGATTTCCTTATGGAATAGCTGTTCCTGCAATTGAATGGTATTGGTACTGACCACCAGCTGCTGCTGATTGTGATGAGCCCAAATGATCCCCGGCAAGAGATAGGCTAATGATTTTCCCGTACCTGTTCCTGCCTCTACCAATAAATGGGCGCCATCCTCCATTGCCTCATAGACGGCATGCATCATCGCTTCCTGAGCATCCCTACGTTGATACCCCGACATTTTCGCCTGCATGTGCCCGTTTTCGCCCAAAACATCCTCGAGCTGCTCGGCAAACGCTTTGGTCACTGCCACATCGACAGGAGGATGCTTCAGGGACGCTGTTAATTTTTCTTCGCGTTTCCGTAAGGCCAACTGGCGATAAATATCCCACATATCGGAGGAATCCGTTGCGGTTGGCGTTCCATCCAGCTCTGGCAGCTCTATTAGCTTTTCCATCTCGATCTGCCGCAAAAGAACCTCGATATCTGAGCGAAACGAAGAGACGAGCATCTGCAGCCGCTGGATCGTTACAAGTGGCAATTTCTTTAAAATATCCAGCAAGTGGAGAAACAGCTGAGCCGTGGCAAGTGCATCACTATCTGCTTGATGAGGATTATCGTGCTCGATTTCCAGCTCAGACGCTAGTTCTCCAAGTCTGTAGCTATTTTGCATCGGCAAAAGAACGCGGGATAGCTCCACCGTATCAAGCACGTAGCCGTCAAACGCATAATAGCCCTGGCTCAGCAGGGCTTCTTGTAAAAATTGGAGATCAAAGCTTGCATTATGTGCAACAAAAGCTCGCCCGTCCAATAAACGCAAGAAATCTGGAAACACTTCTTCCAAGGAAGGAGCATCTGCAACCATCTCGTTGGTAATCCCTGTTAATTGGGTAATAAAAGGGGGAATATCCTGGCCCGGATGAATCAGGGTGGAAAAACTCTCGGTAATCTGCCCGTCATCGATTGCGACGGCACCAATCTGAATGATGCTGTCCCCTTGGCGTGGATGGCTTCCCGTCGTCTCAAAATCTACAACTAGTAATCGATTCAAACGTTGTCACCTCGTAACCTGGGCGGAAACATTCAATCCGCACTCATTCACATTCGGCAACGATGGGAAATATTCCTGCTCTCCTGTACATTTACGGCTGTACCAGCTCCGTCTGCATTTCTGATTGACCGAGCTTGCTTGCACAAAGTTGCAGATAGATGGGGATTTCCCATAACTGTTCTGCGAATGGCAATGCCCGTTGAAAATATTGTTCAGCCAGGCGCCAATTTTCTTCCACAACCGCGATTCTTCCCAGATGAAAATACCCTAACGAACGTACATATGGCTCAGCGTCTTCCAGGAAATACTTTGCCATCCGTTTTGCTTCTTGTGTATCCCCCAGCTTTTCGTATGCGGAAATCATCCCGGATTGTCCGAGGCGATTGTCACGGTTTTTCTCCAGCATGATCCGAAACGCTTTGATTGCTTCCTCTACCCTACCGTCAAACAACAGCATCCAGCCATAACTAAAAAGAAAGTCGTCATTTTCGGGTGCAAGACTGATCGCTTTTTTGACGAGCGTCAATGCGCGTTTCGTACCAGCAATCAGCCAAGTATTCCAGGCCAAGCCATGCCACGTCCACCCATCTTTTGGGGAACGCTCCGTCAAAAAGTGATAGCAAATCTGTGCCCGGTGGTAATTGCCCACTGTTTCGTATAAAGAGGCCATTTCCTGAAGAGTATCGCTGTCCAAATCGCGTGTCGGCAGTTGCAAGCCTTTCGGCGGGCTCCATTCCACCGTCTGGTCCATCATATGCAGTAATTTGGCAGCACGTAGCCATAGCATCTGCGCTTCCCAATCGTGCTCGTTTTTTTCTAGATACGGTTCCAATTCGTCCAAAGCTTCCTGTGCATCGCCATCTCTTAAATAGCATAGCGCGAGGTTGTATTTGGCTTCTTCCTGTTCTGGCTTGATCTCGAGAGAAGTCTTAAAAGCTTGTGCCGCCTCTAGCCATTGCTCCTCTTCCGCAAGTATACACCCGATGGCATTAAAACTGATGGCCACAATGGTAGGTGAGCCTGCTGTCCTGCCGAGAAGACGGAATTCCCGAAAAGCTAATTCCTTCTCCTCACACAAAAGCAGACTGTAGGCGTAATATAAGCGCCCACTTTCCCAGTCTGGCAATTTTTGAACTAATTCTGCAAAACACTTTTTCGCGTCTTGGAACATACGCAAATGATAAAAGCCTTCCCCACGACGAAAAATCGGCTCGTATGTGTTTGTTTCAATGGCCTTTGGTGATTCTGTTTTCACCTTCGACTGATGCGCCTTTTTCTCTTCTGCCGGAAGCTGTCCTTCCATTTCCTTGATGTTACGAATCGCATTCGATAATTTTTCTTCGAATTGCAGCCACAGGTCTACGACAGTATCACTTACTTGGCGCAATTGAAACAATTGTTCCGCGAGCTGAAGACGTTCTTGTTCAGAAGCCCCCTGCCACTTCTCTTCAATCGTCTGCGCTTTGTTCCGAAGCGTATGAAACCAGTCCTCGATTTTCACAAGAAAAGCCACCCCCTATGAGGCATGAGTACTTTCATTGTCTCACAAGGCTGGTGGCTCTATGCAGGAGTCGACAGATCGCTTACAGAATCGTCGCGTGTACTTCTTCCGCGATCAATTCTTTGATCTGATTTTTTTCATCCATGATGGCGACTCGTGGCTTGTAGGTTCTTGCCTCTTCATCCGTCATCATCGCATAGGCAATAATAATCACGATATCGCCCTCTTGTACGAGACGTGCAGCTGCTCCGTTCAAGCAAATGACGCCACTGCCTGGAGCCCCTTCGATGACGTAGGTTTCCAGACGCGCTCCGTTGTTGTTATTGACGATTTGTACTTTTTCATTTGGCAAAATATCCAGTGCATCCAACAAATTTTTGTCGATGGTAATACTTCCTACATAGTTCAAGTTTGCCTCAGTTACCGTTGCGCGATGGATTTTTGCTTTCATCATGGTGCGGAACACTACCAATTCCTCCCTTATTACTACTTGATTGATGTAATCGTATTGTCGATCAGACGTGTTTTGCCAAAACGAACAGCTAGCGCGATGATGATCGTCTGACCTGCTGTTTCCTGCTTTATTGGTGTAAGCGCTGGATAGCTCAAAATTTCCACATAATCAATGTCAGCCAACGGCTTTTCGGAAATCATTTGCGTAATACGATCCTTGATTGTAGAAAGAGCCACGCCCTCGCTCAGCCATTCTCCTGCTTGCCTCAGGCTCTGTGATAGCACGAGTGCTTGTGTTCGCTCATCCGCTGACAAGTAGACATTCCGAGAGCTCAGGGCAAGCCCATCCGCTTCGCGTACAATCGGGCATGGAACGATTTGCACTGCCATCGACAAGTCGTGAACCATTTGCGTCACAACAGCTACCTGCTGGGCATCCTTTTGTCCAAAAAAGGCGTAATCCGGCTGGACAATTTGAAACAATTTATTGACGACGGTCGATACGCCATCAAAATGACCCGGACGAGAAGCTCCACACAATGGAGTCGTCACATTTGAAACAGAAATATTGGTCAGCATCGGGGTCGGATACATCTCGCTCACTTCCGGGATAAACAGGAAGTCCACTCCCGCTTCTTCCGCCATTTTGCTATCTCGTTCGATATCACGCGGATAACGTTCAAAGTCTTCATTCGGTCCGAATTGCAGCGGGTTTACGAAAATGCTCATCACAACCAAATCACATACTTCACGAGCAGCTTTCACCAAGCTGAGATGTCCTTCATGCAGAAAGCCCATGGTCGGTACCATACCGATCGTTTTGCCTTGCCGACGAGCATCTTTTAAATGAACACGTATTTCTGCAATGGTGGAGACTTGCTTCATCATTGTTTGCATCATGACTGTTTCACTCCTTCCCCGTACAATTCCTTGATGGTTTCTTCAGAGGCATGGAAGACATGCTCTTGTCCTGGGAAGCTTCTTGCTTCAACTTCTTTGTTATAAGTCTCCACAGCTGCACGGATTGTTTCCCCAATGTTTGCGTAGCGCTTCACGAATTTTGGTGTGATATCCGATGCATAGCCGACCATATCATGGAACACCAGAACTTGCCCATCACAAGTTGCACCCGCTCCAATTCCGATCACAGGGATGTCCAGCTTGTCTGCAATCATGCCTGCGACCTCTTCCGGAACACATTCCAGAACAATAGCGAATGCTCCCGCTTCTTGAATCGCAAGGGCTTCGTCCAGCAATTTTTTGGCTGCCTCCAGATCTCTTCCTTGTACTTTGTAACCGCCTAATTGATGTACGGATTGCGGAGTAAGCCCAATATGTCCAACGACAGGGATGCCTGCTTGTACACAGCGTGTAATGATTGGGGCGAGTTCACGGCCCCCTTCCATTTTGACTGCCTTGGCCAGCCCTTCTTGCATTAGTCTGCCCGCGTTTTTCACCGCTTCCTCAACTGTTCCGTGATAGCTGAGGAAAGGCAGATCTGTCACGACAAATGCACGCTTGGCCCCTCTCGTTACTGCTTTCGTATGATGTAGCATATCCTCCATCGTAACAGGGATCGTGGAGTCATAACCAAGTACGACCATTCCCAATGAATCACCGACCAAAATCATATCAGCGCCAGCTTCATCCACTAATTTGGCTGACGGATAATCATAGGCGGTCACCATGGTAATCGGAGTTCGCGTTTCTTTTTTCTTGCGGATACTCGAAGTCGTAATCGGTCTGTCGTTTTGTGCCATTTTTCATTGCTCCTCTTTCGCATCAAGCCCGTGGATCGTGTGAGGAATAAAAAAACCTTCTCGCGTCAATCGGGAGAAGGTTGTCCATGTCAAAAAGACATTTTGCGTTAGCGGATTCCTTCTGTCTCGGTCCACACAGGCTCTGAGCAGATTTTTGTCCTTGCACGTATTGATTTAAGATTACACGATAGATACAAAAATACTCCGGGAGTACCGTTCACGATGTGATACAGCCTCCAAAATGGAGTATAGCAAATGATTTAATCATTTGCACGATAATTGACATCAGCCGAATAAACTTTGTGAATCTGTCCAGTCTGATCCTCGACCATGAGTACGCCTTCTTCATCCAAACCAACAGCACGACCTTCCAGCTGTTGTGAAATCGTCTGGAGGGTCACCCATTTTCCAATGGTGTATGAATGGTTCTCCCATTCTTGTTTGACACGCTCGAAGCCAGTCTGCAAATAGTGGTCGTACTCTTCTTCAAAAATTCGGCAGAGCCGCTGGATAAACGTAACACGCTTGAGTGACTCACCAGATTCAATTCGAAGCGAAGTCACAATCTGCGCCAGTTCAGATGGGAAATCAGACTCGACACTGTTGGCATTGAGCCCTATTCCGATTACTAAATAATTGACTCGATCAGATTCAGCATTGAGCTCTGTCAAAATCCCACATACTTTTTTGTCACCGATAAAAATATCGTTCGGCCATTTGATTTTGACAGGCAACCCAGTCTCTTCACGGATTGTTTTCGCTACAGCAACCGCCGTTAGCAATGTCATTTGAGGTGTCTTCGGTAACGGAATCGAAGGTCGGATGATCAAGCTCATCCAGATCCCCGTTCCTTTCGGAGAATGCCAGGGGCGACCAAGTCTGCCTTTCCCACCTGTTTGCAGCTCGGCGAGCACAATCGTACCTTCTACTGCCCCTTTTGCCGCAGCCTCGTGTGCGAGTGGCTGTGTAGATACCACCTCATCGTAAGCGATGACATTTTGACCGATCCGATTCGTTTCCAGTCCAGCCATAATTTCTGCTGCGGACAAGCGATCAGGGGCAACCAGCAGGCGATACCCCGATTTGCGAACCGCCTCCACCTCGTAACCATCTCGACGCAGCTCTTCGATATGTTTCCAAACGGCCGTCCTTGAGCAGCCGCATGTTTGGCTTAATTCTTCACCAGAAATGAAACTGCCTGGCTGATCACGGAATGCTTGAAGGATGACTTGCTTAATGTTCATCTTGTGCAACCTCTTTCTTTGCAACTTCGACAAGTGCTTCTGGTGTATTTGGTAAACCGTGCAGAGCCGTTTGTCTAAGCAACGATTCCAAGACGCGGACAATCCACTCGCCTGGCTTTTTCTGAACAGCTACTTGCAGGTCAAGCCCCGTGATTGCCAAATCCTTGATGGTTTTGACAGGCATGTTTTTGTATTGATCGAGGAGTGCCTGCATCGAAAACGATTGCCTCTCCTCCCACCAACACGCTTGCAATAAAAGGTAGAACTCGTTGCAGGTGTCCCACCCGACTTCCAGCAGCAATGGTCCCCACTCGATCGCTTGAGGGACATCCCATTTCGGCTGCAATCGCGTAAGAAGTTCAACCAAGCAACAAATTACTTCTGTTTCGCGTTTGGACATTTTGAGGAATCGGCACACTTCACGCGCTTGTACAGGTGAATAATTCGCAGCAAACAGGAGCAACGACCATTTTTGCGTCACGGTTTGCAAATGACGGAGCCGGAAAGCGTGCTCATTTGAGAGGATGAACAGTTTTTCTACCTCCGGGGCATAAGCCATGAGCTTCGTTTCATTCAACAACTGACAACCAACCTCAGGGGCTTTACTGTCGAGCGTTTTATTCAGTTCTTCCCTGATGCGCTCCACAGCAATATGCGCTAACAGAGGTGCCGTCTGTCTCATAGCAAGCATGGTTTGGTCTTCTATAGCAAAACCTAGCTGAGAAGCAAATCGCACACCTCGTAAAAGTCGAAGGGCATCCTCCTGAAATCTCTCAAGTGGAATGCCTACAGCCCGAACCAACCGATGCTCCATGTCCTCTTGTCCACCGAACGGGTCGTGCAATACTTGATGACGATCCATCGCCATTGCGTTCATCGTAAAATCACGTCGCTCCAGATCGAGTCGAAGTTCTGAAACGAACTGAACTTCAGCGGGTCGACGGTAATCTTCATATTTTCCTTCCGTCCGAAACGTGGTTACTTCAAATAGCTGCCCATCGACTTTTACAGATACAGTACCGTGTTTCAGACCAGTCGGGACATGATCGGGAAACAATCGGATGACGTCGCCGGGATGGGCATTCGTACATATATCTATATCATGAACAGGTCGTTGTAAAAGCCAATCGCGGACGCAACCACCCACGTAGTAAGCTTCAAAGCCGTGTTCCTCCAATCTGTCGAGAACACGCTTTGCCAATTCTATCGCCAATCCAATCCCCCCCTTTCTGGTTTGCTCCGCCTGATCTACACAAGGAGGCGTTTTTCATGAGAGTTCTGTATGGATTGTTCATTTTACTATCCAAGGTGCATCAGCTAGCCAAAAGCTCCATCTTACGTTCAAAAGCTTAGGTTTTCTTCGGATTTGCTTGCCAGCAAGTTAGCGTAGAGTGCCTCATACTGCGAGGCAATCGTTTCATGACAAAATGTTTTGCAGGATCGCTCAATGCTGTTCGCGGAGAACTCGCGGTATAGCTCTTCATTTTGCAAGAGACGTATTGTTTCTTTCGCCATGCCTTCCACGTCGCCAATTGGACGCAAGAAGCCGTTCACACCATCCAGCACGACTTCGGGTAAACCTCCTGCCACTGTTGCGACGACAGGCACACCGCAAGCCATTGCTTCTAGTGCAACGAGGCCGAAGCTTTCCTTTTCTGATGGAAGCAGCATGATGTCTGCCATCGACAATACCTCGGCAACGTCTTCCTGCTTACCGAGGAAGCAGACATCGTCGTTCAGACCGAGCTCAGCGATCATTTTGCGGACCAGCCCCATTTCGGGACCTTCACCAATAAGGATCAGTCTGGAAGGCACTTCTTCACGTACGCCTGAAAATATTTCAATCACATCTGGCACTCGTTTGACCGGACGGAAATTAGAAATGTGCATAAGAATTTTTTCACCATTCGGTGCAAATACCTTTTTCAGCTTCGTAACCTCTTTCGGGTAGTAACGCCGCTTGTCTACGAAGTTGTACACGGGGACAATTTCTTTTTCCGTATGCAGCAGCTCTTTCGTCTGCCTGATCAAATCATTGGACACCGCTGTTACCAAATCGCTTCGCTCAATACCGAAGCGGATCATATCACTCAGATTCGAGTCATAACCCAGAACAGTAATATCCGTCCCGTGCAGGGTGGTCACAATTTTCAAATGATCCCCAACCATTTGCTTGGCAAGGAACGCACACAACGCATGTGGCACAGCATAATGCACATGTAGTAAGTCCAGGTTTTCATTTTTCGCCACTTGCGCCATTCGGTTCGCCAAGGTCAAATCATAGGGTGGATATTTAAAAACATCATAGTTGTTCACTTCTACTTCATGATAGAAAATGTTCGGGTGAAACGCTCCTAAGCGAAATGGCATTCCACCTGTAATGAAATGAACTTGATGTCCTCGCTCAGCCAATAGCTTGCCAAGCTCCGTAGCTACTACGCCCGATCCGCCCAATGACGGATAGCATGTAATCCCGATCTTCATACAGTGTCACTCCTTTTCACAAGCTCTTTAATACATACGGAGCTGCACTGACAAATCCTTCTGCGTAGGCTACACCAGCTTGCTGACCAAATAGTCGTTCTCGATACTCGACAGACTCCAGATACCCATTGGTAAGGGGTGTTTGAACACTGCCTTCTTCTAGCTCAAACTGACTGCGGTAGCAACGCAGCGCCTCCATTTTTTGTGAATAAACGCCAGTGATATCCACGACAACCTGCGGTGTGACCGTGGAATTAATAAAATAGTAAAGGAATTGTGATGGTCGATAGGCAAGCAAAGAAGGCTCCGGCAAATACTTGCGGATGCCTGCATTAAACACCGCCTCGCGAACGATACGACTTACACTTTCGTGATCTGGATGACGATCCGCGTAATAAGGCGCAAGCACAATGGCTGGGCGTGTTTCACGAATCAGCTTTACGACGCGTTCAATCGCACTTTCCCTGACTGCTTCCAAGCCACGATCAGGCAGTCCAAAATTATAGCGGGCAGCCACACCCATCACTTGGTCAGCGGCAGCCGCTTCCTGTTGCCTTCTCTCCACCGTTCCATTCGAAGACAACTCCGCGTAGGTCAAGTCGAGAATCCCCACGAGCTTTCCCTCTTTCGCTGCCAAAATCAGACTGCCTGCCGCGCCGATCTCGACATCGTCAGGATGAGCGCCGATTGCCAAAATATCGAGTGAACTCATGCTTCATTCTCCTCACGCACCACTTCGCGCCAATTCAGTTGCCCCAGCTCCAAGGCCTTCAGCATAATTTCTGCCGAACCGAGATTGGTGGCAAACGGTATCTTGTGCACATCACACAGTCGAAGCAGTGCGATAATATCAGGTTCATGCGGTTGAGAGGTAAGCGGATCACGCAAAAAGATAATCAAATCCATCTCATTGCGGGCGATCATCGCACCGATTTGTTGATCGCCCCCTAATGGTCCTGACAGAAATCGGGTTAGGGAAAGCGACGTAGCTTCCATGATTCGCGACCCAGTTGTTCCTGTGGCATACAGGTCATGTTTTGCCAAAATGGATTCGTAGGCCATCGCTAGTTGCACAATCTGTTCTTTCATTCGATCATGGGCAATCAATGCAATTTTCAAGAAAACCTCTCCCTTATGGCTAGGTAAGTGTGTATGTTAAACAAACGTTTAATCAATCAGATGTTCCAATCCGTAAATCAATCCGTTCATATTCATTACAGCTTTAATGGCCATATTCACGCCAGGCATAAAAGATTCCCGGTTAATCGAATCATGGCGAATGGACAGCGTTTGGCCTGTTGCCCCAAACAAAACCTCTTGATGGGCCACCATGCCTGGCAGGCGGACACTATGAATCCGGAAGCCTTCGTAATCTGCTCCGCGAGCGCCTGGAATTGTTTCTACCTCTTCCGGATGCCCTTGCTTAAGCTCTTCCCGAACGGCTGCAATCATCTCCGCAGTCTTCAAAGCAGTTCCGCTTGGTGCATCCAGCTTGCGGTCGTGATGCAGCTCGATAATTTCCACATGGGGCATATATTTTGCTGCCATTGCGGAAAACTTCATACATAGAATCGCTCCGATTGCAAAATTCGGAGCAATGATGGCACCCAGTCCTGCTTCTTTATAGCGCTCCGTCATCTCTTGCAGCTGCTCTGTTGTCAGCCCCGTTGTTCCAACAACCGGTCGCACACCACGAGCCAGACAGAGCTCCATATGACGATACACCGTATGTGGTGTCGTAAAGTCTACCAAAACATCCGGCTTCATTTCGTCCAATTGTTGATTAATTTCTTCTGCGCTCACACGCGTATCCAGATTGCCTGTAAAAACGAGCGCCGTATCCTGCGCTAGCATTTTCACTACTTCTTGCCCCATTCGACCATTTGCGCCAGCAACTGCTACACGAATTTGTTTAGTCATGCTGCTCGTTCTCCTCTATTCTCGTCCAGCGATCTTTATCGCGGGTATTAAACTTGTGCATAATACGATCAAATGCTTCCTGCAAATCGATTCCGAGTGAGTTTGCGAAACAAATCACGATGAAGAGTACGTCACCCAGCTCTTCTTCTACTGTTTTTTCGCCTTCGTCCTTTTTCTTTGGTTTTTCTCCATAAAAGTGGTTAATTTCTCTGGCTAATTCACCTACTTCTTCGGTCATTCTAGCCAGCATCGAAAGCGGAGAAAAATATCCTTCTTTAAATTGCGATATGTATTGATCAACTTCTTGCTGCATCTCTTGCATTGTCTTTTGCCGTTCCATCCGCCCACTCCTTTTCACATTCTTCTCTCTTTCACCTATCGTACTAAAAAAGGCTTCGTTTGCCAAATCACAATACTTCGTCTTTCCAGCATATGGACAATCAAACGAGCGTTCATTTATAATGGCTTTCGGATAGCCCTCAGGTAACATAAGTATTACCTGCACATCAAGTCCGGGGGGAAGCCTGTTTCCTGATCCGGCGAACAGGAGGATATATGAAAATTCGTCTTGACAGTATCATTGCCATTATCATCGGTTCTGCCATTATGGGATTTGGTATTAACGCGTTCAACATTCCCAATCATCTAGCTGAGGGCGGTATCACTGGTATCAGTATTTTGATCAAGCTGCTAGTTCCGGTTGTAGATCAGGGAATCGTCTTCTTTGTCCTGAACGTACCGTTATTTTTCTTGGGCTGGAAAATTCTTGGACGGACTTCTTTTTTCTACACGATTTTGGGAACGGTTTCTCTTTCCGTCTTTTTATCCTTATTTGATGGTGTGCTTCCATTGCCGATGAAAGATCGCCTTCTTGCTTCCCTGTATGCCGGGGTAGCTGTTGGTGTCGGGTTAGGGATTATTTTCCGTTACGGAGGAACGACTGGCGGTGTGGACATCATTGCCAGACTGCTTCAGAAATACATGGGTATTAGCATGGGAAGAACGTTATTTTTCGGGGACATTTTGGTCATCGGGGCGTCCCTCGTCTATTTGAATCTAGAAAGCGCCATGTATACCCTTGTCGTTGTCTTTATCGCAGCACGTGTCATCGACTTTTTCCAAGATGGTGCTTATGCAGGAAAAGCATTGACGATCATCTCCAACGAAGCAGATAGCATCTCCAAGCACATTCTCGATGTAGGTCGTGGTGTAACACTCTTAGCCGGTAAAGGCGCCTACTCTGGCGAAGAAAAGAAAGTCATCTATGTCGTTGTCAGCCGAAATGAAGTCATGCGTTTTAAAACCATTGTGCAAGAAATTGATCCGCATGCTTTTGTCATCGTAAACGACGTGCATGAAGTTCTCGGAGAAGGCTTCACCCTTGATGAAAACAAGAAGCCGCTTCACGATTAGCATGAAGCAACACAGAAAAACCCTTGCCTTTTCGTACAGGCAAGGGTTTTTGCACTTTTTAGGTCGAACGGATTTCTCCGTCATATTTCTTCCAAGCCACGTAAGACAAGGCCATGATTAAAGCTATCGAGATAGAAGCGAGAATAAGTATAGGAGAATCTGGCCGCATCATTAAACGAGCAAACGTACTCTTCTCTTCTCCCACAAACGCCACTTGAAAGGAGCTGTTCAATTCTCGCAACGCCTCACGAACTAGCTGCCAATCTACTTGGCTGTTTCGCATCTCTTTGGATATGATATCGTACGCAACCGTAATCGAGGACATTTGCCCCTCTGGAAGCTGAATACTCATCCCCGGTTTAATGGCTAAAAATAATCGGTAGTTCTCATCAAACTGTTCGCGAAACTGACCGAAATTCCGCTCAACAGCCGATAGCTGCAGGTTTTGGACCTGTGTGACAAGAGAAGGATAGTAGCTACGCCACATCGGCTGGTGATCATGGGTCAGTGCGTCTATGGCGATACGGACCCGCGTGGCATGCCACAGCAATTGTTGTTCACTTGCATTTGCAGAAGCAAAGCTTTGCTTGGCTGCCAGTATGGACTGGGTCACTGCATTCAAACTCTCAATTCGTATTGGATTGGGCAAATGCTGGTTCGGGAATCGGTCTGCTAGCTGGACGATGCGCTGCTCTGCCCCTTCAAGATCTCCCTTTTTTGCATACGTCAGGAACTCATGCGCAATTTGATCCAAGGCTGCCAACTGCTTTTCTTCTATCGGTTGATTCAGCTTCGAGTACAAATTATGAATGGGCCACGACAAGAACAACCCGATCATGAGAAAGAATAATAAAAACCGGATGTTTTTCTTCAACGCAAATAACCTCCTTCCCTAGTACAGCCTATGGAAAGGAGGACAAGATTAGACCTTATTTGTCGTATACTTCATATTTACCCACCAGATCACCGAGATCGAGATCAGACTGAGAAGAACCGTAAACAAACCAACGAAGCCCTCATACGGATCTAGCACACTCGGCAGCCACGGATGGATATCCATAACGTAATCGAGAAAATCATTATTCAGTGTCCACAGCGCAGCGATTCCTACCGGCAGAAGACTTAGCTTGTAAAAACGCGCATACAACACAGATTCCACAGCCATGCCGGTGTGGGAAACAATCAGCATCAAGTCTGTCACGCGCACTTCATTGCCCATCAGCCAACCAGCCACGATAATGCAGACGGCCCAGACACCATACTTAAAATTGGTGATGCCAGCCAAAGCTTCCAGTACAGGAATGTGGCGACCCAACAAATAGGTAAGGAGTACAAGCGAAAAAAGTCCGCTACCTGTCGGGCTGTCCGGGACAAAAGGAATTAAATATACTGGTGTCACAGCCAATTGGTTGCCATACCAGATAAATCCATATATGGTTCCTAAAAAGTTGACGACGAACAGCGTCCAAAGAAACCACCTTTTGCCCAAAGATTGCCGAAACCACTCCCATATCCAGATCATCTATAATCGTCTCCCGCTGTGTACGCCGCTAACGAAAAAGCTGACCGCATTACCAGCCAGCTTTTCCCCTATTAGCTTATTTCAAGCCAGCCAAGTAATCAGCTAGCTTTGCGATTTCTGCATCATCTTTGATCATACCGCCTGGCATTGCGCCTTTACCGTTCTTGATGATATCAGTAATCTTGGCTGCATCCAAAGTTGCGCCGATTTTTTGGAGGTTTGGACCCATGCCACCCTCCATGTTTTTACCATGGCACCCCATACAGCTTGTTTGCGCTTTCCAAAGCGCATCTGCTTTAAAGCTGGTGTCAGCAGAAGCAGGTGCTGTTGCACTCGATCCCTCTTTGCCACCAGTTCCTTTACCTTTATCTGGGTGAGCCAGATGATATTCATGGTTTGCCGCCCAAGTCAGGTAGAAAACACCAACGAGTGCAGTCAGCATCAAGCCTGTAGCAACTGGACGCTTGCTAGGACGACGCTCTTTGCTGGTATCCAGCCAAGGCGCCAACATCAGTGCACCAAATGCGATACCTGGAATGACAACGATACCGAGTACAACCCAATCCCCAGCAGCCCAAGGATATTTCAGCATTTGATACAGGAACAAGAAGTACCAGTCTGGCAACGGAATGAATGAAGTATCATTCGGGTTTGCTTTGTCAGTTAACGGCGACGGATGTGAAACCGTTAACACAAGGAAACCAACCAAGCAAACAGCTGCCACCATCCACTCTTTCAACAGGAAGTTTGGCCAGAACGGCTCATTTTTACCTGGAAAGTCGGAGTAGGCTGGAGAAATGTTTGGAATACGCTTCGCCGATACTCGGGAATCTCCGACGAAGGTAGCATCTTTATCTTGTTTTGCCATGCTATTTCCTCCTTTTTTCGAAGACCGATTATAGTGGACCCGAGATACCTTGCGAACGGATCATAACAAAGTGAGCTCCCAACAGACCAAGCAGTGCGCCTGGGAGGAAGAACACGTGAATCGCGAAGAACCGGGTAAGGGTTTGCGCCCCTAAAATGTCTCCGCCAGTGAGCAATGTTTTCACATATGGACCAATGAAAGGTACAGAGTCAGCGATCTGCACACCTACTTTGGTCGCAAAGTATGCGGTGTTATCCCAAGGCAAGAGGTAACCTGTGAAACCGAGACCCAGCATAACGAAGAAAATCAGTACACCGACTACCCAGTTCAATTCACGAGGCTTTTTGTATGCACCTGTAAAGAATACACGCAGAGTATGTAGGAACATCATCACGATTACCAAACTGGCACCCCAGTGATGCATACCGCGTACGATTACCCCGAACGCTACTTCGTTCTGGAGGTACTTAACGGATTCGTAAGCATTGATAACGTCTGGTACATAGTACATCGTCAAGAACATACCAGACAAGATTTGAATAACGGTAATAAAGAACGTAAGTCCACCAAAGCAGTAAACAAAAGCTGAAAAATGATGTGCCGGGTTCACGTGCTCAGGTACTTCGTGGTCAGCTAGGTCACGCCACATCGGAGTGATGTTTAAGCGCTCGTCGACCCAATCATACATTTTTTGCATCATTTTAGCCGTTCACCCCCGGACGAGGATTTGCTTTTACTTTACCTAAATACAATTTTCCATCTTTGACTTCTGTCTCATACTCATCAAGAGAGGCCGTAGGTGGCGTTCCCAAAATGTGCTCGCCATTGATCGTATAACGACCCATGTGGCAAGGACAGAAGTACTCATTCGGTTGTCCTGCGCCAGTTCCCCAGTCAACCGTACACCCTAAGTGCTTACAGATCGGGGACAGAGCAAGAATCTCACCCTTGTCGTTCTTGGTAACCCATGCAGTAAGTGTTGATTCTGATTCATACCAACCGTCCTTGGTATGGACCTTGAATTCAACGCGTTTTGGCACGGCACTAAACTCATCCGGACTGCCGACAGCTACTTTATCTCCACCTGCATGTCCTTGCAGAAGGGGGTCTACCGCAAAACGAATCATTGGGGTGATCATTCCCGCAGCAAGGAATCCGCCAGTTCCCATCAGGGCGTAGTTCAAAAATGTACGCCTGGAAATTTCGCGTTTGTCTCCCATATCTTTTTCCCTCCTTATCCTGTAAAATAGCGCTACGATGGCATTTTTATACATATACACTAGGTCAATCCCAATCATAGCTAACGCCTATAAAGATGTCAAGAATGTCCAGTGGACATGTCTTTGCTCAAACGATGTGTGACAGGATATTGTTGCCAGATTGTCAAATTTAAGACCTTGCCCCACCCATTTTTCTGTAGTATTACCGGAAAACGCTTTCTCTATCGCGTCTCTTTTTTTAGTCAAATCGATTAACTCTGCTCAGTTTGCCACAACTTGATGACCTCTTTATACAGCACATCCACGGTCACTTCGAAACGCAAAGAAGATTCCAAGTCTTCATCTCCTACCAATAACGTCACCACACCTTCTTCTGCCCTCTCCTTTACTTGAATCTTTTCTCCGCGGAAATAAAGCAGTACTTTATAAGGAAATTCCGCCGGTGTTCGTTGCTCCAGCTGTTCTTCTCCTATGTGATAGCTTAACGGAAATAGTAGCACACGTCCCTTCAGCCGTTGCTCAATCCCGGCAGCTACATTTAATAAGTAGTTCATGCGTACAACATGCTCTTCTACTTTTCTGTCCGAACTGTACAAATAAAGAGGGAGCAGCGCGGTATCCACAAAGGATCGCAACTCCTCCCAGTTTTCAAAATCGTTCAAGTTCCACTGCATAGAGCCGTCTCCTCATTTCCTTGTTCATTTCTGGAAACAAGCGTACCATGAATGGTTGGAGACTAGCAATAACGCATACGATTATGTATTTAGGCTTGCTCGTAAGCCATGATTTCTTTCAATTCGTCTGTTAAGCGCAAAAACAGCTCTTTGTTTTTCGATGCAAGTGCCTCATCAATCTCCTGGACTAGCGTGCGCTTGCGATATTGACGCATCTGCTCGTCGATCACCATTTCAGATAGCAAACCGGAAACCATTTGATTGTTCGTTCCGTACGCGTTGGAATAGAAATTCGGCCACTCCATACCCATCCCTCACTTCAATAAAATAGTTGTTTCGGTAAAACCATTGTATTTTCGAAGCCAAGTCTGGCTCGCATACGTTGCGGTGTATAACCACTGCTCCTGTTCGTCTTGTCCGACGCGCAACAATCCAAGATGCACCATCATTTTGCATACCCGATTCACCAAGATATCTGTAGGTGAATCGTAGTAAAACTCTTTCATCCAATGGAGCAGCGTGTCCATCAGAGATTGCTGACTTACCCATCCAGCCGACGCGATCAACGGAATGAGCTGAACCAGCATTGGCAAATTGGGGACAGCCCGCTTGTAAAGCCTCATCCAGAAGCGAATGACATCATGGTACAATTGATCGCTATACGGTTGATCCAGTCGCTCCCTCCCTGCTTCCGTAACTGCTACCTTGCCGTCCACTTCGACGATCCAACGGTGATAGTAGCAGAAATCGTAGAGCAAGGAAAAGCGGTCAGGGTATAAATCAAAATGCAGCCCGTACCCAAAACGCCATTTTTGTGGCAATAGCGGCTCTTCTTTTACGTACAAAAATTGAAAAAGCTGCTGCTGATGACGCTTGTACATGCCACCTTCTGCGGTAAGCGGTACTGGCTCCTGCTGGAGAAATTGTAAAAATTGCATGATATCATCGCATAGTGCTGTTCCTTCATCCCTGTATGCTTGTGGACCCGGATGAAGCAGTGCGTTTGACTCACGCCACTTTGTCAGCCAAGCTTGCAAGTAGGGCTCACGGATGTCCAGCGGAATTTGGTACTGCCCTACTGTCTTACTTTTCGCCGGAAAAATCCATCCTCGCTTCATTGCAGCCGCAACAAACTTTCGTCCTTCCTCCTGCTTTTTTTCCTTTTCACACTCCAGTGCCACTCCAGCCTTCGCCAACAAATCCTCAAGCGACATGACCGTACGCTTGTCCAGGAACAATTGGAGCAAAAAATGGGTTTCTGCACTGCTCAGCTGCTCAACTTCTTGAGAGATTGTCAGCCTGTGCCTCAAGCTAGACAACAGCGACGTAATCAATTCGTTTTTGGAATGAGGGTTGCATTCGCATCCGTAATGGTTGGCAATCTGATGGAGCTGCCGGATATCGGTGTAAACCAAGATCTCAGCCAAGTTCATCTGCGCATCCCTTCTTTACGATGGCTTACTTGTCTCTCATTCTTGCCAAAATGCGGAAAAATAAACAGGAAGCCACCGAAGTGACTTCCTGTTTGTCGATTTTTTATTGCTCCTCGTCTGATTCATTGTCCCACAGGTCGTGAAGTTGTTGGTATTCCTTCGCTTCCTCATAGCGTCCGGCTTGACTCAAAAGGGCAATCAGCCTGCGGATTTGGTCCAAATCGAAACCCGACAACGATACATATTGCTTCAACGCCTCAATCGCTGCTTCTGTTTTCCCCATCGAAAGATTCAAATCTGCAGCTAATGGATATGCAGCCACATACTCCTCGTCAACGGCTTGCAAACTATTGACCAATTCTGCTGCTTCATCCAGTCGTCCTACGTGGAATGCCATCAGTGCACAGCCGTAGAGTACTTCTGGCGAACGATCCATGACCAGCGCCTGACGGAATACTTGGTAAGCCTGTTCGAAATGACCGCTTTGTGCGTACGAACGCCCCTTCGTCAAAAGCATAGACAGACTTTCATCCCCGGCTTGTTCCAGAAGCTTCATTGCTTTCTCGTCTTCTCCAATGCGGAAATACAAGTTACCCAGTGCTGCCATAATATCTTGGTTGTCTGGCTCCTTCAGTCTCGCTTGCTCCAAGTATTTGACCGCTACTTCATCTAAGTCTTGGAGTGAATACAGATCCGCTAACAACAAGTCAAGCTGGATGCTTTCGAAGCCAGATTCTTTGCATTCATAAAGAAGATGTTGCGCCGTCTCAAAATCACTGGAATCCAATGCAATCTCCGCTAGCAGCAGCTGACATTCTCTACGTAAAGAGGAATCCATTTGCGGATTTTTGGCCATGACATCTGTCAGCAATTGACTTGCCTCTTCCAAATGTCCAAGTCGATACCAGACCTCTGCCAAATACATCATGACATCCGGCAAATCTTTTCCATGCTCCTGAACCTTTTGCAGAGCGGTCAAGCCCAACTCTACTTCATCGTTTTCAATCCGCTTGATCGCTTCGTCTATGACATACAGCCACTTTTTCGGCATTTCTTTCACCTCATATGTATTTTGCGTGGCCTTGTTGCTCTACGCTTGCTGAACAACCACTCTAATAAAATAGCCACAAAAGACCGTCCGAAGACGGTCTTTTCTTTTACTCTTGATCATATAACATTATGCTCGTGTTAGCCAGCTCATTGTAAGAACAGTAATAAGGATTCCAAAAATACTAAGTACAATGCTGTAATTCGGTTTGGCTAAATCAGGAGAAGTCGGCTTCCCATCGAGTGGTACAATCGAAGCAGTAGCATGTTCCAGTGAATCTCCTTGCGCCGTATATGGCTGGGCTTCTACCACATACGTACCGTCATCTGTTTGCATAGAAGAAGAAATGACTTGAGCCTTTGGCGTGTTAATTTCCATAACTTCTCCATTAATCACGAGCGAATTCGCTTGCTCCGTGGTACTTGAATTCACATATAAAGTGAAAGAAAAGACCATCAGCAACAAGACAGCTACACTCGCAGCCATGCGTCGCATTCTCGCTGTCACGCTGAAAATTTTTCTGCCAATCGGGATCGCCCATCGCTCTTCCGATAAAATACGGGCCATCACAGCGTCTACAATGGAACGGGATGGGGTTACAGAATGGTATTCTTCTTTATCCATTTCCATCCACTCATCACTGTCCGACCAAAGCTCATAGTCGGAACGACAGGCATAGCATGAAGCCATATGGTGATCAACCCGGCGTTGGGTCACCTCAGGCAACAGATTTTCGGCGTATTCAGGCAGAATTTCCTGAACTTCTTCACATCTCATCATCGATTCATCCCTTCAGCTTCATCCAAATGAGGGTCCAGGATGTAGTTTTCCAACTGTCCACGGATACTTTGCCGCGCTCGAAACAGTAGAGACTTCACAGAGCTCACTGTTAAATCCAGAATCGTAGCGATTTCTGTGTAATCCATTTGTTCGTACTCGCGTAATATCAGTGCTGAGCGTTGCTTCTCTGGCAAGCTGTTGATCGCCAGTCTTACCATGCTCTCCCGTTCATTCCGGAGCAAAACTTGCTCAGGCAGTGTCTTGGGAGATGCCATAGGCACTTGCAACGTATCATCCAGATACACGTCAGAATTGCGGCTTTTGCGCAATTCACTTAGTACGGAGTTGCGTGCAATCGTATAGAGCCAGGTGGAGAATGTAGCTTCTACATCTCGGAAAGAATGAATGCTCTTATACGCCTTGTAAAACGTCTCCTGACATATATCCTCCGCTATATGCTCTAAATGTGCCTGACGCAAAAGATGAGTAACAAATGAGAGGATCTTTTTTTCATATCGACGAATCAGTTCAGCATAGCATTCCAGATTACCTTCTTTAATCTCTCGGATAAGCTGGGAATCGGTCATGATCAGAGATTACCTCCTTGCGATTCCGATCCCTCAGCGGCCTTTGCATAATTAGACTGCTGGGGATGTAAAAAGTTGCGCGACCTTACGATTCTTTTTCACGTCTGTCTACTGGAAACCATTCACGAAAAAACCCCCAAACCGGGGTTATATGACATATGAGTAGGGCTTCGTGTCGAATAAGCACTTACCCATACCAATCAAAGGGATAAATCGCATATTTCGATATATCCATTTACCGTTCGACATAACAGATGTTGGAAGATGCATTTCACTAAAATTGAGAATAGTGGAAAGATCATTCTTTGTCAACCAGTTTTCCTTTTTCAGGAAAACGATATCAGCGTCTGCGCCAGTTGTCAAGCTTCCTTTTCGCGGATACAGTCCAATTGCTTTTGCAACATTTGTCGAAGCGAGCCTGACTAACAAGCAAAGCAATTCTTCTGACGTACACCAGCTCTTTCGTGTATCAATCCGTACATCGTGTATCGGAGAGGCTACTTGCCAACTCCCAAACCATTGACGATGTAAGTGACGTAGACCTTGATCCGTCACTTCAGCCGGCAAACGAAAAATATGCAGGTACGGGTCATTTTCTTCAAAATGAAAGGCCGCTTGAGAATCTGTCATGACAGTACGCAACCGCCAATAACGAGTAGCCTCCATCCAAATCTGTCGAATAAGTTCCCGTTGTTCTTTTTTTAGAAACGGGTCATTTTGTACCTGCATGTGCAGGATCATTTGTTTAGACGTTTGAAGTTGCAAAAGCGTTTCCCATTTTATTGTGGAAATTTCTTCTGGATTTCGAATCGTGACATGAAACGAAGAATAGCCGTGGTTCATCCACTCGGCTATGCGGTCACCGTAAAGATCGGCGACATCGATTTCTACATGCCAAACATAATCCAGCAAACTGTTGAAATGCTGGGTTTGTTGATAGTGAATCTGCGGTCTGCTCATCCAACGCTCTGGCCGGAAGACGTCCACCAGGCTTGTACATCCCATGCTGATGAGATTTCGCATGGCTTCTATATAGACATCAACATCTTTGATTTTATACAACGAATGTGTCAGGAGTGCGACAAAACCGGGCAAAAGATACATACCAGTAGCATCTATTTCTTCATATAAATCGTTGAAGGGGTTTTTCGTCAAGGTATCTTTAGCCATTCGTACAATTTTCCCATGACGGATCCAAATATCTGCTTCTTTCATTCCTCGTGCTGTGACAACCGTTCCCCCGCGTATGACCATCCCATGCTCCAGCATAGCCCGTCCCCCTCCCACCTATCTTGCACACACTACCCTTGTACGAGCATATGCACAAAAAGGGGAAAAAGTACTCATTCGAGCCAATCCGCTTTTTAAACAAAAAAAAGACCGCCGTTGATGTAAGCGCATTCAAACGACGGTAGCACACACGTGCTTTCTTATATTGGATAGGAGTGGAGAGAAACCATACTGTAGTTTTATAATAAACGGAATGTAAGCGCTTGTCAAATCATTTTTGCTAAAATTCGGAACGCTTGTCTTTGCACGAAAAAAGAAGCCTGTTCCCCTTTAAAGGAACAGACTTCTCTATCATTCTTTCGTTATTGGCTGATTTTCACAAGCAAGTCATGGAAGCCAGGGAACGATACATCAATCGCCTCATCGTTTTCGATTTTCGTCTCACCCTCGGCAATGAGACCTGCGATCGCCATCGCCATGCCAATTCGGTGATCCCCCATGCTATCGATGACAGCCCCTGTCAAATCTGTCTTTCCTTCGATGATCATTCCGTCATCGGTAGGTGTCACCTTAGCGCCGAATTTGGACAGTTGACTAACCACCGTGGCAATACGGTCTGTCTCCTTTACTTTCAGCTCTTCGGCATCACGGATCACGGTCTGTCCTTTCGCTTGCGTTGCCATGACCGCAATTACCGGAATTTCGTCAATCAGACGTGGAATAATATCTCCGGCAATTTCAATCCCGTGCAGCTCCGAATGCGTCACGAGGAGGTCTGCAACCGGCTCTTCATTTACGATTCGCTCATTCAAAAGCTCCAGGCTTCCCCCCATCGCCTTGACAACATCAATGATGCCCGTGCGGCTTGGGTTGATTCCGACATTCTCAATGAGAAGAGAGCTGCCAGGTACGACCATTACTGCTGCAATCAAAAAGGCAGCGGAAGAAATGTCACCAGGAACAGAAATGGCACGGCCTTTTAGTTTTTGTCCGCCCTCTACGGAAACAGTCAAGCCATCACGCACGACTTGTACACCAAACGCTTGCAGCATACGCTCCGTATGATCGCGGGACAAATGCGGCTCTGTTACACTCGTCACGCCTTTTGCCTGCAACCCTGCCAGCATAATAGCTGACTTCACTTGTGCACTTGCAACTGGGGATTGATACGCGATCCCTTGAAGCTCCCCACCTCGAATGGATAACGGTGTGTATTCACCGTCTTTTCTTCCATCGATTTTAGCGCCCATTTGACGGAGCGGTCCGATTACACGGCGCATTGGTCTTTTAGCAATAGACTCATCGCCTTCCATCACCACATGGAAAGGCTGTGTCGCCATGATCCCTGCCATTAGGCGAATGGTCGTACCGGAGTTCCCTACATCCAAATGTTGAGATGGCTCCTGCAAGCCATACCAGCCTTTTCCTTGTACGGTTACGGCATCTCCTTGTTGTTCAATCTCGATCCCCATCCGACGAAAGCAGCTAATCGTGCTCAAGCAATCGGCACCCGGCAAAAAGCCTTCAATGGTTGTCGTTCCTTCTGCTAGAGCTCCAAACATAACTGCACGATGGGAAATGGACTTATCTCCTGGCACGCGAACGGTACCTTTGATTTGTTTGGCTTGTTGTACGCGAAGCATTACTTCCACTCCTTTTCTCTCTCACGCTCTCCCAGATCACCAGTCGCACTGTGAAGCGTCTTCGTTGTAAAGTGCGTTTGCATAAAAAAACTTATGTGCGCTTGTATACATTGTAATCGAAAAAGCGAAGAACTTCCTCTCCCTTTTCCAACTCTTGTTGCGAATGGAACGTAATGCGTAGCACCCCAAAAATGTCTTCTCGTGTCTCTCTGATTTGAAGATTCGTGATGTTGATATTTCTTGCTCCCAATAATGTCGTAATTCGTCCGATTTCGCCAGGGTGGTCCGGGATATCGATATACAAATCGTTCAAAGGAGGTAATGCACCCGTTTTGCGCTCAGGCAAGCTGTCGCGGAATTCTCGTGCCGTTTTGAAGAAGTGCTCGATTCCTTCTGGATCTCCCTGTTCTACGAGGTGAACGACATCTTCCAATGCGTTTGCCCAATCTTTTGCGATTTTGAGGATCGGGTCACGGTTTTGCAGCAAAATATCACGCCACATCTGGGGGTTGCTCGAAGCAATGCGTGTAATGTCACGGAAGCCACCAGCAGCAAGCGTGGTATGCCAAGCATTTTCCTCGTCATACCCTGCCACTAGATTGACCAAAGCAGAAGCGAGGATGTGCGGGAAATGACTAACCGCACCCACGACCTGATCATGCGAAGCCGCGTCCATTTGCACGACTTTTGCACGAGTGAGTGTAAGTAGTTCAGACAATTGCTTTACTTTCTCTACAGATGTTCCCGGCGCTGGTGTCAAAACATAGTAGGCGTTTTCCATCAGACGGTCAGAAGCAGCTTCCACGCCGGATTTGTGCGAGCCGGCCATCGGATGTCCACCAATAAACGTAACATGATCGGGAATGACATCCGCCGCTTGTCTGACAATGCCTGCTTTTGTACTTCCAACATCCGTAATGATCACACCCGGCTGCAGCTCCATTTCCACTAACGAGCGAATGGTTGCAACGATTTGCTCTACAGGTGATGCGAGGAAGATGACATTCGCTTCTCGAACTGCGGTCTGCAAATCTGTTGTGCCAGCGTGAATGACACCTAGAGTCAGTGCTTTATCCAAACAATCCTGACGTAAATCGTAGCCGACTACCCGAATATTTGGATCGCGTCGCATCGACAGCGCAATGGAACCGCCAATTAACCCAACGCCGATTACAGTAATAGTGGTTTTTTTCATCTCCACTCTCTATCCTTCCTTTATCTCTCTTAGACAAAGATGCCGAGGCATGCCCGGCATCTTTGTCCTTTTATTTCAATGCTCCAGTCACGATTTCTTTTAAGACGGAAAGAATCTTATCATTTTGCTCTTTGGTCCCGATAGTAATACGTTGGAAACCCGGGAAACCTAGCGCATTACCAGAACGAACGATGATGCCTTGCGAGAGCAGCTTTTTGAATACCTCATCGGAATCCATTTTCAAATCAACCAAGATAAAGTTAGTCTGAGATGGATAGTAGGAAAGCCCCCACTCGTCAAAGGAATCGGTAAACTGCTTCATGCCTTCACGGTTACGATCGCGGCATGATTTCACAAATTCCTGGTCTTTCAACGCCGCACGTGCTGCTACTTGGCCAAGTGTGCCTGTATTGAACGGCTCACGCACATGTTCCAGAGAGGAAATGAGCTCTTCTGACGCGATCCCGTAGCCTATACGAAGAGCAGCCAGACCGTAAATTTTGGAGAACGTACGCAAAATAATCAGGTTCGGATACTCAGCGAGCATCGGTACTGTTTGTGGATATTCTGGATCAACCACATACTCGTAGTAAGCCTCATCCAAAACGACGAGCACATCTTTTGGAGTCTTTTTCATAAAAGCTTCCAACTCGGATGTTGTTACAATCGTGCCTGACGGATTGTTCGGGTTACATACCCATACGACCTTCGTTTGTTCGTTGATGGCAGCCGCCATCGCTTCGAGATCGTGAACGCCATCTTTCAACGGCACCTCAATCAAGTCTGCACCTTCAATAATCCCATTTGAGCGATATTGCGAGAACGTTTGCGTCGCCATGACTGCATTTGTTCCTTCGCTCAAAAAAGCACGAGAGATCATCAACAGAATTTCATCAGACCCATTGCCGAAAAACAATTGGCTTGGTTTGACCCCGAGGAAGTCAGCAAGATCCCAGCGTAGATTAAGGCTTGCACCGTCAGGATAAAGGGCCAAATTGTCCAACTGTTCCGAAATAGCAGCTTTCGCCTTTGGTGAGGAACCAAAAGGATTTTCGTTGGACGCCAGTTTGATGACTTCGGTTAAACCAAATTCACGTTTCACGTCATCAATGGGCTTGCCAGGTTGATATACCGGGGCATTGAGTATGCGTTGTTTCGGTTGCATCCACGTTCACTCCAGTCACATTTTTCCCACTATTGTAGCGCACTGGCTAACTGATGTACAAAGGTTTTTATTTTTTCTACAGCTACTGGCAGTTGTTTAAGGTCTTTCAGCTGCTCAGCATGCTCCTCGATTTGCTGTACAATGGCGCTTCCCACAATGACACCATCCGCATGGGGTGCTACTGCACGTACTTGATCCGGCGTGGATATTCCGAAGCCTACCGCAGTAGGAACCGATGTGCTGGCCTTTACTCGTTCCAGAAAAACTGCCAAATCCTCTCGCAGGTCCGCCCGGGCACCCGTCACACCGAGCGACGATACACAATAAAGAAATCCGGTTGCTTGCGCGCCAATCGTATTGATTCTGGAACTGGAAGTTGGTGCTACGAGTGAAATGACATGAATGCCATTCTGTTTTGCTGCGGTTATTGCAGGACCGCTTTCCTCAATCGGCAAATCAGGAATGACAACACCGTCCGCCCCATAAGCGGCAAGATCGGCAAAAAAGCGCTCAATGCCATACTGCAAAACCGGATTGAAGTACGTGAACAGGACGATGGAAACCTCCATCCCTGATTCGCGCAGCCTTTTCACCAATTGCAAAGCATCCCCGATCGTCACGCCATTTTTCAGGGCGCGCTCTGAAGCCCGTTGAATCGTTGGGCCGTCTGCCAATGGATCGGAGTAAGGGACGCCGAGCTCAATGAGATCTGCTCCTGCTTCGACCATCGCTTTTACGAGATGAAAGGTTGCTTCTATTGTAGGATCGCCTACGGTTAGAAATGGGATGAATCGTTTGCGATCACGATCCGCGAATAATTGATCGATTCTGTTAAGAGCTGTCGTCATGATTACTCTCCCCCTTCTGCTGTTAGCGCTTCTTGAATAGTTAGTACGTCCTTGTCGCCTCGACCGGATAAACAAATGACTAATAGCTTGTCTGAAGACATCTCTTTCGCACGTTTTATCGCTTCAGCTATGGCATGTGCGCTCTCCAACGCTGGAATGATGCCTTCCGTTTGGCAAAGCACTTGAACTGCCTCGAGTGCTTCTGCATCTGTTACCGAAGTATACGTCACTCTTCCACTGTCTTTGAGATAGGCGTGCTCAGGTCCTACTCCTGGATAATCCAAGCCAGCCGAAATCGAATGCGCTTCTTGCACCTGACCGCTTTCATCTTGCAACAAGTAGGTTAAGGAACCGTGGATGACTCCCGGGCGTCCGAGTGTTAGTGTTGCCGCATGCTTTTCCGTATCCATTCCTTTTCCTGCGGCTTCTACCCCTCTGAGCGCGACAGACTCGTCCTGGATGAACGGATAAAACATACCAATCGCATTACTGCCGCCACCAACACAAGCAACAACCTCATCTGGAAGCCTTCTGAGCATTTGCAGGACTTGGCTGCGCGTCTCTTCTCCGATAATTTTTTGGAATTCGCGAACCATGTATGGGTATGGATGCGGGCCAACCACAGATCCGATGACATAAAACGTGTCATCTACGTGAGAAACCCAATGGCGAATCGCTTCGTTTGTCGCATCCTTAAGTGTACGAGAGCCGGATACCGCAGGGATGACCTCTGCTCCAAGCAGCTTCATCCGAAAAACATTCAACGACTGGCGACGGATATCTTCTTCCCCCATGAATACCTTGCAAGAGAGCCCAAGCTTTGCTGCCACGGTTGCACTTGCCACTCCGTGCTGACCAGCACCCGTTTCGGCAATCATTGATTTTTTGCCCATCCGTTTGGCAAGCAATGCTTGACCCAAAGCATTGTTCAATTTATGTGCGCCCGTATGGTTGAGATCTTCTCTTTTCAAATAGATCTGGGCACCGCCGACCGCTTGCGTCAAACGCTCTGCATAGGTGAGCGGGGTTGGGCGTCCAGCATACTCGCTCAGCAATCCATTCAATTCCTGAACAAATGCCGGGTCACGACGCGCTTCTTCAAAAGCGATCTCGAGCTCTGTCACCGCATTCATCAAGGTTTCCGGAATAAACTTGCCTCCGAAGGCACCAAATCGTCCGTTTTCGTCAGGCACGACTCGCGTAGTTGTTTGAATGTTGTTCATGCGCCTTCACCCTCTCTACCAATGTTTTTATTTTTTGAGCGTCTTTTACGCCATCCGTCTCTACTCCACTGGACACATCGACTATGCCTGCTTGATACTGTCCCATTAATTCTCCGACATTCTCCGCATGAATTCCTCCAGCGATGATGCAGTCTGCTGCCCCGCATGCTGCTTGTAATGCAGGAATTTGCTCCCACGAAAACTTTTTGCCTGTACCACCTGCTTGACTAGGGTCATACGTATCAAATAAAAAGGCACTGACAATACCCTGATAGCATTGAATTGCTAAAGCAGCATCCGCTTCTCCGCCCACAGCCAACGCCTTCCACACCGGAAGAGCGAACCGCTCCTGAACTTTCTGGCAAAATTGTGGCGTCTCCTGTCCATGCAACTGGATCACGGATAACGGTGCCTCGCTTAGTACTTCCTCCAGCTCTTCCATCGTCGGATTAACGAACACGCCAACAGTAGGAGGGTGACCCGGAACGGCTGCAAGCAATTGTCCAGCAGTCTGGGCATCAACTTGTCGCTTACTTGGGGCAAAAACAAGGCCTACGTAATCGACTTCCAGCTCTTTTAACAGTGCAAGTGTTTCCGTCCGCTTGATCCCACATATTTTCAAGCGAGTCATACACTCACCCCCGGTGCCGCTTCTCCCACGAGATCAATAACTGCGCGCTCGACGTCTGTTTGACGCATGAAATGCTCTCCAACCAGCACAGCCCGAGCACCTGCACTCTGTACATTCTCAATATCCGCCGGTGTCGAAATTCCACTTTCGCTCACGATCGTCAGTGACGCAGGCAGTTCTGCAATCAACTCATGCGTAACGGCTAGGTCCGTTTGAAACGTATTTAAGTTTCGATTGTTGATCCCAAGCAATTTCGGTTCCATCGCTTGAAAAACAAGCTCACATTCGCGTTTGTCATGTACCTCAACCAGTACATCCATGCCCAGCTCCTCGGCAGTTTGGTTCAGGTGTCGAAGCGTTTCTTGATCGAGAATCGCAGCAATGAGCAACACACAATCAGCACCTGCTGCTCTTGCTTCCACGACTTGAATTTCATCCAGAAGAAAGTCTTTTCTGAGTAACGGGCGTTCAACTACCTCGTGAATTTGCCGTAGATAGCTTAAACTCCCTTGAAAAAAGGACTCGTCTGTCAAAACAGACAAACATTCTGCTTGAGCGGCCTGATAAGCCTTCGCGATGGTCACTGCCTGGAAATCAGGTCGGATTAACCCTTTGGACGGGGATGCTTTTTTCACTTCGGCAATCACGCTTACAGGCCGTACACTTGTCTCCAATGCTTGACGAAATCCGCGTGGACGTTGGACTTCCTTCGTTGCATAAAGCAATGCTGAAACGGTTGTATCTGTATAAAGACGTGCGATCTCCTCGCGTTTCTTTTCCACGATTTTACGAAGCATGAATCATACCTCCTGCGATGTGACGAACGTGCTCCAGCTTGCGCATGACCAGTCCGCCGTCGATCAGTTCCGCTGCACGTATAACCCCAGTTTCAATCGAGCTAACCCGATCTGCGAGGTAGAGGATCGCACCCGCATTCAGTAAAACGATGTCGCGTGCTGCCCCACGTGCTCCGGAAAACACGTCGTGAATGATCTTGGCATTCTCATTGGCATCACCGCCACGCAAAGCATCCTTCTCATGTCTGCGCAGACCGAACTGCTCTGGCTCGATTTCATATGTCAAAATACGCCCATTCCGCAACTCGGCAATATGACTCGTTCCGGTGACAGTCAATTCATCCAGTCCATCCGAGCCAGCTACAACGAGCGCTCTTTTCACATCGAGCTCGTGTAAGACTGCGGCAACATTCGGAAGCAGCTTGGCATCATAGACGCCCATCAGCTGATGGCTGGCACCTGCGGGATTCGTCAATGGTCCAAGTAAATTAAACACCGTGCGAATCGCCAATTCTTTTCGCGGGCCAGCCGCATGCTTCATCGCTTGGTGGTACAGAGGGGCGAACAGGAAGCAGAGATTGGTCGCACGCAGGCAATCTGCGGCGTCCTTGGGAGATAAATTAACGGGGACTCCCAACGCTTCCAGCACATCAGCACTTCCACTTTTGCTGGAAACCGCACGATTTCCGTGCTTGGCGATGCGTACACCGTCAGCTGCTGCGACTACTGCACTCGCCGTCGAAATGTTAAAGGTATGACTTCCGTCTCCACCTGTTCCGCAGGTGTCTACCAGACCTGGAAGCTCGATGGGAAAATTCATCGCGCGCGCTCTCATGGCTTTGGCAAAACCGATAATCTCTTCCACCTGCTCGCCCTTCAAGCGAAGGCTCGCTAAAAATGCACCAATCTGAGCTGGAGTTGCCTTTCCGTCCATAATCTCGCCCATAGCCTCTTCTGCAACCGTCCGTGTTAAGTGCTTCCCTAGCAGAATTTGTTCCAGCGCGTATGTTAGCATGACAACTCCACCTTTCTGACAAACAGCTGTTCCGCTTTTTCCAACGCAGAGAGCATCGCTGCTGCTTTGTTCACCGTCTCTTGGTACTCACTCGCAGGGACCGAGTCCGCTACGATGCCTGCACCTGCCTGCACATGTGCGTAACCATCCTGAAAGAACAACGTTCGAATCGTGATACAGCTATCGAGTGAACCATCAAATGAAATGTAGCCAATTGCTCCCGCATACAGATGACGTGCGTCAGGCTCAAGCTCTGCAATAATTTCCATTGCCCGCAGCTTGGGAGAACCGGATACCGTACCGGCCGGAAAAGCACTCAGCAATGCATCGAAAGCGTGCAGTCCCTCACGAAGCTTGCCGGTCACATGCGAAACCATATGCATCACATGGGAGTAGTTTTCAATAACCAACGCTTCCTCCACTTTCACGCTTCCGTAAGTAGAGACCTTTCCTACATCGTTGCGCCCCAGATCCAGCAGCATGTAATGCTCGGCTCTCTCCTTTTTATCTGCCAAAAGATCAGCCGCGAACGCTGCATCTTCTTGTGGGGTTGCCCCTCTTTTCCGCGTTCCTGCAATCGGACGCATCTCTACTTTTTCATCTTCTACACGCACGAGTAGTTCTGGTGAAGTCCCGACGACTGTCTCGCCCTCGTATTCGAGATAGTACATGTACGGGGAAGGATTCAATGTACGCAGCAATCGATACACCGCAAAAGGATCGACATCCGTCTTTACGGAAAAACGTTGGGATAACACGACTTGAAAAATGTCGCCGGCTGCAATGTATTCTTTCGCCTGCACGACTAGCTGCTCGTATTGCTCACGCGTCATATTTGGCTGTACGGTCAATGGCGCTGGCGTATCTGTTGCTACTTGAATGCGTTGATCCATTTCAAGCGGAGCCATAACCTTGGCAGCCAGCTCCTCGATTCGTTCGCAGACTTGCTTATATTTTTCGCCAATTGTATCCGCAGTGTCTCCTGGCTTAACATGGAGATTCACAATCAATTGAATTTCCTGCTTCAAATGATCAAAGGCGATCATCTCATCGACAAACAGAAAGCGCATATCCGGCACGCGTACAGCTTCCTTGCGATGTGCTGGCAAATTTTCGAAGTATCGCAGCGTATTGTAGCCAAAAAAGCCTACCGCTCCACCACTGAGACGAGGCAGCCCGGGCAGCTTTGGGCTTTTGTAGCGATCGGTTTCTTCACGCAAAAAGGAAACGGGATTTCCTGTGTGGACATGCTTTTTACCAGTGCGATAGGAAACCGTGATTTCTTCACCTTTTGCTTCCACGATTTGAAAAGGATTCATGCCAATGAACGAAAAACGCGCCCAGCGAGCACCACCCTCTACGCTCTCCAGCAAAAAGGAATCACTTTTGCGAATCTTCTGATACAAACGAATTGGAGTCTCTTGATCTGCCAACAGTTTCATGCTTACAGGGATAAGGGAATACGACGCCGAAAGGGTCTTGACCTCGGCAAGGGAAGGGAAATACATGGACTCTCATCTCCTCAATTAGTGGGAGAGAAAAGGGAATGAGGCATCCACCTTTTCTACACCCGCTTCTAGAGCGAGAGGTAGGGGGAGAAATTTTAGTATACAAAAAAATCCAGACAAAGAGACCTGGATTGGGTGTCAATATGTACCCAGCCTTCTCTTCTCTCCTCAACCTAACTCATCTCAACTCTGCTCAACTCATTCTCTGCTCTCAGCCGGCTTTTGCTTATTACCGGAAAAACGAGGCGCTCTCGTTTCACTTATGGTAAAAGAGAGCACCCTAATTTGTCAACCTCGATTTGTCAAATCCGGGCGCAGCTTGACTGCATCACGCAAAAAGACGTGATGAATTTCTTTTGCTGTCTTGTCCGTATTCACATGCATCATGACACGAATACAAAGCGGCAAGCCACCTGGCACCGGGATTTCTCTTGCGCACATGAGTGGGACGTATTGCCAAGCTTCTCCTTCAAGCAGGCGGGCCGCTTGAGCGGGGAAGGTCGCACAGAGGTCCTCGGTCGTCGTAATAATAATGCTACCAATATCTTCGGGGTTTACTTCGTTGCGGCTTACCATTTCCTCCAGCAACCATTTGGTAGCGGAGACAATCTCTTCGCGCGTATCGGCTTCCACTGTGACCGCGCCTCTGATTCCTCTCGTTCCCATCCTTATCCCTCCACTTCTTCTCTCATAACTCCCAGTATGAGTTCTTCTTCTATATTTTTGACGACTTCAACCTGCCCGATTGCCCTAGGCAGCACCAAGGCCAGCTTTCCGCCTACTGTCTTTTTGTCTCGTTTCATGGCTTCCAGCACAGCTTCTGGCGAGAGATTGCCCGGCCACGCCGTTGGCAGGTGGAACAATTCCAGCATCCGTTTTGTGCGATCGTATACACCTGTCTCGGCAAAACCAATCCGTTCCGCTACCTTTGCAGCCAAACACATCCCAATGGAGATAGCTTCCCCATGATTCAGGGTGGAGTAAGCAGACAGTGCTTCAAACGCATGACCAAACGTATGACCCAAATTCAGCAATGCACGCTGCCCCTGCTCTGTCTCGTCTTGAGAAACAATCGCCGCTTTGACTGCGCAGCCTTTTTCAATGGCTTTCCCTAATAATTCTGAATCGAGCTGCCATAGCCTATCAGCGTTGTCCTCCAGCCAATCGACAAAGGCAGCGTCAGCGATAAGTCCATGCTTCACAACTTCTGCAAAGCCTGCTGCGACTTCCCGCTTCGGCAAGCTATGCAAGGCTTTCGTGTCATAAATAACAACTTTTGGCTGATGGAAAGCCCCGATGAGATTTTTTCCGAGTGGATGATTGATCGCTACTTTTCCGCCAACCGAGCTATCATGTGCGAGCAAGGTAGTCGGCATTTGTACGAAATCAATGCCGCGCATGTACGTAGCAGCCACAAATCCAGCCAAGTCACCGACGACTCCACCACCGAGAGCCAATACAGCAGACTTCCTATCCAGCCCTGCATCAATGGCCTCTGTCATCAATCGCTCGTAGACAGTCAGGCTCTTCGATTGTTCTCCAGCAGCAATGACTGCTGAGTGTGCTTGATACCCATGCTGCCTCAATACACCCAGCAAAGGCTCTAAGTAATGAACGGCTACGTTCTCATCTGTGACAATCATCAGCTTGCTAGTAGAAGCAATCCCTGCCTCTACTAGCAACGCTGCTGCTTGGTGCAAAAGACCATCGCCTATCACAATTTCGTAGGAACGCTCGCCAAGCTCAACAGTCAGCTTCTCCACGCTCATTAGAATTTCTCCGTGTACGCACGGTATTGACGTACGTTTTCTTCCATGTCGTCGAGAGAGTCAGAAGGGAATTTTTCGCACATGGCATTCGCGATCTCCCATGCTACCACTGCCTCCGCAACCACACTTGCCGCTGGAACAGCACAGCTGTCGGAACGCTCAATGCTCGCTGAGAATGGCTCTCTCGAATCAATATCCACACTCATCAGTGGCTTGTACAAGGTAGGGATCGGCTTCATGACACCGCGAACAACTACAGGCATTCCTGTCGTCATTCCGCCTTCGAGTCCTCCTGCACGATTCGTTTTACGGCTGTAGCCAGTTTCTTCATTCCAAACAATCTCGTCATGAACTTGCGAGCCTTTCAGACCGGCTGCCTCGAATCCGATTCCGATTTCAACACCTTTGAAAGCCTGAATGCTCATTATCGCTTGTGCAAGACATCCATCCAGCTTGCGGTCCCATTGCACATGGCTACCCAAGCCAATCGGCACGCCTTCAACGATCACTTCTACGGTACCACCGAGGGAATCCCCGTCTTCTTTTGCTTTGTCAATCGCTGCCATCATTAGCGGCTCCGCTTCTTTATCCAAGCAGCGCACTGGCGATTCTTCTGTGCGCGCAATCAGCTCGTCCAGACTTACTTCTTGTCGCTTCGCCACGATCTCATTAATCTGGAGTACCTGTCCGCCAATACGGATACCAAATTGAGCCAGCAATTGGCGAGCGACTGCACCAACAGCTACGCGGACAGTAGTCTCACGAGCGCTGGAACGTTCCAGAATATTGCGCATATCGCGTTGATGATACTTAATCGCCCCGTTTAAATCAGCATGTCCAGGACGTGGACGGGAAACACGACGCTTTTCTTCAGAGCCTTCCTCTACAGGCTCAGCACTCATGATGCCTTGCCAATGCGTCCAATCCTTATTTTCAACGACCAGTGTGATAGGAGCTCCGGTTGTATATCCATGACGGACACCAGAAAGAATTTTCACCTGATCCTTTTCAATCTGCATTCTTCTGCCGCGGCCATGGCCTTTCTGACGACGTGCCAACTGCTCATTAATTTCCTCAATGGAAATCGGCAGGTTGCTCGGTACGCCTTCAATGATAGCTGTTAATTGCGGCCCGTGGGATTCCCCTGCTGTCAAGTAACGCATCTCTATCCTTCCTCCATCCTCCTGGCAGCCTGTATCCCCTAAAGGCACTCTTTTCGGGGTGCTGTCCTTTATCACTTTTAAGCGCTATAATATCATACCTAGTACGCCGTGGAAATACAAAAGTGACAAACGTTTGCGAAAAACCTTTTGGTCTTACAGGAAAACGCCCCTCCGAATAAGGAGAAGCGCTCTCTTTACGCTACCGCGAATGAACGAAGCGTTTATATTTTCCTACACGTTGAAAAAAGGATTGGGGCTCAGCGGTTTGCGAGTGTGATCCACGCGTATCAAATCATCTAGTTGTGTCCTCTCCGCCCCTAATATCTGACCACACTCTTGCAACGTGATCAAGCCTCGACGGTATGCCTCGATGACCTTGTGTTTGTCCATCTGCTGCCTCCTCTTGCAAAGTAGGTATTCCTAGTCTAGGGAAAAAACAGCAGAGATATACCAAGGCCAACCTGAATCAACCCATTTTTCGATAGAAGAACGTATCCTCTGTCTCCAGTTGGTATTGCTGCGGCTGAAAAATTTGTTCTGTGCTACCTACAAAGAGTACCCCGCCAGGTTTTAGCGCCCGGCTAAACTTATGATACAGCTCATGCTTTGCTTCTTCGGTAAAGTAAATCATCACGTTCCGGCAAATAATTAAATCAAATTGAGAATCAAATGAGTCCGCCAATAAATTATGTTTTTTGAACGTCACTTTTCTCTTCACTTCGTCCGTGATGCGATAGCTGAGTGTATCTTTTTCAAAATACTTCGTAACGAGGTCTTTTGGACAATCTTGCAGGGAACGGTCCGTGTATACCCCTTGCTTTGCTTTTGCCAGTGCACCCTCATCAATATCAGAAGCGAGCACGGTCGCATCCAACTTCTGACGTAACAAAATAAGTGAAAGTGTGTACGGCTCCTCCCCTGTCGAGCATGCCGCACTCCAGCATTTCACCCGCGGGGATTGCTTTGCCAAGCGTGGCAAAATTTTATTCTCGAGAACTTCCCACCGTCCTGGATTTCGGAAAAATTCCGATACGTTGATGGTCATCCGATCGAGGAACTCGTAGAAAAGCTCCTTGTCTTTAGCGATGGCATCGAAATACTGGGCAAATGTGGTGTACCCCCGCTTTTGTCTCAACGAGGTTAGACGGCGCTTCATCTGTGCTTCCTTGTAGAGGGCAAGATCAATTCCAGTCATTTTTTTCACACTAGCTATAAATTGGAGAAAGTCCTTATCTTCCATGCTGAATCGTACCCCCTTTGCAAACTCCCTATTTTCATTCGCTATATTTCGTCATAATCCTATCTGTTTTGACAAAGATTTTGACAAAAAAAAGAAAACCCCAATAAAGGGGCTTTCTCGAACAGTCTTAGATCCAGCGTTGGATAGTTTTCTCGAAGGAGAGAACTTCTTCAGCGGAGAACCACAGGCCGATTTCACGCTCAGCGCTCTCAGGAGAGTCAGAACCGTGGATGATGTTCATGCCAACGGAAGTAGCGAAATCGCCACGGATCGTACCGGAAGCAGCGTCAACTGGGTTTGTTTTGCCCATCATAGCGCGAGCAGTTGTGATTACGTTGTTACCTTGCCATACCATTGCGAATACTGGACCGGAAGTGATGAAGTCAACCAGTTCACCGAAGAAAGGACGCTCTTTGTGCTCTGCATAATGCTCTTCAGCCAGTTCGCGGCTTACTGTCATCAGCTTAGCACCTACGAGTTGGTAGCCTTTTTTCTCAAAACGGGATACGATTTCCCCGATCAGGTTGCGTTGTACGCCATCTGGTTTTACCATAAGGAATGTTTTTTCCATTGTATGTATGCCTCCATTAGAGCTATGTATTGGTGCATAGGACACCAACGAAAATTTTATCAAAACTAGCGTGGTCAAGCAACAGGCAGACGGTCAAAATATCATTAAAATTTGCGATCGACGATATAATTGGCGATACCTGTCAGGGATGTCTTAGCTTGGTTGTTAGGCAAACCGGCGAGAATGGCATGCGCACGGGCGATATAGCGTTCGGCGAGGCGCTGCGAAAAGGCAATGCCCTCATCTTCTCGCACCATACGAACTGCTTCATCCGTATGATCCCAAAACGTATTTTTCGCGATCCATTCCTGGAATTGCGCACGTGCTTTTCCATGATGAGCCGAATAAAGCGCAGGCAACGTAATGTTTCCATGCACCAAATCACTTCCAGCCGGCTTCCCTAATTGCTTCTCCGTCCCTGTAAAGTCCAAAATGTCGTCGGTAATTTGAAAAGCCATCCCCACATTGTAGCCATACCAGTACATTTTGCGGATCATATCAGCTGACGCGCCGCTTGCCACTGCTCCTAATTGACAGCTAATCGCAATTAAAAGCGCCGTTTTTCGTTTAATTCTGCGTAAATAGGTACGGAAGTTTTGGTCCCAGTTATTCAAATCCTTTACTTGCTGGATTTCTCCCTTGCAAACCTCAACGATTGCATTCGAAAGAATTTGGTGCAATTGCGGGATCGGGAGCTGGGAGGCAATGGCCAATGCCCGTGCAAAAATATAGTCGCCGGCGTACATGGCTACTTTGTTATCCCACTTCATTCGAACCGTATCTTTCCCGCGGCGCTTATCCGCATCATCAATTACATCATCATGCACCAGGGAAGCCATGTGGATCAGTTCGAGAGGAACGGCCACATGCTTTAATTTTTTGACGTCGTAATTGCCCCACTTACCGCCAAGCAAAACAAAAACGGGTCGAATCCGCTTTCCTCCTGCCTTGAGCAAGTGAGTCGAGGATAGATACAGCTCTCGAACCGGCGTATCAATTGCTTTCTCCAGTTCATCTTCTATGTATTGGACATCTTTTTTCATCTTGAAGTAAATATCGACTAGATTCATCCGTTCCACCTATCTCGTCAACGTAGTATTGGTCTGTCGGCCGCCAGCTTGCCACAGATCGACGGTTGCAGGTGCCGATAGAAGTCCCAGCTCCGCTGCGCATCGGTAATAGTACTCCAGTCCAATCCGCTGAACGTCACCGAAATCGTGCTGTAATCCTTGGAAATAGTGGATCCATTGCTCTTTCTCTCCACCGAAATGCGTGTGAACGTAGTCAATCAATGGGGCTGTATTTTCCCTTGTCTTCCTTTTGCTCTCTAAAAAAGAGGCATGGACGTCCGCGATCAGGTCATGATGTTCAGCAATAACTGCTCGACGAAGAGCCCAAATGGCAAAGGTCATAGCATAGCCCGTAAATTGATGCCACAGCTCTCCTAGGTCGTAAACATGAAGGTCTTTGGCCGTTCGCTCAGCGGTAATGGCGTCATCCCCGATCAAGAGCGCTGCATCAGCATCCTCCAGCATTTCATGCAAAATAGGTTCCTGTGTAACGTAGGAAATCTCATATTCGTAAAACTTATGGAGAATGATCTTTAAGAGATTCACTGTGGTAGCCGATGTGTTGGTCAAGGCTATTTTGGCACCGTTTACTTGTTCAATCGGCTTTTTGCTGAACAAGAAAAGGGAGCCTACTCTCCCTTTGGCACTGACAGACAGATCTGCCAATGCCACGTATTCGGAGGCATGCTCTGCATAGCTAAACGAAGAAATCGGTCCCAAATCAATCTCGCCTTTTGCCATTGCAGTATTTAACTGGGCAGGAACTTGGCGGATGAATTCGATTCGGTCTTCGAATTTAGCCTGATCAAAATAGAAGTAAACCGGCAATACATTGGTATACAAAATTTGTCCAACACGCAAAGACTTTTGCATGCGTTTATTCCCCCCAACGCCGGAATAGCGAATGTGGTACATCAATTGCATCCAAAGTTTTCCCTACCACAAAATTAATCAGATCATCCATGGTTTGCGGTTTCTGATAGTAGCCTGGCATGGCAGGTAGAATCTTGACTCCCAGACGGCTTAATTTGAGCATGTTCTCGAGCTGAATCGCATTGAGCGGCGTCTCTCTCGGAACAATGACCAATCGCCGACCTTCCTTGATCATGACATCAGCAACGCGCTCCAGCAAATTGCCGGATGCGCCATGTGCGATGCCAGAAACAGTCCCCATCGAGCACGGTACTACGATCATACCGTCACAGCGATAGGAACCACTGGCTGCGGGACAATTAAAATCTCGCAGTCCCCAATAATGTAGCTCACCCGAAAAGTCTTGTTGCAGTTTCTCCTGCAAAAGAGCTTCTCTATCATCCGTGTGCCAATCCAGTTCATCACGAAATACTTGCCAGCCTGCTTCTGTAATCATCAAATGAACGATATGTCCAGCACGCAAAAGCTCCTGGACGACTCGAACACCATAGATAGCACCACTTGCACCTGTTATCCCGACAGCCCACTTTTGGTTGTTCATGCAATCACCAAATCAATCATCGTAAAGGTAAACATCACGACACTCAAGATGCCGTTCATATTAAAGAATGCCATATCCAGCTTGGACAGGTCGGTTGGCTTCACCAGCGTGTGTTCATAGATCAAAATCGCACCAGAAATGAGCACACCTACCAGGAACCAAATCGACAAGTCTGCAACTACATACAACGACATCAGACCAACGAAAGTAAGAACGTGGCATATGCGGGCGATCAGAAGTGCATTGGCAATTCCGAAGCGGCTCGGCATGGAAAAAAGTCCTTCTTTTCGGTCAAAATCAGCGTCCTGGCATGCATAAATGATATCAAAGCCTGCTGTCCAGAACATAACGGATGCAAACAATAGAAGGCCGATGCCATCTACTTGACCCGTTGTCGCTACCCAGCCCCCTAGCGGACCAAATCCGATGGCAACACCGAGAACAAAGTGACAAAGCCAAGTAAAGCGTTTTGTATAAGAATAAAGCACCAGAACGAACACAGCGAGCGGCAACAATTTCACAGCCAAATCATTTAACTGGAATGCAGCAATGAACAACACCGCAAAGGACACCGCGATAAACAAAATGACTTCGACAATCGAAATGAGGCCAGCAGGAATCGCTCGTGTGACGGTCCGAGGATTTTTCGCATCAATTACCCGGTCGATGACACGATTTAAGGACATCGCAGCACTGCGAGCGCCCACCATCGCTACCGTCACCCAAAAAATTTCTGACCAAGTAGGCCATGCATGCTCTACCACAATGCTTCCCAAAACAGCTCCCATAAAAGCAAAAGGCAAGGCAAAAAGGGAGTGCTCGAATTTAATCATTTCCAAGATGATTTTTAATTTACGTAGACCCATTTATGACACTTCCTATCTAGTGAAGAAATACCGGTTTACTCCTCATATTATGGCTTTGTGCCAATATGCAAGGCTGATACGCCGCCCATAAACAATTTGACCTGAACCGGGTCCAAGCCTGCTTTCTGAAACATGCTTGCCAGCTCGCGGCTGTCCGGGAAATTGGTCAGGGACTGTGGCAGCCATGCATACTCTTCGTATTTGTTGACTGTCAGCTTCGCGATCAATGGCAAGATTTTGTAGAAATATAAGTAAAATAGCTTCCGGTACGGAATGAATGGTGGCTTGGACACTTCCAGAGAAACGACTTTGCCCCCTGGCTTCACTACACGTGCCATTTCATTCAACACCTGCTGGACATCCGGCACATTGCGCAGGGCAAATCCGATTGTCACGAAGTCGAATGTATGATCCTCGTAAGGCAGATTCATTGCATCTGCGTTCACTAGCTTTACATTGTTGCCAACACCTGCGTTCGCCACTTTATATGCCCCTACATCCAGCATATTCTGGCTAAAATCAAGGCCAACAACACTGCCTTCTTTCCCAACAGCCTTGGCCAATGCAATCGTCCAGTCTGCTGTACCACAAGCAACATCCAAAGCCGTATGCCCTGACTGGATATTCATCTGCTTCATCGTGTAATTACGCCAAGCAATATGACTGCCAAAGCTGATTACATGATTCATTTTGTCGTAATCGTTTGCAATGCTCTCGAAAACGGAGTGAACGTACTCTGCTTTCTCATTCATCTGTGTCTGGTTCACTTGGCTACATCTCCTCAATTACCTTCTTCAAGCGACTGATCCGATGGGAGTACCGTGCCGTAATGGATGCAAGCATGTTCCGCGTCTCTGCAGGATGCAGCGTACGCACCATTTGCTCACATAAACCGATTAATTCGAGGGCTTTCCCCTCGACGCCTGACAAAACTTGCGTGAGTGTAGCCCCGGGTTTTTGCAGCAAAAAACGGGCAAAACCAAAAGGGACTTGTTCTTGCCATTTGAGCTGCTCCCACTCACCGATCACACTCTCTACCTTGGCTGTTTGCTTCATCAGATCACTCCAGAAACGACGGCGATCCGCTGAATCGGCATACTCCTCTACAACAGCCACGTATAAGCCTGTATCAATCGTATTTCGCAGTTCCCAGTACTCTTCATCTGATAAAGTCTTGCTATCTCGCCCAGCGATGTAGAGTCTCATTTTCGCTTCGTTCACTCGCTGAATAGCTGCCGACAACACTTGAATGGCTTGGATTTCACCCGCTGAAGCCAAAAGGTGATAATAACGACTGCTGTAATAATCACCGGCAAGTACGGTCAGCTGTCGGTTTCGCTCCGCGCTCTGTGAGGAGTCGTACTCATTTTTCACGAGCTCATGGGTGTCCAGTCCCAATTGGACTAGCCCAGTTGCTGTACATAAAACCGAAGCCTTTTCCTTCGGCATGCCTTGTTCCAGCAAAAAAAGGTACAACAGCTCTAGACGATTTTCCGCCATGGAAGGAACGTCAACATAATGTTCTACATAGGAATGGGTGATTCTCTTGTAGATTTGTTCGATAATGGACCGAACCTCTTCTACATTCGGGGAAAGTTCTTTGCTCATGCGTCCTCCTCCACAAGCTGCACAACCTAAAGATGTCTGCCTGTTCCGTACTGTTCCTTACTCTTCGGTCTTCCTCTGCCGTCCGGTCAAAAGGCCGTCTCTACTATCATACCATACTTCTTCCATCAGGGACTAATTCGCTCATAAAAATACGGCTCGATTCGAATAGGAAATGTACTGCTTACAAAGGTCTGAATATCCGAAGGATCGGTCAAAGGTTTGTCTTGTCCTGCAAGCTTTCCAGTTGTCGATTGTATGGCAATCAATAATCTCGATTCTTTTGGTGGATCCGTCTCCTCCAACAAGCGATAGTACACGGGCCCGACATTGTCTGCATAGGTATACAAGTCGTATGTCAAACGGTAAAAATCTTGATAGACGGTGTTTAACTCTACTTTTTCGTCAGGTTTCACCACAAAATCGACATAGATCGATGGGTTTTCCCATTTTATACGCTTAATATTATAATGTGTCGACATCCTTGTAAACAAATCAAGGGCATTTTGCTCGCTTAAGTGAATGGCACGTGCTGACTGAAATGTCGGTATATCCGCTTGCATCCACTGATTTGTGGGAACGAGCGACAGCATCAGAGCCAAGAAAGTGGAAACAGCAATCGCCATCAACAATTGGCGCGGCATAGACATCCCTCCTCTCCTCCATTGTACAAACAAAAAAAGCAGGCTATGCCTGCTTCTTAGCAAAACGACTTGTTCTTTATTCGGTCGTATCCACGACGCCATGCTGCGAGTAAATCACTGCTTTTCCTCGCACTTTAATTGCAGAGGTGTGCTCCGTAAATTGAAAAATCATGACTTCGCCTTTATCGAGCTTCTCTGTATGATGAAAACGCGTATCAGTGCCTCTTGTTAATCCAATCACATGAACGCCATTTTCCTTCGCTTTGACTACGAAATAATCCTGATTAAATCCCGATGATTGTGCCAATGTGTTTCCTCCTGACCAATACGGTATGCGCGTACGTCTAGTATGATGCCCCTTCTGACTCCAGACGGCTCATGATCTTGTCTACATAGCGCTGTGTCTCTTGCGGCAATTGGTCAAACTTCGCTTCTAGCTCGTCATCACTGCTGATTCCCAGACGACTCATCCGACCTGGGCCAGCATTGTAAGCAGCAAGTACTACTTTCACATCTCCATCATAACGATCCAAAAGCGATTTTAAATATTTTGTTCCACCTTCAAGGTTTTCATCAGGGTCGTATACATTGCGGACTTGCATGGCTTTTGCCGTATTGTCCATCAGCTGCATCAAGCCCTTTGCCCCTGCGTGAGATTCTACATTCGGATTGAAATTGGATTCGGCCCTGACGACCTCTCTCACCAGATCAACGTTCACTCCGATCGCTTTCGCTGTCTGATCAATCTTGTCCAAGATTTCCGGAGTAGGAACAGATGGCCCTTTGGCAAAAGACAAGGACTGCTCATTTTGAATCTGCGTAGGAATCTTCCAGCTCCTGGATCCATCTAGTTTGGCCAAAATCTCCTGCGAACTGATTACCCGCTGGCCGGTTGTTGCTAACTGGGACTGCAAGATGTCCGAGAAGAGCCCCTCGTCTCCATACGAAAGCGAAGAGGCATCATAGTTTTGCGGTAATGTTTGCAAATATGGTTGAAGTGATACAGGCACCTTCATAGCATTGAACAACCCTTCCCTAGCTTGTCTACCTATCATTATAAAAAAGAAAGATCAGGAAGCCAATAGCAAATTGGTACTACTTGGGAGAGTAGCAATTATACACATAAAAAAAGAAGCCTCTGTTCAAGGCTTCTGATTGTTATATGCAGATGGTCGGAATGCAGGGATTCGAACCCTGGACCTCACCCACCCCAAGGGTGCGCGCTACCGGGCTGCGCCACATCCCGACTGTACATCCGTACTATACAATATTTTACCTATAGAGTCAATATAATTTCCTTATTTTTGCATTCTGATTAGCGCATCAAACTAATGACTTCTGCACGCGCAGCCGCATCTTTCTCAAACATACCGCGAACAGCAGAGGTGATCGTTTTTGAGCCTGGCTTTTTCACGCCACGCATTGTCATGCACATATGCTCTGCCTCTACTACCACAACTACGCCGTGCGGATCGAGCTTGCGCATAATCGAGTCAGCTACTGTCGCTGTAATTCTTTCCTGCAACTGCGGACGTTTCGCCACGGTATCGACCGCACGCGCGAGCTTGCTCAGTCCTACTACGCGGCCTCCACGCGGTACGTAAGCGACATGCGCTTTTCCGAAGAAGGGAACCAAGTGATGCTCACACATAGAGTAAAACGGAATGTCCTTTACTAACACCATTTCCTCATGATCTTCGCTAAAGACAGTCTCGAAATATTGCTCTTCGTCTATATGCATGCCCTCAAATACTTCGGCGTACATTTTCGCAACTCGCTTAGGGGTATCCAGCACTCCTTCACGATCAGGATCATCCCCCACTGCCTCTAGGATCATGCGAACAGCTTGCTGTATTTTATCTAAGTCGACGTTCATCATTGTACCTCCTACGTAACGGCATACGCCTTGTTTCTCATCACTAAGGTCTGCCTGCTCCAAATCAGTGCCAGACTTAGTGCCTGCTCGCGATCAAAGCCAATCTTACCATATCGTTTAAAAAAAGACAAAAAGATATCCCAGAATTCTCATAGGCAAACTGTATGTAGATAGAAAAAAATCCACATTTTATCAATGTGGATTTTTTTATGTAAGTGCTTCGTTCTCAAAAGAAACAACTACTTGATGGAGTCTTTGAGTTGTTTACCTGGTTTAAACGCAGGTACTTTGCTGGAAGCGATTTCGATCTCTTCACCAGTTTGTGGGTTACGACCTTTACGAGCCGCACGTTCACGAACTTCGAAGTTACCAAAGCCGATCAGTTGGACTTTATCACCAGTTTTCAATGCATCTGCAATTGCGTCAAGAACTGCATCAACTGCTTTTGTTGCATCTTTCTTGGTGAGTTCTGTGGTTTCAGCCACTTTTGCAATCAGTTCTGTTTTGTTCATTATATTCACCTCCCCTCAAAGAACACCAAGTCCTAGCTATTATTTTTCTTAACCGAAACGAAGCGTTTTATACACGAATGGTTGTTTTTACCGATCTGACAAGCTTATAGTAATACACCGATTTCTTAAATTCAAGCCCCTCCTGTCGAAATTGAACGAAATACAAGAAAAAAAGGCATCTCGTCATGTCAGATGCCTTCCCTCTATTTGTTATTTATAGGACTTCAGAACTATTTATTAGAGTATGATCGCTATCAGGCCACCCGATCCCTCGTTGATGATTCGACCCAATGTCTCCTGTAATTTGTATCTGGCGTTGTCTGGCATCATGGTAATTTTCGCCTGAATACCCTCTCTTACGATGGAATGGAGAGAGCGTCCAAAAATATCGGAGTTCCAGATGGAAAGCGGGTCTTTGTCAAAGTCTTGCATTAGATAGCGTACAAGCTCTTCACTCTGCTTCTCTGTACCGATAATTGGAGCAAATTCAGACTCGACATCCACCCGAATCATGTGAATAGATGGCGCTGTTGCTTTAAGTCTGACACCAAAGCGCGGTCCCTGGCGGATTAGTTCAGGTTCGTCCAAGGTCATTTCATGCAACGACGGGGCTGCTATACCGTAGCCCGTACTTCGGACCATGTGCAATGCTTCCGCTACCTGATCAAACTCGCGCTTGGCATGGGCGAACTCCTGCATGATTTTCAGCAAATGATCTTTGCCATTTATCTCTACTCCGACAATTTCCATCAAGATGCGGTCATACAGTTCATCTGGCGCGTAGAGGTCAATCTCTGCGATCCCTTGCCCCATGTGCATACCAGCAAGAGAGGCCCTCTCTACGAAGTCATAGTCATTGAAGAAGCCGACGACACGGTCCACATCGCGTAACCGGCGGATGTCCTGCACGGTCTCACGTACAGCTTCCTCGTAGTTCTGACGCAGCCAGTGCCCGTTTTCCAGCACCATTACCCAGCTCGGTAGATTGACATTTACTTCATGAACTGGGAATTCGAACAGGACTTCTCTCATGAGGAGCAAGATTTCCTGCTCGGTCATATGATCAACCGACAAGGCAACGACTGGTACATCGTATTTTTCTTGGAGTTGTACCCGAAGGTTTTGTGCTTCGTCGGAGCGCGGACGCGTCGAGTTCACAACGATCACGAACGGTTTTCCGACTTCCTTCAGCTCGTTTACAACCCGCTCCTCCGCATCGATGTATCCTACACGCGGTATTTCCGCGATGCTGCCATCCGTTGTCACTACAATCCCGATGGTCGAGTGTTCCTGGATAACCTTGCGCGTTCCGACTTCGGCCGCTTCCTCAAATGGTACAGGCTCTTCATACCAAGGTGTATTTACCATTCTTGGGCCATTGTCGTCTTCAAAGCCCTTTGCCCCTTCTACCGTATAGCCAACGCAGTCAACGAGGCGGACATTGATGCTGAGTCCTTCTGTCACATGTACGTTAACGGCCTGATTCGGAACAAATTTGGGTTCTGTTGTCATGATTGTTCGTCCTGAAGCGCTCTGCGGCAACTCATCTGTCGCTCGTATCCGCTCCGCTTCAGAGTTGATATTCGGGATGACAACTTGCTCCATAAACCGCTTGATAAAGGTCGACTTTCCCGTACGAACAGGGCCTACCACTCCGAGGTAGATGTCTCCGCCCGTCCGCTCGGCAATGTCTTTAAAGATGTCGACTCGTTCCACCATCGATGACCTCCTTCTATTTGTCTATTTTTACACTATGACCGATTTTCCGAATTATCCCTGACCGCCAGTATTTTCGTAGGGAATCTCGTACTAGTTTTGTGGACAGTACAAATATATGTATTTTTGCGTTAACTAGAACAAAAAAAAAACGACCCTGATGCGAGTCGTTTTTCACGAAGTTAATTTAGTTTGAGAAGCTTCGGATCACCATCGACCATTTCATATGGAAACGATTTCGCGGGTACGAACATGGAATTGCGCGCCAGCACGTACCTCGGGTCTGTTTTTTCCGGTACGGTTACTTTTGTATTCCGGAGCAATTGCGCGATATCCGCAGCGTAATCAATTCCGACTTGTCCTTCAGCGTTCATGATCAGTGGCAGTAAGTAAGTCCCCATTGTTGACGGTACTTGCCACGCTTTTAAACCGAGCCGGTCATGATCAATGGAATAGTATCCATTCCCCAAGTCAGCGAGTATAGGTAGCTTTTCGAAATGATTCTTGTAACGGTCTACTTCGCTTTGTACATCCCCCACTGTGCTGACAGCGGTCAAGTGAATGAGCTTCACTGTGGGTTTTGTTTCCACATCAATCAGTACATACTTGTATACGCCGCCTTTTTCAAATGCATTCCCAGGTACATCCGGCATGTATTTCGGAATCATCTTACGGAAATCAATCTCGTATTTTTCAAAAATAGGAGTATCAAGGGATTTCGTTTCGATTGGCAACACTGCTGTGTCTTTCTGGAATTGCTCAACCGCTTTTTGCGTTGCATCTACAAAAAAGGTACTAGGAATTTGATTCTCTGCTCTGCGCTCATCCGGATACAAGCATCCAGATAAAAGGGTAGTCAGAATCGTCAAACTGATCACAAGCTTGAACGATTTTCGCCACGATTGCCACATCTTATGTATACACCTCTTACATTCCATCTTCATTTTCTTTGCGTTGTCGCTCGAGTGCAGCCGCTACCACTGATTTCAGCTTGCTTTCTGGAATCCTGACTGTACAATCCTTTTCTGTCGTTTTTGCCTGACAGGCCAAACGAATCCCATTCGCCAGATCCTTTTCAGGCAGCTTTCGCTTTTCCAATGCCGTTGGCGGGCACAGCAGGCCATTCTCAACGACCACGCGGCACATCAGACAAGATGCGTGTCCACCGCATCTCTGCGGGATTACGACGCGAGCTGACGAAGCTACACCGACCAAGGTTTGCCCTGTCCTCGCCTTCACATTCTTCTTGCTCGGGAGAAAGGTTACTTTCCCCATTCCGTCACTTCCTTTACTAGTACGGCCGATGAGCTACCTTGACTGTTCCTGTTGAAACAACCTTTGTCTGGCAGCCTAATCTGTAGCCGTCTGCGCGTTCAGCCTTTCGCAATCGCAGTTTTTCTTCTGGTGTCACTTCGTTTAAGTACTCTGCCCCTTCCAAAACTTGTGTACGGCATTGTGCACATACCCCTCTTTGGCATGCATGGCCCCACACAATGTTATTGTTTTTCGCAAGATCAACAATGGATTGATTCAACTCGATCGAGACTTCATGACTGCCTGCACGAGTAAGTAGTGTGATTGTTGACATCGTTTATCCTCCCTAGACAAAAATCACAATCAAAATCATGACAAGCACGACAAGTAATAGTAAGAATGCGATGGTCTTCACAAGGAACCGCAAGAACCCATTGGTTATTTTCCTGGCAAAGATCATAAGTAAATTGCAGACGAACATGAGCCCAATGGCGATTAAGGAAATGTTCATCTTTGTCATAGGATCAATATACATCGGGACTGCAGCATCCTTTGCATTTTTTGCTTTATTATACCATATTTCCCCCTCATCGTCTGACGCTTGCGAACCTAATACTAGACATTCGCATAGACTATCCTGATGAATTCGCCCATTGGAGGGATGAAACGTTGAGTAATAAAGTAAGTAATCGAAAATGGCGGAATCCATACGCGCCTATACCCAGCAAAAAGTTAAGCGACCAAGTCGAAAATGTCTCCCTTTCTATTTCACCGAAAAAAATCCTGCCCGCGGTTGATTTGCGCACCTCTGTTTCGAAAATGCGCCATAATATCAAAGGGATCGGCAGCACGATTCGGCAGGTAGAAGACACGATGGATTCGTTGTACGGGGCGATGGAGATGATTGAGAACCTCGGAAAACGCACACCTGAGCCTGAAGTTGTTGCCGAAAAGCCTGCTACTGCTGGCAAACGCAAAGCTGCCCCAGAGCCACAAAAGGCAGTAGAAACACCACCCCCGCAGGAATCAGGCTTAGGCAACCTTTTGGCCAATATAGATATCGGGCAATTACTGGGTCTCCTGCAATCCCCTTTGGTCCAGAACCTGATTACACAGGTAAGCGGCAGCACCAAGGAACGAAAAAAAGAGGGATAAGATCCCTCTTTTTTTCTTGCAATCTGTAGGTCAGCCATGTCCCTGTAGAGCCATGATTGTTCCTAGTCTTACTGTATGACGGTTTTTGTTGCAGGTAACGGGCATAATCGCCCATTTCTCTTATTTGAGCAGCTTGGTCAAGGTCGACATGTCACCTAGATTGATTTCCTGATTGCGAAACATCTCAATGACCTTATCTTCCTTTTCAGGAGTTAATTGCTTGCCACTAAGGGTGGCGAGCGTGCGAATGATTTGACGCAGCTTGGTCTCGTCTTCAAAATCACTGCGCTTGACCTGACCGGCTAGTGAGCGAAGCTTTTCTTCATCGACATTTTCCGTTGCTTTCCCTTGCAAGCGCTCAAAAAGTCGTTTCGACATATTATTCATGTGAAATCTCCTCCTGCACATGGGCTTTCACCCTATGGTATGTGCAGAAGCCTAAATCGGTGATACTTCATTCATGACTTATTCGGCATCGGGATTGAGGTACGCCATTTCAAAGGTTTTTCCGCGCCCCATCAGTTCTTCCACGCCTTGACGAGCTTCTTTTCCTTCAAACAGCATGCCGTACAGAACCGTAGTGATTGGCATTTCAACCTGCTCGCGTTGCGATAACGAAAAGGCTGCATTTGTCGTGCGAACGCCTTCGACGACCATCCCCATCTGTGCCAGTACGTCATCGAGTTTTTTTCCTTGTCCGAGCATATAGCCTGCACGCCAGTTTCGGCTGTGTTTACTCGTACATGTGGCAATCAAATCGCCAACACCAGCCAAACCTGAAAACGTAAGCGGCTTAGCACCGAGCTTGATGCCCAGACGGCTAATTTCCGCCAAGCCACGGGTCAACAGGGCTGCCTTCGCGTTGTCTCCATACCCTAAACCATCCGACATCCCTGCACCAAGTGCAATGATATTCTTCAACGCTCCGGCGATCTCAGCGCCAATCAGGTCCGGGTTGGTATACACACGAAAATTCGTATTCATCAGCAGATCCTGAGAACGCAGCATGCTTTCTTCCGATTCAGACGCCATCACAACTGTTGTTGGTTGCCGTTTGACTACTTCCTCGGCATGGCTCGGTCCTGATAACACTGCCAATCTGGACGCAATCTCTTTCGGCACCTCTTCCGCAATGACTTCTGACATTCGCTTCAAGCTTTGCAATTCAAAGCCTTTTGTCGCATGAATCAAAAGGACATCCGGTTCCAGGTGCGGAGCCACTTGCAGGCAGATTTGGCGCATGGCATGGGAAGGAACAACGAGAAGAACAATGCGCTTCCCTACTACAGCCTCTTGAATGTTGGTCGTCGCCACTATGTTAGCTGAAAGCTTTTCTCCCGGCAGGTATTTTTCATTCACATGCTTGCTGTTTATTTCCTCAGCCAGCCTGGTATCCCGTACCCAAAGCGTGACCTGATGACCGTTGTCCGCCAAGACTGTAGCAAGTGCCGTTCCCCAGCTTCCGGCACCAATCACCGTAACATTTTGAATCAATACGTCCCCCTCCACTTTTCTCATGTCCGTTCGTACATTATCCCAGCTTCCGGTTGGACTTGTCTCCTAGTTTCCGCTCGTTACCTGAAAGAAGATTGCGGATATTATTATAATGACGAATGTAAGCAAAGATTGCGATCGCCAAGCTCGCCCAAATAAAGGAAATGGGTTTGTCCAACAAATAAAGGGTAAATGGAATAACCGTTACGATAACCAATGACCCTAATGAAACAAAGCGAGTGATCGCAATGACTACGACAGCCATCACGGCAGCAATCAAAAATGCCAAGGGAGAAAACCCTAATACGACACCCAGCGTGGTCGCAATGCCTTTCCCTCCGCGAAATCCAAAAAAGATTGGCCAATTGTGACCCGCGATAACAAACAATCCTGCCACTGCGTACGCTGCCGGATCCCCCGTCATCAGGTGAGTCAGTCCCATTGCAGCTATTCCTTTTACTGCATCAAGAAGGAGAACGGCAATGCCGGGGCCTTTTCCTAACACCCTGAGGGTATTGGTTGCACCGGCATTTCCGCTGCCATGAGAACGAATGTCAATTCCTGCGACTTTTTTGGCGATAAGATAGCTAAAGCTAATAGAACCGATTAAATAGCTAAGCACCCAGGATAATAACACCATGGCGTTTTTCTCTCCCTACGTTTTTTTCCGTGTCCAGATTCTAACTGGTGTGCCTTCAAACACAAATGCTTCACGGATCTTGTTCTCTATGTAACGTTCATAGGAGAAGTGCATGAGTTCCGGATCGTTCACAAACAGAATGAACGTCGGCGGTTTCACCGTTGCTTGTGTCGCATAGTTGATCTTCAAGCGTTTGCCGCGATCAGATGGTGGAGGCGTACGGATCGTCGCATCTGTTACCAAATCATTGAGAACCGCGGTAGGAATGCGCATCGTATGTGCTTGAGCTACTTCATTGACCTTCGGTAGAATCGTATGGACACGTTGCTTCGATTTTGCAGACACATACAGGATCGGAGCATAATCCAGGTATTTAAACTCTTCGCGAATCAATTCTGTGAAGCGTTGCATCGTTTTGTCGTCTTTTTCAATCGCATCCCATTTGTTCACGATAATAATGACACCACGACCAGCCTCATGTGCATAACCTGCGATTTTCTTGTCTTGCTCGATAATGCCCTCTTCCCCGTTAATGACAACAAGAACGACGTCGGAATCTTCAATGGAACGCATCGCACGCATTACACTGTATTTTTCCGTTGTTTCATACACTTTTCCACGCTTGCGCATACCTGCCGTGTCTACAAGAACGTAGCTTTGGTCATCACGCTCAAATGGCGTGTCGATCGCATCACGGGTCGTTCCGGCAACCTCACTGACAATGACTCGCTCTTCACCGAGAATCGCATTCGTCAAGGAAGACTTCCCGACGTTTGGACGACCGATGATGGATACACGAATAACATCGTCTCTCTTCTCTTCGTCATCCTCTGCTGGGAAATGCTGACACACTTCTTCCAGCATATCTCCCAAGCCAAGACCATGGCTACCCGAGACAGGGAATGGCTCGCCTAAGCCCAGGGAATAAAAATCGTAAATATCCGCACGCATTTCCGGATTATCCGCTTTGTTCACTGCGAGTACGACAGGTTTTCCCGTCCGATTCAGCATCCGTGACAGTTCCACGTCCGCATCTGTTACACCTGTACGGCTATCAGCAATCATAATGATGACATCTGCTTCGTCAATTGCAAGCTCTGCCTGGTAACGCATCTGTGTAAGAATCTCGTCGGTCTCGCCAAACTCAATTCCACCGGTATCAATCACATGGAAAGTATGCGTTAACCATTCACCTTTCCCGTACAGGCGGTCACGGGTTACACCCGGCATATCCTCCACGATCGCGACTCGTTCGCCAATCAATCTGTTAAAAATCGTGGATTTCCCCACGTTGGGTCTCCCCACAATGGCTACCACTGGTAATCCCATAATCAACAACACTCTCTCTCATTTACGTTTTGACTAGCTAATCATACCATACACTACTTATGCCGAACAATGATAAGGGTATCGGCGCTTACTTCATGCACCATCCCGTCTAGTATCTTTTCCAGCGTGAAAGCTGTTTGCTGCATAAGCTCCGTAGTAGACTCGATAAAAATCGGCACACCACCCGCTATCCTGTCTTTGTTCGTCGTAATCGCCGCCAAGATTACTCCTGTCATGGCCTACAGCTCCTTTTTCATCATTCTAGTCTTCGTTGGCATTCGGAAGACGCTTTCGAGAATCGGGACTGCACGAATGACGGATGTTGCACGTTCCACATCTTTTTCTTGCGGCAATAAAAATACACCCATTCTCCCCGACTTTATATCACGTTTTACCAAGGGTGTTAGCGATGGCTCTCCCGTATCGGTATATACGCCTAGTTGCGTTGCGGCATCGTGCAAAATCGCTTGCCGCTGTCCAGGGTGGGCAAGCGTGACCTTGGCATTGGCATCCCGCGGTGTCAGAATAAAACCTACGCCTTGCTCACCTATGATCTCTTGAGCATCTGCCAACCCGACGTTCATGATGTAAATGTCGTTCACATACAAGTCTCTTCCTTCCATTCTCACTTCCCCCGGCTCGATCTCTGCAATCAGCGATAGTGTTTTTCCAGAGCGCAGCTTGCGAGAAATCAACAAGGCGATGACACCTGCAATGACACCTCCCCACCAATGAAAGAGAATGGTAGCCGTCGTTGTCACCAAAGAGGTAAACATGACCATGTAATTGCGTCCTTCAAACACCATTGCGATCCCTTCGATATAGGGGCCACCACGGGGCACCAGCTCCCGTTTATCGATCTCATTAAGCGTAGTGCGTTCCATGTTCCTCACATCACGGAATTGTTGAGCAGCCAACGTCAAAAATGTGACTGCCGTGTAATTCTCCTTGAGCAGAGCAGGAATCGCTAACGCTCCGAGCGCGGATGCGATCACGCCAAGTGAAACGTGAATAATTTTTCCGTGGGGATAGGTTGGATATTGTCGATAATCTGTTCGCAAAAGATGAATCCGGCACAAAATGCCGAATAGGAACCCCAGAACTAACGGAAACACATAATCATATGCTAGCAATCCCTTCAACACCCTAGCGTCACCTACCCGTATCGGAATGGGAAGACTCTGTTTCTGTTCTACCAAGGATACGACGAATCGCAGACCAGACTATGCTGACAAGAGCCCATAGAGATAGGCTACTCCACAGTAAATCTTGCGCATACTCGGATCCCCACTGACAGGAACCCGACAATTTCCAAAAATATAGCGAATGTATCGCATCTGCGAGAGGCAAGGAGAGCGTCAGCTGAAACAGCTGTCCCAGATGTGTTCTACTCATCAAAAAAATGGTACTGACTCCAACAGCAGGTACGATGATCCGCTCGTCCCAAAACAGCAAGATCGGATCGGTAAAAAACAGCCAGCGTAGCCAAAATAGCAAAAGAGCCGTTGCCAGCGCACTCAGCAAGTACAATCTGCGTATTTTAGAAATGAGCTTGGTGTAAAGGACAATGCTTGCGATCAGTGGCAATATCGTTCCACTTAGACTAACTTGAATAGGGGCAAAATAGATTTTCCAGCTAACAAACGAACAAATTAAAAATGCGCTGATCACTGCGAGCACTCGTCTGCGTTCCATCTTCATGTTTCGCAGCTGCAAGTCAAAGCTTCCCATCCAGACAAGACACAGTAAAGACCACTGGATAAGGATCGCAACGGTTCCCTCGTTCATGTTCATCTCCTCAAAATGATGGTTGTCTCCCAAAAGTATGCCTCAACCAAGGAAATTTCATGAATCGAATGCTCGTCCACTACCTAACGTTGCGCCAGTCTCTCCAATTGCACGTGACGAAGCCTCGCTCTCTCTGCTGTTTTTCCCGTGATCATAACAGGCGTACAAACGGCATCAGCCAGACCTTTCATTCCTAGTGCCGTCATCGCCACACGAATTTGATGATGCCATCTGTCGACGGTAGACAAGCAATCTTCCAGAGATTCACGTTGAACCAGACGCAGCATTGCCCCTGCCATCCCGACAGCGGACGCACCTAAAGAAGCGGCTTTGACTACATCGAGTCCATGACGAACACCACCTGTTGCAATGTATGACACTCCTGAGTGACCGACAGCATTCGCTTCTAGCAAGCTCTCCACCGTCGTGAATCCCCAATCCTCGAACATGGCATTTGGCTGATCATTTCGCATATTTTCGACTTCAGCAAAATTTGTTCCGCCTCGTCCACCCACATCGATTGTTCTGATTCCGATTTCTATGAGCTTCTCGATTGATTCCTTTGCCATTCCAAAGCCGACTTCTTTGACAATAACCGGCACATCCAGACTCTCCCTGATCGCTTGAATCCGCTCCAGATAGCCGCGAAAATCCCGATCCCCCTCAGGCATTAACAGCTCTTGCATGACATTCAGATGGATTTGCAATCCGTTCGCTTCCATCATCTCCACCGCTGCTATTGCCTGCTCCACTGTCGCTTCTGCCCCCACATTTGCAAACAAGATCCCCTGTGGATGTTCCCTTCTGACAATCCGATAGCTATCCGTAACATCTGGATCACGCAAAGCGGCCATTTGTGAGCCAACAGCCATCGCCAGATTTCGTTCCCTCGCAATGATCGCCAGTTTTTGATTGATCTGGGTAGTCCCACCGGCTCCACCCGTCATCGCATTAATCATGATCGGTGAGGAGAGTCGCAAGGATGCGATCTCGGTGTCCAGTGAGGTTTCTGCAAGTGCTACATTCGGCAAGCTGTTCGGAACAAAGCTGACATCATCAAAACTATTTGCCCCATTTTCCCCGGTGATAAGAGCATTTCGAATATGGTCCAATTTTCTAATCGAACGACGATCCATTGTACCCCTCCTAGACTTTCGCTCTCAGAAAAAAGGGATACGCCAGAGCGTATCCCCATGAATCCTACTTTTTATCTTACTTGAACTTGTCTTTCAGATCACCGAACAACTCGCCCAATGTCACGCCCATTGGTTGGTTGTTTTCTTGCGTGAATTGTTGCTGTTCACGCTTGCTCGCACGTTCTGCCTGCTCCACACGGTCTTCTTCTACCGCACGGATACTGAGGCTAATGCGTTGTTCTTGTGGAACAACATCCAAAACCTTCACCTGTACCTCTTGACCCTCTTTCAACACCTCACTAGGTGTATTCACCCGACGATTTGCAATCTGGGAGATGTGTACGAGGCCTTCGATTCCAGGTGCCAGCTCAATAAATGCACCGAAGGACACCAGACGTTTTACCGTTCCATTCAAAATAGAGCCCGCTTTGAAATCTTCTGCAACGTTCGCCCATGGACCTGCTTGCGTTTCCTTGATGCTAAGGCCAATGCGCTCGTTTTCACGGTCAATTTTGAGGACCTTCACTTTTACCTTGTCGCCTTCTTTCACGACATCGGACGGTTTATCTACACGGTTCCAAGCAAGCTCAGATACGTGAACCAATCCATCAACACCACCGATATCTACGAATACGCCGAAATCGGTCATGCGCTGAACCGTTCCTTCCAATACTTGACCCACTTGGATTTTATCCATAATGGATTGCTTATGCACTTTTACTTCGTCTTCCAAAACCGCTTTGTGGGACAGGATGACTTTATTCTTTTCCTTATCCATTTCTACTACTTTCAAAGCCAATGTTTTGCCTTTGTAGTCGGAGAAATCTTCAACAAAATGACGCTCTACCATGGAAGCCGGAATGAAGCCGCGAACGCCTACATCAACAACAAGGCCGCCCTTCACTACTTCTTTCACAGCCGCTTCAATGATTTCACCCGCTTGCATTTTTTGCTCAAGATCAGACCAAGAGGATTCCATTGCTACTGCTTTCTTGGAAACAACGAGCTCTTCTTTCTCGTCGTTTAGTTTGATGACTTTCACTTCGAAAGTATCACCAACTGCTACTACATCAGATACCTTTTCAACATGCAGTGGAGACAGTTCGCTGATAGGAATCAGACCATCGTACTTGTAACCTAGATCTACAAGCGCTTGTTTGTCCTCAACTTTTGTTACGGTTGCCTTTACAACATCTCCTACGGAAATCGTTGTTGCATCCGTCAAGCTTACGTTCGTTTCTTCCATCATTCAAAAGACCTCCTTAATACCATCCAGTCCCAAACGTCTATGTACAGGTTGTGTACAACCTCACTACATGAAGCGGGAGCATGTATATTTTTAACTGTCGCCTGATGGCTGACAGTTAGTACTGATGAAGCCAGTAAGTTCCAGCAGTTTTAGTATTCGTCCCTTTAGCAATTCTATACCGTTTGCTAAGAGAGATGCTGGTTTCGTAATTGCTTGATGTGCTCCATAATCAGATCGCTTGTTTCCTTCAACGTATCAGCGCTTGATTTGGCCTCGCGTAGTTGAGTCAGATCGATCGGTTTACCGTAAACGATCTTGATGGAACGAAACGGTCGATATGGCCCGATAATGGCTACCGGAATGACCACAGCTTCTGACTTGAGAGCGAACATCGCCACACCTGGCATCGCTTCCCCTGGTTCCCCTGTTTTGCTGCGGGTTCCCTCAGGAAAGATTCCAAAGATTTTTCCATCTTCCAGCAATTTGAGAGTCGTGCGAATGGCCGCACGATCTCCTGCACCCCGTTTAACCGGAAATGCACCGAATTTGGTAATGAGAAAGGATAAGACCGGAATTTTGAACAACTCTTCTTTGGCCATGAAAAGAACCTGACGCTCGATGCCACCCCCGAGAAGAGGTGGATCCCATAAAGAAATGTGGTTGGCACAAAGGATCACTGGGCCTTCCTTAGGTATATGTTCACGCCCGATCACTTGCCAACGAAAGACAAGCGAAAAAATGATGCGAAAAAAACCTCTGAATAAACGATAGTAACTCAATGGGTTGACTCTCCCGTTCGCTCGCAGATTTGCAAGATGCGATCGACCACCTGATCAATGGTCATTCCTGTTGTGTCTACCAAAACGGCATCTTCCGCCTGACGCAACGGCGCGACTTCTCTCTGCATGTCCCGTCGATCTCGCTCTTCGATTTCTTTTTCCAGCTCAGCCAAGTCTGTCTGGGTACCTTTTGCGAGTAGTTCCTTCCAGCGGCGTTCTGCACGCTCTTGAATGGAGGCCGTCAGAAATATCTTCACGTCAGCGTCTGGCAAAACATGAGTACCGATATCTCTGCCGTCCATGACGACATTGCCTTGCGTCGCCAATCGTCGCTGGAGCACAAGCATTTGTTCACGTACAGAACCGTAGCTCGCTACAATGGAGGCGTACTGGCTCACTTCTGTGGAACGTATCCAGCTCGTGACATCGATTTCATTCCAGTATACATGTTGCTGTCCATTTTCCCGAACTAGTTGAACCTTGTTTTTTTGCAAAAGTTCGGAAACTGTAGACTCATCGCTGATAGGGAGCTGATGATGGTGGACTGCCCAAGCGAGGGCACGATACATGGCACCCGTGTCAATGTACACGTATTCCAGTTGACCCGCTACTTTTTGGGCGACAGTGCTTTTGCCTGCTCCCGCTGGTCCATCAATGGCAATGTTCATTACTTCTCACCTGCTATGTACGTTAGTTCGGATGGGAATAAAACAAGAAAAGCTTCTGTCGAAGCCCTTTCCCATTCTTTGTGTGATGAAAAAACGATTCAAGACCGTTTTCTATGTTATCTATAATAGTACCATAGTATGGAAGCATGCGCAAACCTTTAGGGCTCTCTGGACACGCCTTCCAAGCGCTCTGTTTCGATTAATACTAATCTTGCGGGTACGTACTGAATGAGGACTTCGCCTATGGTCAGTACAATCGCACATACGACAATTCCAATCATGATGCCTTTTTCTACCCGTTTGGAAAAGCTGCGAAAACGATCGTTGTACTGACTGGTCAATAGGGTCACTTCCTCTGATGAAGCGTCAATCCACAACGCCTTTTTTGCGAAGCTCTAGCTGTCTCTCGTAACACGCTCTAACCACTTTTGCTCGATCTTGCTCACTGATCTGAGTGAACTTACCTGAAATCCATTGGTGCAAACCTTTTTCTTCCGCCGGTTTTTGTCTGACGATTTCCATCACAACAAAAGCATGTTGAACCTGTCCATTTTTACTTGGAAGGGAAATCCAGACGTGCAAGTTGTCTTTTTCCTTCAAATGATAGCTTTCCTCACAGCTAAAAGACAGCCCACCACCACTGATATCTAACGTTCGTGCTAGAAAATGATAACGGCGAATCGGATCATCCAGTTTGACTGCGATGTCTACCGTGGTGTCAATTCTCAAGTAGTTTCGTCGCTGTGTGCGCACAATCTCCTCTTTAGCCGGCAGTTGCAGAAGCAGAACAGGAATGTGATTGTTTTGTCTGCCGACAATCGCAGAGCGGAATTCATAGCGTGAGCCATCCTCACCAACATACCAAACCAAGCATTCTGTCCCTGGTTGAAACACCCCAGTCCGTCCAGTGTTTTCGCTGGTCGGCAACTCGATAGAAGCTACATCCTCCTTCAAATCAGCAACACGGCTTTTGAAGGTTTGCAACTCCGTTTCTTCTGAGGAACTCGTGAAGTTTAGTCTTATTATTTGTCCTATTCGTGGAAGCATCATAAAGTAATTGTTCCTCCCCTTCCTATCACCCTTTCCATTATATACCCTTTTGTTTCGAATCAGCAAATAGGGAAAGCCGCTAAAAAACTAGCTTTCCCCCTATTTTTTTAAGACTATTGTCCTTCGTTCTGTCCCGATCCCGATCCCGTTTCCATTTTCACAACTTCTTCTTCTTCTCCATTCACGGCATTGATGTAGACCATGTACGAATTTCCTTCAAAGCTGCCTGTCATTTCCCACGCCAGCACTTCTTTTCCATCGTTTTTCCCTTCGATTAGGGCAAGTCGCTGATCCGTCACTTTTACACTCGGATTGACTTTTTTCCTTGCTTCTTCTTTCGAGAGGCGGGGCTTGGAGAGAATTCTCTTTTTGTGATTAAACAGATACTCCGTGGAATTATAGGCAGTAACCTCTCCGTTGTCCAACGCAATCTCAACGACCACCCCGTCCGGATAAATTCTGACGCCATCCTGAACTGGCACAAACGTAAAGAGTGCGTTGCGGTCGTAGCTGTCAATCTCAGAGACCTGCATATTGTCAAATCCATGGTTCTGCAAGAACACTCGACCTTTTTCTTCCGCCTGCTTCATGTCCAGCTTTTCCTCGCCAATTCCACGCTCGTTCATCATCCAAACGACTTTTCCACCCCGTTTGGTAACATCAAGGTTAATACCTGTCTTGTGCCCGTTTGGCGTGACATGTACGCTATACGCCGAGTATTCCTGCCCCTTGCCATTATCGTTTACTTCCACTTTCGCATCTCCAGGCTTCAACCCGAGAAACGATAGTGCACTCTTCTCTGCTTCCTCTTTTGTTGCTGGTTTGCCATCGATCCCTTTGATTCGCTGCTGCTTTTTCTTATCGAGACTCTGTATTCCAACGCCCCAGTCTAAATCAGGGTATTCCTGCACTTTTTTCTCAATGGTTTGGAATCCGTCGATGATGGAATTGTCCTCTTTGTTTTTATTGGAGGCCAAAGCCGTCTCGACATCCATCCATCTCAATTGTTTGTCCATCGCGACGGTTTGTACCTTGCGCAGCTCATCCTGGATTTCCTTTGCTTGGGTGTGAAGGCTCTTCAATGTCTTGTATTCACTCTGACTCAATGGCTGCTTGTCGAGGTCACGCACAGCGACGCGATAGGAAAAATCCGCGACCCTCGACAGCATTTCTTCTGTTTTGTTAAATGCCATCAAGGTCAATGGCAGTTGTCCGACATCCGCTTGTGCCGCATAGGAAAGGCGCCAAACACTCGTCAAGATAGGGGTCATTTGTCTGCGCGAGTTGACCACCAGCGATTTGCCAAGCTCATCGTGCAGCTTGTCCACATGATAAGTAAGATCATGGAAAGCCCGTTGGTATGAGTTTTCCGCTTTGATCAAGACCGAGTTCTTCTCATTATGCTCCTGATATCCCCACACGCCAGCGCCTATTAAGGCAACTAGGGCAACGGGAAATAACACGCGTGCTGTTGCTCCATATACCATCCCTTGCCACTCCTCCTTTGATTATGCATCCATTATCTGCAAAAGATATGTTTCCCGATCTTTTTCACCTGCGGCCTGGTCCAAATCCAACCGGATGTTGCTGTATCCGGATTAAAATAGTATGTGCAGCCTCCCGTCGGATCCCAGCCGTTTAGTGCATTCTTCACTGCTTTCGTCGCACTTTCATTCGGAGTAAGCCATATTTGACCATCAGCAACTGCTGTAAAAGCACGTGGTTCGAAAATCACAGCCGAGGGCGTATCAGGAAACGTAGGGCTCTTGACGCGGTTCAATATAACGGCAGCGACAGCAACTTGCCCTTCAAACGGCTCTCCTCTTGACTCCCCGTAAACAGCATTCGCCATGATTTTTAAATCATTGTCAGAGACTCGTGAAGGATGGAAGCTGGCTTTGGTTTTGACCGTCTTATCCTTTGCTGCAGGTGCAGCTATCTGCTCCTCTTGTACGGCAGCTACATTCTTTTCCTTCCAGACAGCCTTGTATCCACTCAAGCCCGCTGCCACCAACATCACCAACACACCTGCGATCCAGATTGTACGCACGGCTGAATCCTCCTTGGCATGTATTGAAATCTTTGCATAGTGTTGGTGGAGGAAGAGTGGATTATGCATGTAAATCTGGATATAGAAAAAGACCGATGCTCTTTGCATCGGCCCACATAGATTTGTCACACTTTTTTAGTTGGGATGGAAAAGATCAGGACTCATCAATCCGAAAATGCTTGTCGTTATCACACAGGCACTGCTTGAACCCTGTTTCTATTTGCCCTCCAGGTTCTCGATGACCACGCAGTGTAAACTTTTCTCCACATACATTGCATTGAATTGTCACTTTTGCTCGATCGGTTTTTAGCACGTACGTCTCCTCCTTACCGTCTATTGTGGACGTGAAGAGAGATTTTTAGAACCGAAATCGTGTGCTCTTTGTACCTTTTTTAAGCCCTGCCACCACAATACAAGCATGAATGGCACAATCACTACCAACCAGTTTTGGACCGCCAAAAAAATCAAGTTGTACAAAGCATGCAAGCCGATCGGCAAGGTAATCGACATCCATAAAAAAAGCCGTTCATGTTTGGCGTCCTTGGAAAACTTGGCCCGTCCGAGATAATAGCCCATCCACACCGCAAACAGCGCATGGCTGGATACCGGCAGAAAGGCACGCCAGATGGCGATATCTGTTCCATTGATAATGAGGTAAAACAAATTCTCCAACGTAGCAAAACCAAGTGACACCGCAACCGCATAAACAATTCCATCGTATGGCTCATCAAATTCGAAATGTTTATAAACCGTAAAATAGATGACCATCCATTTAAAAAATTCTTCCACGACAGCGGATTGGAAAACTTCCGCGACAATGCCATCCCGCCAGTTCCATTCATTCTGCATGATGTACTGTAGTACCATAATCGGTACGACCAGCAGCATACCAAAGATAAACGACCGGATGACCATTGAAATCGGCTCCGGTTCGAGACTGTCACGCAGGTAAAAGTAACTTAAGATGGCGATACCGGGGGCAACTGCCGCGCCGATCAAAGCAATCATCTTTTATTACTCCTTTACACAAGACTATCATTCATCGTACCATGAATAATGGTTGATGAAAACCCGCTACAGGAGAGAGATCATGTCAAAAAAAATTTTGGTAGTGAACACAGGCGGTACAATTGCCATGTCTGTCGATGACTCAGAAGGCGTAAAGCCATTGGATGATCAAGCAGTCAACAAAATCCTTCCTTTTTTAGAAAAACACGCGGATGTCACCATGAAAAATGTACTCAACCTACCTAGCCCTCATATGACTCCTGCGATCATGAATCAGCTGCGTCTCGATATTGAGGAAGCCTTTGAACAAGATCACTATGATGGCATTGTCATTACCCATGGGACTGATACGTTGGAGGAGACCGCATACTTCCTGGATCTGACTTTGTCGGTCAACGTCCCGATTGTCGTAACCGGCGCCATGCGCAGCAGTAATGAGCTCGGAGCTGACGGTCCAGTCAATCTCATTTCTTCCGTTCGTGCAGCCGCAGATTCCGACAGTCTGAACAAAGGGGTTATCGTTGTTTTTAATGACGAAATTCACGCGGCACGTCACGTAACGAAAACACACACGAGCAATGTCGCTACCTTCCAGTCGCCACAATACGGACCGATTGGAACCATTGCGAAAAAAAGCGTGCAATACCACCACGCTCCATTGGATCGCGAGCATTATGCCATTACCCATGCTGATGCGAATGTCCCGTTGATCAAGGCAGTTGCTGGTATGGAGCCTTCTTGGCTACAGTTTTTATTGGAGCAGCAAATTGATGGACTCGTCGTAGAGGCGTTTGGATTGGGAAATCTTCCACCCGCTATCATCCCTACCCTGCAGCAGTTACTGGACAAAGGCGTACCGATCGTCCTCGTCTCCCGCTGCTACAATGGCCAGGTGCAGGATATCTATGACTATGAAGGTGGAGGCCGCAAGCTAAAAGAGATGGGCATCATCTTCTCCAATGGCTTAAATGGGCAAAAGGCTCGTCTCAAGTTAATTGTAACGCTGCAAAAAACACGGACTTTCAAAGAGCTGCAGCTGTTGTTCGACCAGTAAATCATATGACGTAAGCCTCCTGGTTCTTCAGGAGGTTTTTTTTTCCTTAAAAATATAACTTGAACGGTGCTGTTGTGGTGGGGAGGAAACAGGAGAAAACGCTCAGATTCTAGGGCCACCCGCTGGGGGATTGACTGTACGACTCCATGCAAAAAGCGAAACCGCGTCCAAAGTTGTCCCTTCAGGATGTGTTTCAGAGGTGGACGCTTAAGAGCGTGTTTCGCTTTTTGCATTTGCGTCTCGGTCGGTGTCCCTAAGATCTTCGCTTTTTTCTCCTGTTTCCTCTACGAGCTTACCGTTTTAAACAGGTTTTAAATGCCTTAAAAGATTGAAGAGTGTTACCTGTCACGATAGAGAAGAATATTTCCAGGCGTAGCGACTTGTGAAGTCCTCCCAAGCGGAGAAGGGATTCGCGGGTAAAAGAAATGCAACCGTGCCCTCGCGACGTAGCGGCTACCACTTTTGCGTTTCCCCGCGAATCCCTTCGGAGCGGACAGTCTCAACCCCCAGCAGGACGGAGCCTGGAGCCTAGGCTGGAAATATTCTTCTCTACACTACAGCCACATCTCAAGCAGCCAATAAAAAAGGCCCCGCCAAAACGGCGGAGCCATGCTTTCTCAATATATGGAGGGTTGTTTGAAGAATTATACCCAACCGCGGAAGCGAGAAGCCTCAGCCATCTTGCGGGCACCAACCATGTAAGCAGACAGACGCATGTCAATGCGACGAGTTTGAGACATGGAGTATACATTTTCAAACGAACGAACCATTACTTTTTCCAACTTCTCTTCTACTTCTTCTTCAGACCAGTAGTAGCCTTGGTTGTTTTGTACCCACTCGAAGTAGGAAACAGTCACACCACCAGCACTAGCAAGTACGTCTGGAACCAGAAGAATTCCACGCTCGGTCAAAATCTTAGTCGCTTCCAAAGTAGTTGGGCCATTTGCCGCTTCTACTACGATTGACGCCTTGATGTTGTGAGCGTTTGCAGCTGTGATTTGGTTTTCGATTGCTGCCGGAACCAAAATGTCGCATTCCAGTTCAAGAAGCTCTTTGTTGGTAATCGTGTTGTTGAACAGTTTTGTAACTGTACCAAAGGAATCACGACGATCCAACAAGTAGTCGATATCCAAACCGTTTGGATCATGCAGCGCACCGTATGCATCAGAGATACCTACAACTTTAGCGCCTGCATCATGCATGAATTTTGCCAAGTAACTACCAGCGTTACCAAAGCCTTGTACAACTACGCGAGCACCTTTTACATCGATGTTACGACGCTTTGCTGCTTCACGGATGCAAATGGTTACACCTTTTGCAGTAGCTGTTTCGCGGCCATGGGAACCACCCAGCGCAATTGGTTTACCCGTAATGAAACCAGGCGAGTCAAATTCACGGATACGGCTATATTCGTCCATCATCCACGCCATGATCTGTGAGTTCGTAAAGACGTCCGGAGCCGGAATATCTTTAGTAGGGCCCACAAGTTGGCTGATTGCGCGAACGTAACCGCGGCTCAGTCTTTCCAGTTCGCGGAAGGACATTTCACGCGGGTCGCAAATGATACCGCCTTTACCACCGCCATATGGCAGATCGACGATACCTGCTTTGAGGCTCATCCAGATAGAAAGTGCTTTAACTTCATCCTCAGTAACTTCCGGGTGGAAACGAATGCCCCCCTTGGTCGGACCTACTGCATCGTTGTGCTGTGCACGATAGCCCGTAAATACCTTTACTTCGCCATTATCCATGCGAACCGGAATACGTACAGTCAAAACGCGTAGCGGTTCCTTCAAGAGTTCAAACATCGATTCTTGGTAACCTAGTTTCTCCAGTGCTTCCTTGATCACCGTTTGAGTTGAATGGAGCAAGTTCAATGATTCTTGCTTTTCTTTCCCTTCGGTGCTTTCGGTTACCACGTCTTGATTACCCATTACTTACCACCTCAAAAATGTTTTCGGTCAATGCCGCCTTTAGTATACACGCTTGTATCATTTATGAGAAGCTTAAAAATGTTTTTTTTCCATTTCGAAAACGTTTTCGTGCCTTGTTTTGCATAATCATTCAATTATTTACCATTCATTTTGAAATCGCTTTTACAGACACCGTTTTATACCAGTAGCTTCAAATGCACGTCCAGCCATGCTTCTATTGTCCCCAAACTTGTTTCTTTCATTACAGGATTAGTGAATTTATGCCATAATGGAAAAGGTAATGTGGAAGTTTATTCATGGAGGTGTTTTTATGAAAAAAAAATCTGTTTTGTTTATTTTTGCCCATCCCGATGACGAAACGTTTGCTTGTGGGATTTCCATTTCCAAATATAGTGAGACCAAAGTGGCCAGCACACATCTATTATGCGCAACAAAAGGGCAAGCAGGAAAAGCTGGCGAACCACCGTTATGCACACCGGAAGAACTCCCCCGCTTTCGCGAGCAGGAGCTTCGCGACGCTTGTGCCATACTTGGATTCGATCAGGTAGACGTCTGGGAATATCAGGATAAGTTCTTAAACACAGTGCCCGTAGATGAGCTCGTTACTCGTATCCACCAGGCTATTCACCAGATCCAACCGGAAATCGTCGTCACGTTTGCACCGCATGGCATCTCCGGACATCCTGACCACTTAGCGATTAGTCATGCTACCACCCAGGCTGTCCTTTCTTTAGGCCCAGAAACAAGTGTGCGAAAGCTTTATTATGCGACTCGCTCATCCGACGAAGGATTTGGTACGATGAAGCCTCCCTTTACAGATCCAATCGAGAGCATTACGACGATCATTCACGCACCTGAATATATGCCGAAAGTAGCTGATGCCTTGCGGGCACACAGAACACAGCACTTATCAGTAGAGCGCGTATTTCCAGGTGTAACAAAAGGCGAGCACGATTCTGTTCCGCCAAACAATCATTACATCTTGGCTTGGCACAGCCTTCCGAACTATACCCTTCAAGGTAAAGAGGCTGATTTTTTTGACGGCCTAGTATAATCGATACAGACAGCAACAGCACCTAGTTGGTTGACTAGGTGCTGTTTTATATTCCCAGACATTTCTTTTTTGATTACGTGAAATGCCTGCATATTTCTTTTACAGCATCGTCGGCAACGATCACTTTCCCGTATTCTTCCAACACATAAATCGTTATCGGCGTCGCTTCTCCGTACTCAGAGAGGATCGCAATTAGCTTGTGATAACGCTCTTGATCCAAGTCGACTTCCTCCAGCACCAGATGATATTTTCCCTGGTAGAAGTAGGCAGCCCCGCCATTGGTCAAAAGGGCGTTAATGCGGTGGGCGGCTTCAACCATATGCTCAAAGTCCCGGAAGGCATACATGATCAAATCGCTTTCTTCCAATGTTACCTCTAGCTCGTATACATCCTCGTCTTCGAATTCTTCCTCTTTTCCGTCCTTTGAGCCCGTCTTGCCACGCGTTACGATTACGACCATTCCCTGAGCTGGCAAGGCGAACACTTCAACTGCAACAGGCCCTGATACCTCAAACCCTAATTCGTGATAAGCCTGTTCCATCATGTCGTTGAACAGTTCATGAACTTTAGGAATGTCACGCCACATGTCTTCTTTTTCTATCCCGCGCTCTGAGAGGTCGTCAAAAGTTAAAAAGATTCGTATTTTATCTTGACCAAGGCGTTCAACACGCATGACTGTCCCTCCTCGCCATCCAGTCGTACTACAAAATATGATGGTAAGCCTGTAAGAGTTCTCCACATTCTCCGGCGAATACCTGTTGGCATTCATCCATTTTTTGATGGACTGGAAAATACGGGGTAGTCCTATCATATCACATTTAGTTACTGGAACAAAGCTACCATGACACCTACGCAGCATTCGCCTGCCGATGTCGAATCCACTCACGAAAAAAGAAACTTTGTTGTTGTCTGTCACTTCCTGCGCTTTCCCAGGAAAAGTTCCCCTTCATTGTTCTTCTGTATTTATATTTGGTTCTGCTAGTTCGGGTTCCTTCTCGTTCATAAAGGTTTGTACATGAAAAAACGCCCAGAATCAGGCGTTTTTCTACATCTCCAATTCACGCAGCCGCTTTTGAATCCAAATGGCCGCCTGTGTCCCATCTCCCATGGCAATCGACACTTGCTGAGAATGCTCATTGATATCGCCAACAGCCCAGATGTTGGGATGATCCGTTTCTTTTGTTCGCGGGTTCGTTTGGATGTGGCCTTTTTCATGAATTTGCACGGAAAAACCACGTAAAAGCTCTGTCAATGCATGCGCACCAGGAAAAGCAAGAAATGCTCTTTCTACAGACAACTGTTCACCTGAAGATAGCTCGATTTCCTGCAATTGCCCCGCCGTATGATGAAGAGCACATACTTTTTCCTCCCGATACATGATACCTCGTTTGCTCAGTTCAGAGACAGCCTGCCTATCCACCTGCATTTCTGCATGGTTAATGACTGTTAACCTGTTGGTATAATAAATAAGTTCGTCTGCCATCGAAACAGCGTGTGGGCCCGCTCCAATGATTGCCGTGGTTTTGTCAACTGTTTCATAGCCGTCACAGTCGGGACACAAGAAAATCGATATCCCTACACAATCGGAGAAGCCAGGGATGGCTGGGAACGGATCACGCATGCCGGTTGCCAAAACCAGCGTTCGCGAAGTAAGCGTATGTATGCCGCTTTTTGTACCTATCGAAAATAAGCCGCTTGGGTCGGTAGAAAGCTTGGTTACCTCATCTGTTATCAAAATTGCTCCGTATTTTTGTGCTTGCTCCTTGCCTGCATGACGCAAAAAATCGCCACTAACCCCTTCCGAAAATCCGAGGATATTTCGGTAGGCTTTGGCGATTGTTGATCGACCACCTGGCATATCAATGACTGCAACGCGTCGAAGGCATCTTGCAAGTTGAATGGCAGTTTGAAGCCCTGCAATCCCGCCGCCGACAATGACTGTATCATACTCCACTTGCCTCCACCTACTTATCCTTTTCCCGATAGCATGACCAGTGGAGCACGATCTCATTACTGAACGAGTGGAACCAAAACAACTCTTCCTTCGACGAGCCCTGCTTCTGAATGAAGCCCGTTGTATTTTGCGATTCGTCTTACGTTCGAGTTATTTCCATAGTACTTTCGGGACAGCATAAACAACGTTTCCCCCTTCTTCACCACATGCTTGACGATCTTTGATTTTGTTACAGGTGGTGTTGAAGTTGGTTTTCCCGGTGTAGCTACTTTGATAGGAGAAGTACTCGTGATCTGGTTTGTCTTGCTTACAGTTGTACCAGTCGAAGTTTTGGCTGGAACTGGGCTCACAGCTGCTGTCTGTGCGCTTGTTGTCGACTTCACCGTCGGTTCAACCGGCTTTGATTCGATCGTTTTCACTTTGTCAGGAGGGGTGGTCACATTTGCATTAGAATCAGGCGTAGGAGTGAGAACGACGGATACAGGCTCCTTTTCTCCTGCCTTACTCCCTTGCGAGGTGGTAATCGCTTTGCTAACTTCCTTCCCTTCAACATCTTTCACTTCAACACTACCAGAAGCTACTGACTCATTTGGGATATTGGCCCTGTACAACTCAAAACCAATCAACCCGAAAAAGACGAATCCAAACAAGTACAATCCCGGTTGAATCCACTTTTTAAACGAGAACGACGCTTTAGGGCGAGTATGACGGGAGCGTCGGGGTGGTAATGGATTATGCTCAAGATTCATTCTTCCTCCCCCTTTTTCTTGATTGTTTTTTGTAGATAAAATGCTAACATGACGTCAATAAGGATATGAGCCACAATCGAGGGCCAAAGCGACTGATAATGGGAAAACAAGAGCCCCAAGATCAAGCTTGTACCAAATACACTTATGATCATGAGCGGTTTTTTCAAATAACGTACGTGGATCAGTGTAAAAATAAGGCTGCTCCAAAAGTTCCCGGCAAGCGATTGAATCACTCCACGGAATAGCCATTCCTCTCCAACCCCTACTACCATACAGACGAGGATCGTGGTGGATGGTAACATGGCGCCAAAAACTTTTTCATTGATACTGTCATCATCCTGCCATCGCTTCGGCAAGTAACGATCCATCACTATACTCGCGATGATAATACCTGCGGCTACAAACACGGCCCACAGTACGGCATTCCAGCCTGGCAAAGTAAACAAGGACAGAGTAGCATCCCAGCCCAGCACTAATAAGCTACCGGCAGCAGCCACTCCCATCACGATTCCTTGTGTCAACCATAGATTCAGCCGAAGAGTGGCTTCATCCACCTCTAGCCGATCTTCCTTCACTCGATGTTTCTCTCCTTTATTTGTTCGGCAAAAGAGTGTCTAACGCCTGCCGCAAATTCCATTTGATTTGTTCATTCTTTGCGATTGTTTGGTCATTCGTTTGGAAATACGCATCCATAGTTAGGCCACAATTCTTACAGCAGTACAGATCAAATTGATGATCCTTTTCTTTGAAATACGTATTAATGCTCGCACGCAAACAGTTTTCTCCTCTTACGTAAGATACCATTTCTGCTAGCTTTTTTTGCTTAAAGCTTTTTCTCTTTTCTGTTTCCTGCCAAATGGTATGAGCCTTTGGATAGGACTCTCCCGCAGCAGCAGCTTCGTTTAAGCCCAGCACTCTTTCCGTATAAAAGGCAAGGAGAGCGCCCATCTCTTCGGATATATCCATCATCGCCAATGCCTCGTTCGTCAAAGGTACTCCAGTATTGCACAACTGCTCGTATTTTTGAACTTGCGCTTGTGTCGGGTACTCCTTCTCCAGCATGTGCTGATGAATCTGCAAATCGTCCCACGAAAATAAAAGCAGCGCATACCCGGGCTTGCCGTCACGGCCGATCCGTCCGATTTCTTGTGCGTATGCCTCTAAACTGGCTGGCATTTGATAATGGATGACGTAGCGAATATCTGGCTTGTCGATTCCCATACCAAATGCATTGGTTGCAATAATAACATCCAGCTCTCCTGCGAGAAATTGGGATTGAATCAGCATTCGCTCCATGCTGTTCATGCCCCCGTGGTAACCGTGAACGCGTTTTTTTCCTTCGAGTTGATAAGAGGCTGCCAACACATCTACTGCTTGTCGCGTGCTGCAGTAAATGATTCCAGGCCCCTGCAAACGATCGATCTGATCAAATACATACGAACGCCTGTCTGTTTCCTCCCCAACTTCAACCAGATCATAGGCGATATTTGCCCGATTGAGGGACTGCAACACAACATCTTCCTTTTTAATGGAAAATAAGTTGCAAATTTCCTCACGAACAGACGCCGTCGCAGTCGCCGTCACAGCCAGAACAGGAGGTGCACCCAATTGTTTCACGACTTCAGGCAATCGCAAGTAATCTGTGCGAAAGTCATGTCCCCATTGCGAGATACAATGCGCTTCATCAATTGCGATCAGGGACACCCTCGCTCGCTTTAACACTTGTTGGACATAGGTCTGTTGAAGCTTTTCAGGAGAAATATACAGAAGCTTGTACGCACCTTCCGAGAGCCCTTTCAAAATTTCGCGGGACTCTGTCGGATCTTGCAAGCTGTTCAAATAGGTAGCCGGAATTTTTTTTCGCGCTCGAAGCTGCTGCACCTGATCGACCATCAAGGAGATCAATGGGGAAACCACGACGGTCAGACCCGGCAAAAGCATTGCTGGCAGCTGATACGTCACTGATTTCCCACCACCTGTTGCTAATAGCCCGAGAACACTTCGTCCATGTAGTAGACGTTCAATAATAGGCTCCTGACCGGGGCGGAACGAGTCATATCCAAAATGCAGCTTTAATCTGTCGTACATGAGCTGTTTATTCATTTTGCCACCCTCGTCGCCCGTGCCAATGCCAATCGGATCTGCAAATACGTTACTGTTGCTTCCAATTGATCCTTGATGAGCCGGAGTCTGCTTGTATCGAGTCGCTCACTCGTTTCCACGATCTCTTTTGCCAGCTCATTCGGTAAATACGTTGTCATGTCCCATTCCGGACAGCGCAGGGCAATCTCTACCAAATGATCTTCTATTGTACTTTCTTTCATTTGTCGTCTCTTCGCTATTTCCTTTTTGTCACAGCCAGTCTGAAGCATTGCGTACGTTCGGGCAGCACTTTCGGTGAGACGTGGATCAAGTTTGTGGGATTCTGTAACCAGTTTTGATAAAAGAGGATAATGATTGCTCTCTGCAAGCAACGTCTGAATCGACGCGGCTAGCCCATATCGAAATTGCAGCATGAGATAGCTACGACTCGTTTGGCGAATCTCTGCTACTTGCCCCATGGTCTTGCCAACTTGTCCTACTCCTGACAGTTGACAAAACAAAAGCTCCTGCACACCTTCATCCAGGGGCTCCCATAATCGATATAGCTCGTCAGACAATTGCTGTTTCCAAGCATTTCGCAATGTCCCATCAGATAATTGATTTTTTACCCAACGCTGCGCTGGCTTGTCCGAAACGACCGGAATGAAACCGAGATCACCCTGATGCATTTGCGAGATCGTCTGCACCATAAGATGAAGTCTATTCCAAAATAGTTCGATTCGCTCCGCCAAATCAGACTGGGTAAAAGGTGCGAACCATACATCAAACCGATATTTTTGGTACATGTGTTTGGCATGCTGCAATCCTGTATCAGAAAAGGTAAAGGTCGGTTTCGAGTTTGTTCCAACTGCATCAACAGGTAAAATCCAGCCTGCCTGAAATAAAGTTGAAACTATTTTCTCCCAATCCTCTCTTGGAAAACGAGAAAACATCCGATAATACGGATAAAGGGTATACAAATGCACATCTTGCAGTGTCTGATTGGCTTTTCTGCCACGCAGTATGTAGTAGGCTGATTGCAGCGTTCGTTCATTGGCCAGAGGTAACATGGCATTCAAGGCGACCGCACATAAGAGGTCCTGCTCCTCTGCCGCACTGTTCCGACTGTTCATTGGTACTCCTTACATCATTCTATATTTTTCAAAGCTCAAAGTAAGCGAAGTAAACTGCATCATTGTATTTGGAGGATAGTATGACAAAACGATTGAAAAGAACTGAATTTATGATGGCGTACATGATCATCATAACACTTGCATGCACAGTTGGTGGATTTTTTTTCGGGGCCCATTATATGAAGACACAATTGGAGTCGGAACAAGCCGCCGTACTCGAAGCTGAGAAAAAGGAAGCCGAAAAAGAAAAAATGCTACGTGAGCAAAAGCTGTACAACGAACAGGACTTTATCCGATTTTACTATGCCGTTTATGCACCGCTGCTTGATCTGAAGCAAGCACATTTTGATACAATGGATAAGTGGAATCAAATGAACGAAAGTGAACGGACCGAAGGCTTGAAGCATCTTAGCAGTTTAGCTGACCAGACAAGGAAAGAGCTGGAGAAAAACGTTCCCTTGCCGACGTCACCCATGCTGAGACAAGCTCACGCCACCTTTACGAACAGTGTACGGGCGTATTTGGATAGTATGGAGCAGATTCGTTCCGATCAAAATAAGGCTACGACTGCTTCCATTGGAGCTAGCCTGACGCTTTTCCAAAATAACTGGCTAACCGCACAGGAAATGGTGTATCACTCCATCGCGTCTTGGGAATCGGCTTATGTGGTGAAGCAAGGCATGCCGAAGCAATTGCCTGGAACCGTTAACACCGCACAGTGGAAGCAGTATCCGTTCCATTACCGCACCTATCTCGCAGCTGTCGCCATGTCAAAAAGCAATCAATGGAGCAGCTATAGTCCTGAAGACTTGACTGCAAGACTTGATTTGCTCATTGCATCCAACGAAGTTCAGGCACTAGGAATCAAGGATTTAGCCGCTGCCGTGAAGATTTTGAACGCGACAGATGCAGTATCTGCGGGAGATTTTAAACGCTTGAATACACAGCTCTACTCCGTGCTAAGGGCACCTGAAATCCCTCTTTATAAGTAGTCGTACATTTTTAGACTGATTCAATCTTGAAATCTTGTCACCAAGAGCATACAATGATCTATGATAGTGGACGTACCACTTCGGTATGGGAGGTGAAACCACGATGACTACATGGGTAGATAAAGATACTTGTATTGCTTGCGGTGCTTGTGGCGCCACGGCTCCTGACGTCTTTGATTACGACGATGAGGGCCTTGCGTTCAACAAGTTGGATGACAATGCGAACAGCGTTGAAATCCCGGATATCCTGCATGACGATGTTCGTGATGCTGCTGAAGGATGCCCGACCGACTCTATTAAAGTGGAATAGTATTCCATCTACTAATGGAAGAAACCTCTTACGTACTTCGGTATGTAAGAGGTTTTTCATTATGCCCTCCTCTCCTCCATTGAACAAATGATCGACAACTTCCCGTTCTTTCTTTTGTAATTTTTCGATAAGATAATAGCAACAGCAAAATCCGAACATTAAAATGCGTTTTTTCCATTTTTTGTGATGTAAACATCTTAACGTTCGTGTTTTGGTCGTTTTTGTAGTGTTTCCAGCATGAAACTGAGTATTATTCACGAACGATAACCGATATAAAATAATTAATGTTCATTTTTTCTCGTTTTTCTTCTTGACGGTGTTATTTTGACGTGATATCGTAAGTACAAATCTTACGAAACACCTTATAAAACAACAGCGATGACGAAGAAACGCTGTGATTGAGAAATCCCCAGAGAGCCGATGGTTGCTGCGAATCGGCGATTTCTCCCACGGTTAAGCACTTCTGAGCTGCTGCGTTGAAAATGGATTCACCATCCAAGTAGACGCAAACGGTAGAACCGTTATCTCTTTTAGGTCATGTACCTACCAAGGCTCTTTTTTGAGAAAAAAGGAGCGAATGAGGGTGGCACCGCGAAGCAAAGCCTCTCGTCCCTCACTGTTCTGTAATAGGAGCAGTGTGAGAACGGGAGGTTTTTTTGATATGCACTTATTTAGGAGGAGAGAACCATGTTTGCAGACAAAATGATCTTGAGAATCCCTGGCCCTACCCCTATTCCACCACGGGTCCAAAATGCGATGAACCAACCGATGATTGGACACCGCAGCGGCAAATTTTCCGCTCTTTTCGCCCGTACTGCTGAAAGACTGAAGCCTTACTTTGGCACCAAGCAGGACGTATACATCTTGGCAGGTAGCGGAACGAGTGCGCTGGAGATGGGCGTCGTAAACACGCTTCAACCAGGCGATGAAGCTGCCGTCCTCGTCAGCGGTGCATTTGGTGAGCGCTTTGCAAAAATTTGCGAGCGTTACGGTATCATCGCCCATCGCGTGGAAGTACCTTGGGGCGAGGCGGTTACACCTGGGCTGATTGAAACATTCCTGCAAAAAAAGCCACAAATAAAAGCCGTATTTGCTACGTACTGTGAAACATCCACTGGGGTAGAAAATCCGATTGCTGACTTGGCGAAAGCAATCCGCACTCATTCGGACGCCCTCTTCATTGTGGATGCAGTAAGTAACCTTGGTGCGGTTCCATGCGAAATGGACGCTTGGGGTGTCGATATCGTAGTAACTGGCTCGCAAAAAGCTTTCATGTTGCCAACAGGCCTTGCCTTTCTCGCTGCGAGTGAACGCGCATGGCAAGTGATTGAGCAAAACAAATCGCTCGCCTTCTATTTGGACCTGAAAGCATACCGCAAGAGCTTGGCCGAGCAAACAACACCGTATACGCCTGCTGTATCCCTCATTTTCGGTCTCGCCGAGGTATTGGATATCATGGAGGAAGAAGGCTTGCCAGCTATCGTAAAGCGCCATGAACTAATGAGAGACATGACTCGCGCAGCGATGAGGGCATTAAACATAAAACTGATGGCAGAAGATCAGTACGCATCTACGACCGTTACTTCTTGCGATCCTGAGGGTACCTTTCATGCAGAAGCTCTCCGCAAAATGTTAACGCAGCAATTCAATATCACGATTGCTGGCGGCCAGCAGCACCTGAAAGGCAAGATCTTCCGCATCGGGCACATGGGTTATTGTGAGCCATTGGATGTCCTGCAAGTCATTTCTGCGATTGAATTGTCGCTTCACCAAATCGGTGCTCCAGTTGAACTGGGTGCTGGTGTAAAAGCTGCTCAGGAGGTGCTCATCGCACATGTATAAAGTACTCATTACTGATCCACTTAGCGAATTTGGAATTCAACAGCTCTTGGACGCTTCTGATGTAGAAGTGGTTCGTCAAACAAACCTCTCCCCTGCCGAACTGATCGATGTGATTGGCGACTACGATGCACTCCTCGTACGCAGCCAAACCCAAGTAACAGCAGAAGTACTTTCCGCCGGCAAAAGGCTGAAGGCTGTCGGTCGCGCGGGTGTTGGGGTCGATAACATTGATATCAACGCTGCCACCCAAGCAGGTATTCCGGTCATCAACGCTCCGGACGGCAACACCATCTCCACCGCAGAGCATTCGTTTGCCATGCTGATGGCTGTTGCTCGTAACATCCCTCAAGCTCACAAGAAGCTAGTAGACGGTACATGGGATCGCAAAAGCTTCCAAGGGGTTGAGTTGAACAACAAAGTACTCGGAGTCATCGGTATGGGCCGTATCGGTTCTGAGGTTGCGAAGCGTGCGAAAGCATTTGGCATGACCGTCATGGGCTTCGATCCTTTCATGACCGAGGAACGTGCGCAAAAAATGGGTGTAACTAACGCAACTGTGGATGAAATTTGCCGCAATGCAGATTTCATTACCGTCCATACTCCGCTGACAAAAGAAACCCGCCACATCATCAGCACGCGTGAATTCGCGAAAATGAAAGATGGCGTTCGCTTGATCAACTGCGCTCGCGGAGGAATCATTGACGAGAAGGCTCTCTACGAGGCGATTACCGCTGGAAAAGTCGCGGGGGCAGCTCTGGACGTTTTCGAAGAAGAACCACCTGTAGACAACCCTCTCGTCGGTCTGCCTCAAGTGGTAACGACTCCACATCTGGGAGCTTCGACCATTGAAGCACAGGAAAACGTGGCCGTAGACGTATCGGAAGAAATCCTGAAGGTTCTTCGTAACGAGCCATTCAAAAATGCCGTGAATTTGCCTTCGATTCCTGCGCACGTGATGGAAAAAGTCCAACCGTACTTTACGTTGGGTGAAAAGCTGGGCCATTTCCTTGCCCAAGTGACAGTAGGTTCCATTTCGGAAATTTCCATTAAATATAGCGGCGAATTGACGGATGTAGACACGTCTCCGCTGACTCGCACTGTCCTCAAAGGTGTACTGTCCTTCCGTCTAGGAGAGGTAGTCAACTATGTGAACGCCCCGATTCTAGCAAAAGTCCGTGACATCACCGTAACGGAGCAAAAGACAGCACAAAACAAGGGCTTTACGAACTTACTGACTGTTAGCTTAAAAACGACGCAAGAGACACGCACAGTGGCTGGAACGCGACTCAATGGTTACGGTGCACGTATTGTGAAAATTGACGACTTTGCGATTGACGTAGCGCCTGAGGGCTATCTGCTCTACATTCACCATAATGACCGTCCAGGTGTGATCGGACGTGTCGGTTCCATCTTGGGTGAAAACAGCGTGAACATCGCAACGATGCAGGTAGGACGCCGTGATATTGGTGGAGACGCGATCATGATGCTCTCTGTCGACAAACCATTGACGCCGGAGCTTCTCGATACGATGGGTGAGCTGGCGGAAGTGAAAAGCGTTACACAAATCGAGCTGTAGGTTCTCCCTTCCACAGAGAATAGACCTGGCCTTCTGCCGGGTCTTTTTCTTTACCCTGATTTTGGTTAGAGCTATAATGGGACAAGATAATTCTACACACCTAGGAAGGAGCTTCTTATGACGAATCAGGCATTATTCGCTATTGGTATCTTTTTAGTTACCTATGCATTTATTATTAGCGAAAAGTTGCATCGAACCATTGTCGCCATGTCCGGCGGAATTCTCATGGTCTTGTTCGGGATCGTTACACAGGAACAAGCAATTCACCATATCGACTTCAACACGCTCGGCCTACTGATTGGGATGATGATCTTGGTTGCCATTACGGCGCAGACCGGTGTTTTCAAGTATGTAGCCATCCGTGCAGCAAAGGTCGCAAAGGGCAAACCGATTCGTATCCTCGTCTACCTGAGCTTGATCACGGCCATTGCCTCCGCCTTTTTGGACAACGTTACTACTGTACTTCTCATCGTACCTGTGACGTTTAGCATCGCGCGCCAGCTCCAGCTTAATCCGATTCCTTTTTTAATCAGTGAAATTATCGCCTCCAATGCTGGAGGAACTGCTACGTTGATCGGTGATCCACCGAATATCATGATTGGCAGTTCTGTGCCGGAGCTTGATTTTATGAAGTTTCTCGTGAATTTGAGTCCAATTATCATCGTGATTATGGCTGTCACCGTTGTTTGCTTGGTGCTCATATACCGTAAGCAGTTAGTAACATCACCTGAGTTGAGTGCAAAAATCATGCAGTTAAATGAGCGTGATGAGATTACCGACAGCCGTTTACTGAAAAAGTCCTTAACCGTCATGGCGCTAACGATTTTAGGCTTCATGCTGCACGGAGCGCTTCATTTAGAATCGGCCACGATCGCTCTGACAGGTGCTTTTCTCTTACTTCTGCTAACAGGAGAACACTATCTAGAAGATGCGATAAGCAAAGTGGAATGGAATACGATCTTTTTCTTCATTGGTCTATTTGTTCTCGTCTCCGGTTTAGTTGAAACTGGTGTGATTGCAAAACTCGCCAATGAAGCGATGAAACTGACAGGTGGAGATTCAATGAAAACCTCCCTGTTAATTCTCTGGTTGAGCGCAATCGCCTCTGCCTTCGTTGACAACATCCCATTCGTTGCCACCATGATTCCGATGATCAAGGAAATGGGCTCCCTCGGGATCACCAATTTGGAGCCGCTTTGGTGGAGCCTTGCACTCGGGGCGTGTTTAGGTGGTAACGGTACTTTAATTGGGGCTAGTGCCAACGTGATTGTTGCTGGCTTGGCTGCAAAGGAAGGACATCACATCGGCTTTTTCAGCTTTATGAAGATCGCCTTCCCGTTAATGATCCTGTCTATCTTGATTGCTCATGTCTACGTTTATCTACGCTATTTTATTTGGTGAGGAGGAATCACTCTTGTTCCATTACACCTATAATCAAGAGGAAATCGAGATCAAGGAACAAATTTCACAGCAAGATGCTACCTACCAAATTGTCGTAAAATCTGAGTCCATGCGAGCTCGTGTCAAAGAAGTTCGTCGTTATTTTGAAGGGAACAAAGACTATACAGATGTCCTGTTTTTTTCACGAGAGGATGGATCCTTCGAAGTAATCGTCCGTCTCAACATGATTGAATCCTTTTTGATTCATGCCTTTCGCTTCAAATGCTTGCAATCGATTAGTTGGGAATAAAAAAACTCCGCCGTTTCTACATACGGCGGAGTTTTTTATCTACAGAATGGAAAGGATATCGCGCACATCATCGAGAATAAAATCTGCTTTTTCCTCTTCAAACTTGCTGCGCGCATCTTGACCAGACAGTCCAGTCAATGTCGCTGCAAACTTGCAACCGATTGAGCGAGCCGCTAGAAAATCAGCGAGTGAATCGCCGACGATCAGCACCTCTTCTCCATTTTCGATTGGTAATGAAAAATGGACAGCATCACTAATCGGTGCATCGAGTCCGAGCAACCCTTTTACATAGCAATAAGGGTGTGGCTTGGACATCGGCGCAAAGCTAGGAAATGCTTCTTCCGCATCGAGTACGTGAGAGGCAGTTACGACACGGTTCGGGTCAAACCATTCCAGTATGTTCATCTCACTAAGGGGAACATGCGTCTCAATGGTAGGACGCCCGGTTCCAATCCCCAGTGTGTATCCTTTTTCTTGTAACGTGCGGAACAACTCGACCATTTCTGCAGGTGGTACAATCGGAATCTCGTCTGCCAAGAAGCCCTTCTTGCCTGGCTGCATGGTTTCACGCCCAATCGATGCCGCCACACGTTCGTCACCGAGATACCATTCTTGAAACGTCTTTTGAATCAACTGCCATAGATCACTATTGCGAGAGAACATTTCTGTTGCAATACCGCAACGCTCTTTTGCAATCTGATTCAAGTAGAGCAGCATTTCTGCTTTTTGTGCAGAACCTTTGGCAAAATCAGCGGTGAAAGCTGCGTAGTCTACTTGGAAATCAGGCGCATAAGTGGCAGCCCACTCTTTCACTTTTGCCAGTTGCGGTCGATCAATTTGTTCGACAAGAAGGCTCGTTGCTTCTGGAACTTGCGTTTTAACCACTTCAATCAAACGAATCAACTGATAGGAAAACGCGAGGAAAACCATGTCCCAGTTGGAGTTGATTCCACGTGACTTGATAAAGTTTAGCACTTCATCATGAGCGAAAACTTGCTCGCGCACTCGTCTGATTTGCGCTTCTTCAGGAGAAGCACTGAATTCCTCGCCTGCAAGCCCTACATACTGCGGGCTATACAAAAATTCCCACACTGTCAATGCAGAAGCATCAAAGTATCGCTCTTCACTCAACATAACCCCGTCAACATCAAATAAGATCGTTTTGATCATTTCTCTCTACACTCCTATTTGTTTTTATGCATTATCAAGGCGATTGTAAAAGTCGTTCCCTCACCCAGTTTACTTTGCACACTAATGGTGCCCCCATGTGCCTCGACTAGGTTTTTCGCAATGGCTAGTCCAAGACCAGTCCCACCAAGTCGTCCACGTGTACGAGCCTTGTCAGCTTTATAGAATCGCTCAAAAACAAACGGCAAATCTTCTTGCGGAATACCACTGCCTGTATCGCTGATCTCAACCAGCAATGTTTTATCCCCGCGAGCCCGAATGGTGACGCTTCCCCCACTTGGCGTATGTCGCAGCGCATTATCAATCAAGTTCGTTAGCACTTGCTCCATACGATCAGGATCAATGAGCACATGAGTATACGTCGTCGATATTTCAAGGAAGAGATGGATTTCGCGTTCTCTCGCCAGATTGGTGAATTTACGTTGAATGCGCTCCAAATATGGGCGCAACTCCATCGTCTCCTGGAACAATTCAACATGACCTGCTTCCATCCGGGCCAGGCTAAGCAATTCATTCACCAGCTTGGTCATGCGCGCTGACTCGTCATAGATAATCTGCGCCAATTCTTTATGCTCTTCCGGTGTCGCTACGATATCATCCACAATCGCTTCACTGTACCCTTGCAGCATGGATAGAGGTGTTCGCAGCTCATGGGATACGTTCGCCACGAAATCATTACGCATCTTATCCAGCTTACGCTCCTGCGTGATGTCTCGAAGAACAGCAACCGCTCCACGGATTTGATCCTTATCGTTCAAAGGTACCATGACAACAGACCATATCCGCCCTTGAACAGGGATATCCTCTGTCACTTCCTGTCCGGTTTGCAAAACCTGCTGATAGAACGGGAACAGCGGCACAGGCTCATCCGAATGCTCGAAATCCCAATCTCGCAAAAATCGTTCCGCTGGCGGATTCGTCACAGCCAGCTTACCGTTCGCATCTATCATCACAACACCATCTACCATGCTTCTAAGAACGCTTGCCAGCTGCTCCTTCTCTTTGGACAGTGCATCGACTAACTGATTGAGCTTGCTTGCCATCGTGTTAAACGACGCCGCCAGTTCACCAGTCTCGTCTTGGGTCCTGATCGGGATTTCAGCATGAAAGTCCCCTTCCGCAATGCGATGCGCCGTTTCTTTCATCTGACGTAATGGAGTCGCAATACGCGATGAGAGGAAAAAGGCGAATACAGTGGTAGAGACAAATCCGATGACGCCAACCACAAAGATTAAAAATCTGACTTCCCTAACCGTATCATCAAAATCTTCAATCGCCTGATACATGACCACTGCGCCCGTTTTCCCTGCTGCCATTTCTAAAGGAACCGCAACCGCAAGAAGTTCATGCTTGTTATTTGTACGGTCAGCGGATTTATTCACTTCAATATATATCGTTTTGGTTGCCGGATGCTTGCCTGCCAGCGCATCAGTCAAACCCAATGCAGGATTTTGGAGCAAAAGGTCTATTGGAATACGCGGAAGCCCAGCCCCTTCGCTCATACTGACTTGCTTTCCTTTTTCATCTAGAATGACCATGCCCGTATGATGGACCAAGCCAAACCTGGAAGCCATCTCCATAGCGGCTGTCATATCTGGACTTTGCGCCAAACCGACTGCGATACCGTCTGCCAGATCATGCAAATTCTTGGACTGCCGATTGCTATAAAAGCTGTCAAAGGATTGAACGAGCAACAAACTGAAGATCGTCAAGACGAGAGCAAATAATGCAATAATCGTCATCCATAGCTTTCCGACTACACTGCGAAAAATAACGTCCACTTTACTTTGGCACCTCTAGCTTGTATCCGACGCCCCAAACCGTGGCGATCATATTGGCTGCTTGCGGAGAAACACGGTTCAATTTTTCGCGGAGACGCTTGATATGCGTGTCCACCGTACGCAAATCGCCAAAGAATTCATAGTGCCACACATCTTTCAACAGTTCTTCACGCGTAAACACTTTATCCGGCGACAATGCCAGGTAGTGCAGCAGCTCATACTCTTTTGGGGTCAGGCTCACCTCTTGGCCACTTGCGATGACTTTGTGTGCATCGTGGTCAATGGTCAATTCCGGGAAAACAAGAACAGAATGACTGTTGAAAGTCTCTGTCTTCAAATACGCTGTTGCGGAAGAGCGACGAAGAATCGCTTTTACCCGGTACATGACCTCACGTGGGCTGAACGGTTTCACGACATAATCGTCTACCCCTGCCTCAAACCCGTGAACGCGGTTCGTTTCTTCCCCTTTTGCCGTCAGCATAATAATAGGGGTTGCCTTGAATTCACGAACACGCTGGCATACCTCGATCCCGTCCATACCTGGCAGCATCAAGTCGAGCAAAATGATATCATAGTCACTTCCTACAGCCATTTCGACTGCTTGCTCTCCATTATCTGCTTCATCAATCAGGAAGTTTTCTCTTTCCAAGTACATTTTCAGTAGTCTACGAATGCGCTCTTCATCGTCTACAACGAGAATACGTGCCATTTTCTCCATCTGAAACACCTCTTGCTTTCATATTATCGTATAACTGTTAGAAGATAGTCCAAAAAGCTGGTGGTAAAACCAGCTTTTCGAGGAATGTCTACACCCCAGCGTAAGAGTGCAGACCAGCAATGACCAGATTGACCACGACCAGTGTAATCAAAATAATGACAAAGCCGATGACGGACATCCATGCTGATTTTGCACCGATCCATCCTCTGGATAGACGCAAGTGCAGGTAGGCACTGTAGAAGAGCCAGACAACTAATGCCCATACTTCCTTCGGGTCCCACCCCCAGAATCGTCCCCATGCCTCTTCTGCCCAAATCATCGCAAAGATAAGGGCCCCGAGAGTAAACACCGGATATCCGATACTGATTGCTCGATAACTGATTTCGTCCAGAAGCTCAGGATCGACGCCTTCAACTGAAGGCTTGATAGCAGCCCCTAATCGTTTTCGGAAAATCAAACGCAAGCCGCCATACAAAATTGCCCCTGTCAGGACTGACCACAGCATCGTGTTCAATTTGCGTGCGGCGTCTTTTCCTTCCATCCAGGTAGGTGCCTCAAAGAGTGGTGACATTGGGCCTTCCTTGATGATGGTTGAATCAGCAGGCGCAACAATTGCAGGCAGAATGTACTCCACTTTTGGTTTTACCTTCTGACCCACAGCATTCATTTCTTCTTTCTTCATCTCAAATACCGTCTTTTGATCCATCCGCGCAAACGTAGAATCCATCAAAATGAATCCAACGAGCATCAGAACTACGGCCAGCACGATCTCCAGCCATTTCGTGCTTTTGGTGGAAATATGCTGCGGAACGGTACGGATCAAATACATGAGACCCGCTGCAAAACCAACCGCCAAAATACCTTCACCCAGTGCAGCGGTAGTCACGTGAATATGCAACCAGTAGCTCTGTAAAGACGGAATCAATGGGGTGATTTGCTTCGGGAACACGTACGAGTACGCGAGCATGATCACCCCAAGCGGAAGGACAAACGCACCAATCGAGGTCAGCTTGTAAATCCGGTAAATAATTAAGTAGGCCAAGATAATACAGTAATCCAAGAATGCCATAAACTCAAACATGTTACTCGTCGGGCTATGGCCGCCGGCAATCCAGCGAGCAGCCACATACCCTGTTTGCGCCACAAAACCGATAACGGCTAACCAATACGCAATCCGTCCATAGCGCCCTTCATGTTGTTTGGGATCACGCCCTGCCCAGTTTTTACCCGTCACGGCTACAGCGAAGAAGATAGACGAGATCACGTAGAGCAAAAACGCGATATCCAATAACCAGTCACTCAGTTGGATGAGCTGCACGTTGTTAGTACCCCCTTTGAAGCTTTAGGCCTTGGCCTTCGTTTTATCTTCTATCGTGACAGGGAGCTCCGCTTGTTTAACCAGCCCGTCTACTTCTCTACGAAGACCGAACCAGTTTTTATTCGTATGAGCCGCTACCATGATACTTCCCTCTTGCGTTTGTACCCAAACCCGGCGATGTTGCCAGAAAACACCGATTGCAACGCCCGCAAGGAAAATGAACGAACCGAAATAAATCAGTGGCAATGCTTTGTCCACCCGTACATTCAGCCCTGCAATATCGACCAAATCAGGCATTTTGATGTCGAGTCCGTAACGAGGATCATTTTTCTGCGTAAGAATGGTTCCTTCTAGATAAACCAATTTTTCATTATAATTGCCATTATCTCCAATGAGTTCCAATGCGACCATCGGATTTTTTGGCAAATTGGTTTTCGTCGCAGGCTTCCCGTCTTTCCCCATTATAAAATCGGGGAAGTAATCCAAAATCCGTACCGTGAACCCATCTGCAATGGTTTGTTCGGGCTGTGGATTGTACAGATCAATTTTAATAAGGCCGATCTCTTTTTTATTGTTTTTCAAATCGACCACTGTAAAATTGAGCGCTCCAAGCTGCATCTCTTGCACGCCGCTCTGATAAATATAGAGGCTGTCCTGCTCCATCGGATGATTCACGACGATCGGCCCCTTCTGCACTTCTACCAAATCCGGCTTTTTCCCTGGAACGTCAGCGCTTTTATTTTTATACAAAATAGCATCTGTCTGGTAGCTCTTCACGATGGCTCCGCCCTTAAGCTCCAGTTGCTCCGGCATTTCTTCTTCTGACCAATACTCTGTCGTGTAGTTCTCGTTTTTTATGTAATAAGGGGTATTCGGAATCGCCATTGTTTGTCCCTCACGCACCCAGACGTACTCGTCCAAGTAAAAGCCAGGCAGGCTTCGCATTAAGGTACCGACCAAAAACAAAATCAATCCAATGTGATTAATGTAAGGACCCCAACGGCTAAAACGGCCTTTTTCAGCCATAATCGCTCGTTCTGTGCGAAAAATGCGGTATCCTTTTTCTTTCAATGCCAGAGCAGAGGCGTCCAGTATCGCTTCCTGATTGGCTTCTGGAGCAAGCTCACCCTCTGCAAACAGCTTTTGCCCTTTCAAAAAGGACTTGTGCTGGTTCAATCTCGGCTTCTTTAACGCTTTATACAGCGGTACTACCCGGTCCAGACTACAGATAACCAAAGAGGTACCGAGCATAACCAGAAGCGTCACAAACCACCAGGACGAGTACATATTGTGAAATCCAAGGCCGTAAAAAATCGTTCCAATCGTTCCATATGTTTCTGTATAAAAGCGGGCAACATCTGCTTCTGTCGGTACGGGTACTGGTATGTACATTTGCTGCGGAAAGATGGTTCCGACTGCGGACGCCACCAAAATGACAATAATGATACCGATTGCAATTTTGACCGAAGAAAAAAAGTTCCAGACTCGATCGATTACCTTCGTGTTATTCGTTTGAGAACGTCTTGCCATTCCTTCATAACGCATGTCAGGAAACGATGTCTGCTCGTGGACTTCCACATTCAAAGGCTTCCCGCAAGACTCACAGAGCAGCGTCCCAACCGGGTTGGTATGACCGCATTCGCATTTTCGCTGATCCATCATTGCTCCTCACTTACGGCAAGATTTTTGTTATTTTCGACTCAATCATCGCTTCATCTAACTGCCCGATGAAAACTTCCTTCACTTCTCCGTCTGGATCGATGAAAAAGGTCGTCGGAATCGGACCGATTCGATACAGCTTTGTAATTTCCGATTGGCGATCGAGCAAAATAGGGAAGTCAATCCCAAACTGCTTTACAAATGGGTCTACGGCAACTGGCGATTCTCCGATATTGACGCCAAGTACAACCAATCCCTTGTCTTTGAATTTCGTGTATTGTTTTTGCAATGCTGGCATTTCTTTCTTACAGGGTTCACACCATGTGCCCCAGAAATTCAGGATAACGCCCTTTCCTTTCAAACTTTCCAGAGTCAGCTCTGGCCCATTCAATTGTTCCAAACTAAAATTCGGAGCATCGCTTCCTACTTTCACAGCACCGGGGTCCTTCACAAAGCTGGAATAAAGTGCAAAGACCAGCGCTACAAGCAAAACACCCAATACCGCGATCCTGACATATGTACGATTGCTTTTGTTCATGACGCCTACTCCCATCTACTGCTAATAAATTGCATCCTTTTTCCATTCTATTATAGCGTTCCTAGTTTTTCCGACAGCGCACAACTTATGAACAGATTTTGAACGAATCAATGTTTCGAACGCGGGCTGCGTTTCTTTTGAACCAATCCCCGCTTCAAGCTCTCCACTTCCTCATAAGTGAGCTTGCGAAATTCGCCCGGCTTTAGTCCATCTAATGTGAGGAACCCTAAACGGATTCGCTCCAATGTCAACACCGGATGACCGATCGCCTCACACATTCTGCGAACTTGGCGGTTTCGTCCTTCATGTATGGTCAGTTCTACCAATGCTCTCTGGCTACTAGCCTCTGCCTTTAACAATTTTGACTGACCGGGAGAAGTCATGCCGTCTTCCAAACGAATACCGGTTGCCAGCTTGCGCACTTTTTCCGGACTGGGGATTCCCTTTACCCATGCCCGATACACTTTATCAATTTCATAGCTTGGATGGGCCAGCCTGTTGGCGAGCTCCCCGTCGTTCGTCAAGAGCAACAAGCCGGAAGTATCGTAATCCAAGCGACCTACTGGATATACCCGTTCCTGAATTCCCTTCAACAGATCGATCACTACCCTTCTGCCTTGCGGGTCTGTGACGCTCGTAATGACACCCGTAGGCTTGTACAGCAAGAGATAGACATGTTGCTCCAGCTTAACCTGCTGTCCATTCACCACAATTTTGTCTTTGAGCGGATCGACTTTTATTCCCTGCTCTCGTACGACTTGGCCATTTACCTGCACCTTGCCTTGCGCAATCAATTCTTCACAATGGCGACGAGAGGCGACTCCAGCATGCGCCAATACTTTCTGTAAACGTTCCATCGTTGGTTCACCTCTACAACATCATACCCATTCTTACTAGTGTGGACAAGAAAAAGGGAAAAACTTCCCCATAACCATGAGGAAGTTTTCCATACCTACTCTATTTGAGCTCTTTTAAGCGAAAATGTAGGAGACAATGAGCAGTGAGAATATGACACCTGCCAGGTCAGACCACAAGCCTACCTTTAGTGCATACGCTGAATTACGAATGCCAACTGCGCCAAAATAAACGGTTAAGACGTACAGTGTCGTATCTGTACTCCCTTGCATAGTAGCGGCCAGTCTACCCAAAAAAGAATCGGGACCGTACTGCGCGATCAGATCTGTTGCAATCGCAAGTGAGCCTGTTCCCGTCAACGGACGGAGCAGCGCCAACGGGACCAGTTCCTCCGGAAAATGAAGCAGGTCAAGAAGCGGCTTAAGGGCGCGAAGCAGTAGATCCAATGCACCTGACTCCCGAAACATACTCACCGCGACCATCATGGCGATCAGATGCGGGAGTATGCGAATCGTAGTGGTTAAGCCGCCTTTTGCTCCATCTACGAACGTCTCGTAGACGGGGACTTGTTTCCGCCACCCATACAACAAGACAAAAGCAATCGTAACGGGAATGGCCCAAAGAGAGAGCAGGGATACCCATTGGTACATAAGGACTCCCCCTATCTGTGTCTTTGTATATGCCGATAACGATACATCCGATCAATCAACAGGGCGACAATGGTAGCAGCAAAGGAAGATAACAGCGTAGTACCGACGATTTCTACGGGGTTCACGGAGCCATACTGCATGCGGATCGCGATCATCGTCGTAGGAATAATCGTAATGCTTGCCGTATTAATCGCCAGCAGCGTACACATGGCAGGCGAAGCGTTTTGCTTATCTGGATTCAGCTTTTGGAGCTCTTCCATTGCTTTTAGCCCCATTGGAGTTGCTGCATTTCCAAGCCCGAGCAGGTTTGCGCTCATATTTGAGAGGATATAGCCCATGGCAGGATGCCCTTTTGGTACATCGGGAAAAAGGACTTGGATGATCGGAGACAATACCCGCGCCAATAGCTCAAGGAGTCCTGACTTTTCAGCAATCCGCATCATTCCCATCCAAAAGGCGAGAACACTGAGAAGTCCGAGACAAACCGTTACGCCAGTCTTGGCTCCCTCAAACGCTGCTGCGTTGATCGCTTCCATCCGCCCTGTCACGGCCGCAACGACAATGCTAATGACAATGAGCCCGAGCCAGATGACATTAAGCACTCCACAGCCCCCCTGACACTATTCCCCAAAACTGCTCCCACATTGAGCGTGAAGCTTGCGGAGCTGCTAACGTCGGCGTATCCACACGAACCAGCAACGGAACCTGCCCAATCCTCTTTTCCTTTAAATAAAGTTGAAGAAATCCTGCTAGTTGACCATTCATTTTTGATGTTACTGTTGCTTCTCCCATAACGACACGCTTGTGAATCGCCTCTATCTCTGCCGTTTGCAGTGGATACTGAAAAGCGTTTGTTGTGACAAGATGAGTTCCTGCTTCAAGTGTGACTGGCGTGTCAGGCTTTACCTCCTGCCCATTTTTGACCAGTTCTTGTAGCGGATAATTCGCAAAACCCCAGTCCATCAGCTTGGCGGAGTCGTTCCAGTCATCAGAAGCATTTAGAGTAATCGTCGCCAGCTGCCTTCCATTCCGTGTGGCAGAGGAAGCCAGGCAGCGCTTCGCGAGTTTTGTGTATCCCGTTTTCACACCATCAGCACCATTGTAGAGGTGAAGCATCTTGTTTTTGTTCAGTAGGCGCCGGTCCCACTGCTCACCTTCCCATGAAATATCCTTGACTTTCGTGGAGACGATTTGACGAAATACCGGATTATGTAAGGCGTAGGCGGACAGCTTTGCCATGTCTTCCGGAGTAGAGTAATGCTGGTTACTGTCATCTAAACCATGCGGATTGGTGAAATTCGTATGCTCCATTCCAATCATGGCCGCCTTTTCATTCATCAAGTAAGTGAATCCGGGGACTGACCCTCCGATGTGCGTTGCGATGGTGACGGCCGCGTCATTGCCAGATCGCAGCATCAAACCGTATAGCAGTTCTTCCAGCGTGAGCTTCTCCCCATTTTTCAAGTAGATCGATGACCCTTCCACCCCTACTGCTTGTGGTGGTACCGTTACCTGTGCATCCAATTTGCCCATCTCGATTGCAACGATTGCTGTCATCGTTTTGGTCAGACTCGCAATCCTCATTTTTTTCGTACCGTTTTTGGAATAAAGAATCCGTCCACTCTCGACATCGATTAGTGCTGCCCCTTCTGCTGACAAGCCAGGTGGAGCTGCAGCAGCCTTTACCACTGCTGCCGGCGTAAGAAGAGCCATCTGTATAAAAAGAAAAACGACGAGTACGCCGGACAGATATTTTCGTATGTTCATAAACGTCCTCCCCATTTGAAAACTTGGGCTCAACCTTGACTATAAGTCAAGAGAAAAGCCGTCGTTATACCACGATACACAGGTTTGTACCATAGTATATGGGGACGAGTCGTATGATAGTACGAAAAACTATCCGGGCTGTAACTAGTCGTTTGTCGCTTCTTCTGCTTTTCCGAATAGCGCTGATGCTTCTAGACGCGCTTCTTCAATATCAAGATTGACAGGCGGTTCTGGCAAATCCCCCAGTTCCCGTAGACCAAAATGCTCCAAAAATTCTTTAGTGGTCGCGTACAAAATGGGGCGTCCGATCCCCTCTGCTCTCCCCGCTTCGCGAATGAGTTGTTTGGATAAGAGGGTGTTCAGTGCTTTTTCGCATTTAACGCCACGGATTTCTTCAATCTCCGAACGGGTCAGTGGCTGCTTGTACGCAACAATGGCGAGAGTCTCCAATGCTGCTTGGGATAGCGTTGACTGACCTGGCGATGTTGCTAGCCGTTCAAAATAGGGTACATGCTCGGGTAGCGTGGTCAGCTGATACGCTTTTGCCACTTCCACGATTTGAATACCGCGTCCTGCCCGGCGGAAGTCAGCTTTCATGTCTTCAATCAAATCGATGACTTCTTCTTCCGACACCTCAGTGATTTCACTGATTTCTTTGGCATCGATTCCTTCATCACCCGAGATGAACAGCAAGCCCTCGATTACGCCTTTCAGCTTGTCATAGTCCATCGGTATGGGCTCCTTCCGTTCCGTTTTCACATATGATGATGTCTTGAAACAATTGATTTTGTACACACGTAATGTGCTTGGCCTTCATGAGCTCAAGCAAGGCAAGAAAGGTCGTCACAATCTCTGTACGCGTCGCCCCTTGCGTAAACAACTCAGAAAAACGAACCATCCCACCGCTGCGTACCGCTTGGCGTATCTCGGTCATCCGATCCTTGATGGAGATTTCGTCGCGCGACACCGTGGTCATCGGTTCTTTTTCTTTCGTTTTCTTTACCAGCTTTTCCAGCGCGTTGATCAAATCGTAGAGGGTCACATTCGTTACGGTATGATCCTCTTCACGCACATAAGGAGACAAATTCTCTGCGGGACGCGTAAAGACTTGATTACGACCGATTTCCATTTCTCTCAGGTTCTCGGCAAGCATCTTATAGCGCTTGTACTCCAACAGACGCGCAACCAGTTCTTCACGCGGGTCTATCTCGTCTACATCCATATCGAGGAACTGCTGAAAGACATGCTCCTCCTTTTTCGGTAACAGCATCTTGCTTTTAATAGAGAGGAGCGTAGCCGCCATGACTACGAACTCACTGGCCACATCCAGTTGGAGCTCTTGCATCTTGTCAATCGTCGCGAGGTATTGCTCCGTAATTTCCGCTACCGGTATGTCGTAGATGTCCACCTCAGCCTTGTCGATCAGATGGAGCAACAGATCGAGTGGTCCCTCAAAGGAATCAAGTTTGATGCTGTAAGCCAAAAGTCGTCCCTCGTTTCCGTTAGATGAACACGCTTAGGATACTATTTCCAATTCGTTGAACCAATTCTAGAGCAATCCCATGGGGAATACCAAAAACGATTGTGCTGACCCCCGGAATAAAGATGAGTAATAGGAGAATCCACGGCCCGTATACTTCATAATTGTAAAACTTTCCATCCCAACTCCGCGGCGACAAAAATCGCAGTATTTTGTAACCGTCCAATGGCGGAATCGGCAAAAGATTGAAGATGAAAAGAGCTGTATTGATCAAAACAGAAAAACGTAGTGTCCAATCAATTGCGTGAGCCACTTTTTCTTGCATGCCTACCAGCACTCCGGAATTCACTACTACGAAATACACCAGGTAAAACAAAACCGCGAGTATCAGGTTAATGAGTGGACCTGCAAAAGAAACGTAAACAATCCCTAATCGCTTGTTCCCACGGAAATTCAGAGGGTTGATCGGCACTGGTCTCGCCCAACCAAATGGACCAAACAGTATGAGAATCAAACCGAACGGATCAATATGCGGGATTGGATTTAATGTTAAGCGGCCCTCCGATTTCGCCGTATTGTCACCCAGCTTCCAAGCAATAAAGGCATGCGCCCATTCATGCAAAGTGAAAGCGATAACGAACGCAATTAAGCGAAACGGTACCGTTTTCCAATCAAAGTGAAAAAGATCCATTGCTTCCTCCAATCATGCGCGTTCAAAAAGTCATCTTTTTGAACAACCCCAGATAAAAATCGTCTATCTTCTAGCATACCAGCAGATAGTTAGGCTTACAACCCCATTCAAAACTGCCCTAACATGCATCCTGACGAAAAAACACCGACAAGGTTTCCCTCATCGGTGTTCATTTCGCGAAACTTTTATTCGCCTACTTTAACTGTACCCATTTTATCGCCTTGTTTGATTGCATCAATGTGTTCCAAACCGGAAGTGACGCGACCAAATACGGTATGTACGCCATCGAGATGAGGGAAAGAATCGTAGCAGATGAAGAATTGGCTTCCGCCTGTGTCTTTTCCTGCGTGTGCCATGGACAGGTAACCGCGCAGATGCTTATGTGGGTTTCCTTTTGTTTCACATTTGATGGTGTAGCCAGGACCGCCTGTACCTGTTCCGTAAGGGCATCCGCCTTGTGCTACGAAGCCAGGGATAACGCGGTGGAAGGACAGACCGTTGTAGAAGCCTTCGTTAGCCAATTTCTCAAAGTTTGCAACTGTGCCCGGAGCTTCTTGATCGAACAGCTCCAGCTCGATTTGGTTACCATTTTCCATGGTGATGAGCGCCTTTTTCATATGTTGACCTCCATACCTTGTAAAGTTAACGTACCCATTCTACCATGGAGAACGATTGACGTCCAATTTATCCCTCGATGCGGATCTGCTCTTCACCAGGCAACTCACAGTCGGTAATAAATACAGTCCCTGTCCTTGCTTTTGCCAGCATTTTCACGTACGCTGCCTTCTCTGCAATTTGTTCTGCACTGGTGTACTTCCCTACGTAAAGGACGACACCTGCCATCGACATCGAGAGCTCCTGACCGTCCCCCATTCTGCGCTTTTCATAAATGTCGGAAAAGTATGGCGTAAAAGCATCCATGATAAACAAAGCAACATCATTGGCACATTGCGCTGTCGTAATCAAGATAAAATCATCTCCGCCAATATGACCGATGAAGTCAGACCCACTTCCGTACCATTTCGAGGCTTCCCGCAACAAGTTCGCGGTTCGAACAATGATCTGATCTCCCACTTCAAACCCATAGCGGTCGTTAAACCATTTGAAACGGTCGAGATCACAGTAGATGACCACCTGATGATCATTCCGTTTTAGCCGTTGGTTCAATTCTCTTTCAATCTGTACGTTCCCCGGCAATCCTGTTAGCGGATTGGCTGAGCTCGCCATCTCGAGTTTGATGGAAGCCATTTTGTCCAACAGCTTTTGCACGGTAACGATACCGATGTACTCACCATTTTCATCAATAATAATGACCACATCATACAAATGATAAGCATCCCTGGCCATTGCCCGCTTCGCTACCTCATCCAACTTGTCGTCTTTGGTAGCCTTAAGCGGATTGGAATTCATGATTTGAGAAACGGGCCTTTCATAATACAGTGCAATTCCGTATTGACCACCCAGAATTTTATACAGAGAAAACCGCATCACAAGCCCAACCGGTATGCCGTTCTCCAGCACAACCACGCTTTCAATTCGCTGATTTTGTTCAAAAATCTCATGGATGCGTCTTACCTTCACATGCTTTTCAACACTGATTGTCTTCGTCAAAATTTCCGTCATAGCCGGAGTGGGCAGTATTGTTGCTGCTTCCTGCTCAATCCGCTTTTCCATCGAAAACCGCAGAAAGTTCATTGCCTTTCCACATAGCTGCGCCATCCCTTTATCCGGCTTGCCTAAATAGTAACCCTGTCCGTAGATGACACCGACGTCCATGAGCGTTTCCAGCTCACGTTCTGTCTCGATCCCTTCTGCTATGATTTTGCAGTTCACCTTATCAGCAAAGGATACAAACGTTTCCAACAGCGCCTGCTTAATCGGATCGACATCGATATTGCGGATCAAGGACATGTCGAGCTTAATGAAGTCTGGGTAGATTTCTGTAATTGATTCCAAGCTGGAGTACCCTGCTCCCGCATCATCTACGGCAATCATATAGCCCTGCTTGCGGTACTCCTCGATGATTTTTCGAAAGACGGTGTAATTCGTAATCGCGTGGCGCTCTGTAATTTCAAACACAATGTTTTGTGGTGTCAGCTCATACTCTGCTAAAAGCATCTGCACTTTGCCACGCAACAAAAACGGATCGTCAATCGCACGTGGGTCCAAATTGATGAACAGTTTTTCATGAGGCTTCAGGTAGCGGGTATGCTCCAATGCCCGTTTACGACATATATGCTCCAAACGAAACACAGTATCTGTCTCTTGTGCATAATTGAACAAGGCAGCAGGAGTTGCAAAGAGACTGTTGACTGGTCCTCGCGCCAGTGCTTCCCATCCTAAAGCTTCGCCATTTGGCAAATGAATGATCGGCATGAAGTGCATCTGAACGTTTTCTTCTGCAAGCAGCTTGTGAAATTGTCTAATGTGCGCATATTTTTCGGAGGTAATCCCATACTTGGCCATATGTACGGCATGTTTGACAGAGGTATACATCTCTTTCACGATATCTTCTCCGATGATTTCCGAATAGCCGATATGGACACGAAGCTCCTCGCGATTGACGAAGCTCACTTGTCGATTTAACTGCCGTTCAGCCAGCTCCTGAAAATGAATCGATAGCATTTGACAGTCTTCCTCACTCATCATTTTCGAAAAGGAAGTGTAAATGGCAAAATCGTCTCCCCACAGCTTTTGAATTGCGATGATTCTCCCTTTGATTTCAAATGCTTGGCGAGCTACAGCTGGCAAAATGCTTTCGAATATATGAAGAACTCTCTTGGCACTCGTATCTCCGTAGCGATTCTCTACCTCTGTCAGCTTGACGATATCTATATAAAACATGACGACTTTCTTCTCTCTCTCCACTTCTTGCCGAATCATCGCCTTCATCCATTGGCGTTTGTCCAATGAAATATAGGGTATTCGTCGAAACCGCTTCATAAGAGTCGACAACATGATGAATCGCTCCCCCTCACCCTTCCATTATGCCGAGAAAACATTAAGCAATCATGAATGAGAGATGAAGGAAATACAAAACCTTCCCAAACAATCAGGAAGGTTTGTGCATTTTTTATGAAATTTAACGCAGAAGCTGTGCGCGTTTTGGCAAAACATCATGACCGACTACTTCTGCGTACGTTTCGCGTCTTACGACTACTTCTGCTTCTCCGTCCTTTACAAATATAACTGCCGGACGAGCGATTCGGTTGTAGTTATTCGCCATCGAATAACCGTATGCACCTGTACTTGGGACGGCGAGAATATCGCCTGCTTGCGCTTCTGGCAGCTTCACATCCCAGATGAGCATATCACCTGACTCACAGCACTTCCCTGCAATGGATACAACTTCAGTGGCAGGTGCATTCATTTTGTTCGCAATCGCTGCTTCGTATTCTGCATCGTACAAAGCTGGTCGCAGATTGTCTGTCATCCCACCATCGACCGCAATATATTTCCGGACATTGGGAATGTTCTTATGTGACCCAATTCGGTACAAGGTTGTCCCTGCATCGCCTATAATACTGCGACCTGGCTCGATCCAAATCTCAGGTAGAGGAATCGCAAGCGCCGTGAGTTCCTCGCGAACGATATCTGTAATGGCTTTGATATACGTTTCCGCTGGCTGCGGTGTATCGCCTTCTACATACCGAATACCGAAGCCGCCTCCTACATTCAGTACTTCTGGGAGGAATCCCAGCTTTTCTTTTGCTTCGCCCAACAGCTCTGTCAACCGTTTGACAGCGACGAGGAAGCCTTCTGTTTCAAATATTTGTGAACCAATATGACTATGAACTCCCAATAAATGGAGATGATTGCTTTCGTGAGAGAATTGAATCGCTTCAAGAGCCTGGCCGTTTTGCACGTCAAAGCCAAACTTGGAGTCAATCTGCCCTGTAGAAATGTACTCATGGGTATGAGCTTCTACACCCGGCGTGACACGCAAGAGAATGGCGACTTTTTCGTGTCGCTCTTCGGCCAATTGTGCCAACATGTGCAGCTCATAAAAGTTGTCCACAACGAAACAGCCAATTTTGGCATCAAGCGCCATGATTAACTCATCATATGATTTGTTGTTGCCGTGAAAATGGATACGCTCTACGGGGAATCCAGCTTGCAGGGCCGTATACAATTCGCCGCCAGATACTACATCGAGTGACAAACCTTCCTCTTCAACCAGCTTGCACATCGCCATCGTGCAAAATGCTTTGCTCGCGTAAGCAACCTGGAACGAAAAACCCGTATTGTGAAACGCATTGACAAATTCCCGGCATTTGGTGCGAATTTGTTGTTCGTCATACACATATAAAGGTGTTCCGTAAGTAGCAGCTAGCTGTGTCGAATCACAGCCTCCGATTTCCAAGTTTCCTTGTTCATTCACTCGACTTGTCCCGTGTAAGTACATGTTCCGTTTCCTCCCCAATTCGTTCGCACCGATGATGTATATAGACAACTTTTTATAAAGAAAGGCAACCAACAAGGAGCGTCAGTTGCCATACAGAAACTATTGTTCGTAAGGCTTCCCTACAATTTACTACAAGGTTGTGCGTTTGACAATGGGTGATGCCATCCGTTTTCAGAATATTATTGCCGAGAGGAATTTTGCGAGCGAACGATACTCGGCCTGTTGTTTTTGCTTGGCACAGCTAGCCGTACCACAATATCCTTCATCCCTTTGTAGTTGAATGGAATGAACGGCCACAAGTAAGGCGTATTGAGTGAACGGGTGGAAGCCAAGAAAATCAGGATGAGCGTAATCCCGATCATCAGTCCAGGCGTAGAGAAAAAGCCCGCCATAAGTATCAAAAACAAGCGAATAAGTCGATTTGCCAAGCTCATCTCATAGCTAGGAGTCGAGTACATCCCGATTGCCGCCACTGCCAAATACAAAATAACCTCGGGTGCTAGAAGTCCTACCTTGATCGCAACGTCCCCGACCAGAATCGCGGCTAATAAACCTACGGCAATCGAGAGCGGCGCAGGCGTATGAATGGCGGCCATCCGCATCAAGTCCAGACCAAGCTCAGCGATCACGAATTGTGCCAAAATAGGAATGCTGCCCATCTTTTTGATCCCTAAGAAATGAAGCGACTCCGGTATCATGGAAGGGTGCATGACCAATAGCAGCCAGATCGGTAAAATAAAAACCGATGCAAAGATTCCCAGAAAACGAACCCAGCGCAGATAAGCACCGATGACCGGTGTTTGCCGATATTCCTCCGCATGCTGTACATGATGAAAATAGGTGGCGGGTGTGATCATGACACTCGGCGAAGTATCCACATAAATCAGTACGTGACCTTCCAGTAGATGTACAGCAGCCACATCGGGACGTTCTGTATATCGTACTAACGGGAAAGGGTTCAACGTTTTTCCGATGATAAATTCTTCGACGGTTTTTTCTGCCATCGGGATCCCGTCAATCTGGATGTTTTGTAGACGCTCCTTCAACGTATGGACCAGCTCTTCATTCGCTACATCATGCAAGTAGGCAACCGCAACATCTGTCTTGGTACGCTCCCCTATCTGCATGATTTCGAATCGGAGCCGTTCGTCACGTATTCTTCGGCGGGTAAGAGTCGTATTGGTTACGAGTACTTCTGTAAAACCGTCATGCGCTCCGCGTACAATCCTCTCCGTATCTGGCTCCTGCGGTGTGCGATTTGGCAGGATTTTGGCATCGAGGATAATGGCGTGGGAAGATCGGTCAATGATCAGACCTACTTGACCGACGAGCAATTTATCCATAAACTCGTCAGTCGTATCTACCTTACTCAGTTGGTAGAAAGGGATGAATTTGTGAAACAAATGGTCGAAAGCGTTGTCAGCCATATCCCGCTCACGTACATCATTCAGCTCACGCATGATCTGCGAAATCAGTAGGCTTTCCGCGAAGCCGTTTATGTAATACAACAACATGCGTGTATGGCCCACATAAAAATCATGGACCCCAATATCAAAACTCTTGCCGACACCAAGTCTGTCGTTCAAATACTTCTGATTCTCTTCCAGATAAGGCGAGATGGGATGACGTTTTTCAGTGACCTGTGCCATGAGCGCCGCTCCTTTCCATTATCCATTGCACCGCTCTCTTCGTGATGGGACAACCGTTTTGCAAGCTGTCCCTCCCCTCCATTTTGCCTATATCTCCAATACCGATGACATTGGGTACATGCAGAGAATTCAAGATGTCTACGGTATCTCCATAAATATGATGCTGAAGTTGCTCGTCTGCGTACCCGTCCTTGTCCACCGCTTCGTCTACAATTTGTCCTTGGTTATTGACTGAATAAGCGACCGTCGCACCTTTGACCCATTGTGTATTCGAGGCTACTGCTATCGCACCAATTACTTCAATATCAGGATGCTTCACCACGTATTCGAGTGCTTGTTCTCCTCTCCCCTTGCCGTAATCTCCGTTGTCATCGAACATGACGATAACAGGATCATAAGGTGTCATCTTAATCAGTTCGACCATCTGATTCCCTCGCAGTGGAGTCGGGTTCCCGGCAGACAGTGAAATACATCGACCACCAAATTGTTTGGCGACATTCTCGATAACCTTTTGGGCAATATGATCTCCGTCTGTCACCAATATGACTTTCCGGCGTACTGTGTCCATGCTGGGTCACCGCCTTTTACTGCCTAGACTTACCCTTTGGGTTTAAAAATGAGAGAAGCAAAAAATCCGAATGCGATCGCAGCCGATATACCCGCACTCGTAACCTCAAAAATCCCCGTTGCTACACCAATCAATCCATGTTGTTCGGCCTCGCTAATGGCTCCATGATACAAAGAGTGACCAAAGCTTGTAATCGGTACAGTCGCACCTGCGCCTGCGAAATCGATAAATTTGTCATACACGCCGATAAAATCGAGAAAGACTCCTGCCACGACCAGCGTACTCATGACATGAGCAGGAGTTAGCTTGCCAACATCAAGAAGGAGTTGACCCACTACACAAACCAATCCTCCTACTACAAAAGCAATCAGGTATTCCATTAGCTGCCTCCTTCAAGCGCGACCGCATGTGCGATGCACGGTATCGAATTTCCCTGCTGAGTGCTTACCGGGCTTAAAAGTGCTCCCGTGGCGCAAACCAATACGTTTTTCAGTAAGCCTCGGTTTAGCTGATCAATAATGTAGCTATACGTGACCACGGCACTGCTTGCGCAACCGCTCCCACCTGAAAATACATCCTGATCTGGGGAGTAAATCATCAACCCACAATCATTGTAGACTTGATCCATATTATATCCTTCGGTTAACATGAGCTCCTTTAGAATCGGGTACCCGACAGCAGCCAAGTCGCCAGTCACAATCAAGTCATAGGATTGTGGGGAGCGCCCCGTATCTTCAAAATGTGTCTGAATCGTTGATGCAGCAGCTGGAGCCATGGCTGTCCCCATATCGAACGGATCTTTAATCCCCATGTCCACTACTTTTCCCATCGTCGCATATGTAATGCGTGGACCATTTCCCCCGATTCCAACCAATCCTGCACCAGCTCCTGTCACCGTCCACTGGGCACTCGGGGGCTTCTGTCCTCCGTATTCCGTGGGATAACGATACTGCCTCTCCGCTGTGGCATTGTGGCTACTGCAAGCAGCGATCGCCTTATTTGCATAGCCAGCGTTTACCAGAGCCGCCGCATTTGCCAGTGTGAGCATCGAGGTTGAGCACGCTCCGTACATGCCAAGCAGAGGCATCGCCAACTTTTCTGCTGTGAAGTTGGTCGTGATGTTCTGATTCAACAGGTCGCCAGCGAGAATGAGATCCACATCCTTGCCTGTGATGCCCGCCTTTTGCAACAAGGTATTGACTGCATCCTCCATCATCTGGCGTTCTGCGTCTTCCCACGTCTGTTGGCCTGCATACATATCGTCGTGAATTTTATCAAACAAGTGCGCCAGTGGTCCTTCGCCTTCTTTTGGTCCCACAGCAACTGCCGAGCTTTGCAGACGAACATTTTGATCAAAGTGCCAGGTTTGCCGATTGACTCGTTTCACTGGTTGATTGTTTGACACCCGCAGCCCTCCCTTAGAAAAGCATGTTGAACAGGCTCTTTATAATTCCCGCAATGAAAGCAGCAACAACCCCAAATACAATGACCGAACCAGCGAGCTTAAACATATTTCCGCCAACGCCGAGCACCAACCCTTCGCTCCGATGCTCGATGGCAGCAGAAGCGATCGAGTTGGCAAAGCCTGTAACAGGCACGGCTGATCCTGCTCCAGCATACTGCCCGATATTGTCATACACGCCTAATCCTGTCAGCAAAACGGATAGAAAGATAAGCGTCGCAACGGTCGGATTGCTTGCCGTTTTCTCCGTAAATCCAAAGAAGGTAATATACATATTTTGAATGGCCTGACCCAACAAACATATGGTCCCTCCTACCCAGAAAGCACGAAACGAGTTCAGCAGAACGTTTCGTTTGGGCTGGAACTTCGAAGCCTGCTGTTGATACAGTTGTTTGGTCATCTGCATCGATCCGGGATTTTTGGATTTTGTTTTGGTTGCCATGCCCTTTCACTCCCCTTGTATGCTTTCTTCCTATATCCTTCCTTTTTCTAAAGATGCCTATGAATAGTGGTATTTACCAGTTCACAGATGGAGCAGCCATTGTAGTAAGGAACCCGTCACTTTTCCCAAAACAACGGCCATCAACAGAAAGAGAAGACTGCCATCCATGTGGATTCGCTTCGCTAATATCGGGAAGACATTCAGTACCTCCGTTAGGCCTGCGGCGAGTGTCCCCACAAATATCCCTGCAAATATCCCGTAAATGGAAGAAACAATCACTGGCAAATGAGCTCCCCAATGAAAAAAATCAATAAACGTAAAAAAAAGCGCTCCTGCCACCAAGGCCCATTCCAGCGAGCGGATATATCGTTGAGCATTCGTTAATTGTGTCAACCTGGGAATGATGTCCAGAACGGTAATAAATGCGACCAGCCCACTCCCTACTGCAAGTCCTCCACCCAGCCCGATTAAAATAAGCAACAAGCACTTGATGACGCTCATTTCTTCGTCCGTTGGTTTTCCTTGTTTTCATTTTGTATGTAGTATTGATCCAGGCTTTGCTGATACATAAACAATTCCACTTCTAGCGGACTAGGTTCTTCGTTGATTTTTTTCTGGAAGATATGATTGAAAAACAGAATCATCCCCAAGCCGATTCCGATAGAGTAAGGAATTTGCATCCACAAGGGCTGATGGCTTTTTTCACCTGTAATCAAATAGTAGATTCGTTCGTGAACCTGCATCATGCTGACATCGGTATGGAAATTCATGATCGCCAATCCTGAGCCAATAAACAGTAGAAGCCAAACCATCCCCACCAAAATCGGGTTTGCTTTCTTTCGTGGACTAAGCACCTCCACAATGATTTGGGGAGCACCCTGGACGTCCAGTTCCACGTCGGGATAGACTGAACGCAGCCTTTTAATCACCTGCATGATATCGATGATGATCAAATTGCCATCTGTTGGCTTTGCCTGGTAAATGGGCATCCGCTTTAACGCTTCCTCGCGCTCTCCATCCCAGTAAAGCTGGCAAATGTCCCCAAGCGTAATCATGGCTTGTGGCTTTACCGCCAATCGCTTTCTCAGGCGCAGAAACAACGCGTCTTTCATGGTACCTTCCCCTTCCATCACATACCTGATTATTCGCTAGTATGTGCCGAGGCACAAAACCCATGCAGATAAACGGAAATGACCGTTTATTTGCTGACTGCAGGCGCTCACCTTCTGTTTAATGAAAAGCGTCGAGTCGTTATACACAAAACAAAACACCCCAGCCACGTAGTGACCGGAGTGTTTGGATCTGTTAGTGCTCAATTTGGTCTTTGATCGTTTGCAAAATGCGCTTCTCGAGGCGCGATACCTGTACTTGCGAGATTCCCAGTCTCTCCGCTACTTCCGACTGCGTCTGATCTTTGTAGTAGCGCAGGTAGACAATGAGTTGTTCCCGCTCGCTCAATCGACTGATCGCATCCTTGAGCGCAATCTTTTCAAACCATTTGTTGACCCCTTCATCTGCAATCTGATCGATCAGTGTAATGGGGTCCCCATCATTTTCAAAAACCGTTTCATGGATGGAAGAAGGTGCCCGATTTGCCTCTTGGGCAAACACGACTTCTTCTGGTGTAATCCCCACCGCGTCCGCAACCTCAGCAATCGTGGGTGCGCGACCGAATTGCTTGTACAGCTCATCCTTTGTGCGTCGTACCTTATTGGCTGTTTCTTTGAGTGATCGACTTACCTTGACTGTACCGTCATCGCGTAAGAAGCGTTGAATTTCCCCGATAATCATCGGCACAGCATAGGTTGAGAATCGAACATCATAGGAGAGATCAAACTTGTCTACGGCCTTCAATAGGCCAATACAACCGATCTGAAACAAATCATCCGCTTCGTATCCACGGTTGATAAAGCGCTGGACGACGGACCAGACCAGCCGAATATTGCTGTTGACGAGAAGCTCGCGTGCCTCAGTGTCGCCAGCTTGGCTCTTGGCGATTAGCTCTTTTACTTGGTCATTGGTCAGAAATGGTTGACTCGCGTTTTTAATATCGGCACCCATTGGCACTACCCCTAATTTTGCAAGGCTTTGGCAAACGCCAGGCGTTTGGTGAGGCGGACAGTTGTTCCCTTACCCACAACCGTTGCCACTTCCAAAGAATCCATGAAATTCTCCATAATCGTAAAGCCCATCCCAGAGCGCTCCAGCTCCGGTTTCGTCGTATAGAGTGGCTGCATGGCCTGCTCCACATCCTCAATTCCACGTCCATTGTCTTCCACAATCAGATCAATGCTGTCCTCTTGAATTCGCACAGAGATCTGTACCACACCCTCTGGATTTTCGTCATAACCATGGATAATGGCATTCGTAACAGCCTCGGATATAACGGTTTTGATTTCTTCCAGCTCGTCCATCGTAATATCGAGTTGCGAAATGAAGGCTGCAACTGCTACACGTGCGAATGCTTCATTTTGGCTCAATGCTGCAAACGACACTGACATAAAGTTACGCTGTACCATCATTACGCCACCCCCAGAACATGCAAAGCATCCGCTTCATTTTCGCGAAACTTGATTACCTTGAATAACCCGGACATCTCAAATATTCGATAGATCGTTGGATTGATCGAGCAGACATACATTTCTCCAGATCGGGCAGAAATCTGCTTGTATCTTCCCAAAATAACCCCGATACCCGAGCTGTCCATAAACGTCAAGTCAGCTAAACTCAGCACAATATGACGGATAGTAGAGGTACGCAAAAGATCATCCGCCTTCTTGCGCAACTCCTCTGCCGTATGATGATCAAGCTCACCCTGCAAACGGATCACTAGCACGTCCTGCCGTGTCTCCATCGCAACTCGTAAACTCATAGCTGCCACACTCCTTCTCCCTTGATAGAAACTCTCTTTCTTCCTCGGCGAAACCAATTCCTGCCAGCCGACAAAAGAACAAAAAAATCGAGCAGCCGCGCCATTCCATTCGGGGCAACTCGATTCTTTTCGCGCTCATGCTGTCTGCTAGTAGCTAATCAAAATGCTCTTGGTGGTTCGCTTGAGAATCTCCCACATGTTGGCTTTATCTACCTGATCTTCCGGGAACAGATCGATTCGATTTATTTCCTTGCCATCTTTTGTACGGATGAAAATGTGGCCGATTATTTGGTTCTTTGCTATCGGTGCATGAACCGCTTCCTTGATGACAATTTCCTTCTGGAAGGTATCAGCCGATTCTCCTTTTTTCATCAACAAACTAACTGCATGGGGTGTCACCGCATTGATTTGCGATTTCTGCCCCTTATCTACTACGAGTGTGCGCACAGGCTCTCCCTTTTTGTACATCGGCGTCACCTGAAAGTGCGTGAATGCGTAATTGAACATGGTCGATACTTCATTGTTGCGTGTTTTTACATCAGGCTCACCCAAAACGACTGCAATGACACGCATGTTGTTGCGTTTGGCAGTCGCTGTTAAACAGTATTTCGCTTCGCCTGTGTACCCTGTTTTCAAACCGTCCACCCCTTCATAAAAGCGCACCAGCTTGTTCGTATTCACAAGCCAGAAGGGGCTTTCTGTATCTTTTCGCAAGTAGTCTTGGTACGTACCAGTGAACTTCGTGATGCCTTCGTGTTTTAAGAGCTCGCGTGACATGATCGCAATGTCTCCTGCCGATGAGTAGTGATTCGCGGCAGGAAGTCCATTCGAGTTGACAAAATGCGTATTTTTCATGCCGAGCTGCTGTGCCCGTTCATTCATTCGCGTGACAAAACTCTCTTCCGTCCCAGCCAAGTGCTCAGCCATCGCTACAGAGGCATCATTCCCTGAGGCAATCGCAATCCCTTTCAACATGTCCTCTACCGTCATTTCTTCACCGGGCTGTAGAAAGATTTGCGATCCGCCCATCGATGCTGCTCTTTCACTTGTTCGAACCTTATCGGTAAGCTTAAGCTCTCCCCGCTCCACCGCTTCCATGATCAAAAGCATGGTCATTACTTTGGTGATACTGGCGGGTGGCATTTTTTCATTGGCGTTCTTTTCATACAAGACTGTTCCCGTATCCGCTTCGATCATCACTGCGGATGAAGCTTGTGGGGCAAAATGATTGTCACTCTTTTGCTGTCCAGCCTTTTCTTTGGCAATCGCCATCGGAGAAAAGATGGTAAAGCACATAAGGAAGCATAGAGCGAGGTATCCATTCCGTTTCATAGCAGTCTCTTCCCTCCATTCATGGTTTTATTCTCACCATCATGAAAGGAAAATATTCACACAAAAACGGCAAGATTATCTTCTCAAAAGCGAAAAGTCCCTTCCGCTACTAGCAGAAGGGACACTTTCTTAAATGACGAATCGGCTCACATTTTGGGTTAACTCATCCGCCATTTTTTTCAATTGCTCTACGTTTTCATTAATGCGTGCAATTGAATTCAATTGTTCATCCACTGTCTCTACCACACCTGAAATGGATTCACTAATTTCATCTGACATGGTGGCAAGACGTTGCATGGAGTTCGTCACTACCTGATTACCAGCCGCCATCTCTTCCGAGGTCGCCGTCATCGATTCGCTTTGCTCGGCAGCCGATTGAATCTCTGCCACGATATTATGGAAAGCGGTACCCACAGACTCTACAGACTGCAAGCCTCCACTCACCATGGTAACGATCTCGTCCATATGCTTGCTCATATCCATTGCCTCATCATTGATCGAATGGGCAATAGCAGCGATACGCTCAGAGAAGGAGCTACTATCCTCTGCGAGCTTGCGAACCTCACTGGCTACAACTGAGAAGCCTCGTCCAGCATCTCCAGCACGCGCAGCCTCAATGGCTGCATTCAGCGCCAACAAATTCGTCTGTGATGCAATACTCGTAATCATTTCAACGATGCTCGTAATTTCACGAGCCCGCTCACGAAGACTGTGCATTTGCCCAGCAGTACGCTCTACCTCACTAGTGGCACGTCTTACCGTATTGATTACGTTCTCGACTAACTCCATACCGCCTTGCGCTCTCTCAAACGTACGGGTCGTGGCAACCGATGTAGATTCGGCAGCCACAGCAACCTGTTCAACACCTTCCGAGATTTCCGAGACGGTATTAGCCGTTGCTTGCACTTCATTCGTCTGTGTAGAGACGCGTTGGGCAATCGTTGAAATATTATCCGTAATGACGTTAATGGCTCCCTTGTTTTCTTGCGCAAATAGCGTCAGCTCATCTGTCGCTACGTTCAGTTGAGTCGCTTGTCCTTGTACAAGGGCAATCAGCTTGCGGAGTTCAGCCGCCATGTCATTCATTTTGCGGCCAACCATAGCCAGCTCGTCATTTCCGTTTACTTTTACGTTGATATTAAAATGTCCCGCGCCGATTTGATCCATATCCTGCGCGATCGCGAACAGAGACAGTCGAATCCGTTTCGCAAACCACCAGATCGCCCAAACCGAGAGTCCGATGATCGGCAAGCTGAAGAGTACGAAGTACAGCCACATTCCGTCTACTTCACCATACACCTCGTCAGTTCCCGTAGACAAAACGACATTCCATTTCAACAAGGGAATCGGTGCAAAAGCTGCAAATGAATCAATTCCATGGTCCGAGTACAATAAACTGTTACTTGTCTCCTGCTTCATCAGGGCCAGCATCTCTTCATAATCTTTGTCCCCAGCCAGCACGAGCTTGTTGTTGTTGTTCGGATTTTGATGGGCCACAACCAAACCATCTTGGCGAACGACAAATGCGTAGCCATTCTCCATGAAAGAGATCTCAGGAATCTTTTGAATCATTTGATCAATCGTAAAGCCAACAACGAACAACCGGCTTGTATCATCGGCCTTTTCCCCAATGGGTGTCGCAATATAAAGAAAACTCTTGTTGCTACCTTCAACGATTTCTTCATCAGAAACGACCAAGGATTTCGTGGTTAGCGCTCTTTGGAAGTATTGCTTTTGCTTAAAGTCAATCTCATTTGTCCCGGTCAAGGAATATAGGGATTTCCCGGTAGAAGTGTCGATCAGATAGATTCTGGATACTTCTTTATGCGCCTGACGCAATAGGGTAAATTGCTCCATGATAAGCGGTTGCAGCTCTGTCATCATCACACGTTTGGATGCTGCCGATTTGGTCGAGTTCACAATCGCTTTCAAGTCATCTTCCATGCTATTTGCATGCTGGTCAGCCAGCATTTTCGCTTGGTTAGAGGTTATGCTAAACAATGTTGATTTCGAGAAGGAAAGGGCTATGTATTGCAAAGAACCGATAATAATAAGTACAAGAATTAGACCAAACACAATCATCTTTGTGGCAAGTGAGCCTTTTAGCTTTTCCGATGCTACTTGGCTAGTCAGGTTCACTTTTTTTAATAGATTCGATATTCCCTCCTTCTTTTTCCATCGTGGCGACAAAAATTTGCTCATGCTACTTGCCCCCTTTATCACTGCTACGATTTTCCAGTGCAAGAACTCCGAAAAAATACCCCTGAAAAAACTGCCTCTGGGTACAATACCCATTTTTTTCAGAGGTAAAACCTCCCTTATGAAGGGAAACGAGTTCCGGGCTGCACGAGTAGCCTCGGAACTCGCTATTTGTAATTGATTTAGTTATACAAATGACAAGCAGCGAAATGTCCTGGCTCTACTTCTTTCCACACAGGTACGGATGCAGCGCATTCCGGCATTGCTTTCGGGCAACGCGTACGGAAATGGCAACCACTTGGTGGGTTCATTGGGCTAGGTACATCACCTTGCAGTACAATTCGCTCACGGTTACGCTCAATTTCTGGATCCGGGATCGGAATCGCAGACAACAGCGCTTGCGTATACGGATGGAGTGGCTTTTCATACAAAGCATCACTTTCTGCCAGCTCAACCATTTTCCCCAGATACATAACCGCTACACGGTCGGAAATGTATTTTACCATGGACAAGTCATGCGCAATAAACATGTAGGTCAAGCCCATTTTTTCTTGCAGCTGTTCGAGCAGGTTTACAACCTGTGCTTGTACGGATACGTCCAAAGCAGAGATTGGCTCGTCACACACGATGAATTTTGGCTCTACTGCCAATGCACGGGCAATTCCGATACGTTGGCGCTGACCACCTGAAAACTCGTGTGGGAAGCGATTCATATGCTCAGGATTCAAGCTCACCAAGGAAAGGAGCTCCTGAATGCGCTCTTTGCGCTTTTGACCAGATGCCAGGCCATGAATATCCAGCGCCTCGCCAATGATATCCCCGACTGTCATACGCGGATTCAACGAAGCGTAAGGGTCTTGGAAAATCATTTGCATGTTGCGGCGCATCGCCTTCATTTCCTGCTGGTTCAAATTCATGATGCTCTTGCCTTCAAACAGGACGTCCCCTTCAGTCGCATCATACAGTCTCAAGATGGTGCGACCAGCAGTGGACTTTCCACAGCCTGACTCTCCTACTATGCCCAGTGTTTCTCCACGTTTGATCTCAAACGAGATATCATTCACAGCTTTCAGCGTGTTATCGCCAATGGAAAAGAATTTTTTTAGATTGCGTACTTCAATCAAATTTTCACGTTTATCCACTGATATCCCTCCTTCTACGCACGGTTCTGAGCAAGCGGATGTTGAAGCCAACAAGCTGCTCGCTGAGTAGTGCTGATGTCGTTCAGCTCAGGATCGATCTCTTGGCACACACGCATCGCTGATTCGCAACGCGCAGTGAATCCACAGCCAACTGGCGGACGCAGAAGGTCTGGCGGCGTACCAAAAATCGGTGTCAGTGGCTCGTCACGGTTCAAGTCAAGACGTGGTACCGAGCGTAGCAAGCCTTTGGTGTAAGGGTGTTGCGGATTATAGAAAATATCGTCAACGGTTCCAGTCTCGATCACTTTTCCTGCGTACATAACGATTACGCGGTCACACATCTCGGCAACAACACCAAGGTCATGCGTGATCAAGATAATGGAAGTGCCTGTTTTCTTTTGCAATTCTTTCATCAGGTCCAAAATTTGCGCCTGAATCGTTACGTCCAAAGCTGTCGTCGGTTCATCTGCGATCAACAGCTTCGGTGAACAAGCGAGAGCAATCGCGATCATAGCACGTTGACGCATACCGCCAGAGAACTCGTGTGGATATTGCTCCACACGTTTCTCAGGTTGCGGAATACCAACCATAGTCAACAGCTCAATAGCACGATCACGTGCTGCAGCTTTCGACATGTTTTGGTGCTTGATCAAACCCTCGGTAATTTGGCTACCGATGGTCATCGTTGGGTTCAAGGAAGTCATTGGATCTTGGAAAATCATCCCGATATCTTTACCGCGGATCGATTCCATCTCTTTTTTCGACTTCTTGACGATATCCTCGCCATTGAAGAGAATTTGTCCCTTTTTAATTTCACCTGGAGGCATAGGTATCAGCTTCATGAGGGTTTGAGCGGTTACGGATTTACCGCAACCGGACTCCCCTACAATCGCTACAGCCTCTCCGCGGTTGACGTGAAAATTCACACCGCGGACTGCTTTTACTTCACCTGCATACGTATGGAAGGATACGTGCAGGTCTTTTACATCAAGAATGCGTTCCATAACGACTATCCCTCCTATTTACGCAGGCGTGGGTCTACTGCATCGCGCAGACCGTCACCGAACAAGTTAAATGCCAAGATGGTCAATGAAATAAAGATTGCCGGGAATGTCAGACGCCATGGATAGTACTTCATGGCCGGCAAGCCCTCATTGGACATCGTTCCCCACGATGCAATCGGAGCCGAAACCCCTAACCCGATAAAGGACAAGAAGGATTCTGCGAAAATCGCGGAAGGTACAGTCAAGCTCAATGTTACGATGATTGGACCCAAAGCATTAGGAATCAAGTGTTTGAAGATCAGACGGTTAGCGTCAGCACCAAGGGAGCGCGCTGCCAGTACAAACTCTTGATTTTTCAATTGAAGGATCTGACCACGCACAATCCGGGCCATACCGATCCATCCCGTTATCGTTAAGGCAATAATAATCGTTCCGACACCAGGCTCTAACACAACCATCAACAAAATAACAACCAGCAGGTAAGGAATCGCAAACAGGATATCCGCGAAACGCATCATCATTTCATCTACTCTGCCACCATAGAAACCTGCGATACCGCCCCAGATCACACCAATGATCAGATCAATAAACGCTGCGGCAAGACCTACTTGCAGAGAGATACGTGCGCCGTACCAGATGCGCTCAAATACGTCACGACCCAAGTCATCTGAACCAAACCAGTGTTCAGCAGATGGCTTCTTGTTCTTCCCAGCCAAATCGGTCGTAAAATAATCTTGTGGAGTAAGCCATGGAACCACAATGGCACATACGATCAAGGCAATAATGAAGATCATGGAAGCCATTGCAACTTTATTCATTCTCATACGGCGCCAAACGTCAGACCAGAAAGAGAGACTAGGGCGCTTGATTGATTCTGCTTGACGAAGGTCAACGGAAATTGGCTCAAAATGTTCTTTTGTCAAGTTTTGCACGTGTCATTACTCCTTTCCTGCGTCCGAAAGTTTGATCCGTGGGTCTACCAAGGTGTATGCGATGTCAACAATCAGAATCATCACAACCAGGATAATAGAGTAGAACACGGTCGTACCCATGATTACCGTATAGTCGCGGTTTGTAATGGACAATACGAATTCGCGACCAAGACCAGGAACACCGAAAATACGTTCAATAACGAATGCACCTGTCAAAATACCGGCAATCAGTGGACCCAGGTAAGTAACAACTGGCAAGAGCGCATTACGAATTGCGTGTTTTACTGTAATGGCAACAGTGTGCAATCCTTTTGCTTTTGCAGTTTTGATGTAATCTTGACCCATAACTTCAATCATATTGGAACGCGTCAAACGCGCGATAAATGCCATCGGTGATGCGGCGAGTGCCAATGAAGGAAGGATGGTGTACTCGAATCCTTCCCATTTCGCGATTGGAAACCAGCCCAATTGAATAGCGAAAATGTATTGGTAAAAGGACGCCAAAATAAAGCTTGGTACCGATAATCCCAAAACAGCGATAACCATTGCAGAATAGTCTTGCCATCTATTATGGTTTAGTGCTGCGATAACCCCTAACGTAATTCCACCAAAGATAGCGAGCAATAAAGCTTGTGCTCCCAAGTGAGCAGAAACAGGGAAACCACGATTAATCATGTCGTTAACATTCGAAGATTTCTCCGTAAACGACGGACCGAGATCCCAAGTTACTACACCTTTTAAATATTCAAAGTATTGTTCATGCAACGGCAGGTTCAGCTTGTACTTTGCCTCTAGTGCTGCCTTAATTTCCGGCGGGACCTGCTTCTCGGATGTAAATGGACCACCTGGTACTGCTTTCATGATGAAGAAGGTGGCCGTTACAATTAAGAAGAGCGAGATGAGCATAAAAATGATGCGCTTACCGAGATAACGGATCAACTAACTTACCCCCTTGGTAGATTTTTGATTGCTTTCACGTCCCATCTTTACACTGCGGAACGCTGCCGACACAGTGTAAAAATCGGCTGTGTAAATAACCCTTAGATCTCTTGCAATAAAGCTTCTCTCTCTATTTTCTCTTTGCTGGCAATCATGCCAGCTGGTATTTATGGGAAGGGCTTGCATAGCAGAGGGCATATGTGCAACCACATACCCTCTGCTGCAAATCCCGTTTCCTTCGTTATGAAATTACTCGATGTACGCGCCTTTCCAATCCACGTCACCCAGGCCCGTTTGGTGAACACCTTTGACCTCTGGTTTCTGTACCCAAGATTGTGTGTACCAGTAAATTGGCATGATTGGCATTTCATCCATCAGGATTTGCTCCGCATCTGCCAAAATTTTCTTACGTTTCTCGAGGTCGGATTCCTTAGCGGATTGGTTCAACAACTCTTTATATTTTGCATTTTCCCAACGTGTATCGTTGTTTCCACCCATTTTATCCTTGAAGAGTTCCAAGAAGTTGATTGGATCATTGAAGTCACCCAGCCAGCCCATCCGTCCAATCTGGAAGTTACCCTCATGCATATCTTCCAGGTAAACCTTCCATTCTTTATTCTCGAGTTTCACATCTACGCCGAGATTTTTCTTCCATTGGTCTTGGATGGCCTCAGCAATCTTCTTGTGAGCCTCAGATGTATTGTAGGATAAGGTAATCGCTGGCAACTTGCTCATGCCAACCTCTTTCAGTCCCTCTTCCAAAAGCTTTTTCGCATTTTCTAGATCCTTGTCTTTGAAATAGCCATTTGGATTCAGTACCATGGATGGAGGTACAGCGCCTGTTGCCGGGATTTGGCCCGTTTGGAGAATGTTGTCGATCAAGGCTTGTCGATCGATCGAGTAGGCAAATGCTTTTCTTACTTTAATGTTATTAAATGGCGGCTTTTCGGTATTGAATTTGTACCAATACGTACCCGCGATTGGATTGGTTTGAATCTTGCCTTGCTCTTTCAATGCTGAAATCGCATCTGTTGGCAAAGCACTCATCGGCGCGCCAGCCCAATCGATTTCGCCATTTTCGAACATGGAGAGCTCTGTATTTTCGTCTTCTACCATGGAGAATTCGATTTTTTCGAGCTTTACATTGTCTTTATCCCAGTAATTTTCGTTCTTCACGAGCACCATCTTGTTCTTGTGCTCCCAAGATTCGATTTTAAAAGGACCGTTACCGACGTGCGAGCTTGCTTCGCCTGCCCACTTCGGATTTGCATCCAGTACTTTTTTGTTAACTGGGAAGTAGGTACGGAATGCGAGTAATTCCAGGAAGTATGGAGTCGGATTCTCCAGCTTAACTTCCAGCGTTTTATCGTCAAGTGCCTTCACGCCTACTTCATCAAGCTTTGCTTCGCCCTTATTTGCTTTTTCGCCATTCTTCACGTAGTACAGCTGATATGCGTAGTTGGAAGCTGTTTTTGGATCGAGAGCACGCTTCCAAGCATACTCAAAGTCATGTGCTGTTACAGGATCACCATTGCTCCATTTCGCTTCTCTGATTTTAAATGTGTAAGTGAGCTTATCATCAGAGACGGTATAGCTCTCAGCAGCAGCTTCATGCGGCTTGTCATCGGTTCCAATGCGGGTCAAGCCATCAAAGGTTGCCAAGATAATCGCGCCTGAAGTCGTGTCCTCTGCGAGCCCTGGATCAGTTGTAGGTGGCTCCGAGTGTAGGTTCATCTTTAAAACTTGTGGCTTCTTCTCAGCAGCTGGTGTTGCAGGCTGTGAAGGTGCTGGTGTACCTCCTGCCGGTGGAGCGGCAGTTTGTTGTCCTCCTCCGCACCCTGCCAGGGCGGTTCCTAATACAGCAATCGAGCTCACAAGTGCAAACACATTCTTTTTCAACGCAATAACCCCCAGTACGTTTTTCTTTTTTGTCTTTTTTCTGAAAATAAAGGACGAAAAAAAAACGAAAACTATACGAAGCTGCTTGACTTCGGCTGGAAGGCATCAACCCCTTTCATTGCAGGGTCACCTCGTCGTCTTGAACGAAAGAGAAGGTGTCTTTGTACTGCTTCAGTTCCAGTGAAACGTCCGCAGCTGCAATTCCTTCAATTTGAGAGAGTCGTTCATTGACAAAGGTGATCAGCTCATCATTACTATGGAAACACGCTTGGATAATCAAGTCGTGCTTACCGCTATAAGCGCCTACAAAGCGTACTGCAGAAAATTTGCTTAATTTTTCTGCCACTTCTTTCTGCAAACCTAGCTTTGTGGTTAACCCGATGATAGCCTGCACATGTAATCCTAATTTCTCTGGATCGGGTTGTATTACGAATTGGAAGACTCCGTCTTGTAAAAGGCGAGTGATACGTGATCGAATCGTTCCTTCACTCACGCCTAGCTGATGGGCGATTTCTGTATATGGGATACGCCCATCTTCATGGAGGATTTGCAAAATCTGTCTGTCGACATGGTCCAGCTTTTTCATAAATACGATTTTCTGGGAACCTCCATCTTTTTTTTACGAATTTCGCAACAATCTTTTACAAACAGTCTAATACAATAAAAGTAATCGGAAATGATAGCGGTGTCAACGAAATTTGACAAGTAGAATAATAAAACTTTATAAAGTCAATCCGAACAGTAAAATATTTTTTATATAATAAAAAAACGACTTACATCTTACTATTGAATATGAAAAACTAGATTTAATCAACAATATTTTTTCGAGAAACTGTATTTTTACTCATAAAACAAGGCGTGCTCAGGTGCTGTGCACGCCTTGTTTTATTTGATTGATCAACTAATATCCTACAATCTATGCTTCGATAATTTTATAGATCAACGGTTGTTCTCCGTCGATTGCCGTCGAAATCTGGAAGGCACCTTCCATTTCTTTCAACGCATTTTTCAGAAGCTGGTCTTCGTTGGCATGGATGGTGACCAAAACTTCTCCAGCCTTCACCTGATCCCCGCGTTTTTTGTGCAGAACAAGACCTACTGCCAAGTCAATTGGCATTTCTTTTGTCAATCTGCCAGCACCCAGGACAACAGAAGCATGACCGATCGCTTCCGCATCAATCGCACTTACAAAGCCGTCCTGTTCGGCTGTAATGGTATGAATGATCTTTGCTTGCGGCAGACGAGACAAATCATAGACGTCCTGCTTATTGCCGCCTTGAGCTTCTACCATTTCCGCCAGTTTATCTACTGCCTTTCCGGAAGCCATCAGGTCTTCGAGCTTCTTGCGTCCTTCTTCCACATCACCAACAAGGCCCCCCATTACAAGCATACGGGAACCAATAGACAACACCAGCTCGGTCAAATCGCGTGGACCTCTACCTGCAAGTGTCTCCACCGCTTCTTTCACTTCCAGTGCATTGCCCACAGCAAAGCCAAGCGGCTGGTTCATATCGCTGATAACCGCCACCGTTTTACGTCCTACTTGGCTGCCGATTGCAACCATCGCATTTGCTAACGTTTCGGCCTCTTCAATGCTTTTCATGAAAGCGCCCTTCCCTACTTTTACGTCAAGCAGGATGGCATCTGCTCCAGCCGCAATCTTCTTGGACATAATGGAGCTTGCAATCAACGGCACAGCCTCTACAGTAGCTGTCACGTCACGTAGAGCATACAGCTTCTTATCGGCAGGTGTCAGATTGCCAGACTGTCCGATTACGGACACGCCAATATCACGCACCTGCTGCAAAAATTGCTCGCGTGTGCGCTCTACTTCAAAACCTGCGAAGGACTCCAGCTTGTCGATGGTGCCTCCTGAGTATCCAAGGCCTCTTCCAGACATTTTTGCCACAGGAATACCCGCTGCCGCTACCAGTGGCGCAACAACAAGAGTAGTTTTGTCCCCTACTCCGCCTGTACTATGCTTGTCTACCTTAATTCCTTGCAGGGAAGACAGGTCAAGCTGTTCGCCTGACCCTGCCATTGCCAAGGTTAGATCTCCCGTCTCTCTCGCCGTCATGCCACGGAAAAAGACTGCCATTGCCCATGCGGACATTTGGTAGTCAGGAATACTTCCATCTGTATAGCCTGTCACCAGAAATTGAATCTCTTCTGTTGTCAGTTCTCCGCCATCACGTTTTTTGGCGATCATATCGACCATACGCATTGTTAATCCCTCCGAATCCGTTACTTACATTTTGGCTACGATACCGTTGACCAGAGCCAAGAATTGAGATTTTACCTTCTCTGTTGTTTCCATAACTTCATCATGGGACAGAGGCTGTTCCAAAATACCTGCTGCCATGTTGCTAATGCACGAAATACCGAGCACCTTCACACCCATGTGTCGTGCCACGATTACTTCTGGTACAGTTGACATCCCTACAGCATCCCCGCCCAACAGACGAAGCATACGGATTTCCGCAGGAGTTTCGTAGGAAGGACCTAGCAGACCTGCGTATACACCTTCACGAAGCTGGATTCCTTGCTCGGACGCAACTTCATGAGCGAGCTTGCGGAGCTGTTTGGAATAAGCCTCAGACATATCCGGGAAACGCGCTCCCAGTTGTTCATCATTTGCACCGATCAACGGATTGCGGAACGTCATGTTGATGTGATCGGAAATCAGCATGAGGTCGCCTGGATTGTAGCCTTCGTTAATTCCGCCAGCCGCATTGGTCACCATAATGGTTTCTACGCCGAGCAGCTTCATGACACGGATTGGGAATACGACGGCATCCAGACCATGCCCCTCATAAAAGTGGAAACGACCTTGCATGGCAACGACTTGTTTGCCTTGCAGCTTACCAATCACGAGTTGTCCTTTGTGGCCGACAACGGTGGACACAGTGAAGCCAGGGATTTCATGATAAGGAATGATCACTGGATTTTCGATTTCATCTGCCAATACACCAAGCCCTGATCCGAGTACGAGACCAATGGTTGGTTTTTCTGTCAATTTCGGTTCGATATATGCTACTGCGTCATGGGAATTTGCCAATTTAACTCTCTCCTTTTTTGTGTTTCTTCTATTATATAAATGTTTATTTTTACTTTACCTTTATAAACGATTAAGGAAGCTCTTCCCAATCACGGGAGCAGTTACTCCAAAATTGTCTGCGATGGTCGCACCCAAGTCAGCAAATGTCTCGCGGATACCCAAATTTTGTCCAGCTTGAATACCCTTGTGATAAGCAAGCAACGGAACGTATTCTCTGGTATGGTCGCTACCATGGTGTACAGGATCGTTTCCATGGTCTGCCGTGATTACCAGCAAATCATTTTCTTGTAGCGCTTCCAAAAGCTCTGGAATACGAGCATCGAACTCCATCAATGCCTGACCATACCCTTCTGGATCACGGCGATGACCGAACTTCGCATCGAAGTCAACGAGATTGACAAAGGAAAGGCCCGTAAACGATTGTTTCATCGTGCCCAGAATTTGATCTACACCGTCCATGTTATCTTTGGTACGGATAGATTGGGTAACACCCTCTTCTGCGTAGATATCGCTGATTTTGCCAATGGCAATAGAAGCAAGGCCAGCATCCTGCAGACGATTCATGACTGTCGGAGCAAATGGCTTCACGGAATAATCGTGACGATTTGCAGTGCGGCTAAAATTACCTGGCTGCCCCACAAATGGACGCGCGATAACACGAGTAACGGCGAATTCATCACGAAGCGTCAACTCACGAGCTACCTCGCAAATATGGTATAGCTCTTCAAGCGGAACGATCTCTTCGTGTGCTGCCACCTGGAATACACTATCCGCAGATGTATAGACAATCACTGCACCTGTATTCATATGCTCTTCGCCAAGCTCGTCGAGAATGTCTGTTCCTGAAGCGACTTTGTTCCCGAGCACCTTGCGACCGATACGCTGCTCAAATTCCGAGATCAACTCTTGAGGAAATCCGTCTGGATACGTGTTAAACGGAGTAGACACATGCAGACCCATGATTTCCCAATGACCCGTCGTCGTATCTTTGCCCATGGAGATTTCCTGCATTTTTCCATAATGGGCCATAGGAGTTTGAACTGGCGCAACGTTTTGGAGTGCTGCTATATTTCCCAAACCCAATTTTTGCAGGTTGGGCAATGAAAATCCTGCCACTCGTTCCGCAATATGACCTAAGGTATTCGCTCCTGCATCATTGAACTTAGGCGCATCAGGTTGTTCGCCAATCCCTACGCTGTCCATGACGATCAGAAAAACTCGAGAATATTGCATCTTAACGCCTCCTGTTTACCAGTCATTCATTTTCTATCATCAAGTCGTCAGACGTCTGACCTGATTCAGAAAATTTTTCTCCGCCCGACAATCAGGCGGAGTCGATCGTTTTTTCATACTCATGCTCGCGGATGTGTTTTGGCATAGATGTCCTTAATCCGCGTTCTGGTTACATGTGTGTAAATCTGGGTGGTTGAAATATCAGCATGCCCAAGCATCTCTTGAACAGAGCGCAAATCGGCTCCATTTTCCAATAAATGAGTGGCAAAAGAGTGGCGAAGCGTATGGGGTGTAATCTCAGCACGGATGTTTGATTTTTGAGCATATCGCTTAATAATTTTCCAAAAACCTTGCCGTGTAATTTGTTTGCCCAAGTGATTCAGAAATAATGCAGTATCGCCAGTTCCTTTTACCATCTTGGGGCGCCCTGCCTGCAAATAGTGGCGAACCATTTGAATGGCAACTGAGCCTAACGGAATGATTCGCTCTTTTGATCCTTTTCCCAAGCATTTGACAAAGCCCATATCCAGATTCACATCAGCACTATCCAGATTGACTAACTCCGAGACACGAATGCCTGTCGCATATAAGAGCTCAAGCATTGCCTTGTCCCGCAGCCCGGCAGGATGATTGACAGGAGGACTTTCCAAAAGACGTTCCACTTCCTCAACAGAGAGCACTTTCGGCAAGCGTTTCTCGATCTTCGGTGTTTCCAAATGGATGGATGGATCTTTATCTATGTATTTATCCCGAATGAGAAACTGATAAAACGCTCGTATCGATGCCATGTTGCGAGAAAGCGTTGCTGTAGCACGTCCTTTTTCCCGTAAAACAAGTAAGTACCCAATGATGTGCGTCCGAGTAGAATCCTCTACGCGAGTGACACCTTGCTCTTGTAAATACGAGGTAAAGGCCACCATATCCCGTTGATAGGATTCCAGGGTATTTCTCGATAACCCTTTCTCCACAGTCAGGAAATGAATAAACTGATCAATCAGACTGTCCATGAAGTGTCCCCTTCTAGCTGATAAGTATCTTGTATTGCTTTCCACAAAGAAAAAGAAACTCCTGCTTCTCCAAATAAAAAACTCAAACCTGCGCGTTACTCTCCCGTTAAAAAAAAGAGCTGTAGTCGTGCGACATATCCGTCAAAATCCTGCGTCTGAGAGGTATTGATCACTTTTACTACCTTCACCGCGTTACCATGCGGTTCATGATAAGGGTTTGCCGGGAGAAATTTGTCCGCCAGCAACGTAATGATGCCATAGGAGAGCAAGGTACAGGTTATGAATAAAAGCAAGAAACGAAGACCCTCCATCAAGCGGCGATAAGAGACCTTCATCCATAAGCCTCCTTACAGACTTTCTTTCATTTATATGCACTTGTCCCCTGCTCCATTCGAATCGATCCTCTCCTAGGATTCCACAGGAATAGGTCTGCCATTACAAAAGCTCCCAAGGAAAAAAGAAAAACTTCTCCGTTCCCAGAGAAGTCGACTTTATTTGAAGTCCTCCACGTTCACTTTATCTACACAACGATTGCAGATCCCGTAGAAGGTCAATCGGTGGTCGGTAATATAAAAGTTGTAAACATTCTTGACTTTTTCTTCTGCTGTGACAAGCAGATCTTCAAAAATTTCATCCACCGTACCGCAATTAAGGCAAATGAGGTGATGATGGTGATAGGCGGCATTATCATCACGAAGATCGTAACGAGCTACGCCATCGCCAAAATTCATTTTATGAAGGATCTTCAGTTCGCTCAACAGCTCTAATGTCCTGTATACGGTTGCAAGCCCGATTTCCGGTGCTTTATCCTTCACCAGCAAGTAAACATCTTCCGCACTCAAATGATCTTCTTCATTCTCCAACAACACGCGAACAGTGGCTTCACGCTGTGGTGTCAGCTTGTAGTTTTGTGAATGCAACTGCTGCTTAATTTTCTCTAATTTTTCTTCCAACATTAATGCCCCTCCCCGCTCGCATGAAACCTGTTCCTATTATAGTAGAGGGGCATCGAATAAGTCAAATGCATAAGTTCTTACCTGAGAATTATTCTTAATTAAGTACGAGCTGCATCAGCCTTGGGGAAATGAAGGTCTCAAACAAGGCTGCAATCGTCAATACCGCCAGCATGCTAAGAACAAGAACCGTATAGCCCATAAAATGCGGCATGATAACATCCCTTTTACTTAGCACTCTCGTCCGTATGAGTCGAAGCGAGAACGAAATTCCGCTGACGCCTACAATAAAAAGGGCAGGGACGACTAATAAATTTTGCGGGAGAACACCCACCATGGCAAATGTTACCCCTTGCCATTGGAGCTGACTCACCAAAAAACCAACAGTGAAACCAACCACGACTCCTTTTAAGAAGAGCATCAACAAAATCATAGGCAACCCAATAATAGATAATCCCAGCACCCACATGATCGCTATCGTTTTCGCATAATGACCAAACGCCTGCTGAAAATGGGCACTGGTCTCAGGGATGCCATCACTGCCAAGACTGTTGAAAAAATATTGCAGAAAACCGTACAGCTCCTGCTTCTGTGATAATGGCAGTGAATTGACGAGGACGGCTCCGAAAATAATGCCCATCGTAAACAGGACGATCGTGAACCAGTAGAGTGACTGATGCTCTCTCGCATAGGATTGGATAGTTTGTCCGACTCGTGAACGCACGCTTCGTCGCCTCCCGCTTGGCTGATTACTGTACAGCTTATGCGGACGAATTCCACCCTATGACAACCTACATCGGGACAATCTTTCCGTAAGTACCGGCTCCGCCCTTTTGAATAGAGAGCTTTCCCTCCCGTGCTTGTACGATAAGTGAAGCGATTTTCTCTCCGACCACATGGGTGAGCACTTCTTCGTTCGCGCGATGCAGGACGTTCATCTGTGTACCAAACGACCGATACAGCTTATCCAATAATTTCGGACCAACTCCTGGAATGAATTCTAACGGGATTTGCTCGATATAAGGAGGACGGAACGTCGGATGCTGGCCAGCCTCTACATCCGCCAGCTGATCAATGCGCGCTGCAACCCCTCGCACAATTCGTTGAAAGCCGCATTCCGGACATTTGCCTGAGGCATCCGCCGCGAGTAAGGACTGGCACCCTTGGCACGCCGTTTGATGGTACTTTCCAAGCTCGGGATGCAGACCATAATTCACATGAACCCCTCTTCCACCGATGCGCTTAATCGCTTTCACCCACTCTACGAAAGAACGCTCTTGCATATGCATCGCTTGATATTCCCGGCCTATCTTCGCCAGAGAATGGGCATCTGAGTTTGTGAGAAAGGTTTTGTCATGGAGCTCGGATATGCGGTCCGCCATTGTGGTATTCGCGCTCAATCCCAGCTCAACCGCATAAACGAGCGAAGGATCAAGCACTTCGGCCATCGAATCTGTACAACTTCCGTACATCCCTTTATGTGGTGTAAAAATATGTGCCGGGATCATAAGGCCCTGCAATTGGTGGACACAGGCTTGCAATTCCCTCAGTGATGTGTAAATACGCTGAGAGCTTAATTGCACATTTTTGCAGCGTTCGGACAGCCATGCGGTAAAATGCTTCATTTCTTGCAGCTTCGGCAAATAAACGAGAAAATGAGCTGCACCACGTCCCGGCTCTTTGATTTCTACTTCGCACCCCAAGATTAACAACGTATCTTTGTAGGAAATTCCTCCATCCTCCTGTTCAGTCGCTAATCCCTTTTCCAACAGATCTACCAGCTCATCCTGAACCTCCGGCGAATGTGCATCGATAATCCCGATGACATCCATCCCTTTTTTATCTGAGGCCTCCTCCAAAATTTTGGTGAGGGTCATTTGGCGAGAAGCCGTTATTTTCACAGGTTTACCTGTCCACGTACCACCGATGTGAATATGCATGTCACAAAAATACGAGGTAAGCATGGTACTAGCGACGCTCACGCAGCATTTTGTTTTCCCATGCAAACAATGCCACTACTGTCTTGGCATCTCGAATTTCCCCACTTTGATGCAGAGCATGCGCTTCTTCCAGTGTTACTTCTAGCACATCAACGAACTCATCCTCGTCCGGCTTGCTTTCTCCTTTTTTCAAACCAGTAGCCACAAAAACATGTAATATTTCATCCGCGAAGCCTGGCGATGTGTAAAAGGAGCTAAGCGGTGTGTACTGACTCGCAACGTAGCCTGTCTCTTCCTCTAGCTCGCGCATTGCACATGCGAGCGGCTCTTCCCCTGGCTCCAGTTTTCCCGCTGGGATTTCTACAATCGTACGCTCCAATGGCTTGCGGAACTGTCGAACCACAACCATTTTGTTATCATCTGTTATCGGCAATACAGCAACCGCTCCTTGGTGATTCACGATTTCTCGCTTCGCTGTGTTGCCATTTGGCAGAAGTACCTCATCTACCTTGACCTTGATAATTCTTCCGTCATAAATCGGTTGACTCGAAATGGTTTTTTCATATAAGTGATCATATTTACTCACGGTCGTCATCATCCTTTTTTCGTGAAGTCGTTCTAAATCGTCGATTCCCTCCATAAGTTGGGAGCATAGAGCTTGTCCACCTTATTGTATCGGAGGAGATCATGAATGAAAACATATGTTAGCGAAAAGCAATTGCGTATGGTAGGGAAAGCTTGGGAGATCAAGGCTGCGCTTCGTTCCTGGTCAAATAAAGACGCAACCCTTCAAGAGTACTTGCTGAGACGGGCAAATGCGGGACGTCGTTAACGGTTTGGACGATATAGCCCAGACTGTTTCCTACAAAATCGGCTGCCATCCATGCCGTTTGAAAAGGCGCAGGGTCCTCTTGCCAATTTCGCCCCATTGTAGAAAAGGACAAGCCATACCCCTTTTCCAGTGATGCCAGTTCTGACAGGTCTGGGACTTTTCCCTTTATGAAAATGTGCTTCCCCCCAACTTCTATTGTCTTCATTTGCCGCGAAAGGATTTCATCTCTTTCATCCCCGAAAATCGGGATTGTAACCAGAGCAGGGCAAAGAGCAAATCTGTTTATGATCGATATGGTATGGTGACTGACACCGTAATGTCTGGTACGTTGGTCCCCAAAGCTGATTCTGGGAATTAAAAAGGGTGTTCCTCCAACAGTGGATACGGCATGAATGACCTCAGCTAACTGAATTCCTGAGAAGCCATAAGATGTACCCGTACCTGCTACCCCAGGTCCCAGCATACAAATAATGATATCGGCATGCTCTACATGGTGTGCTGCCATTAAGCCACTGTGAATCGTCAATGACTCACGATCTCCGCCCCACGCATGACCAGTCGTCACTGTCGCATCCAAGCCCCCGATTGCTTTTAATCGATGGACGTGCTGGCTCAAGGCAATCGGCAAAGATGCGCCGTCCGGCATCACATATACGATACGGGCATTTGGATTTTTTTTACGCAGGGCAAGGACAGCAACAGGTAGAAGACTGTGCAGCTCGCTGATCAAAACAGGGGTACCCTCCAAGGATAAGTCATCTTGCAGAAACAAATGGTGGTAAGGACTGGCCTGTTCTTCTACCGAATCAACCGCGAGCTGCCATGGCGAATAGCGCATTTTCATGACATGCCCCCACTCATTCGGAAGGACATCCGTTTCCTCTGGTTGTGTGACCTTTCCTACGACAAAGTGATACCCGCCTGTCCCCAATTCAAGGCGAACAGCAGTTGTATTAATCAAAAGTAAATCGCCACTTTTATAATCCTCCTGCAAAAAAGACAGCACTCTCTCCATTTTGAATCCCGCAACCGATTCTATCCGGACTTGTAGTATCTGCATCCCTTTTTGCTTTTCCAGAACTTTTTGGACCGTCCCTACCACCAAACAGAGCACTCAGCCTCCCCCTTTCATTCCTGCCTCGTCCCCGAGCTTTCTATTCAGTCTATGATGAACAGTGGTTGTCTCAATCATGCAAACAAGTAAACGAACAAACAAAAAGGCCGGAACCCCTCGCAAGGAGATTCCGACCTCTTTAGGTTACTCTTGTACTTCTGCAATAACAGCAAGCACCAGCTCAGCCGCTTTGTTCAATTCAGCGATTGGCATGCGCTCGTTTTTTGTATGGATTTCTTCATAGCCAATGGCAAAGTTTACGCTTGGCACGTTGTAGCCGTTAAATACGTTACCGTCGCTTCCGCCACCGCTTGCAACCAGCTCAGGATTGCGGTCTACACGTTTAACTGCTGCAATCGCTTTTTGTACAACTGGCGTTTCTTCGTTGAATTTGTAGCCGTGGTACATAAAAATAACTTCATTTTCGCAAGTCGCACCCATCTCAGCTGCCACTTCTTCAAATGCTGTTGTCATTTTCTTCACTTGCGCTTCCAGCTTGTCCATTACCAAGCTGCGAGCCTCGGACCAAATTTCCACATAATCCGTTACGATATTGTACGCTTTTCCACCTTCAAAGCGACCGATGTTTGCTGTTGTGTCTGCATCGATACGGCCCAACGGCATACGGGAAATTGCTTTACTAGCAACCGTTATAGCACTGATGCCATCCTCTGGATTCACACCTGCATGGGCTGCTTTACCGTGGATTTTGGTTACGATGCGGTATTGACCAGCACCAGCTACTGTAATTTTTCCAACTGGACCTTCCGAATCGAGGATGAAGCCCATTTCTGCCTTCAGCAGGCTGGAATCCATTGCGCGGGAACCAACAAGTCCGGACTCTTCTCCCACAGTCAGTACGACTTGGATCGTTGGATGTGGCAGGTTTTGCTCTTTCAAGCTGCGAATACCTTCAAAGATCGCCGCGATTCCTGCTTTGTCATCTGCACCGAGGATCGTCGTTCCATCAGAATAAATGTAGCCATCGCGAATTTGAGGCTTGATTCCGTTTCCTGGGACGACCGTGTCCATATGGCTGCTAAACAGGATGGTTGGGCCTTTTCCAGTTCCCTCCAACGTTGCGATCAGATTGTTGGCACCATGTCCGGTTTTCGCTGCTGCGTCATCCTCTTCTACGGTAAAGCCCATCTCAATCAGCTTTTCTTTGAGCACCTTGTTGATCTCTGCTTCGTTCTTCGTTTCACTGTCAATCTGGACGAGCTCCAAAAATTCATTTAACAAACGCTCTTGGTTGATCGTACTCACACTCGTTACCTCCTGATTGTACTGCCCGATTTTGGTACATATTCACAAGTTCCAGTATACCGCAAAAAAATTTTTTCTACTACGTAAACGCCTATGATTCTTTCGGATATTGGCACAGCTCATACAAAACGCCATTTGCTGCCTTCGGATGCAAAAATCCAATCAACGCATCATGCGCACCCGCTTTGGGGATCTCGTGAATAAGGGGTACACCTTGCTCTTTTAATGTGGCTAAACGAGCCGTAACGTCATCTACATCAAAAGCAATATGGTGGATGCCTTCGCCGCGCTTTTCCATAAATTTTGCTATCGGACTCTCATCACTCAACGGCTCTAGTAATTCAATATGACTTTCGCCGATCTTTAAAAATGCCACTTGGACTTGTTCGCTCTCTACGATTTCGGTTCCAACCAACTCCAATCCCAATTGCTCGGTATAAAAGGGAAGCGTCTTATCCAAGCTTTTTACCGCAATGCCGATATGGGCAATTTTTTTCGGTGCGCTCATGAATCATCATCCTTTTGTAAGTGGTTGTCTCATTGGCTGCAATTCGGTACAATTTCAGCATGGGCAAAAGAGAAAGCCAATGATATCCTTTTCTTCATTCTAGCACAGCCACTTACAGAATCACCTGATAATTTCTTCTACATTGAAAGGAGGTTTGATTAGAATGAGACACCAATCGCTCTTTGCCAAAATCCTGATCGGCATTCTAATACTCTCACTCATCGTTCCCACGTTTTTTTACTTTCAATAAACGAGTGATGAAAACAATGAAAAACCCCTTTCCGACCAAAAAGCGGAAAGGGGTTTTTCTTTTATCCCAGCTTGTTTTTATTTATAAACGTATACGCTGGAAGTTTTCGCATCCCAGCCAACTTTGTAACCAAGATTATCCGTTACTGTACGGATTGGAATCATTGGCATGCCGTTTTTGAGGACAACAGGTGTTGGCAGTTGAATATCTGTTTTCCCTACTTTTGCTGTTTTCGACCCAACTGTAAACTTCACGACTTTGGTTCCACTGATAACAGCAACACTTGAATTGTTCCATTGTGTAGTCAGTGCCAGTGCTTCTTTAAAGAATTGAGCTGGAACCATGGTCGTATTTCCATCAATGTAAGGAGCTACAGAGAGAGGATACGTTTTTCCATGCAGGGTGAAGTTTGCTGCATTCACTTTAAAGGCAGCCGAGTTCGTAGGAATAGTAGTCGATGGTTGTTGCGGCTGTTGTGGTGTTGGCGTTACAGGCTTTGTTTGAGCCGGGGTAGGCATTCCTACACCAACAATACGAGAAAACAACAAACCTCTTTCTTCGGACGTAAATACGCTAATGCTATATGTGTTTTTCACAGCAGGGTTTACGATGTTCGCTGCTGGATTGATCACGATGTTAGCGTTTGTTGCCGCAGGAATATCCTGAGACGGATAAATCAGAACGTTTTGTCCACGAACTGCAACGAAATTCGAACCTACACCATTCACAGAGATGTTAGCTGGCGCGATATAAGCCGGTACCTTGTAGCCCACTGGGAATACGATCTCGATGAAATCACGCTGCTTTTGTAGACCAACACCCATTCCTTTGATTGCTACATTCACACCCGTCTGCTTGCCAAGTGCATTTTGTGTCAATGCGATGGTTGCGGTGCTATTGTTAATACCAGTATTTGGTGTAGGTACTGGAGTTGTTGGGTTAGTAGGCGTCGGATTGGTTGGCGTCGGGGTCACCGAAGAGCCACCGATGCTGAAGGATTTGGATTCCAAAGTTCTTCCGGAAACAGTAGCCTTCAACGTGTAGCTGCCAGCCGTTTTTGGATTCGAAATCCACGCTCCGTAAGTCACTTCAACCTTCACTTTGCTAGTCGCTTTGAAGCCTGTTGGTGCAACCAAGGCGACTCTGTTTCCGACTGCAGTTGCTTTCCTCGCTGCTTTCCCGTTGATCAAGAAGTCGGATGCTGTCAAAATGCCTGGTACCATATCAGACGACGGGAACTCAAGAATCAGTTCTCCATCTTCTTTCAACTCTTTGCTGCCGAAGTCAGCATCAAACGTGTAGCTAGTGCGAGCTCCTACTCCTGGATCAGACAGATTAACCGTAAAGCTGTCAGAAGCGTTTGAGCTGGAGCCGTTTTTCGTAATTTCGAATGTATCTGACTCATATGTCGTACCATCGTATTTCACTTTGATAACATATTTGTCACCGGAACTTGGATTCTCAATGCCAGCAGCTTTGTCAAATTCCAACGTAATGTAATCATCTGAGTCTGCTCCACTCGGAATCTTGATATCTACCGAGCTACCGCTAACACTAACGGATTTCGCTTTCGTACCGTTTACCTTTACATCGTCTTCATCAATGCTCGAAGGCAGCATGCCTTTCTCTGGGAAAGTGACGGTAATGGTGGAGTTCGTCTCCAGCTCATCGTTACCCTTCAGAGAAATTTTGCCGAGCTTGAGGCTTACTTTATCGCCTGCTGCTTTGCTGCTCAGCGTAACGCTGTAATCGTTTTTAGACTTGCTACTGCTGCTGGAGCTGCTTTTTTTGATCTCAACTTCGTCTGTGTCAGAGCTCTCATTTTCGGTTTCTACTTTTACATCATATGTACCTTTATCATCAGGATTGGTGATCCCGCTTTTAATGGTAAATGAGATTTTATCTCCTTCATCAAAATCCTCATCCACCGTGATAATCACTTCATTGTCATCCACTTCAACTTTTTTGACATCTATACCGGAAATATCTTTCTTACTGATCTTTTTATCCACATCGAAATCATCGTCGAACTCAACCGTGATGGTATCTCCACTCGACAGGTCTTCTTCAAGCGTGAACTTAATATCATAGTCACTTTCTTTACCGGCACCATCGTTGTCAGCTGATACATCCAATTTTTCAATAGCATATGCTTGCGGTACTGCAACAAAAGGTGTAGCGGCCAGCGCTGATGCCAGCACTATTGGTAGTGCTTTTTTACTTTTCTCCATGTTTTTCCTCCCATAATTACCGTTAATCTGGAAAACCCTCTAGCATGACGCTACCAGTCTACCACAAATGCTATCAGGTGGGAATCATTTCTATGTCATTTATGAGACTTCCTGGCTCCAATTGTTAAGACGAAGATGATTCGGAAAAAGTTACATACGAAATGATCCATTTGGAAAATTTTTATGGTGATTCTTTTATCAAAAAAACCAGGTCTTTGCTTGACCTGGTTTTTCGACACTCTAGTACAGCTTGGTATCCGGACCTACATTCTCAAGCTTTTGTTTCACACTCTGCAGGAATCGCCCGCAAACCAGACCATCCAGCACGCGGTGATCCAAGGACATGCACAGATTAACCATAGAACGCACTGCGATCATGTCGTTAATGACGACAGGGCGTTTCACAATGGATTCGACACTAAGAATCGCAGCTTGCGGAGCATTGATAATCGGCTGGGACAAAACAGAGCCAAAGGAGCCTGTGTTGTTAACCGTAAAGGTACCGCCTGTCATGTCATCCATCGTCAATTTCCCTGCACGGGTGCGTGCTGCCAGATCATCGACTGCCTTCGCAATGCCAAGAATTGATTTTTGGTCAGCATGCTTGATGACAGGAACATAGAGAGCCTCTTCCGTAGCTACTGCGATAGAGATGTTGATGTCCTTTTTCACAATGATTTTGTCATGTGCCCATGTGGAATTGATCATCGGGAACTCTTTCAACGCTTCTACAACCGCTTTGATAAAGAACGGCAGGAACGTGAGGTTGAGTCCTTCTTTTTTCGCAAATTCGCCTTTTGCCTGATTACGGAAGTTAACGAGATTGGTCACATCTACTTCGACCATCGTCCAAGCGTGTGGAGCTTCATGCTTGCTCTGTACCATCCGGTTTGCAATCGTACGACGAATCGACGTTACAGGTACAACTTGATCACCACTTGCAACCGGAATATCTACGGGAACAGCAGGAGTCGTAGCTGGTGCTACCGGTGCAGGTGTTGAAACGACAGTAGCTTGTTCGACCGCCGCTACGGGAGCCTGCGCGACTGTTTCTTTTACTGTCTCAGCTGGCTTTTGGCCGCCCGCGTCGATAATCGCTTGGACATCTTTGCGGGTAATGCGACCGCCTGCTCCAGTCCCTACAACGCGGGACAAATCAATGCCATGTTGCTGTGAGAGCATGACAACAGCAGGTGAATAACGTTGTTTTGCCCCATCGACGACTGGTGCTTGTTGAATGGATACAGCGGGTGTAGCTGCCTTTGGCTGCTCGGTTGCAGGCGTTTGTGGAGCCGGAGTTTCCGTCGTGCTAGCAGGCGCTGCAGTTCCACCTTCTGCACCACTTTCTTCTATATAGAGGATCAATGTGCCGACAGCGACTGTCTCGCCTTCTGGCACGACGATCTCCGTAACGCGTCCTGAAACGGTAGAAGGAACCTCTGCGTTTACTTTATCCGTCGTTACTTCAGCCAGTGAATCGTATTTCTTGACTGTGTCGCCTACATTGACCAGCCATTTGCTGATGGTGCCCTCGGTCACGCTCTCTCCGAGCTGGGGCATTAGTACTTTCGTTGCCATGATCCTTGGTCCTCCTCGCCTTAAAAGTTGGCCAGCTCGCGCATTGCTTCCAATACTTTTTCCGGGTTCAGCATAAAGTATTTTTCCATCGGCGGGCTGTATGGCATAGCTGGTACATCTGGACCACAAAGACGTTTAATCGGTGCATCCAAATCGAACAGGCAATGCTCCGCTACAATAGCAGCTACCTCGCCGCCTACGCCGCCTTCTTTGTTGTCCTCGTGTACGATCAATACTTTGCCTGTCTTCGAAGCCGCTTCAACAATCGCTTCTTTGTCCAACGGATACAGTGTGCGCAAATCGAGAACATGCGCGCTGATGCCTTCTTGTGCAAGCTTTTCCGCAGCTTGCAGAGCGAAGTGCAGAGTCAAGCCGTAGGAGATCACTGTGATGTCTGTCCCCTCTCGCTTGACGTCCGCTTTGCCAATCGGCAACACATAGTCGTCCTCAGGCACTTCGCCCTTGATCAAACGATAGCAGCGCTTGTGCTCGAAAAAGAGTACCGGATCTTCATCGCGAATAGCTGCTTTCAGAAGACCTTTTGCATCATAAGGTGTCGAAGGTGCCACTACTTTCAAACCTGGGGTGTTCGTGAACATCGCTTCCACAGATTGTGAGTGGTAGAGTGCACCGTGAACCCCGCCACCGAATGGGGCACGAATCGTGATCGGGCAATGCCAGTCGTTGTTTGAACGATAGCGCATTTTCGCCGCCTCACTGACAATTTGGTTCACAGCTGGCATGATGAAGTCCGCAAACTGAATTTCTGCGATTGGGCGCATACCGTAAGCGGCCGCACCAATCCCTACACCGACAATTGCCGATTCAGCCAGTGGCGTATCAATCACGCGCTCCTCGCCAAACTCTTCAATCAATCCGTTTGTCGCACGGAAAACCCCACCGCGAACGCCAACGTCTTCTCCGAGGATAAACACGTTGGAATCACGACGCATTTCTTCACGCATCGCCATTGTAATTGCATCAATAAAAGAAATGACTGCCATAAAAGATCCCCCCTTATTCCCCGTATACGTATGTCATAGTCGATTCTGGTGTTGGATATGGCGCGTTTTCTGCATATTCAGTGGCTTCATCCACTTCCAGTTGTACGCGAGCAAGCATATCTGCTTCCTTATGTTCATCCAAGAGTCCGATCTCTCTCAAATACTCAGCGAAAACAATCAACGGGTCCTTTTTCTTCGCTTCTTCCACTTCTTCTCTCGTACGATACACACGATCGTCATCGTCGCTAGAGTGCGGAACTAGGCGATACATAACGGCTTCGATTAGCGTCGGCCCTTGACCACTGCGGGCACGTTCAACCGCTTCTTTCATGACACGATATACTTCAATCGGATCGTTTCCGTCCACACTGACTCCCGGGAATCCGTAACCAATCGCACGGTCTGCTACACTTTCACAAGCCAACTGCTTTTTCAGTGGTACAGAGATCGCGTATTTGTTGTTTTCGCAGAAAAAGATAACTGGGAGCTTGTGGACACCCGCAAAGTTCGCACCTTCGTGGAAGTCTCCCTGGTTGCTGGAGCCTTCTCCGAACGAAGCATACACAACAAAATCTTCTTGCTTCATTCTACCCGCCAAAGCCATTCCGACTGCGTGTGGGACTTGAGTCGTCACAGGGCTTGAACCTGTCAAAATATTGTACTTCTTGCCACCGAAGTGACCTGGCATCTGTCTACCACCGCTATTCGGATCTTCTGCTTTCGCAAAAGCGGACAACATACAATCACGGGCTGTTTGGCCAAAGACCAGCACCAAACCAAGATCGCGATAGTACGGGCACAAGAAATCTCTGTCTTTCTCCATGGCAAAAGCGGCTCCCACCTGAGCTGCTTCCTGACCCTGGCAGGAAATCACGAACGGTACTTTGCCCGCACGATTCAACAGCCATTGGCGTTCGTCAATTTTTCTGGCCAATAGCATGTAATAATACATGTCAAGGACTTGCGCATCGGTCAATCCCACTTGCTCATGTCGCTTGGTTGTCATCGTTACATACCCTCCTTGCTAATTGTGTATCGCTTTTCCGTCGACAGCCTGCGCTGCCTCCATGATTGCTTCGGATAAAGATGGATGCGGGTGAATCGTCTGACCGATCTCCCACGGAGTCGCATCCAGTACACGGGCCAAGCCCGCTTCTGAAATCATATCTGTCACATGTGTACCGATCATGTGAACCCCTAACAAATCATTCGTCTTGGCATCAACGACCAACTTCACAAAGCCGTCATTCTCACCGTGAATCAGCGCTTTGCCCAGCGGCTTAAAGCTGAACTTGCCGATTTTCACATCGTAGCCTTGCTCTTTTGCTTCTTTTTCAGTGAGTCCGACATTTGCGACTTCAGGTCGGCTATACGTACATTTCGGAACCTTGGTGTAATCCATCGGGTGCGGGTTTTGTCCAGCCATGTGCTCTACCGCAAGTATTCCTTCATGCGAAGCAACATGCGCCAATTGCAGACCACCAATAACATCACCAATCGCATAAATATGGGGCTCTGCAGTCTGGAAAAATTCATTAACCACGACTACTCCGCGCTCGACTTTGATTTCTGTTGCTTCCAAACCGATGTTTTCTACATTCGCTTGGCGTCCTACTGATACGAGTACCTTTTCAGCTTCAAAGGTTTGGACTCCATCCTTGACTTCCGCCTGAATAGAGACTTTGCCTTCCCCTTTTTCCAACGATTCAGGCAGCACCTTTGCTCCCGTCACGATGTTGACTTTCCGCTTTTTCAAAAGACGAGCCAATTCCTTGCTCACTTCTTCATCCTCAAACGGCAATATACGGTCGGCGTACTCCACAACAGTCACTTCTACCCCGAAATCATTGAGCATGGAAGCCCACTCAATCCCGATGACACCGCCACCAACGATGACAACAGAAGCAGGCAATTGCTCCCACTGCAATGCTTCATCGCTAGTTACCACATAAGCTCCGTCGATGACCAAACCTGGAAGTGTGCGTGGACGTGAACCCGTTGCCAGCAAAAGGAATCGTGGAACGATCATTTCTTGGTCCCCGTTTTCCTTTTCAATGCGCACAGCACCTGCCTGCGGAGAAAAAATGGAAGGCCCCATCACTCTTCCAAAGCCTTCAAAGACAGTAATGCTGCCTTTTTTCATCAGGTATTGAATCCCTTTGTGAAGTTGGTCGATAATGCCCTGCTTACGCTCTTGTATTTTTGTGAAGTCATAGCCTACTGCACCTGCCGAGACTCCGTATTTGTCAGCTTCCTTCAGGGTGGAGAATACTTCTGCACTGCGCAATAGCGCTTTGGATGGGATGCAACCACGGTGTAAGCAAGTACCACCGAGCTTTTCTTTTTCCACGATTGCTACCTTCATTCCCAATTGGGAAGCGCGGATTGCCGCTACATAACCGCCGGTACCTCCCCCGAGGACGACTAAATCAAACTCTTGAGACACCACGATCTCTCCTTTCATTCGGAAAGCTAACCTGCGTATTAACGAGAATATGAATATTCAAAGAAAATCGTTTATGTATTCCTGACCGCCCTCCATCGAAGAGCGGACAGGAGTATGAACTTACTAGAGAAACGAGATTAGCGCTTGTAAACAGTCTTGCCGTTTTGCAGGAAAGTATTACGTGATCTTGCAACACTTGCAATGCGTTCTTCTGCCATGCGGTCAGCAGCTTTGTAGGAAGCCATGCCATCACGTTCAGCGATTTCGTAAATTTTCAGGATGTTGTCATAGATCGTTTCTACTTTTTTCAGTGCACGCTCGCGGTTATAGCCTTGCAGCTCATCTGCCACATTGATTACACCACCAGCATTGATCACGTAGTCAGGTGCGTAGATCAGACCCATTTCGTGAATTTGGTCGCCGTGTTTCTCTTCTTTCAGCTGGTTGTTAGCTGCCCCTGCAATCACTTTTGCTTTGAAGAGCGGAATCGTGTCATCGTTGATGATCGCACCCAATGCGCAAGGAGAGAAGATATCGCACTCTACGCCAAAGATCTCGTTAACGCCAACGGCTTTCGCACCGAAATCGTTCACTGCGCGATCTACGTTTTCTTGATTGATATCCGTTACGATCAAATGCGCGCCTTCTTCATGCAGATGGCGGCACAGATTATACGCTACGTTTCCTACACCTTGTACAGCAATCACTCGTCCGGAGAGAGAGTCGGAACCAAACGCCAATTTAGCAGCAGCTTTCATTCCACGGTAGACACCGTAAGCTGTTACAGGGGATGGATTGCCACTGGAACCGAATGCAGGAGAAACTCCTGTTACGAAATCTGTTTCCAAGTGGATCATATCCATGTCTGCAACGGTTGTTCCTACATCCTCAGCTGTGATGTAACGGCCATTCAGACCTTGAATATAGCGACCGAAAGCACGGAACAGCTCTTCGCTCTTATGCTCGCGTGGATCACCGATGATGACTGCTTTACCACCACCGATGTTCAGTCCTGCTGCTGCGTTTTTGTAAGTCATCCCACGACCAAGGCGCAGTACGTCTACAATCGCCTCTTCTTCTGTTTTATACGGCCACATGCGCGTACCACCGAGTGCTGGTCCTAATGTCGTATCATGAATGCAAATGATTGCTTTCAAACCGGAATTTTCGTCTTGGCAAAATACCAATTGCTCGTAATCGTACTTTTGCATGTAGTCAAAGATGTTCACTGAAGAAACCTCCCTAGTATCTTTCGTTTTCCGCTTAGGTAAGCTGGCGTAACAGTGGGCTCCATTTGGAGAATTTCCCGACAAAAGGTATATGCAAAAGTCATGCCAACAAAACCAAACTTATGAAAGCGCTTTATTTACACGAACGTGGAATGAGTGTCCCTACGTCAAGTCTGCATTTTTTTGCATATGCGCGCAAAGATTTGCGTGCAATATTTTGCATAGTCTCTTTTCTTACTCTTCCTGCACATCCATGATGCCCAATTTTTCCATCTTGTAGTACAAGCTGCGAATCGCGATTCCGAGGCGTTTGGCTGCAAGGGTGCGATTTCCTTTGGCTGCTGCCAGTTCCCGCAATATGTGCTGACGTTCTGCCTTTTCCACCGCTTCTTTTAACGTGGTGCCTGTGGAACCCTCCTGCGGGACCTCTTCCTTTTTGGTCGAGACGATTCTTCTTTCCAGTGGAGGTAAATGCTCGGGCATAATGATTCGCTCGTTAATCCTCATATGAATCATCGCCCTGCCCAGTACATTCTCTAGCTCGCGTACATTGCCTGGCCAGTGATAGGACAGAAGCATCTGCAATGTTTCTTCATGCAGCTCCTCTACATTTCTTCCGTACTCCAGATTGGCTTTTCGTAGCAGATGCATAGCAATCGGCTTAATATCTTCCAAGCGCTGTCGGAGTGGAGGGATATGAAGCGGTACGACGTGGAGACGATAGTACAGATCTTCACGGAAACGTCCCGCTCCAATCGCAGCCTCCAAATTCACATGGGTAGCCGCAATGACGCGAACATCAATGTTGATTGGCTTCGTTCCACCGACTCGCACAACCTCTCGCTCTTGCAGGACGCGCAAAAGCATGACCTGCATGCTCATAGATAGCTCGCCGATCTCGTCCAAAAAGATGGTTCCGCCGCTCGCTTCCTCAAACAGCCCCCGCTTTCCTCCTCGACGGGCACCTGTAAACGCGCCTTCCTCGTAACCGAAAAGCTCACTCTCCAAGAGGCTCTCTGAAATCGCTGCACAATTGACCCGAATAAATTGGTTGTATTTTCTTTCACTTGCATTATGTATGGCGTGGGCAAACAGTTCTTTCCCCGTTCCCGATTCCCCACGAAGAAGGACAGTTGCTGGTGTTGACGCCGCCTTTTTGGCTTGCTCGATCGCTTGCTGCATGGACTCGCTATAGCCGATGATGTCTGCAAAGCTATATTTTGCCTCCAGATTGCGGATGATACGGCGAGCGCTCTCCAGCTCTTCTGTCAGGCGCTTGAATTCGGAGACATCATGAATGACGCCAACGCTTCCTTTCATCTCCCCATCGACGACAACCGGTGCAACATTGACCACAACGTCCTTGCGCTTTGGTCCCAATTTCATAGGGACGCCTCTCACTGCCTTCTTCGTTTTCAGGACTTGCATGTGCATACTATCGCCTTCAGAAATGTCTACCGTCGCTGGTTTTCCGATAATGTCTTCTTGCGAAAAACCCGTAAGCCTCGTGTAGGCCGGGTTGATCAAAAGTCCATTTCCGTATTGGTCAACGACTGATATCGCTTCGTCCGATGATTGAATAATCGCTTGCAGCATGCTCTGCAAATCCTTCAAGTTCGTCACTTCTTCTGCCAACGCCATGATTTCTGTAATATCACGGAAAATGGCAACAGCTCCGACAACTTCCCCCCGATCGTTTCGAACGGGTACGCGGTTTGTAATAATCCGCGTCTGGTTCGGCAAAACCTGCTCTTGATTCAATTCGGGAGAGCCTGTCTTTAATACGATATGTAACCGAGTGTTCGGTATACGCTCCGAAACTTTTGTATCCAGCACTTCACTCGCCTCGATGCCCATCAATCGCTCTGCGGCTTTGTTAAACAACGTAATAATTCCTTGGCGATTGACCCCGATAATCGCATCATGCGTGGAGTTCAGCATCGTTTCCCGCTCCCGCTGATTTTGCATCAAGACTGCAATCAGCTTATCGCGTTCCCGAATCAATTTCATGACGATTCTCGTAAACGTTCCCGGGATGAGCACCGTCTTATCTTTCTTTAATCGCCTGAGATGCTCATACTCCCCCAGGTCCCCTGTAGCTTCTAAAATGACATCCAGATCCTCATCCAAATAAGGCTGATAATCCTGATCGACAGGAATCCCCAATGATTGGGCGAGCAGTATGCCTGGGGCGTCAGGCCGTTGATCAACAACAGCAACGACTTGTAATCGGTCCATCTGGTTTAGCATCCGCAGGAGTGCTGTTCCACCACGTCCCGCACCAACGATGAGCAGCTTGTGCATGCGAGAGATCCCTCACTTTTTGAACAACCTCTTTACGATCCTACTCTTTACGCTCTTACTCGTTACCATTGTACTCCAACAAACCGTTGATGGACAGGCGATCTTCCCTAACGTGCGCTCGTTCGTGTGCAACAGGTACGGTGGACAAGGCTGTTGGCATTCGATATGATGAAATTACCATACTGTAGTTGTTGTAGTTGTTTACGCATTCGAGAAAGGGGTGAAAACCCTTGGTATTTCAGAAAATCATTGCACTCTTAATTATGGTAATCCCGGCGGCAATCGCCATGTACGGAATCAAATTAATCCGTGACGCATTCTTTTTTTCCGCCTCTCCGGATGTTGGATTTTTATGGGGAAAACTCATTCTAGGTATACTGGCTTTCGCTCTCCCTGTATGGTTTATTGCCGGATTTATTCTCCATCATGAACGCAAAAAAAATCGCGTACAGCCCCGTTTCATGGTTCCTGAACCTGATGACGAGGACTAGACCAAGCCGGACGAGCCAGTCTGGTTTTTTTTATTTTCAGCTTCTGTAACTCTCCCCCATTGATCGAGTCGTCGAAGCCAACTGACCTGTTCAATCACGCGGGAAAACGAGCAAAATTCTGCCGCAATCTGAATACACAGGAAAAGCACGAGCATACTCGCCTGAACATAAATCGGTGTCCCGATGACAAAGGAAAAGCCTGCTGAAAAACCCAAGGCATTCGCCCCTGTATCTCCGAGCATGATTTTGCCTCCAACTTCATGGGGAAACATGCGCATACTTGCAAGGAAGACAGGGGTCAAAAAAATCCAGTTTGCCATCCCCGTACTGGCTCCTATTGTCCACAGACTAAAAGCTCCTGCCAATGCTGTCAGGCACCAAAATACTTTAATCGCTCGTCCAGGCCGCAAATCAAACAAGTTAATGATATTGGGTGAGAGCGCAAGTAAACCAAAGGCTACAAAGCCTGCCAACAACGAATCCGAAAGAGCTAGAGTGAGACAAAATGCCGTGCTTGTCCCTCCAATTAACTTCCACATCCCGCTGGTGATTCGCCTCTCTCGCCATAACACGCCAAAATGTCCACGAAAGCCTTTTGCATCTAGATCTGATGCACGATCATCACGCCATCCCCAAAAGGCCATTGTGATCATACCCGTTAGAAATAATAAACCGTGCAGGAGAAGTTCGCTTTTGACCTCTTTGAGCAAAAATAGTCCGATCAGCACGATCCCGGTTATAACGCTCGAACACACGAGGATAAGCCCCCCTGCTGTCAGTACTGGCTCTCCTTCGTAATTGAACCGATTCATCCCTAAAGCTTTGAGCTTTTGCGTGCCGATTTTATACAGCGGACGGTCCAGCACCAGTGGAATAACGACCGCGACGAGCATCATGAGCATCATTATTTTCGTTTCCACGCTTGGCCCTCCCACCATTTCCAGCATAGCGTTCGGCTAATCGCGACAAACTCCTTCCCACGATGACTGAAGCCTGCCCAATCGTTTTTCGTTTCACGATGCGAAAAAAAGACAGGGACCTCTGCTACACGATACCCTGCCCGCAAAGCATCGACAGTGAGCCCCACCTCTAGGCCAAATCCCTTATCCTGACTCCCCAATCGGTCAAGAAGCTCGCGACGTATTGCCCGTTGTCCTGATAAAGGTGCTTTTGCTTCAAAGCCTGTCAAAATCCGGATGCCATGATGGGCCAAGCCTTTTGCTAATCCGAGACCTGCTTTCACTTGCGGAGGTGGAAGAACAGCTACCGCCATATCACAGACATCTTGTAGCACAGGCGTAAGCAAATGTGCTGCTTCTGCTGCGCTGTCTCGCAAATCACCGTCGAGAAGCATGACCACATCCCCACTGGCACACTTCCAGCCCAATTGAACAGCTGCACCTTTCCCTTGATTGCGCGGTGCTCGAATCACCTTATCCGCCCACTTGCTTGCGATGTGTGCCGTCTCATCTTGACTGCCATCATCAACAACGATTAGTTCATCACAAAAAAAACGTTCACGGATGGCACGGAGTGTATCACCGATGGAAGCCTGTTCGTTGAACGCTGGGATGACGACGCTAACTTTTTTCACGCGAGCCCTTCCTCTCAGCCAATCTATTTTGCACTTGCTCCAAAAGTGCCCATTGTTTTGCGGGAGAGTCAGGCACATCTACGACCTGTATCCAGGAATTCACCTGTTTTTCCCGTAGCCAAAGCGGGACTTGTCTTGCTACCACCAAAAGCACCCCATCTCCCCAATTATTACCCTCGTGATAAGAAATCACTTCCATGCCTACTGAATGCATCAGTTGCGTAATCTGTTCAGCAACGTTGCCATCCTCCTGCCAAACATACACCTTGCTTCCTGCAAGTTCATCCACATAGCGTATGCTCATGAGTTGGACGACTTCTTGGTTGCTGCGCGCAACTTCCTTCAGCAAACGATTTATTTGCTGCCTTAATTCATGGTTGCTTTTGAGAGCGCGATCGTACTTTGCTTCCATATTGGAAAGAATGCCTTTTGTTCCTTGCGTTATCCATGAATGGCCTGCGGTCCCTCCTAACAAGATACCTACCCCAAGTGCGACAAATATGGCAGCCAGTGAAATTAAATGATAGCGGAAGGGTATCATGTCTACCTCCATGAAGTGCGTTGTTCATAACGTCCAAGTCCGCCAACTGGTCCAAATCATCTGTACAGCATGACGGGTAATTGGATTAATAACGAGCGCGGCTGAAACAGGCAGAAGCATCGCAACTATACACCAACCCCACAGCTTCCATGACTCGCTCGGCCGATAGAGATGACTGACTCCTTTGGCATCAATTAGCTTTGTCCCAATCTTTGTGCGAACCAATAACGTGCTCGCCATGCCTTTGCGGCCTTTTTCCAGAAAATCAATCATATTGGTATGGGCACCGATCGTGACGATTAGCTCAGCCTCCTTTTCGTACGCTAGCAGCATCGCCACATCCTCACTCGTACCAGGTGCTGGCAAAACATGAAAAGGCAAACCGAGAGCTTTTATGCGAATCGTTCCAGGTGCTGTCCCATCCATGAAAGCATGGACGACGATCTCCGCTCCGCTTTGGAGTGCTCTGTCCGAGACGCTATCCATATCTCCCACAATCAGGTCTGGACGATACCCCGCTTCCATGAGGGCATCTGCACCGCCATCGACCCCGATCAAAACAGGACGATATTCCCGAATATAGGAAGATAGCGTCAGTAAGTCCTCTCTAAAATGTTTCCCGCGAACGACGACTACGACATGTCGCTGTTCCATTTTTGTATGTAATTGCACATGGCAAAGTGGTTTTAAAAACAGGTCTTTCTCCTTGCTGGCGTACAAAAGTGTATTGTCAATAAACGACGAGAGTGTGTCATCCAACTTATCCTGCGCTTCATGCCATCGGTTCAAAACAGAGGGAACTGTCACCTGCTGTAGCCTGTACACATGGACCCACTTCTCTTCCAATAGGATGTACAAATTTTCTTCACGTATCGTTGCATACTTACCCTCGATCCATTCCATGAACGAATCCGACACATCTACATCCAGTACCTCATAAAGTGTGACACCGTTTGCTAAAAGTTGGCGAGCCCCTTCAGCCGGGTATTGCCCCGTCATGAATGGCGAAAGGTTGAGGACGACTTTTACCCCTCTTTCCAGTAGGGACTGTGCTGCTATCTCATCAACGTCCGGATGATCAATGATGGCGATATGACGGGAGTGGAGACGTTTGCACAACTGCTTCGTCTTCAGATCAGCCGCTACGACAGCGGTGTATGAATGTGCTGCAGAACCATTTCGTTTGCCCACTTTTCCACCTCCGCCTTTAGTATGCTAAATATTTCCTCCCCACATGCAAAAAACGGTCAGACCGTTTTTTGCAGACCGCCAGCGGTCCCGTCATGTTCAATGAAAAACATCGAGATGTTTTTCACAAAAAAAGAAGCTGTGCATCAAATGCACAACCTCTTTTAAGCGAAACGTTTTCAGTTTAATCTACGCACCCTTGGCCAGGTAGTAAATGATCAAACCATCAGCGAACAGGAAGACCATCAAAGATACAAAACCAAATAGAATAGCAAAGGTGTTTTTCGCTTTGATGGAATTCAAACAGCCCCAAGCGATAAAGAATGTGAAGATAAACATCAGGATGTCAAATAAAACGATTTTCATTTACGACAACTCCTTCACCATGATGACGCAAACAGGAATACAATGGCAATTCCATTATATAGCTTCAGGTATTATGAGACAAGCATATCCAAATTTGTGAACAAAAAGTTTCACAATTATTTCCCTTTTATTGTGCCACAAGCTACGCTACCTATCCATATACTCCAGCAATCTTGTTCATTCCATTTTTCTTGCCCGGCTACGTGATCATGAATGGTGAGAACGAGGTCATTCAGTTCTTCATCGGTTAACTCATGCAGAATGGAGCGACCTTTTCTTGAAAGCAGGTCAGCTTCCAATTCAGACCAGCTATCGTATTCACGTCTTGTCTCCCATAGTGTCGTCTTGTTCACCTGTTCAAGCCCGACGAGCTTCATCGTGTTCTGCACCATTGTATCATCCGGTCTTCGTGTCTGCTCTATCGTTAGCAAGCGCGGGTATCGAGTAAAGAAAAAACCGCGAAAATGAGTCGGTGAGGCTGGCATTTTGACATCGTCCATTGTCCGGTCCTGGATTAAGCAAATCCCGCCCGGTGCCAATAGCCTGATAACTTCTTTAAAAAACTTCTGCAGATCTTGTTCCGGGAAATGATGGATCAAGGCGCGAGCGAATACAATATCCGCACACTGACTCGGCAATCCGGTTGCGCGGGCATCCCCTTGTGCAAACGAAATCTTCGGATCGTCGGCGCATTGCTGGCTCGCCGCTTCTACCATCACGCGGGAAAAATCAATGCCCGTGACAGAGGCAGCTCCTAGCCTAGACCAAGCCTTACTGTAAATTCCTCCGCCACAACCGATGTCCACGACATTTTTTCCCACGGGATTGACGAGTGACAGGATTGTCTGACTCCACGAATCATCAGCGGTTCTCCCCGTATAGCTCAACTGGTTTTGCTCCGCGTGAAAATCAATTGTCATTCCTGCTTCGCCTCCATGAACTCCAGACGGTTTCCAAATGGGTCCTCTGTGAAAAAGCGAATAAGGTGAGGAATTTCTTCGTCAATCCGAAATGAGATCCCATTTGCTTGCAGATGCTCCATCAGCGAACCAATGTTTTGCACAAGGAACGCCGGATGTGCTTTTTTCGCAGGGATGAATCCTTCCTCTACGCCAATATGAATCATTTGCGCCCCACATTGAAACCATACACCACCTCGAACGAGAAGCTTCGCTGGCTTTGGAACCTCCGGCATTCCCAAAAGCTCACCGAAAAACTTGCGCGCTACGTCCTCTGTACCTGCTGGTGCTGCTAATTGTACATGGTCGAGCCCAATCCATTCATGCTTGGTTGTCATCGTCTTCTTGTCCTCCTCTTTTTTTGCACAGAACCATCCATTCGTCAATCTGATGGGTCATTACTCTGCCTTCGTTTGTGGTAATCCCAAGATACTCCTTTTGTTCATCTGTAGCGTTCAGCAGCAGATTTTCCACATTCACTTCCTGCTCAGATGATTCGGAGGTACGCTGAACCCATGGTAAAAATTCAAACCTTTTTTTGCGTTCCCGCTGCTTTTGCAAAGTCAAGCCATTCGCTTCAAACAAAGCGTGCCATTCACCGACGGAAAGACAACGAACATGACTGGGATCGCGTGTTTTCTCTACTTCATTTATGAATGCGGAAAGCGACGAGTCCTCAGGCGAAACGTTGTCGATGAAGAGAAACAAACCCCCAGGGGTCAGTACGCGACCCACCTCACGAACAAATGCCGCCGGATCTGGAAAATGATGTGCCGCTATTCGGCATGTGACAATCTCAAATGATTCATCGAGAAACGGGAGAGATTCTGCATCAGCCTGCACATACATCACATTATCGACAAGTGCTATTTCATTGGCCGCAGATGCCGCCATGAGCATCGGGCGAGTCAAATCCGTGGCGACGACCAAGCTCACATGAGGAGCCAAAGTCCTCGCTACGTGCCCACCTCCTGTAGCGATATCCAGTGCCCGCCAGTTCTCTCTTGGCTGCATCCACTCTACCATTAGTTCCAGGTCGCAGCCTTTTGCATGCGTCTTGCTTTGCACGTATTGCTCTGCATTTTTTCCAAATTGTGCTTGAACAGCTTGTTTGATCTCCTCATTCTTCATCGGGAACACCTCCTGCCTTTATCATATTCCAATGTTTGTCATCCTTGTTATAGAATACAGATAACTAGTTATCGACAATTTGGATAGGAGGCATCTTACAATGGATCGAGAAAGTCTTGAGGTGTTTTTGACGATTGCTCGTCATGGCTCGATCAATCGCGCTGCACAAGCATTATTTTTGGCGCAATCAACATTGACGCACCGATTGAAGCAGCTAGAGCGCCAGGTTGGGGGTGCGCTGTTTGTTCGTACTGCATCAGGAGTGAGTCTTACAGGCGAAGGACGTCGGTTGCTACCGGTTGCGACGAGCATCGTAGAGCAAATGCGCTCCTTTATCCAGGAGAAAGAACAGCGCCAATCGATGAACATCGTCGCAGGAAAAGCTTTTGTCGCCTATGAACTGCCGCGACTTATCGGGGAGTACCGGATTGCTCATCCCGGCTTTACCTGCTACGTCCGCTCTACGTTGTACGAGGAATCCCTTAGCGCTCTACTAACAGGAACGGCTGATATTGCCTTTCTCGGGAGTGAAATGTATCACCCGCACATCCATCAAGAATTCCTTCCCAGCGATCGACTCCTACTCGTCATGGCGCCCAGTCATCCTTGGGCAAGCGGGTTTCCAGGTTTTCAGGCATGGGGAGCCGAGGAAATGATTGTGTTCGGGAATCACACCGCTCCTTATCGCCAACGAATTGACCGCTATTTGGCCCAGCAGGGAGTTTTTCCGAATATTATTATGGAATTAGACAGTTTCAACGCTGTTAAAAAAATGGTCGAACGTCAGCTAGGAATCACCATCCTGCCGGAAAGGACCATCCAACAAGAGCTGGCGACCGGAAGATTGGTTGCCTACGATATCGCAAACGGCGAATTAGTGCGCCCCACTCTCATCGCTTACCTGCACCCAAAAAAAGAGGACGATGCTTTCCAGCAATTCGTCCAATGGATCAAAGAACATTATTAACAAAAGTTCACTGTAGTGTTAACACCGTAAGCTCTGGGCGGCAAAATAAACGAACAGGCAAGATCGTCGTACCTAATCCTCTATTGGTGTACACAGCCATGCCACCTACCCGATAAAGTCCTTGTACATATTTACGTCCGTATTGAGGCGTCATGAGATGACCAATGAAGGGCAAGCGTACTTGTCCGCCATGGCTGTGGCCGGACAGTTGGAGATGCACGGGATGCTCTGACGCAATATCAGCAAAATCAGGCTCATGCGCCAACAAGATTACGCTGCCCTCCGGCGGGATATTTTCGAGCGCCCTTGAAAGATCAGGTACACCATAGAAAATATCATCGACCCCCGCCATGTATAACTGCTGGCCATCTTTGTGCACGACAACGTGTCGATTATCCAACACTTCGAAGCCTGACGCGACTAAGCCATCTCGAACCTTTTGCTGTTCACCAGCTCGATAATCGTGGTTGCCCAAAACGGCGAATTTGCCTAATGGGGCTAGAAGCTGATTGAAAAGGGGAACGGCGGCGAATAGCGGTCGCGTCACTTCATCAACGATATCCCCTGTGAAGCAAATCAAATCCGGTTTTTCACTCTGGATTACGGCAATAACTGGCTCCAACTCTTTCGGTTCAAAATAATGACCGAGATGGACATCGCTGAAATGAATGAGTTTTGTCCCCTTAAAGCTTTCTGGCAATCCCGGTATCGTGATCGACAATCGTACGATATCCAGTGCTTTTCGTTCCCATACATGACCGTACACGCCAGTCGCTATACCGAGACCAACCAATCCTCCTACCCATTTACTGACTTTGTGGAGAAATGTTTTCCTTGAAATGGGAGCAAGGTTAGGATCATTCACTATCTTTCGTTCGCTCATACCCATTCACGACAACATCCAATCTCCCCGTTACCGGGTCAATGAGTAAACCATGGACGTCCACATTCGGTGGGAGGAGCGGGTGATTTTTAATCGTATCTACGCTATTTTTCACACTTTCTTCAACACGATCAAATCCGTGCAGCCACTTGTGTAAGTTAATCCCTGCATGTTGAAGCGTGGAGAATGTTTGAGCCGAGACTCCTCGCTCCAGCATCTTCTCCATCGTGCGGTTGCTGTCGATCGCACTCATCCCGCAATCATAATGCCCGACGACCATCACTTCTTCGGCATTCAATTCGTAGATTGCAATTAGAATACTGCGCATGATACTCCCAAAAGGATGGGACACGATTGCCCCGGCGCTTTTTACGTGCTTGATATCTCCATTGTGTATGTTCATGGCTTTCGGCAACAGTTCCACCAACCGCGTATCCATGCAAGAGAGCACGACCAGTCGTTTATCAGGAAACTTGGTAGTTTGGTACTTTTCATATTCATGTTTCTCTACAAATTCACGGTTAAATGCGAGAATTTCATCCAAATTGCGCACTTTCACAGCACCTGCCTCGCTATTAGTAGTATGTATTTGTATCGTATGCTTTTCTATTTTACATAGGAGGATCAAAATCTCGCAAGGGACTGTGGCAGTTTCTTATCAAATGGTTCATTTTGTCAGGATGTAATGCTGCTCGTCCAAACGAAATTTTTTTGGTGAGAAGAGTTCCTCAATCGTTGAGTAAATAGGTTTTCTTTTTGTAAAATTCTCACCTATCCATAGACCATACAGTTCAACCTGCGTCTTGTCGTGATCAAGTAGCTCCTCGCACCAAGCACGTAGATGCATCATTCTTGCAATGCTTTTTTGATAGCCCTCTACATATTCTTGATAATAACGAGGCCTCTCCTCTTCTGGGTACATCCCGAGTTTTACTTTATCAGGATGCTTGGAAATGCTAAATCTGCAAGCGCAACCCTCTTCGGTTCTCACCAGCCATGCCTGTTTTTTCGGAAAATGCCTGAAAAAATGAGGACTTTTTTCACGTGATAGCTTGCCTGTCAAAACATAAGGAGAGACTATCGGATTAAGCTCAATTCCTGGTGTTTCTCTTATCATGACGAATAATTCTAGGCACATGGATTCAGTTCCTCCGGAATGAGTACTTTTTTAGCTATAGTAAAAATACCCCAACCTTGGTAAAATGATCAAAAATATAATTAGGAGAGTTGCAGATTGAAATTTAGACTAGCCTTCATACTTGCCCTAGCACTAATCCTTCCAGCCTGTAGTGAAACGGCAGGCACACCAGAAGTGCCGCTACCTGCATATGTATTAGCCATTGACCGATTTGACGAAAGCACCGGAATGTGGATGGTTGCTTTAGCGACAGAATCAAATGATGAAAAGGAATTGCGCGCTTTAGTAGAAAATACTCGGACCTTAGCGAAAGACAAGAAAGAAGAAATTAACTCCGTTTCTGTGACCATTATCAAACCAGATGGAAGGATTCCTTCCACTATTACGGCATTTGGCAGAATTGCCTTGACGAGTAAAGGCATGGAACAAACCGGATTGAGTAGTACCTCCGAAATGGTCTTTGAATATAGAAACGCACCCGCTGCAAGCCCCGAAAAACCACCTACTACACCAGCTAAAGAAACAGCTAAGTGACCTCTGTGATTCTATTTAGTAAAATGGTATATTGATAATCAAAGTCAGGGTTAAAATACCTTGGCTTATTTCTTGTCCCGACACAATAGCCAATTCATCAGGTTAAAACTTGGAAAAGTTTATCTAACTGTTCCTTATTTGCGAATGACTCATCTATCGATAAAAAGGATAATAAGGTAATTGCTTTTTGGGCTTTATTTGCCGCAAACATTTTGTGATGACCATCCAATATAAAATGACTATAAACCCATATCTCATCAAAATGATTCAACGGATATTTTATATCTAGGAAAGAAATGCTCAACGCTGTTGGTGTTTCTTTTAAATCCACTCTGTCCATGTAATCATTAATTGCTATAGGATTTAATGATTCACTGGATTGAATGGGTACTATATATTCTTCCATTTTCCTCATACTGCTAATATTCCTTAACCCAGCCTTGTAGTACTCAGTCCCATGTGCCTCTCTTTTCATCCTAGGATACACCTTCAGCAAAGTTGCAATGTAATGACCATTGGGAATGAGACAGGATAAATCAGACAGGAACTCTTGGTCTAGTGTATTTATCCCTTGATTTAATCGGTTGGATATTTTTGTTGCACTTTTCATATCCATTCCTGAAACGGCGGCATAAAAAAGACAGGTTTCACAATCTATACCTGTATTAGCGATCTCTTTTCCCTCAATGGTTAGAAACCTTTGACGATAACCAGCCTGCTTATATGCAATAGGTGATGTAGAAGAACGAATATGAATTTCTTTGTAGGATAATAGTTTACTCATTTTTCATTATCTCCAAGATCGTATTAACCTTTGTATTTCGAGGGGGTTTCAACATAACTCTCGATAACATAACCACAATGCGTACAGATTCTATGAATGATGGCAGAACCAAGAGGGATAATCTTGCCTAAAGGAAACACTGCCGAATCACCAGCTTGCCTCCCTTTTCCAATCTCATTCCCTCCACATTTTGGGCATTGTTCGATTTGATTTTTCATTTTGTACCTCGCTTTTACTCTGTTTAGATTTCTATTATAGATGACACAAACCAATTTTTGTTAATTTATGCTAAGAAAAAGGAATCTAAAGGAAACCATTCGGTAAACTCTTCTAAGTCCCACCAATACAAAAAGACACTAGCAAGCAAATGCTAATGTCCTTTTATATTGGTAAGGATCTTGAAAATAAGTATCTACATCCTAACTAATCTTCGCCTCAATCCGGAGTTTATCCGCCACCATGGCAATAAACTCACTGTTGGTCGGCTTCGCCTTGGTGTTGGAAATCGTATAACCAAACAAGCTGGAGATGGAGTCCAGATTACCACGGGACCACGCCACTTCAATCGCATGACGGATGGCACGTTCTACACGACTAGCGGTTGTATTGAATTTCTTTGCAATGTCCGGGTACAGGACTTTGGTAATCGAACCAAGCAGCTCGACATCGTTGTATACCATTGTAATCGCTTCCCGCAAATACAAATAACCTTTGATGTGTGCAGGAACTCCAATCTCATGAATGATACTGGTGATGCTCGCGTCCAAATTGCGACCGCGGATTTGTAAGGTAGCTTGCGGTTTCGCAGAAGAAACAAAAGAAGAGGCAGGCTTGGTGGTAATGATTTGGCGGATGCGCTGAGCCAGCACCTCCATATCAAACGGTTTCAAAATGTAGTAAGCTGCTCCCAGCTCTACTGCTTTCTTCGTAATCTCTTCCTGCCCGAAAGCAGTCAACATGATAATTTTAGGTTGAGGACTTAAGCGCATGGCCTGAATTTGCTCCAAAACAGCCAAGCCATCCAGATGTGGCATGATGATATCCAAAATTAATACATCGGGTACACGTTCCTGCAGCAGTCGAACTACCTCATTGCCGTTGTAAGCAACACCCACAACATTCATGTCATACTGGCTACTGATGTACTCTTCTAACAGATTCACAAATTCTCGGTTATCATCTGCCAACAACACTTCAATCTTGCTCAAGGTCGTTCCTCCTAACAATGGACGGTCTTTTGGAAAGAAGGTGGCGTTCTAGAAGTTAACAAATCTAAAGGGTTTAGTCCATACCATCTTTTTCTCTACAAAAATTATTCGACAAAGCAAATTCCATTCCTGCCAATGACGAAAGATTGAATGATTTAACTGATATTTCGACAAAGAATTCTTTCATTCCTAACCGATTCGTCAAAGGACTGCAAAAATCGGAAAAGCCGCCTCGCTTCGTTCGCGTGACGGCACTTTATTCAGGCAGCCTTGGGTGTATGGGTTCGGGATTCAGCAGTATCTCGGACATTCACGCCAGCATCCTGAAGCATCCATTCAATGTAGCAGCCGTATCCCGAAGTCGGATCATTGACAAACACATGCGTGACAGCACCGACGATCTTACCTTTTTGAATGATGGGACTGCCGCTCATTCCTTGTACGATGCCACCTGTCTTTTCCAAAAGGCGTTTGTCCGTGACTTTAATAATCATCCCTTTGGTTGCAGGAAAATGCTGCTTGACCACGTTTGCGATCTCAATATCGAACTCTTCTACCTTTTGACCTTCCACGACAGTAAGAATTTTGGCTGGCCCTTCCTCTACCTGCTCAGCAAGAGCGATTGGTAACGGCTCCTGATAATAGCTGCGTTTGGGCTCGTCCTTCATTTTGCCGAAAATGCCAAAAGGGGTGTTTTTCGTTATATTTCCTAGAACTTCACTTTCATTGTAGAAACGTGCAAATTTCTCCCCTGGGTTGCCACTTTGTCCTTTTTCAATCGATGTGACACTTGCTTGCACGATCTGGCCATCTCCAACGACAATGGCTTGACCAGTATCTACGTCGGATATGACGTGCCCTAATGCCCCGTACGCTTTGGAATTTGGATCATAAAAGGTCAGTGTCCCTACTCCTGCCGCTGAATCCCGAATATAGAGACCCATACGGTATTCACTGTCTTTTTTATCTTTTGCCGGGTGCAAAGTGAGCGATAGCTTTTCCTTGCCACGAACGACAAGCAATTGAACGGAATGATTCTTTTTCCCTGTTTCGTTAATCAGTTTCTTTACGTCGTTCATGTCATTGATGTACATGTCGTTCATTTTGATAATCATGTCACCGACGTGTATACCTGCCTGTTCACCTGGAGAAAACTTGTTTTTCCCATCGTCTACTAAATGATGACCGACAACCAAAACACCCGCTGTTTGCAGCTTCACCCCGATTGACTGTCCACCAGGGTACAACCGCAGATCTGGCAATACATTTACTTTTACAGCAGTCAGCGGAATGTTATGCCACTTCACCTGCAATTGGGCTTCCCCAGCCCTGCGCGGTTCTACAGACATAGGCCTGCTCAAATCAACGGATACCTCACGCGCCTCTGTCCCGTTAACGTGCAAAATATCAGGATTGCTATTGATTAGCGTGCCCATTACCGGCACAGAGACCCGTAGTTGCTCGTGGGACCCTTCCATCAAACGCAATTCACGGGGAAAGGAGGACAGATCGCGGAACGGGGTGGAACTCACGACAAGCGCCGTGATGAGGAGAAGGAGACTTCCCATCCATTTTCTTTTGTTTTGTCGGATCACCAGTAATCACTCCTACCGTTCCCTACCTACACCTGCAAAACAAAACGGTCAGGTCCATTTTGTTTGACCGAAAGCGGTCATGAGGGACACCTCCACCTTGTGTACCTTTAATGTTGCCACCAGCCAAGCGGATTATGTCAGGAAAATAACCCACTCAAAACATTAGAAATCCAGCCTTCACAAGTCCTCGACGAGGCATCATTGTACTTGCCTCCAATAAAAAAAGACCGCCAACCAAATTAGCTGACGGTCTTTCGTTCACGGCCGAGGAGGATCATCTCGCGCGCATGTTCTTCTGTTTTTGCTGTGACCTCTGCCCCGCTTAGCATACGAGCCAGCTCTGATACCCGTTCATCATCAGACAAACGATTCACCCGCGTCTCTGTTTCATTCTCGCTCATTTCCTTTTTAATCAGAAAATGCGCGTCTGCCATGGATGCGACTTGTGGCAAGTGAGTAATGCACAGGACCTGTCGCTGCCCAGCGACTCGAGCGAGCTTTTCTGCTATCGCTTGAGCTGCTCTTCCGCTTACACCCGTGTCGACTTCATCAAAAATAAGGGTCTCCACTTGATCCGTGCCCGCCAAAATCGTTTTAATGGCCAGCATAACGCGAGACAACTCCCCACCAGAAGCAATCTTCGCCAAGGGGCGCAATGGTTCACCCGGGTTAGGTGAGATTAAAAACTCGATCTGATCCATTCCATTCGCATCTACAAAGCGCTTGATTCCGTCGATTTCTACCCCGTCATCATCCGGTGTCTGTCTGACGTCGATGGCAAAACGAGCACGCTCCATGTGCAGTTCTTTTAGCTGCTGCTCGATTTCTTGTGCGAGCTTTCCTGCACATTCGGAACGAATAACCGACAACTCCAATGCCTCCACTGCCAAATCGGCTGCGAACTCCTGCAATTGCTTTTCCACCTGCTGGAGGCGATCTTCGTAGTGATGCATGTCATCCAATTCATCCTGAATCGTGGCCGCGTACTCCAAAATATCGTCTACGCTTTTGCCATACTTGCGTTTTAGCGACTGGATTTGATCAAGGCGGCGCTCTACTTCTGCCAGCTGCTCCGGTTCAAAATCCATTTGGTACGATAATTGACGAAGGTTATGCACCACATCTTCTATCTGATAGTATGCCGATTGGACTATCTCCAAAATCGGAACGAGCTGTTCTTCGTAGTTCACACCACGCTCGAGCTCTCCCATCGCATGTCCCAACCAATCCATGCCCTTCTGGTCACCATGCAATGCACGGTATGCATCTTGAATCGTTGAATAAACTTTTTCAATGTTCATCCACTTTTTCCGCTGCTGCATGAGCTTCTCGTCTTCACCAGGCGTAAGGGTTGCCGATTCAATTTCATCGAGCTGATATTGCAACAGATCGATACGCTGTACCAGCTCCCGATCATTGCGTGCCATACGCTCCAGATCTTGCTTTGTTTTGCGGTACGCCGTATACAGGGTACTGTACTCTTGTTTCGCAGCTCCCAACGCACTTTCCCCATACGCGTCAAGCCAATTGATATGCTTGTCTGACTGCATCAGCATATGCGTATCGTGTTGTCCATGTACCGTAACCAGCCATGGCCCTAACTCACGCAGCATAGCGAGAGTCACGAGCTGTCCATTGATTCGAATGATACTCTTCCCTTGGTTCGATATATCTCGGCGTACCACGACCATTCCGTCTTGCTCAATCTGGACGCCGACATTCTTACAAACGTCAAGTCCAGGGTGACCAGGCGGCAATTCAAACAGTCCTTCCACTTCTGCACGAGGCTCACCATATCGGACAAAATCAGCCGAAGCCCGGCCCCCTAACAACAGTCCCAGTGCATCGATAATGATGGATTTACCGGCACCAGTCTCCCCTGTCAGGATGTTTAAGCCTTTTTGGAATGAGACCGTCACTGATTTGATGATGGCAAAATTTCGGATCGAGAGTTCCACTAGCATCGCGAGCGACCACCTTCTACAACATTTCCATTAAGCGTTTTGTCACTTCATTGGTATTTTCTTTGGAACGGCAAATAATCAGGATGGTGTTGTCGCCACTGATTGTCCCCATGATTTCTTCCCAGGGAAGGTTGTCAATCAGTTCAGCTACCGCATTCGCATGTCCCGAAAGTGTCTTCAGTACAATAAAATGATCGGCCTGGTCAATGCTAATAAAGGAATCCACAAGCATGCGTTTCAGCTTTTGCAGTGGATTGAATTTTTGTTCAGCAGGCATTGAATACTTATATCGTCCATCAGGGAGCGGCACTTTTACCAAATGTAGTTCCTTGATGTCTCGGGATACAGTCGCTTGCGTCACGTTAAAGCCAGCAGTCCGCAAGCGGTCCACCAGATCATCCTGTGTTTCCACCTCTTGATTACTGATGATATCCCGAATACGAATATGTCGTTGCCCTTTGTTCATATGGATTACTCCCATTCCCCTTGTAATTTCGTTCGTATCGCTTCGAAAAAGCCACCTTTTTTCCACTTAATCAGCGGGGTAACACACGGTGACTTTTTAATGTAAATCTGATCGCCGCCCTCGAGTCGATAGCCAAACTGACCGTCAATGGACAGTCCCATCTCCTGATGAATGGCATCCACTTCGACCCGGATCGTTTGATTGCCTGACAATACCATTGGTCGAGCCGTCAAGGAATGAGGAGCCACTGGTGTCAGTAATAGCATGTCCACATTGGGAGCCACTATCGGACCGCCTGCAGAAAGTGAGTATGCCGTTGATCCTGTCGGCGTGGAGACAATGACACCATCTCCACTGAACGTCGCGACGTACTCATCATCCAAAAAGACTGCACATTGAATGATCCGGCAAAATGACCCTTTGGCAATCCCTATATCATTCATGGCCGTGTATGTCCCCAGTGTGATTCCTTTTCGCACCAAACATGCTTCCAGCATCGCTCTCTTTTCAATGTCGTACTTTCCAGAAAGGAGATTGTCGACAGCCTGAGGCAGATGCTCCGGCTCCGCTTCCGACAAAAAGCCCAACGTGCCTAAATTGATTCCAAAGATCGGGATAGAGTGACCGGCAAGCTGGCGAGCAATTCTGAGTAGCGTGCCATCGCCTCCCAATACACAAACCAAATCCGCTTGTTTCCCCATCTCTTCTACAGATGTGCCCAGTTCTGGATGCCCTACATCTGATGCGATATGGTCATCCAGGAATACTTGCGCCCCTCTGTCCTCCAGTAAATACAACAGTTCCCGTGCAACGATACGTGCTTCGGGTTTTCCTTTGTTCGCTATGATTCCAATTTTCTTCACGTGGTCCACCCCAAAACTGGTTGGTTGGAAATCCTTCTTGAACAACCTCATATACAAGTATACAACTTCACATGCATAAATAAAAAGCCTCGATTGTGACAAAACTCCCGAGGCTTTGGTTTTTATCCTATTTCAAATTCGCATGAGCAGACGCAACTACCTCTGTTACGCATTGCAGCCAAGCTTCTGAATCCATGCCGCCTTCACTTTTTTGGACATGCATAACAAATTCAATGTTTCCTTCTCCCCCTGTAATGGGAGAGTAATCCAAGCCCTTTAGCGCGAAACCCAATCCACTGGCAAATTGACCGATGTCAGTCAGTACGCTTTCGTGCACGTCTGGATCACGAACGATTCCATTCTTTCCGACTCTATCCTTGCCAGCTTCAAATTGAGGTTTGATCAGCGCGACGACATCACCGCCATCCGTCAGAAAACGGTACAGCACTGGCAAGATCAATCGCAACGAAATAAACGATACGTCAATCGATGCAGCGTTTGGCCGTTCATGTTCAAACGCATCCGGGTCCATATGACGGAAATTCGTCCGTTCCATGACGACCACTCGTTCATCCTGTCGCAAGCTCCATGCGAGTTGCCCGTACCCGACATCAATGGCGTATACAAGCCGTGCACCGTTTTGTAATGCACAGTCCGTAAATCCGCCAGTGGAGGCCCCGATATCCATCATGACACGATCCTTCATGTCGATTTCAAAGACACGTAATGCTTTTTCCAGCTTGAGGCCACCCCGACTCACATACGGGTGTACCTCGCCCTTCACCGTAATCGCAACATCCTCAGCAAATTTGGTTCCCGGCTTGTCACAGCGGTCACCAGCGACCTGCACAAGGCCTGCCATTACGGCTGCTTTTGCTTTTTCTCTGGTCTCATAATGGCCTCTTTCGACCAAGAGAACATCAATCCGTTCTTTTCTTACACTCATGCTTCCACTACGCCCTTCGAAATTGGCATCAAGGATCGGACACGAGCAGCGATATGATCAGCTGTAAGCCCTACCTCTTGCCGCTGTTCCTTCACACTTCCATGCTCAACAAAATAATCTGGTACCGCGACAACCTGTACATTCATGCCGTGATAGCCTGCACGACTGTAGCATTCAATGACAGCGCTGCCGAAGCCGCCCATTTCACTGCCTTCTTCAACCGTAATGATATCGTAGCCTTCCTTTGCCAGACGGAATAGAAGCTCTTCGTCCAACGGCTTGCAAAAACGTGCATTGACCAGCATCGGTTTGATTCCTTCTTCTTGAAGCTGATTGACCGCCGCCTCCGCAATTTCGAATACGTGACCGAACGAGAGAATCGCCACGTGTTTGCCTTCGCGTACAATCTCCGCTTTTCCGATTGGCAGCACTTGCAGCTCTTCATCCATTTTGACGCCACGAGTCGGCAATCGCGGATAACGATAAGAGATCGGACCGCCTTTATATTCCACTGCTGTCTTCATCATGTGACGCAGCTCATTTTCATCCTTCGGTGCCATGATGACCATATTCGGAATGATGCGCATGAATGCCACATCGTACATCCCTTGGTGTGTCTCCCCGTCTGCTCCGACAAGTCCAGCACGGTCAACGGCGAAAATCACATGGAGCTTTTGTCGTGCGACATCGTGGATCAACTGATCATAGGCTCTTTGCAAGAAAGTCGAATAAATCGCAAAGACCGGCTTCAAACCTTGTGTCGCTAATCCTGCCGCAAATGTACATGCGTGCTGCTCTGCAATCCCAACGTCAAACAGTCTGTCAGGATACTTCTGTCCAAATGGGATCAAGCCTGAACCCGCTGGCATCGCAGGAGTCACAGCCACAATTGAATGGTCTTCATCCGCAAGCTTCATCATGGTATCGGCAAAAACGGATGTATACGTTGGTGCGGATTTCGGTGTATCACCTGACTCGATTTTATACGTACCGATACCGTGCCACTTGACCGAATCAGCTTCAGCTGGGGCATAGCCCAGTCCTTTTTTCGTGATGGCATGGATCAATACAGGTCCTTTTGTATGCTTGGCCGTCTTCAACGTATCGAGCAACAGCTCCATGTTATGTCCGTCAATCGGACCAATATACGTAAAGCCGAGTTCTTCGAAAAGAACGCCAGATACGAGCAGATACTTCATGCTGTCCTTGAAGCGCTCAGCCATATGAGCCAATTTGCCCCCTACAGCCGGTATCGATTTCAACAAGCCTTCGACTTCATCCTTCGCCCACTGATAGTTCTCCGTCGAGCGAATTTTCCCCAAGTAGTTGTGCAAGGCACCTACGTTTGGCGCAATAGACATCTCGTTATCATTTAGCACAACGATGACATTCTTGCGCTCATGACCGATGTGGTTCAAGGCTTCTAAAGCCATACCACCTGTCAAGGCACCGTCACCGATCACAGCAACGACATGGTTCTTTTCCTTTTTCAAATCCCGCGCAGTCGCCATCCCCATTGCGGCAGACAACGAAGTACTGCTATGTCCGGTTTCCCAGACGTCATGCGGGCTTTCCACCATTTTAGGGAACCCGCACAGACCTTTGTACTGGCGCAAGGTCGGAAACATCTCCCGGCGTCCTGTCAGCATTTTATGTACGTATGCTTGATGTCCGACATCCCAAATCAGCTTGTCCTTTGGACTGTCAAAAACATAGTGCAGCGCCAGTGTCAGCTCGACAACTCCCAGATTCGGCGCGAGATGTCCTCCTGTTTTCGAGAGCGTTTCGATTAGAAACTGACGGATCTCGGATGCCAATGTATGTAACTGCGGTTGCGTGCACTTTTTCAAGTCTTGAGGATCATTTATAGTAGTAAGCAGCATTGGTATTCCTCACTTTCCACTGTTCGTTCTCCGGCGATTGTGCATGCTGCATATCAATCAAGCCACTAGAAAACCCGGCTTTCCTTATTGCTATAGCCGATTCCGCTTATTTTCAGCTTGATTCATTATAACGGTTTCTTAATAAAAACACCACTTTTGATCAACATATACGAATAGGAAGGCGATATCTTGTATTTTCTGGTAAGATAATTTTGAATACATACTCCGAACAAAAGAGGTGACGTCCGTGAAGTTCTCACAAATTCAGTATGAGCGCATGGATATGAACGAAGTTGAAGGACAATTCACGCAATTACTGGAAGCGTTTCAACATGCTTCAAGCTTCTCCGAGCAAGATACGATCATGGCTCAATTGAACAAACTGAGACAAAAAGTGGAATCTGCGCGGTATGTCGCACAAATCCGCCACACGATCAATACAGAAGATTCCTTCTACAAGGCGGAGCAGGACTACTGGGATGAAGCCACTCCTGTGTATACCGGTATCGTTTCCCGCTACTATCAAGCGATCGTCGATTCTTCCTTCCGTGCTGAATTGGAGCAAAAATGGGGAGCACAGCTGTTTCGCATCGCGGAGAGCACACTCCGTACATTTTCGCCGGAAGTCATTTCTGATTTGCAGGAAGAAAACCGTTTGGCCAGTCAATATGTCGCACTGAAAGCATCTGCCAAAATCATGTTTGAAGGAGAAGAGCGAAACCTTTCAGAGATGATTCCTTTTACAATTGCGAAAGATAGAGACATGCGCAAACGTGCTAATGAAGCAAAGTATGATTATATGCGGCAGCATACGGACGAATTTGATCGCATCTACGATCAGCTCGTAAAGGTACGCACACGCATCGCCAAAAAACTCGGCTTCAATAGCTTTGTGGAGCTAGCTTATGCACGTTTGAATCGTACCGACTACAATGCAGAAATGGTAGCCAGTTTCCGCCAGCAAGTGCTTGAGCACATCGTTCCAGTAGCATCAAAGCTCGTCGAACGTCAGCGACAACGCATTGATGTGGGTACACTTGAGTATTACGATCTTTCCTTTGATTTTGCTACAGGGAATCCAAGCCCGAAAGGCCCGCCGGAATGGATTGTGGAAAACGGGAAAAAGATGTACGCCGAGTTGTCACCTGAAACGGACGAATTTTACAACTTCATGCTGGACAATGACTGTTTAGATTTATTGAGCAAAAAAGGGAAGGCAACTGGCGGCTACTGTGAATACATCAGCCAATACAGGCTCCCCTTTATTTTCGCTAACTTTAATGGTACGTCCGGTGATATCGACGTACTTACGCACGAGGCAGGACATGCGTTTCAGGTGTATGTAAGCCGAGATTTTGAGGTGCCTGAATATCATTTCCCAACCTTTGAGGCGTGTGAAATACATTCGATGAGCATGGAGTTTTTGACGTGGCCATGGATGGAGCATTTTTTCAAGGAAGATACCGACAAATACAAATTCTCACATCTGAGCAGCGGACTCCAGTTCATACCGTATGGCGTATCTGTTGATGAGTTCCAGCATATTGTCTACGAGAATCCAGATATGACCCCTGCGGAGCGTAAACAGGCTTGGCGTGAAATTGAGCGCAAGTACCTACCGCATCGCAATTACGCACAAAATGCGTATCTTGAGGAGGGCGGGTTCTGGCAGCAGCAAACCCATATTTTCCAAAGCCCCTTCTATTACATCGACTACACACTGGCCCAGATTTGCGCGTTCCAATTTTGGAAACGATCTCAATCTGAGCCAAAACAAGCTTGGGAGGATTATTTGACGCTTTGCCGCGAAGGCGGAAGTAAATCGTTCCTCGAGCTGGTACAAGTGGCGAAGCTCTACTCTCCATTTGAGGACGACTGCATTCCATCGGTGATTGGCGAGATTGAACAATTCTTAAATAGTATTGACGATAAAAGCTTGTAATCAGTAGGTGTACAAAAAAGCTGGCAGTTCCCGTACGGGTTGCCAGCTTTCCCTTATTTATTACGATCACGCACGTAGTCCGCCAACGGGCTGAGTGCAGAGTTCTCAATTCCCGCATCCGCAAGCGCTGCTTTTGCCTCGGCAATCAATGCGTCAAGACGCACCTTCGATTCGGCTAGACCAAGAAGCGATGGGTACGTTGCCTTTTCCCGATCCGCATCGCTGCCAACTGCTTTCCCCAGCTCTTGGGCATCCCCTTCCACATTCAAGATGTCATCCTGAATTTGAAAAGCAAGACCTATGCAAACACCATAGCGTGTCAATGCTTCCATTTGGCCTTCGGATGCTTCTGCGAGGTATCCTCCTCCGCGCAAGGCTGCGATCAAAAGATCACCCGTTTTGTGACGATGGATAAATTCGAGCTGATCCAGATTAAGGCGCTTGCTCTCCCCTTCGATATCCGCCATCTGTCCGCCGACCATGCCAGTTGCTCCTGCACGTTTTCCCAGCTCCGCAATCAGATTCACGGTAGTAGCCGCTGAAACATCGGTGCGATCCATGTAAGCCTCTGCAATGTATGCAAACGCACGGGTCAGCAAGGCATCTCCTGCGAGAATGGCTGTCGCTTCACCGAATACTTTGTGATTGGTCGGTTTACCGCGACGAAGATCATCGTCGTCCATCGCAGGGAGGTCATCGTGAATCAAGGAGTACGTATGTATCATTTCCAGGGCAGCCGCAAATGCCACGCCCCGTTCAATCGGCTTGTCCAATGCTTCGAGGACCGCCAACACCAGCATGGGACGCAACCTTTTTCCGCCTGCCATGAGCGAATACTTCATGGATTCGTACAAGTTTTCCGGAACTCCTTGCTGCTCAAGGGCTGGCAAGAGTCTTTGCTCTATATAGGCGGTCTTTTCCACCAAATAACTCTCGAATGTATGCACGCCGATCATGATTCTCCTTCCACGCGAAACGCCTTCTGCTTTACCTGTCCGTCTTCTTCCACCAACTGGGTAATTTTCGCTTCGATTGCATCCAGCTTTTGACCACAAATTCTGGAAAGAGTTACTCCTTCCTGATATAAGGTAATCGCTTCTTCGAGGGGAATATCTCCTTCTTCAAGTCGATTGACGACTTCTTCTAGGCGCTTCATCGCGTCCTCGAACTGCATATCAGTCTCTTGTTCCGTTTTCTTGCGAGCCACTCTGCTTCTCCTCCTCCCGATTCACTTTTTCCACACGTGCAGTCGCACTGCCATCACTTAATCGTACCATGATCTCGTCGCCAGGGGCAAACTGTTCCACCGATTTCACGAGCTTGTCATTGGTGTATACGAGTGAGAATCCACGCTGCATGACTTTTAGTGGACTCAGTGCTTCCAACGTCGCTATTCTAGCTGCGAATGCCATTCTTTTTTGGTTTAGACGGCCCAGCATCCGTTCGTCCAAAGTGGCGCGGAGCTTAGACAGATTTTTTCTTTTATCTCCAATTTGATCAGCGAGGCGATAGCGCTTGATCTGTTCATCTAATCGCGTATAGCGTTCGCGTCTTCTGTCTAGCAAATGCTTCATGGATTGACGCATCCGCAAATGTGCCCGATCCAATCGTTCTGCCGCTTCCTCCAGCCTACGCTCCGGTTGGCGCATCGCATACGAATTGCCCAAGCGTGTCAAACGATTTCTCTGCTCTGTCATGGTACCACGTACTGCTCGATGCATCCGTATCTCGAGCTGTCGCACTCTTTCGACCCATTCCAAATAATGCGGTACTGCCAATTCAGCTGCGGCTGTCGGCGTAGCTGCCCGTACATCTGCTACGAAATCGGCGATGGTCACATCCGTCTCGTGTCCTACAGCGGAGATGACGGGAATGAGTGAAGTAGCAATTGCCCTCGCGACGTTTTCATCATTAAACGCCCACAACTCCTCGATGGAACCTCCACCACGCCCTACAATGAGAACATCAATATCAGGCTGATCGTTCATGATCCGAATAGCGGAGACAATCGATGCAGGTGCATCCGCACCTTGGACAACGGCTGGTGATAGTACGATTTCTGCTTGCGGATACCGTCTGCGAATCGTCGTGCAAATATCTCGGATGGCAGCTCCTGTCGGAGAAGTGACGACACCGACACGTTTGGGAAAACGTGGGAGCATCCGCTTTCTCTCTGCTGCAAACAACCCTTCTTGCGCCAATTTTTCTTTCAGCTGCTCAAATGCTAAATAAAGCGAGCCGAGACCGTCTGGCTGCATCTCTTTGGCGTAAAACTGATACGCGCCATCCCGTTCGTATGCAGAAATAGACCCTCGCACAATCGCTTTTGCGCCATCCTTGGGCAAGAAACGCAGGAAGCGATTATAACTCGCAAACATGACGACTTTGATACGTGACTGCTTGTCCTTTAGCGTGAAATACATATGACCGCTGGAATGGTGAGTAAAATTGGAGATTTCTCCTCTCACCCATATATCTTGCAGGTGGGGTTCCTTTTCCAGCACCAGCTTAATATAACGATTGAGATCACTGACGGATAAAATATCTTGTAATGCCATGCGGCCCCTCCTTTACAAAAACTTGGCTTTGCCATGCATGCAACAAGGACTATGCAAAAGAATGGATAAAGCTTATGCCTTATCCATTCTATAATAAGTTGCCGATTTTCTTCTATTGTTTTGCTTGCTTTTTCGCCGCCGCAACAGTATTTTTCAGCAGCATCGTAATCGTCATCGGGCCAACACCGCCTGGAACTGGGGTAATAAAGCTAGCCACTTCTTTGACCTCGTCGAACTTGACATCTCCAACCAGCTTACCCGTTTCAATGCGATTCACACCAACATCAATGACGACAGCGCCCGGTTTAACATGCTCCTTGCCGATCATATGAGCCCTACCAGTTGCAACGACGAGGATGTCTGCCTTTTGGGTGTATTCCTCGAGGTTTTGCGTGCGAGAATGACACATGGTTACCGTTGCGTTTTCCTGTTGCAACAGCAATGATACCGGCTTACCAACGATGTTGCTACGTCCGATCACCACGGCGTGTTTGCCTGCCATCTGGGTACCTGTGCGCTTGATCAATTCAATAATCCCATGCGGTGTGCAAGGAAGCATCGTATCATTTCCTAATACCATGTTGCCTATGCTAATCGGATGAAAACCGTCCACATCTTTTTCAGGAGCAATGGCTTCAATGACCGCATGCTCTGAAATATGAGCAGGAAGCGGAAGCTGAACCAAAATCCCATTAACGTTCGGATTTTCGTTCAACTGTTGAATGATAACCAACAACTCTTCCTCTGTGATGTCAGCGTCCTTCCGAATGATCTCGGATGAAATACCGACTTCCTCGCAGCCTTTTGCCTTACCCCGTACATAAGAGTGAGAAGCTGGGTCGTCTCCTACAATGACAACAGTCAATCCCGGTAGGACCCCTTGTTTTTTCAATTCAGCTACTTCGTTCGCCAATTCGGCCCGAATACTCTGTGCGACTTCTTTTCCCTGGAGAATGGTTGCAGCCATGGAGAAAATGCCTCCTTTATCAACGTCGATACGTTAAGTGTACCGATTTCTCCCTCAGCTGTAAAGGCGAATTATAAAAAGTTCTTATTTATTTAATGTTCGCCTTTTGCTTCATCCAACCCAACATTGCGACTCCATAGGCATTATCACCGGAGTAAACGGGGTCACAGAAGTACAGCTTGGCCTTCACAGCAGGGTGTTCCAATCGTTTGATCAGCCGCTCACGAATGTAATAATTAGCAGCTACTCCTCCGACAATCAAGATGTCCTTCGGGTAGCCTTGCTCTACTGCATGGCGCAAGGACTTCTCTAGTGCATTAGCAATACATTGCTCTGTCGCTCGCGCAATCTCAGCAGGGCTCGTACTCCCCTTCTCCACTTCCCGTAAAAGCGATGCTTCTGGACCAGAAAAACTAAAGGAAAGTCCGTCAACCGCCGAAGAAACCCGAAACTCACCTGTTGCTTCCTTTGCTAACTGCTCCAATGCAGGACCTGCAGGAAAGGACAGACCCAGTGCCACACCAATCCGATCGACCAGTTGACCTGCGTGCAGATCGATTGTCCCACCGATTTTCTCAATGGTATATCCGGCTGCATGACGCTCGCACAACAGCAACTCGCTGGTACCTCCAGACAAATGCACAGCCAAAAAGCGGTCTTCTGTCGGACGCACCTCAGCAGTGTATTCCCCTGCCGCAATATGTCCCTCTTGATGAGTCGTCAAGTGCAGCGGAACGCGCAAATAAGTCGCCAATGATTTCGCCAAGCCTTCTCCTACTTTAAATACAGGCATATACGATCCGTCTTGCGGGCGCGGCTTCTCACTCACACAAATCGCGGCAATCTCGTAGTCCTTCCACTTCATCTCATCACTTAATTCCGGCAGGTTCATCACATGCTGAAAGACGGCTTCGGATTGTTGCAGTCCGCGCTTGCCCTCCTTTACTTTCAAAAGGCGTTTTGCTTCTGCGACAATTCGGCCGTCTTCCTCAGCCAAGCACAGTGATGTCCGGTAATTGCTCGTGTCGATTCCCAACATTACCTTACTCATGCTTGTATCTCCTACCTATTACGCCTGCTTGGTTTCACGTGATTGCAAGAAGCTCGACAATACACCGTTAATGTACTTGTGGGACTGCTCGTCGCTAAAGAGCTTCGCGACCTCAATCGCTTCGTTCATCACGACTTTGTCAGGTGTGTCTTCCTCAAACATGATCTCGTAAAAAGCCAGACGAAGAATAGCGCGATCTACATTGGCGATGCGTTCCAATTGCCATCCACGCAGATACTTCTTGATTTCCGCATCAATCTCAGTCAAGTTTTTCAATACACCATCGAGGAGATAACGCAAATACTGTGCATTTTCCTCGGATTCTTCCATGACGAGAGCAACCGCATCTGTTAGCGGAACCTCTGCCATATCAATTTGGAAAAGACATTGAACTGCTTTTTCTCGTGCTGTTCTTCGTTTCATACCATTCATTCACCTACTAATTAAAATGAGCTCGGCCTTTGCTTCTTTCACCGAAACTTGCCTGGCAAAATCTTGTCGAGTATTTCACGCAAGTCTTCTTTATGATCGAGCTTTCGTCCAATATAATAACCGGTCCCGACAAACACAACAAAAACCAGTGTATCCCAAAATCCCACGAGAAGGTAGATGATGCCTAAAAAAAATCCGGCAAAAACCCCCATTAGCTTCCCCTTGTGTTCCCACATTAACTCCCGCATCATTTACTTCACCTTCTATTCCACCCGTTTACGAGACGAGTAGTTTTCCTGCTGAGCTACTTCCGTCACGACAATAGTCACCTCAGAAATGACAACACCAGCAATCCCCTCGACTTGCTCCTTCACGTCAGCCTGTAGCTTCTGTGTCAGTTCAGGCAATGGCGTTTCTCCATCTACCGAAACACGCAGGGTGATAATATTGCCGCTCTCGAGTGCTTTGACTGTCGTTTTCATATCGCGCACGCCTTTTACTCGGCGGGCTGCGCGCTCTGCAATGGTCTGGATCGTCTGAATCGTAATGTTGACCTCACCCAAATCACTGCGCTGACGGATTCCCCGTTCTACTTTAGGCTTGTTAGAGCGGAAAGAACTGAAAAAGAAGCGAAGGCTGACTACGAGGAAAATGATCGCGACAATGAGATAGGTGATGTTCGTACCCGCCAGCATCTGATCCACATATGGACGGAAAAAATCTTGCGAGATCAATCCGCTGGTCGCTGCTATCGCGATGCAGGACAAAACAATGAGCGCAAAGCTATAAATCGTCAAGATAAAGCGGTCAAACAAGTTCACAAGCACCTCTCCTTTCAGCCATGTTTGAAAAAGGAGACAAACACGGCACGCTCCAGAAAACTCCATGAATGTATGCTCTACGCCTAAACAAAAATCACGTTTTCAAATGAGGAAAATGCCCCCTGTTCGTAGGGGGCATCCATCCGCTGCTTGTTAGCGCACGCGCTGGTGTTCTTCAACCGGTACTGGAGCCGGTACTTTTTCTTCTGCTTTCAATTCAACATCAACGATATGTACGTTTACTTCCACTACAGAAAGACCTGTCATGCTCTCAATCGCATTGCGTACACTATCTTGAATATTTCGAGCGACTTCCGGGATGCGATGTCCGTATTTGACAATGATCGAAACATCCACCGCCGCTTCGCGGGAGCCAACCTCTACACGCACACCACGTGCTATATTTTTACGGCCTAATCGTTCAGCTATTTCTCCTACGAAACCGCCGCTCATTTGCGCTACACCTTCTACTTCGGACGCAGCCATGCCGGCGATCACTTCCAACACTTCGGGAGCGATCTGGACTTTACCAAGTTCTGTTCTATCTAAGTCTGGAGTAAACTCTTCCATGCTTCGCACCTCCCTCTAATTTGTAATTCATTATACCAAGCACACCGTATTTTTACAAATCAGCCCTACTTACTCTTCATCCAGGTTCAAGTCGTAGGTTTCCAAGAATTTCGTATCGAAATTCCCGCTGACAAATACTTCGTGCTCCAATACCTTCAAATGGAATGGGATCGTTGTCGTAATACCCTCTACGACGAATTCACCCAATGCACGCTTCATACGGTCTATTGCTTCGTTACGATCCTTGCCCCACACGATCAGCTTGGCGATCATCGAGTCGTAGTATGGTGGAATGGAATATCCTGCATACGCTGCACTGTCTACGCGCACACCAAAGCCGCCTGGCGCCAAATATTCCGTGATACGACCTGGCGAAGGCATGAAGTTTTTCGCAGGATTCTCAGCATTAATGCGGCATTCAATAGCCCAGCCATCCAATACGATATCCTCTTGCGTAAAGGACAATGGTTGGCCTGCCGCTACGGTCAGCTGCTCCTTGATCAGGTCAAAGCCAGTCACCAGCTCGGTTACAGGATGCTCTACCTGAATACGCGTATTCATTTCCATGAAGTAGAACTTTCCATGTTTGTCCAACAAAAACTCGACAGTTCCCGCACCGTGATAAGAAACGGCTTTTGCCGCCGCAACAGCAGCATCCCCCATTTGTCGGCGCAGCTCTTCGCTCAATGCTGGAGATGGCGCTTCCTCGATCAGCTTCTGGTGACGGCGTTGGATAGAGCAGTCGCGCTCACCTAGGTATACGGCATTGCCATGCTTGTCAGCCATGATTTGAATTTCCACATGGCGCGGGCCTTCTACGAACTTCTCCAAGTAAACACCTGGATTGCCAAAAGCCGTTTTCGCTTCGTTTTGCGCCTGACGGATCGCTTTTTCCAAATCTTCATCGTCAACGGCTACGCGCATACCACGTCCGCCGCCACCCGCCGTCGCTTTGACCATGACAGGATAGCCAATCTTGTTTGCGGTAACGACAGCGTCAGCCACATCTTCGATCAGCCCTTCCGTACCTGGTACAGTAGGTACACCTGCCGTTTTCATCGTATCCTTCGCTGTGGACTTGTCCCCCATCTTCACAATGGCTTCTGGGTCTGGACCGATAAAGGTAATGTTACATGCGGCACAAATCTCGGCAAAATCGGCGTTTTCTGCCAAGAAGCCATAACCAGGATGGATGGCGTCTGCCCCTACCTTGGTCGCTACACTCATGATGTTTGCTATATTCAAATAGCTTTCCTTGGATGCCTTGGGACCAATACAGTAGGCTTCGTCGGCCAGCTTCACATGAAGCGCTTCACGATCCGCTTCGGAGTAGACGGCGACCGTACGAATGCCCAGCTCGCGGCATGCACGGATAATACGTACGGCAATCTCCCCGCGATTGGCAATCAATACTTTTTGAAACATTCCGCTCTCCCCCACCTTATTCTGGCTTCACCAAAAACAATGCTTGGCCATACTCAACCAATTGGCCGTCTTCTACGAGCACTTTCACGATCTCTCCGCTTACTTCTGCTTCGATTTCGTTAAAGAGTTTCATGGCTTCCACGATGCAAACAACTTTGCTCGCATTCACTTTGTCACCAGCTTGTACGTAAGCCGGCTTGCCTGGTTCTGGTGCGCTATAGAAAGTCCCTACCATTGGAGATACAATCTTGTGGAGATTTGCGTCATCCGCTGCTTGTACAGCTGCTGCTTTCGGAGCTTCTGCTGCGACTGGCGCTGCCGCGACAACTGGCTGAGCCGGGATATGTGCTACGGGTGCTGCAACAGGAGCTTGAACCGCTGGTTGCGTGACGACAATCGTTTCCGTACCATTGGATTTTTTCAGAGACACCTTGGCACCTTCTGTTTCCAAGTTAAATTCTTGAATGGATGATTGATCAATTAACTTAATAATTTCACGTATTTCATGCATTTTCATTACGAACAAGCACTCCTTCTTTTCTTTCAATAGAGGTTCGTGAAGTCCAGTATGTATCCTTTTGGCAAACCATAAATCCATGGTAGCCTGTTGCCTAAACCACGTCAAGAAAGGATTTCCCCGCTTCTTTTCTAACAGAAGCGAGAAAATCCTTACCATCATGCCCGATTCTCCTATCCCTTATAACGAGAAAGTGCCGTAGCTTTATTAGGATGCCTTGTATTGTACGTTAATGTTTGTCGCCGGGATATTCAGGTGTTGCTTCACGTTGGCAATGATTTCCACTACCTCGTTTGCGCTCAATTTATCTTTTTGTACAATGACTGTCGCAATGTTATTTTGGACAGTAACGACCGCATCCTGATAGCCGCTCGCCTTTAGCATTTCTTCTGCAGTCATCGTAGCACTTTCCATATTGGACAGTTCTTCAAACTTGGCCATCGCTTCAGCGACTGCCTGCGGAGAGGACTCCGTGCTGTTTACGATTGCTAGCTGTTCGTCTTTTTGTTGCGCCAGCATGGCTTCGCGTTTCATTTTGAAACCTTGGAAGATTTCACTCGCCGTTTCTGCTACTGGGACGACCGTGTTCGATGTGGCTGGTTTTGCTTCTGGTGCAGCAGGAGTCTTCGCTCCTTGCGTGCCAGTTTTTCCTTCTACTGGGTTTGCCTTTGGAGCTTGATCGACAGGCGTTGCTTGTGGGGCGTGATCTACTTGCTTGGATTCAACCACCACACCGGAAATTTGCTCTTGCTTCTGGACAGCGTGCTCTTGTCCTGATGTTGGGACCTGTTCTTGCGGTCCCTTCACCAAGTAATATCCAGAGAGCACAACCATGACAGCAAGCATTGTCAACAACCAAACCGTTTGCTTTCGCAGAATCATTCGCCATTACCTCCTACCCTTTTTTGGGCAAAATGGATATTTTATAAGCGGGAACATCCAAAACCTTTTGAACGGCTTCAGTGATCCACGCTTTAACCTGGATGTTATCGGCCCCTTTTGCTACTACCAGGACCCCGCGGACTTTCGGCTTCAACGTCTTCACAATAACAGGGGCATCTTGCTTGCCGCCTTGCACGATGACGACCTGCTCATCTCGTGACTGGTCATTTTGATTGCGGGTTGCCTTTTCTTTGTCCATTTCCTGATTGGTTGAGGAACGAATGTTGCGATTTTTTTCTACAACCAGCTCTGGTGTTGATTCCAGATTGACCATGACCTGTACTTCACCGACACCGACAACAGAAGCGAGGATCTCACGAAGCTGTGTCTCGTAAATGTTTTCATACTCTGCAATGATATCTGTAGTCGGTGATCCCCCTAACACCTGGGAAGTTGCATCGCCTCCAGAAGGACCTGGCGCCTCACTCCCTATATCTCCAAATCCGAGTGGCTGGTCTTTTTCCACTCTGAGGAAGTCCGTCAGAATCATGATGGCAACGCCAATTCCCAATATGACGATGAAATAATGTAGCGGCTTTAGCTTTTGGTTTTTCCCCTTGCTCCCCACCACGATTTTCTTTTCTTCCTGCATCGTCTCGCCTTGTTTCTTCATGAGCAGACTTTTCAGCTTTTCCCACAATTGGTTCATTGTTTTCACCTCGCTTCACTGACTGTATCCGCTACTGCTTCTCTCTTTCTCTCGATTCGTCTTTGATGATGACCTGGCTCTTCGAAAGCCCCCACTCTTTGGCGACATCGTTTGTGATTTGCGCGTAAAGTGGATTGTCATAATGAGCTGTTGCTGCCATATCTGCTTTGGGATCAGGTTGCATTTCAATGGGTTTGCCAATCGTAATCTCAACTGGTTGGACAGGCTTAATCGGTTCAATCGTGCTCTGCCCTTTTTGCTCTTCCTTGTTCGCGTCACTGACTACCAGCTCGATTCGTTCAAGAATTGGCTGTTCCGGATTTTGCTGATTGACGGTAATCGTGACATCATCGACAGTTACGCCGTACTGCTCTTTGACACTAGCTTTTACCGATGACGCTACCTGTGACTGAACGTAAGCCGTCATCTGTTGGTTTTGTTGACCGAGCAGCTTGTCAGTGATGCGTTTCCATTCTGCCGAAGCAGGCTTGTTCAGCTCTTGTTGGTATCGATCCAGACGAAAGGCCAGATCTTCCTGCGAGAGACTGAACAGACTGAACACGGGAGAAATGATCGTCAGCAAGAGAATCAAGCCCATCACCATTTTTACGTAGCGTTGCAGTGTCGTATTGGGCAGGATCAGATCGAGGAAGGCAGCCAAAAGGACGAGCAGGATAATTTTTTTCAACCACAGGGTTAACCACGTCATCTCATCACCTACCGAACCATCATGGAGATGTTGCCCGCCGCAATAATGATCGTAATCGCCAGAAAGAACATCAAGCCGACCGTTGCCAAAGCAGCGAAGACGAACAAAAGACTTTTCCCAATCGTACCTAGCGCACTGATGATTGGGCTGTTTCCAAGCGGTTGGAGTACGGCAGATGACAGATTGTAGATCAGAGCCAGTACCAGTATCTTCAAAGCCGGAAACGCGCATAGCATGATCAGGATCAAAACACCCGCCAAGCCTACGGCATTTTTGACCAGTAGCGAGGCATTGAGTACGGTATCTGCCGCATCGGAGAACACACGACCTACTATCGGGATGAAATTGCCTGTGATGTATTTCGCTGTTCGGAGAGTGACCCCGTCCGCAACCGCTGAAGTGGCTCCTTGTATGGAAATGATGGCGAGAAAGATCGTCAGAAATGAACCAAGGACACCCATTGCAATATTGCGTAGCAAGGTCGCTAGCTGCGTGACTTTGTACCTCTCTGAAAACAGGCTGACGATAGAGAGCATCGCAGAGAGAAACAGAAGCGGGAACACGACATAAGAGATCATCATGCCGCTGGTGTTGATCATGAAGATAATCAGCGGGTGAAACATTGTGGCGGATGCCAGATTGCCTACCGAAGCCAGTAGCGCGATTACCAGTGGGATCATGGCCAGCATGAAATCAGACATGTTTGCGATTGCGTCTTTTGCATAGGTAATGGCGACATGAAAGCTGTTGATCGCAAGTACCATCAAGACGAGATACGTAATCGAGTACGCCACTGTCGATACCGCATTGCGTTCAAAGGCGTTCTGCATCGTTTCGAGAATCATCGCGAAGACCGTAATGATAATGATGGAGCTGAGCAGCTTGCCATTCATCAAAATCTCATGAAAGATAAACTTGCCCATTCCTTGCAGGACTCCTGAAATACTGAAGTCACCTTGCTGCATGAGGATTTGGATAAAGCCTTCCGATTTCAAATCGGGCAAGTACCCTTTATAGTCGCGTAACAACTGTTTCCAATACTGTTCGACTCGGTCTAGCTGCAAGTGATCGACCTGTTGTTGCACGATTTGATTGATTGGACCGGCTGCGGGTGCCACAGCGGGTGTCGCAGTAGCTGACACGGCAACTGGAAACAAGGCAAGGAACAGAAACCAGAACAGGATCAGCTTGCAAGTGTGTGCCATGGACATCCCACCTCCCTTACGCCGGCAACAAGTCGATCACTGTTTCGATAATGATTTGGATGATCGGTACAGCCATAACCAGGATGAGGACTTTTCCAGCGAGCTCGATTTTCGAAGCAATCGCACCTTGTCCAGCATCTCGGGTCATCTGTGCACCGAATTCAGCGATGTAGGCAATTCCGATGATTTTTAGAATTGTTTCCAGAAACACAAGGTTCAAATCTGCTTGAACCGCCAATCTTTCCAAAATCCGAATAACCTCTGCTATTTTTCCGACGAGAAAGTAAAAGATGATGACCCCGCTCGCGATCGCCAGCAAAAAGGCGAACATCGGCTTCTGTTCCTTAATGACTAGCGCGAGAATCGTAGCCACCAGTCCTAGTCCGACAATTTGTACAATCTCCATCTGGAGCCCCTCCTCAGTTGAACAGGAAGACGCGTTTTACCTCGGAGAACAAGTCACCGATGTAATGGGACACCATGTACAGGACAATGATGAATCCGACCAGAGTTGCCCAATGCGCAATATCTTCCTTGCCCGCCTGCTTCAGGACCGTATGCAGGATGGCTGTAATGAAACCTACTGCTCCTATCTGGAAAACAGGTGTCAAATCAAAATCCACTGTGAACACCTCGCCTTTAGAACATCAGGATGACGACCAAGAGTCCACCTAAAAAGCCCAAACTCTTGTACATTTTTTCGTACTTTTCCTGTTCCGCACGAGCCTCCTCTTCCAGCCCTCGCAAGTGGGTGACAGCTAAGCGCAAATGCTTTTGCTGGTCTTCCCGATCGGATGATCCGAGTACCTGACCTAGACTCTCAAGCACCTCTCGCTCTTGTCTGCGCAAGGCGGTTTGGGTCCAGAGTCTATTCATTGCTTGTTGCAAGGCTTCCTCAGCCGAATGCACCTTTTCTGTCTGTAGGAATTCCGCGGCCAGAAGAAATACTTTCCCTACCTCTTCGGAAACGCGATGACCGACCTTCACAAACGCTCGCTGTAATGGCGTCATCCCGAACACGATTTCCGTTTCGAGCATTTGTAGAGCAACGAGCAGAGCCCGAAGCTGAACGGGACGATTCGCGTAATACTTGCCGATCTGCCAACCAACCATCGACGCCGAAAACAGGATGAGTACGGCTCCCATCAGCTTGACCATGCAGCCTTCTCCCTTTCAACCAGGTTCATGCTTTGATCGTAGATGGCCTGGATTGTTCCGACACCTTTTGCGCGGCTGAGTACGATATAGCGGGAAAAGGCACCATATCGAATCAGCTTGCCTAGCATAGGACGTTCGGCAACTTCCTTGACGCTCGCTCCATGCGCAGAGCAAATGACGGCTACACCCGCATGAATCGCTTCCCAGACTGCGTCGCCATCCTCCGCTCTTCCTACCTCGTCCACAATCAGAACATCAGGAGACATGGAGCGAATCAGCATCATCATCCCGACAGCTTTTGGGCAAGCGTCCAGCACATCCGTTCGCGGACCAACATCTCGTTGAGGAACTCCTTGCAAGCATCCCGCCAACTCAGAACGCTCGTCCACAATTCCTACCTTGCGACTTGAAGACCACTCGCTCCCGTAGCTGATGGTTCGTGCGATATCACGCAACAAGGTTGTCTTCCCGCATTGGGGTGGGGAGATGAGCAGCGTGTTTTGCAATTTGCCATCCTCAAACAAATACGACATGACCTTTTTGGCCGCGCCCTTTTTCTCGCGGGCAATCCGGATGTTGAAGCTGGTCACATCTCTGATTCCCTTCACTTCACCTTTGTCCAGCACCACTTTCCCCGCAATGCCAATTCGATGACCGCCAACTACCGTGATGTAACCCCTTTTCAACTCTTCCTCCAAGGCATAAAGAGAATGCTGGCTGACCTGGTTTAAGAGTTTTGCTGCCTCTTCTGCTGAAAATAGCCATCCTTGTGCGGGTATCGAGGTGATTTGCCCCGACGATGTCACATAGCTGGATTGTTGGCCAAACCGGACTTCTAGCGGCTGGTTTTGCCGAAGCCGAATCTCTTCCAGATTCTCTCTTACCGCGATAGGAAGGGCCGTCAAAATCGTTCGTAAAGTTGCTGGCAAAATCGTCAAGATCTCATTCATCAGGTACCCTCCTTTTTGCAGCCTTCTGCCTTTGTCCACTTTGACTTACCTCCATCCTATGCAGAGGTGGACGAGATTTATGCAAAAAAAATAGCTTGCTCTCGTGCTAGAAAGACGAGTGCAAGCTTTTCCTATTGGAATCATCGATTATCCGATTTCTTGTTATCCACCGGCTCTATTACATAGTGTCTGAAACCTTCCTCATCTTTGCCCTCGTGCAGATAGATTTCTTTCTGGCAGCTAGGGCATGCAAACTCGTAAGTCGTTTCGAGATGGGGATCTACTTGTGCTTCGTATTGTTGTGCGTCTTCATCATCATCCAAATCGTAGAAAGTCGCGTACTCGTCGTCATCATCCTCACAATCGACAACGGTTTCATACAAGTCATCATCATCTTCAAAAAGATACAGCTCAATGTCCTCTAAGTCTTCATCCAAGGCCTCCACATAATCCTCCGCCTCTTCCACTCGCGCGTGAAGCTCTCGTAGCTGACCCTGCACCTCATTTAGAATCTCAATCATCTCTACCATTATTTTTCCTTCGGGGCTCTTCTCCCCCACTTCCAATCCATCTGCCAACCCTTGCAAGTATGCGATTCGATTCGCCAATGATTCTGGCATCCACATTCCCTCCCATCCAATCTCTCCCACTTATCGTTCCCCATCGTGATGCCATTTACGAATGGAAGGATATGGGTAATTATTTGCGGACGCCAATCAGGATGCACGAGATCCCCACCAGAATCCAGGCTATTTTGGCGAAGCTAACCCGATCCGACATGCCTAATAAACCGATTGTCGTTGTGGTGATCAAGATAATTGGCCCAACAATCGCAAGCCCTGAATTAATGAGCAGAGCTTTTTCGACCTGGTTCACTTTTAAAATGAGCAAAGCTGCAATGATCTCGATACTGCCTGAAAAGACCCTAAGTGCTGCCATACCCATAATCGCTTTTTCCAACATACCGTCTCGTCCTCCCCTCCTTTCACTCTATGCCTGTACCACATCATTTCAGCACTTTTTGAATCATCTCTATAGGCTTTTGCCCTCACTCCTCCCCTTCACTGGGCATACACTGAACCATACGCCTAGAAGAAATGAGGAACTTGCCGATGGTAGAGTGTGATCAATCGTTTTTACCTGATAGCTGGGCAAACCCGTCCGGGCAAATACGAGAGAAGCCCCGTGTGAAGGGCTTAACCATGGTGATTGACAAAGGCCTTGGACTTACTGCATATTCCGACTTGTTCGCGCTGGCTGCTCCCTATATCGATCTATACAAACTCGGCTTTGGCACCCTTGCTCTGTACCCCCTCGAAATACTCAACCAAAAGCTGACCCTTGCAAAACAATTTGGTGTACACATCATGCCTGGAGGAACTTTTTTTGAAATCGCCATTCGCCACAATTCAATTGCAGATTATATGAAGCTGATTCGCTCTCTCGGTTTTTCTGCGGTGGAAATATCCGATGGAACGTTCCCCTTATCCTTTGCACAGCGCCAGGAAGCCATCAATTACGCGTTAGACAACGATCTAGTGGTCTACACAGAGGTCGGAAAAAAAGCTGCCGACTATCGCACTTGTCGAGAGGAATTGCTGGAGACGCTTAGCTTCGACCTGCACAATGGTGCCAGTCACGTGATTGTAGAAGCGAGAGAAAGTGGCACCGTCGGCGTGTGTGACGGGGATGGCAAGATTGACGATTCCTTCGTTTTAGACATTGTCGCGGCGGCCAAAGAAAAGGCCTCCCGTCTAATCTGGGAAGCACCACAAAAAGATCAACAGGTCTGCTTCATCAAGGCCATTGGCAGCGACGTGAACCTCGGAAATATTGCCTATACGGATGTATTCTCTTTGGAGACGCTACGGCGCGGATTGCGCGGCGATACAGCCCTAATCATGGATAGAGGGAGGTGTTTTCCGTGCGAATAGAGGTGGTGCCGACCGTGGAAGAAATTCGTTTTGAACAGATCAGCAATCATGTAGTCATCGTCATCGATGTGCTTCGTGCCTCCAGTACGATTGTCACGGCATTAGGTAATGGATTTCGCAGCGTCATCCCGGTCGAAACCATTGGGCAAGCGAACTCCCTACGCACGAGCGACTGTATTTTGGCCGGGGAACGCCACTGCAAGAAAATCCCCGAATTCGACTGCAATAACTCACCAACCGAAATCGCAGGTTTGGGGAAAACGGGGAGCCAGCTTATTCTCACCACGACGAACGGGACTCGCGCGATCCAAAAAGCAGAACGTGCCACTGCTCTCTTGATCGGCTGCTTCTTGAATGCCACCGCATGCATGCGGCACGCTCTTTCGTATCATCTCGACATAACTCTGTACTGTGCAGGTACCCGGTCGGAATTCGCTCTGGAAGACGGTCTAGCTGCCGGCTTGATGATTGCACAGGCACAACAATCGTTACCGAGCATCCAAATTTGTGATCTGGGTGAAGTGCTAAAGGCGAGCTACCTTTATTACGCGGGAAAACTGAGCGAGCTGTTACCCCACACGACAACAGGAAAAAGGCTCATCCAGCACCATCTCGCAAGCGACATACGGTACTGTGCTCAAGTGGATCAGTATCAAATCGTTCCCTACATCAAGGAGAAACGCATACTCCCACACCTTGTCTCATAATGTGAAAAGAGAACAGGGACAGGGGTTTTGATGCCAATGATGTCTGGAGAAGTAATGCTGGTCATCCTAATCGTTATCGGTCTTATTGGGCGCTCACCGATTATTGCGACTGCCGCAAGTATATTGTTGGTGTTGAAGCTAACGGCACTGGAGCGTTTTTTCCCAACAGTAGAACGGCGCGGATTGGAGCTCGGGCTGCTCTTTTTGACCATTTCCGTACTGGTTCCATTCGCCAGCGAAAAAATATCATGGAAAGACGTCACGCCTCTTTTCACTACGGTTGTCGGCTTAACCGCACTGGCTGGTGGGGCCATTGCCACCTGGATGAATGGAAAAGGACTCGATTTGCTACGCACGGAGCCACATATGATCGTTGGTCTAGTGATTGGCTCGATTATTGGCATTGTGTTTTTTCGGGGTATTCCCGTCGGGCCTTTGATGGCTGCTGGTATTACAGCGTTTGTGTTGAAGCTGTGGGAATGGTTTGGAAGCAGATAAAAACGAAATCCCCCTCTTTTACATCCAGGAGGGGGATTTGTCTATGTTGTTTTAGCGTTTAGTGTTATTGGACGTGTCAAACGGAACTTCCCAGTTGAGGTCTTGGTATTGGCGTTGTTGAATAGCGTGAGACAGCTTTAACTCTTTTGGCTGTTTTTCAAGGTCGCGGATGAAGAATGTTCCTGTAACATGTACTCTTCCGTCCTTGCCTCTTGTATATGTTGTTCCGTTAAGAGATACCTTGTATGTTTGTTTGGACTCATCCAGTGCCGACCATTCAGTCGTGTAGACGATCCCTTCTGGAAGAATGGCCGAAAACGAGATCAGTGCACCCTTTCCAAAATAGGTCTCATTTCCGATTATTTCATCTTCCTCCGTTGTTTTTAAGGTAAAGCCCGTTAAGGTATAGGTACTGTCACTATTCGTCACGGTTACCTTATCCTTTAACAGGGTATCAATCGGGATGGTTGCCTGAAACTTCGCTGGCTCATACAGGTACAGAGAATGCATTTTTATTTTGTACGTTTGATCCTTTGCTAGTGGAGTTATCCCATTCCATTTCGTAACTCCTTTGCCGTCATCATGCACTTTTCCACGGTACGAGTGCTCTACGTTGTTCTTTCGAATTTGGTTAAGTTCTTCATGCAACGCATCGTCCCATCCTGCTACCACATTCCCTTTTTCATCAAATATTTGGAATGCTACCCCCATGTCGATGAAATACCTCTCCATCCTCTCGGCTTCTGTGAATGCACCTGTTTTTGGCCCTTTTACAATCCAACCGTTTTGCTCTTTCCATTTTTGGATTTGTTCTTCTCTTTCTTTTGTCCAGTCTATTTCCAACTCCATCATACTTGTGCTCGGTACCGTCATAATGTTTTGCAACATGATCTCGATTCCATTCGGAGTCATATATTTTTGTCCAATCTTGGTGTAGTTTGCCACTGCCCTTGCCTTTTTCATATCAACTGGAAACTCTACCTTCCAGCTACCTTCTTTCCCACCTAACATGGTAGCTTCGACACCGACGATGATCTCATCCGGCAATGTCTTGCTATCTTTCAGGAATCGGAAAATATCATGGCTGACGACAAGATACTCTCCTTCCTCACCGTAGGTATAGCCCCCTCCCCCAGGATTCAGATCTTCACCTGACTTGTTTTTGTAAGTAAGGGACAATCCGTCTTTTTCCACATCAAACGGGATTCGCTTGCCATTTTGATCCACGATATTTGCAATGATCGCCATCCGTACTGGATCCGCAACTACTTCTTTTACAACCAGTGTAATTCCTTGATCCGTCACCTTTTTATTGATTTCCTGAACATAACCCTTCTCAGCTGCCTGCTTCATTCCTTGGTCGATACCTTGTATGGATTGTATGACACTGTTTACGTAGCTCGCAAAAGTCGGAGACACCATGGACCCAAACGTAATGATTGCTGTGACACTCGCCACAGCTAACGCTGTTTTCTTCAAAATGTTTACACTCCTTTTTTTCCAGTTTGGTTTTGGTTTTGGCAATTGCACTTGCTCTAACGCCGTCATCACCTGGGAAGTAAAATCTGTGGGCAACGCGCTTGGAACGTGCAGGCTCGGGAACTCCTCGTCGCTATCCTCTTCCTCCATCATCAGCCTCTGACAGAGCAGGCAGTCTTCGACATGTCGTTCCAGCAGTCTAGCATCACCTTCAGATAGCTCACCAGACAAATACCTGCGCAACTCTTCAGTTTTGGAGCAATTCATAGATAGCTGCACCTCCTGACATTTCTTGCGCGATACTAGCCCGGAGCTTTTTCTTGGCGTGATGGATACGCATTTGTACAGTTGTAACCGGAACATGCAAAATTTCGCTAATCTCTTTGTAGCTCATCTGTTCCAAGTATTTCAGCATAAACACAACGCGGTATTCTTCCCCCAACGCCATGATTTGCTGCTGCAAGGTATCTTGCTTTTCTTTTTCCAAATACGCTTTTTCGGGTGTATCAGATTCAATCAGCCTTGTCTCTTCCAAAGGTGTTTTGGCGTAGTGCTTGTTCTTGCGCCACGCGTCTATACACAAGTTGGACGCAATCCGATACAGCCAGGCCAAAAAAGCATCTGTCGGCTTATATTTATCGAGTTGACAGTACGCTTTGATGAAAGCCTCTTGTGTCAGGTCTTGAGCATCCTGCTGCTGTCCCGTCATTCGATAAAGATAGCTGTATAACCGTTCTTTGTACTTGTCGACCAGGTGCGCGTAGGCATCCCGATTCCCTTTTTGTACCTGTTGTATGAGCAACCAATCATCCTGCAAAGGAAATCCTCCCATTTCAAAAAAGTTCGCTGCGCAGCGTTCGTTTTGGCAGGTTCATATGGATTAACGGATCATTTTGTATTTTCTTTCCAAAAATGAATGCATTTTTTAAAAAAAGTTTGAGTCAACATTGTGGAGGAGAAGAAAAAGCACAGTGCTCTTCGACTCTGACACGCCAGCAAGGGGGAATCACTGGCCGTCTACACTTAAAAAAGGGGACCGTCGAGCCAAAGCCACCCTACGGGCGGAAGAATTTCAAAGAAGAAGTGTTCGACAGGCGTGGTCTCCTTTTTTAAGTTCCGACTGGGTAGGCGTTGTCAAGGTCTACGAGCTCTGTGCTTTTTCTTCTCGTCAGCTTTGTTGGTCGAGCGTCTACAAAACATAAGAAAACCGCCCTTGATAAAAGGCGGTTGAGTTCCATCCATCACTTCCATGAATGGTAGATATGTTCCGCGTATTTGGTAATGGCTTCATCGTAAGCTGGATACGGATATTCGAGATTTTCTGCCACCGCTTTGGAGTACTTTCGAAATAGCTCATAGCAAGTGAATAACGATTCCCACATCTGCGGGTAGCCGTTTTCGTTATAGCTGGATAGTAACGCTTCCCAATCTTCTTTTGGAAGATAGCGGTCGATAAATTTGTAGTTTTTCCCGACACTAAAGGTAAATCCTTTCTCACATCCGATTTGCCAAGCCATCATGCGGAGCAAATTTGGTCGGGCAATTTCATTGAGATGGTCAATCGCAAACAGAATTTCTTTTCTCGCCAAACCTTTGACAACATAAGTAGAGACCATCCAAAATTCATTGCAGCAGTCATCAAACTCTCTAGCACTTGGCTTCCGGGTCCAATATTGGCGATCGGAAGGGAGCACCTCGTGTTTGATAAGCTCGTCTTTATCCAGCAAAATCTCAACCAGACCGTCGCTATCTGCAAAATACTGCTCTGTCTCGTCTATCGGAATCAGCGTCAGATCCACTTTATTTCCATCCTCCAATAGCATGAGATAGGAAAACCAATTCCCTAACTCGGACGGAAAAAGCTCCATATCCTCCGGTTTTTGCATCATGATCCGATTCCCAAAAGCATCGAGCCATTGATCATTTTCCTTGAAAGAAGCCATCTCAGTCACAAAATACGAAATATCATAATCTTGGAAAGGATCAGCGGGTATATTTTTGTTCGTGCGTGACCCTTCCAAGGTTACCAAGCGGATTTGATCATCCTTCCTAGCGAAATCAACCAGCATGTTCATCATTTCTTGTTCCGTTCTCAAAGCCATGCCCCTCCACATTACTATTTCTCTGTACTACTAAATGTAGTGGAATTGCATAATTTTTACAATCCCACATCGAGAGGAGAAGCAAATAAAAAAAGCTGCACCCAATTGGGCACAGCTTTTTCTTGCAATCTGTACTTTTACGCGCGGGAAACGTATGCTTCCGTACGAGTATCGATGATCAGACGCTCTCCTTCTTCTACGAAGAGAGGAACGTTTACTACGAAACCAGTTTCCAAGGTTGCTTTCTTTGTTACGTTAGAAGCAGTGTCACCTTTTACACCTGGCTCACATTCAGTTACAACGAGTTCAACCGTATTCGGCAATTGAATACCGATTGTTTCTCCGTTGTACTGCATGATTTGCACGTTCATGTTTTCCTTAAGGAAACGCAGTTCACGCTCGATTTGCTTTTGAGTGAACGTCATTTGCTCATATGTTTCAGTATTCATGAAAGTGTACTCGTCTCCGCTCGCATACAGGTATTGCATCGTGCTGGATTCGATGCGGGCAGGGTTAACTTTTTCACCGCCGCGGAAGGTCATTTCTGTTGTGTTGCCGCTACGCAGATTGCGCAGTTTGGAGCGAACGAATGCCGCACCTTTACCTGGTTTTACGTGTTGGAATTCTAGCACGGTAAAAATATTGCCATCCACTTCGATTGTCAAACCGGTACGAAAATCGTTTACAGAGATCATGGTAGTCCTCCCAAATCAATCAATAACAGAATAAGTATAAATTACACAGGCAAAATGAGCAACTCTTTCGTAGACTTGTTCAGGTTCTCATGGCCATCAGCTGTAATCCACACATCGTCTTCGATTCGAACGCCACCAAGTCCTGTCACGTAAATGCCTGGCTCCATCGTTACGAGCATACCTGGCTCCAATACGAAGGTGCTCACAGTCGACAGCCCTGGCAGCTCGTGAACTTCCAATCCGAGACCATGACCTGCGCTATGTCCATAGGCATCCCCATAGCCTGCTGCTGTGATGAGATCTCTCGTTGCTGCGTCAGCGTCTTTTGCGGATACACCTGGCTTCAGTGCTTCTAAACCTGCCAGCTGGGCACGCAGAACGATATCGTAGATTTCACGCATTTTCGGGTCTGGTTCTCCTACAGACAATGTGCGTGTGATATCGGAATGATAGCCCCGATAAGCAGCACCAAAGTCGAGTGTAACCATTTCCCCTGCCTGAATCACTTTCTCGGACGCACGTCCATGTGGCAGAGCGCCGCGCACACCTGACGCTACGATTATATCAAAAGCAGAGCCTGTCGCACCTTGCTTGCGCATGAAGTACTCCAATTCCAAGGCAACATCGGCTTCACGCACACCTGGCTTGATGTAGCCTTGAATATGCGTAAATGCTGCTTCCGCGATACGAACCGCTTCACGAATGATAACCATCTCGGATTCGTCTTTAAACATGCGAATTTTTTCAAGCAGACCGCTTGTTGGCACCAGCTCTACTCCGTCGAATCCTTTGTTCCATTCCTGATACGTGCTAAAGGACACGCTGCTCTCGAATGCCAAGCGCTTGATCCCTTTTTCTTGCAAGAGCTTTGCCATCGCTTCCACAGCTTTTCTCTCGTTATTGACCACTGTAAATTCAGGTGCCTGTTCTTGCGCTTGTTCCACATAGCGGAAATCAGTGACGAGAAACGCTTCTGTTTCCGTGACAATTACCCATCCCGTTGATCCAGTGAAACCGCTCAAGTAGAAGCGATTCTCTGTTTTTTCGGTAATAAACGCCTCTGCTCCAACTTGTGTAAGTGCATCGCGCAATTTATGCAGACGTAGTTTCATGGCAGCCTTTTCCCCTTTTTGAAAGCTTTTATTTTTTTTCGACTTTACGGACGAGTGCTCTTAACGCCCATTCATATCCATCGATCCCCAACCCGACAACTTGTCCAATCGTAATAGGTGCGATGACTGAGTGATGGCGAAATGGTTCCCGTGTATGAATATTGGAAATATGTACTTCAATCGTCGGAAGAGCTACACTGGCCAAAGCGTCTCGGATCGCATAGCTGTAATGGGTGAATGCGCCTGGATTGATCAGAATGCCGTCATGGACACCTCTCGCTTGATGAATCGCGTCGATGAGGGCACCTTCGTGATTCGATTGGAGATGCTCAAGCTTTCCGCCCAACTCATTCATGACACCAGTCAGGATTGTCACCACATCCTCCAGCGTTTCCCTTCCGTAAACATCCGGCTCCCTCGTCCCCAATAAATTCAAGTTTGGCCCGTTCAATAACAAGACGGAAGTCATCGACCATCCCTCTCCCTATAAAAGTTTTTTTATTAATGAAACATTTTACCACAAGCCGCTCTGAATCCAAAGTAGACATTCGCCAAAGCAACATTTCGAACATTGCTACATCCATTTTGACAAGGAACGGAGAAATCCTCCTACCTTGTGTACTCATTCCATGCATGATTCTCGTCTGATTGCTCGAGCATGATTGTCATCCCAAGGAACAAGCCAAACGTCAAATACCAAGCGCCTTCCGTACTTAAGGTGGCAACCTCCCAATTTCCGATATGAAAGAAGAAACCCGCTATCCCTAACATGACTGCCCCGTAGACGAGCCCCAACCACCACACACGGATCCGACTAAATAGCAAGCTGAATACAAATGAAGCAACGAAAGTTTCAACGAACAGCACGATACCACCAAGGCACACGCTCGTAAACGTATTTTCGTCCTCGATACCGATAAAGGGACGAGCAAATGCTCCGACTCCGTACGGGGTCATGTGCAAAAAGTGAGCCATCAATCGAACGAGCCCCCAAATAATCGTTCCCCAGAATGCCACCTCCAAAATCTTCGAGAAGGAGACTCTTTTACTCCCTTGCCTGCCTTCTTCTGTATGGGATATGCGTGCTTGCTTGTGCCTTCGTCCTGTCTTGCTTATTTCCATTTCCATCACCTCTGTTCTCTAGTATGCTCTTCCTTTAAGCTTTTCACTTCCGCTTTACATTTGTTGGAAAAATACGAACTCCTTGTAGCTTCAAGTCGCCATTTCCGTTAATATAGTGGTAAGGATGGTGATTGAATTGGCGCAACAAAACGTACCTAGCTACGGCGGTCAGGCCGTCATCGAAGGTGTTATGTTCGGTGGCAAAACCACGACCGTTACAGCTGTTCGCAAAAAAAATCATGAAATTGAGTATTTTGAATCCCCAAGGTCCGAATATAAATGGATTACTACGCTAAAAAAGATTCCGTTTTTGCGTGGGATTGTTGGTTTGGTTGAAGCCAGCGCCAATGGGGCCAAACATCTCAACTTCGCCTCTGAACAATACAGTAAGGAGTCTGGAGAAGAAGCCTCCGAAAGTCCATCGAAGCTCACCATGATTTTAGGTGTTGCTGTCGTCGGAGTACTTTCCTTCCTGTTCGGGAAATTCGTGTTTACACTCGTTCCCGTTTTCCTGGCAGACTTTTTACTAGGAAAATGGGTACCGGATGGCGTTCCTCAAACGTTGGCTGAAGGCGGATTTAAAATTTTGCTCCTCCTCGGCTACATTACTGCCATTGCACAAACGCCGTTGATTAAAAGGCTTTTTCAATACCATGGAGCCGAGCATAAAGTGATTAACGCGTTCGAATCCGGGGTAGAATTAACAGTAGCCAATGTGCAAAAATTTTCCGCTCTGCATTATCGTTGCGGGAGCAGCTTTCTCATTTTTTCAGTGTTCGTCGGTGTTGTGATTTACTCCCTGTTTAGTTATGACTCCCTGACGGAGAGGGTCGTACAACGCATTGTTCTTTTGCCACTGGTAATCGGCGTCTCTTATGAGGTTTTGCAGTGGACAAACAAGCTCCGTGATGTACCCGTCCTACGTTACCTTGGTTATCCAGGATTGTGGTTGCAAAAGATCACAACTCGTGAACCAGATGACAGCCAAGTCGAGGTAGCCATCGCTTCCTTCCAAAAGATGCGGGAGCTTGATCAGAAGCACGTGCAGGAAAGAATGGTTACGACCGGATAACGTGAGGCATTTTTATTCCCATAGAGGTGAAGCCCTATGTTACGCCGCATTCCACCAGTGATTCTGATAGTGATTGTATTGGCGATTTACGGATTTTTGGTCACCCTCTTCAATGATCCTATCAGTACGATTGTCATCTTGGGATTATCCGTTGTCCTTTTCTTGGTCGTGCGCAACTATTTACAAACCGGCTCCTTCTTTTCACAAGGCGCTGGAGCAGGCAAACCTAGACAACCAAAGGTCAAGGTGAAGCAAAAGCCCTCCATCGCTCGGCAAGCAGTGAAAAAGCAGTCGACTCCTCCTAGAAAAGATCATCCGTTTCGTGTGATCGAAGGCAGCAAAGGGAAGCAAAAAGAGAAACCAGACGAAAAATCGCAAAATAATATCTCCCACTAAAAAACAGGTTGCCTGAATCGGCGACCTGTTTTTTTGTTAGACCAGTATTTTCGGTGAATGATTGCGAAACACTTTGACGTAATCTTCAAAATCCCATTGTGCCAAAAATTTGTGAGCCGCTGCCTCCCCTGACTCAAACAATTGTTGCCTGATTTCTTTTGACAGCTGAAATTGAGTGGTTCTCACCCCTAATGTATGGATGAAAATCGTCCGAACGGCTTTTGCCTTTTCTACATACAGGCGGTCATGAGCATCGAGCATAGTCGCCAGCAATCCCCGGGATAAGGAAAAAAGACCTTTGATTCTAGTCGCTTCTCTCTTGTCTTGATCATCAGTCAGACGAAAACCAATCGTCGGCCACCGCGGAGTCCCTGGTACATCAAACAACCAAACGGGGTAGTTGCTCAATAATGCGCCATCGACGATGTAATGCACATGTCCAGCACTTGTCAGCTTTGCAGGCTGAAAAAAGAACGGAATGGAGGAAGACATGCGAACAGCTCGTGCCACCGGGAAATGATCGGGTTCTACACCATACCGTGCCAAATCATCGGGAAGGATAAGCATTTTTCCGTTTGTGACATCAGATGCGACAACCTTCAGCTTACCAGGAGGAAGATCTCCGAATGTTCGTACTCCTTTTCGTAATAACAACTCCTCTATGAACAACTCGATTCGATCTGCTCGATAAATCCCTTCTCGCACGACTAGTTCATAGATTGGTCCGATGAGAGGAAGCCTGACCAGCCCTGAGCGTTTGAGAAAGTGAAGGTAATCCAGCTCTTCAAAGATCGGTTTCAACTCATGGCTGGAATAGCCTGCGCCGAGCAAAGCTGCAACAATGGAGCCTGCCGAGGTACCTGCGAGTCTTTCCCAGGAGTATCCATTCTCCTCCATGACTCGCAAGGCACCGATAAAAGCAATTCCTTTTACGCCGCCACCTTCAAAGACTGCATCCGCTTTCACCTTGTTTTCCCCTCCCTAAAATTCCTCCCCATTTTCCATGTATAAGACGACAGCTTTTCCGTTACCACAAAGAAAAAACGCAAGCCTGATCGGCTTGCGCTATAATACGATAACGAGATAGACTATTCCTCTTTTTGCTCATCTAACAAACGAATGTTACGAAGCTCTTCTATACGCTTTGGATCTGCCTCGAAGTACTGAACCAGATACTCCAGACATGTAATCGATTCCCAGCTCAGGTGATGCTCGATTCCTTCCACATCCTGATAAATATGCTCTTCATCTAAGCCAATGATCCGCATAAATTCTTCTAGAAGAGTGTGACGGTCCACAAGGCGTTTCCCGATTTTCTTCCCTTTTGGCGTCAAGACAAGCCCACGGTATTTTTCATAAACGAGATACTTGTCTTTGTCTAGTTTCTGAACCATTTTCGTGACCGAAGAGGGATGTACTTCCAACGCTTCAGCAATATCGGAGACACGAGCATAGCCCTTTTCTTCAATTAAGTTGTAAATGCGTTCCAAATAGTCTTCCATACTCGGCGTCGGCGGCATTGTGAACCCCTCATTTCCAAACCGTTATTTCATCTTGCCAAAAAAGGCACGTAGAAATATGATACCGCGTAATGAGAAGCATTTGCAAGAGAAAAGTACCTATCGCAGCTGTTTTTCTGTTGTTGGATTCATCATTTGGACATATTGTACGAGTTGTTGACCCAACTGCTCCATGCGCGCCTGCAATCGCTCATCCTTGAGCTTGCCTTCTGGTGTAAAGGCATTGTAAGCACTTGGGATGGAAGGGCTAGATGGCAGCGGCCATGCATGTAAATTGCGCATGATTAACTGCAAGGTGTTGACCGTGTTCGTAGCACCCATGCTTCCACCAGCGACACCAATGATGGCAACCTGCTTGTCACGCAAAATGCGCCCTTCCAGGAAGTCAATGGCGTTTTTCAAAGCACCTGTCATTGTGCCATGGTATTCAGGCGAACCGATCACAAGTCCATCTGCTTCAGAAACCGTTTTGACAAATCGATGGACAATTTCAGGGTACGTACTGGTATCGTCACGATCATCGTACAGCGGCAGCTTCCAGTCCGCCAGATGAATCATTTCAACATCGGCACCTGCAGCCTTTGCGGCTTCAAGAACAATATGAATCGCTTGTTTTGTCGTAGAATTGGCATTCATGCTTCCGGCTATTCCTACAATTTTCATGGTTTCACCTCATCGATAATCTAAATACTGGTATGTTCCTCATTATATTCCATTAAGTATAATTTGTAAACATTTATGTTTATTTAATATCATCTGTTCTGAACAAGCCTGTTTGCTTCATACACTTGTACCAAGTTGCAAGTGAGGATGATGCCTATGGACAAAGTCGCTTGGAATATCGCCGTGCTTTTTGCAGGGTCTGCGTTAGGTGGATTCTACTTGGGCGGATATGAATGGTTACGCTTTTTTACTTATTTCGGTTCCTGGGGGACAATAGGCATTGCCCTTGCGGCTCTTGGCCTCGGCTGGTTCGGCGTCCAGCTGTTGACCTTTTGCCATCGCAAGCAAATTCGCTCCCTGTACGAGCTGTACTACGTATTGTTTGGCGAAGCGTTCGCTTCTAGCCTATCTGCCATCACCCACATTCTGCTATTGGGGTATACAGGAGTCATGCTTGGCCAACAGGCAGATTTCCTCTTGGAGGAGTTCTCTCCCCTATGGTTCATCCTTCTGACCATTGCAGCCGTCTTCTTTATCTTAAATCGTTGGCGATGGATTGTCACCGCAACAGCCATATCTCTATCCGGCGGTTTATTATTATTCGGATTGATTTTCAGCGCACAATCCCATGTACCAATACCGAGCTTGGGCTATCAACTGAATGTGAACTGGCTGATTCACGCCGTATTTTTCCTAGCCTTGCATTTTCTCATCGGCTTTGCCACGACTTTACCACTGGCAGTACATGCGTCCCATGAGCGAACGGTTCGGATGGGCGCAATGATCGGAGCCGGAATCTTCCTTTTGTTCACGCTGTTAGGTCAAGCTATTCTTCTTGCCCACTGGCATGATTCCCACGCCTCTGTACTGCCCATTAAACAAATTTTAGTTCAAATGATGCCAGGTGGCGATTGGCTTCTCGCTATCCTCTCATTTGTGCATGGAGGAGTCATCGTCGCCGCCCTACTCTATTCGTTGTCACATCCAATAGCGACACGTCAACATCTGCAAATGCTTCCGCTGATTGTCGCCATGCTGCTTACCGTATTTGTATTCTCTCTTCTCACACTCGTTGTTCCATGGAGTATGTCTGCCATCGCCAGTGCAGCGACCTATTGCGGCATGTTCTTAATGGGCTGGTACGTTTGGAAGCAACCGAATTGACCTGATCGTTTACTCGTAGCTCCTGTGGCCAAGACAGAGTCTTGGCCACTTTTTTCACACTATAGGAGTGAATTCACTATTCCAACCACGACCAAGAACACAAGGATAAACACCAAAATATTCAACGGATTCATCGTCACGTAGGCCTCCTCTATCCATGGTTTCTCTCCCTCATTTTACCACAAATGAAAAACGTCCCCCGAAGGAGACGTTTACTGCAGGGCCTCACTTTCCGCTCTTAGCTGTCCCCCATTTGGAGATCCCATCGGATAAGCTGGCGTTGTATGTTCTGTCATTTTGTGAATTGCTGAAAGGACCGCCTTCGTCGCCTTTGCAATTTGTTCCCAATCCATCTGTGCGATAGAGTCATCTGTTGCTTGTCCCGCCCCTGCGCTCGTCACAAGTGCGGTAGGAATACCTGCGGCGGCTAAAGAGTCTGCCGCGCCGATTCGTTCACGCGTCCCAGCCTTATCGCTAGGAGACAACCCCGCTGCTCTTAGGAGTTGGATTGGCAAATTTTCCTTACCCAGCGGATTGGTTGCAACGAGCTCTGTCTTTTGGCTGCCCACCCCTTCGACATAGAAGGCTGCTATCATGGCTTGTCGCTCTTTGGCTGATAAGGCATTCGCATAAGCAATTGGGCCTCTGCTTCCCGACGTAACCGCGCCAAAGCTGACAAACCTCACTTCGGTATCAATCGGCTTGTCAGCCATATTACGAGCTATCTCAAGCAAGGCCGCTACACCGGAGCCATTGTGATTTGCCCCAGCTGATATCCCGGCGGAATCATGGTGAGCAGAAATCATGACGACCTGCCCGGTGTCATTTTGATTGGGCTTTCGGCTTGCCACGATATTATACGAGGTTTGCTTGGTTGTTACGGCTCCTTCTACCTTGACGGTTCCCTTTACGGGCCGCTTGTCCATGATGCGTTTTTGGAGCTTCGTGCCATCCGCATTGGACAAAGCGATTACAGGAACAGCGATATCCAAGGGTTCGCCCAGGGAAGCATTCCAGCCTTCCTCCCGATCATTCCAGATGATCAGTCCAACAGCTCCGGCAGCCGCTGCTTGGCGTACTTTTTCTCCGAACGGAATCTCGCCTCTCTTGACCAAGGCAATCTTTCCCCGGGAGGCATCATTCGCAAAATCAACCGCCCTACCCAAGCCTGCATCCACCACCTCTGCTGTCGAGGTTCCATTGATCCCAAAAGTAAATCCACTTATTGTCCATTTTTGACCCGGCCATTCTTCCATCGTCAGGGATAGAGTCGTTGGCTTTCGGTACGTATAATAAGAAAAAGGATCGAGCTTTGTCTTGTACCCGTAAGAGCGAAGTGTATTTTCCACATAGACAGCTGCCGCAAATTCCGTTTCAGTAGCAGGTGGACGGGCTGTTCTTGCCAATTGCTCGACATGGCTGTACAAGCGTTCACTATCGATCCAATCTTGAGCTTCCTCTGCATGAACACGATGGGAAAGGAAAGGTATCGGCAATATCGTTCCACAGGCAAGCAGGGCACATAGCGCGTAATGACGGACAGATCGCATGGCATTCTCCCTTTCCTTCGCTCTTTGCTCTTTATTATGGGCGTTTACGACAAACCGAGTCTAGTCAGAATAGTTAGTCAAATAACTTCATCCTGCGCCATCCCTGGACAGCTTTCGCTTTGTTCTGCCCAAAACGTCGATTTTTCGCGTGACTTCCTTCCATATGAAATCTTAATAGAAAGGGGCTTTACTCCGTAAAATTATTGATAAAGAAAAGGCGACTTTCAAATTGACCGATGTCCTTGCCTTTTGCTAAGGTGGAATCAACAAAAAACCGTTTGAAAGAAACGGAATGGAATCCATTGAGGGGGAAGTACCATGCTCTATGTAGATGGGAAATGGGTAGAAGAAGGGCAAGTCGCAGTTCATCCAGAAGACCGCGGTTATAACTTTGGGGATGGCATCTATGAGGTAGTACGCATTTATAAGGGGCGCATGTATCAATGGGATGGACATCTAACCCGATTGTTTCGAAGTGCCAAAGAAATAAAAATGGAGCTTCCATGGAGCGCAGAAGAGCTGACAGACTTAGCGAATCAGCTGATCACCAAGAACAACATCACGGAGAATGACGACGCCAGCCTTTACTTGCAAGTATCTCGTGGCTCCGCTCCACGTGTACACGATATTCCCTCCGGAATCCAGCCTGTGATAATGGGCTTTGTCCATCGTAAGGACCGCCCTGTCGCCGATATGAAGAAAGGCTTGACTGCTCAGCTCGTTGAAGATATCCGCTGGCTGCGTTGCGATATCAAAACGCTCAACCTGCTAGGCGCTGTTCTAGTCAAACAATACGCAAAGGATGTAGGTGCCCAAGAATCGATTTTGCACCGCAACGGCGTCATCACAGAGTGTAGCGCTTCTAATTTGTTCGTCGTAAAAAATGGCGAACTGTATACGCATCAGGCTGACAATCTGATCCTGCACGGAATTACTCGCCAAGTGGTGATTGATTTGGCTCGGAACAATGGCATCGCTGTCCATGAAGAAGCATTCGACATTCCTTTCTTAAAGCAAGCCGATGAAGTATTCCTCACCAGCACGACCGCGGAAATCATGCCGCTCATCTCGGTAGATGGTGTCGCAGTCGGCAACGGACAGCCAGGAGCTGTCGTGCTTACGCTACAAAACTTGTTTGAACAGCATATCAACACAAGTGTACTCGTGTAATGAAAATAACGTTTTAGTCTGGAGTTATTGATCTAACGCGGTTTTTCAAATATATTCGGCAGTCTTTGCAAAATAAGTTTAAGACTGGTGCAATAAAAGAAACAGCCGCGGACTAAGATGTGAAATATAAAGTCTTAGACTGCCGCTGCTATTTCGGCCTATGAATGAACTAACGTCTTCGTTAGTTCTTCTTTTTTTGGCAAAGGCCATTTCTTAGCCTTTACAGGGGATGTTTAATTGAATGGCCGAAAATATTCATTTACTTTAAAAGCAGTGATTTAATTACTGGCACTATTTCCAATGGTTTCGTCGTTGTTTCGTATCTTCCGTATACATGACCGTTCCGTTCGATCAAAAACTTTGTGAAATTCCACTTGATCTCAACACCAGCGTATATGTCAGGATACTTTTCTTGCAGAAAGCTCTGCATCCATTGACCGTCCGAGGTCTGAGTATCAAAAACCTTGAAATGGCGCTTGCTCTGTTAAAAATTGAAATAATGGATGAGCAGTCTGACCTCTAACCTCCATCTTCTCAAATAACGGAAAGGTCACTCCAAAGTTGCTCTCACAATATTCCCGCACTTCCGAGTTGTTCCCTGGCTCTTTCTCGTTGAATTGGTTACAAGGAAACCCAAGTATTTCAAACCCCTGCTCATGGTAACTTTCGTAAAGCTTTTGAAGACCAGCGAATTGACGAGAATAGCTGCACCTACTGGCAGTGTTGACTATAAGGAGAACTTTCCCTCGGTAAGCTGACAATTCAACAAGCTTTCCATTAATTGAGGTGACTTGAAAATCATAAATCGACATGATATCGTTCCTCCCCTATGATGTTGCCTTTGCAAAACCGAAATTTAGACGTCCGCAGTTTAATTACATAATAAGGCCACGTCCACTATTGGCCTAATATATAGTATTAATAATGTTAATAGGAATAAACTATATCATCCAAATCATTCGGTGCCTTGAAATACTAGGACTGGACTTTTCAGTGAACAACGACGCCCATGCTAGGCGCACCAAAAAACAGCCGATATTGCTGCGAGAGCAAATCGGCTGTTACGTCATTTATTGGCGGGACACCTTGACGAGCTCCCCTGTCGAAGCATCGATAAAGCTGTAGCCATTCTTCCATTTGCGCTGATAGACCAACTGCGGTTCGGGAGCTCTTTGACCATCATACTGCTCCCACACGTAGACCAGTTCTAGGTCAATTTCTTGTTGGATCGTTTCTTTTGCTTCTGCTGCACTTACAATCTTCTTTGAATCTGGAAGGGTAATGCGCGGGTTGAGAGGGGTGGAGGTTTAACTCAGCAATCGTACCCGTTGCCTTGTCTACACCCACCATATAAGACTCGTCAGATACTTCGACCCCGTTGCGTTTTCCGAGGAAAGTGAATGAATACGCATTATCCTCTTCCTTATCCAGCTTGTTCTTGTCTACCCACTCCGGAATATCTTCTTCAGGAGTCTCTACGATAAGCGATAGCTCCGTTAACGCAGGGTCAAGATAAGGTACGAGTGCTGCGATCTCTTTTTTCTTCGCTTCCTCTACACTGATTTTCTGCTCTGTTTTTCGTTGGTCTGGCAAATTCAGATCGAAGTCGATGAGCCGGTCACTCTGTTCATCTGTCGTGAGGCTAACCAGATCAAATGCAGGAGTACCTTTATTTGAATCGTTCATCGAACTTTGCCGGTTAGAGCATCGATCCAACCAATGGTAAGACGGATGGGCAATTATTTGCGTCGCATATCATTCCAATATCCCCATATAATCCCATACTTCTATTTAAAAACACGCCCTCGTGTTAATCGACGAGGACGTGTTGGTGACCACTCTATGTTGTGAACATTTGTTTGGTTTACTCAAAATCAAGCCAGCCCTACATCTTCTTGGTACGATTGAGGACTGATATTTCACGAAGGTCAGATCATTTATTACTGTTGAGAGCTACATTCCAATCAACTTGACGCATGGGACTGTGCCTAGAGGCGAGCAGCTTGGTGTAGAAACCTCGATTTTCTTTAGCAGTTTGGAAAGACGTATCCGGAATCAAAAAATCAATTCCTGCCACAAAACCGGCAATATATTCACTCCATCCGGAATACGCTTGTTGTGCCAGTCTTGCAGCACTTAACATATATTCCATTGCCTGATCCTTTTGCAAGTAACCGAGTTTCAAACCAGCTCTGGATAAAAGGACGCACCAAGCATAGTCATGAGCAGCAATCCCCTCTGAAGGTAGACATCTCGAATAGTAATCGACAAGAATCAACTGAGATTTCGATTGATGGTCCTCGGGTAACGCTTGAATGTATGCCGTTCGTTCTGATTCGGAAAAAGCAAATAAGAAATGACGGAGACGATTGAATTCTTCCCTCTTCCCTTCCGATATGAGCCATTTTATTGTATCAATTAGTGCGGTCTTATCTGTAATCTGTTTTTCCTTAAGAAGAAATAGGCACGTTCGTCTACTTAAATTTTCATGATATAACGCATAATAGTAGGCTCCACTTTTGCTAAAGCAAACGACGAAAGAGCTCGCAGAAATAATCTGTGACCCTTCTGATTATATGTAAGAAGGTGGGTGCCATCGGTTCCTCCTTATTAGAATCGGACCGTTTTGTAGGTCCTGACAATCAGTCGAAGCAACAATGCATAGAGAACTAGTAACAATACGGAATAAATCACTGCTTTGACGGGAACTTCATTAGTGACATTATGTACAACAATTAGTTTATCGACAACAAATTTGGAATCTTTGTATTTGGATCCAAATTCTGTAATCTGCAAAACTTCCCATACATACTCAGGTAACTCTTGCGGCATTTTCACGATTGTTCCTGGCGAATCAATGAAATTACTTTTTTGTATTTGCACTGCCTGATTGGCATCTGAGACCAATAAAACGATTGATGAGTTATCAAGCTTAGCAACATAAAACCACCCTGTGGGGAGAATGCTTCGAGCCCAATTACGTTGCTTACTGTAGGAAGAATTATATCGAGTACTGATAGCACCGGTTTGGGCTTTTAAATGATACTCTGTTATTCCTAGAAAATGAACACTGGGAAGCTTTATTTGGGCGATATCAGAATAATCCAGTTGATTCAGCACCTCAGTGGAAGATAGTTCTACAGGATGAATCCTATTTTTTAGATAGGAGATAGGTGTTAATCCGGAATCATTAATGAAAGGATTAGATAACAAAACATGTAGAAAAAAAATTAAGGATAGAATGAATACGACACCTGCTTTGGGCAACTGCATCCAAAACAGTTTCACACTGCCAAAAAAATTTGGCTTCCCAAGCTTTTTATACAATCTCTTTATGACTGATCTTCTGGTGAAAAAGGTCCTCCGCTTGGCCCGCTCCACCATCTCAGAACGGATATGGGCAAGGCTGGTTATGGCATCGATATCATTCGGAAAACTCTCCAATATCTTCAAGTAGTTCTCCTCTGCCTTCTCTAACTCACCAAGCTGAATGAAGCATTTCCCCAACAGACGCAGGGCACCCATATTGGCAGGCATACGTGAGAGGACGTACAGACATTCGTCTTTTGCTTCTACGAATTGATGGGTTTCATACCATATCCGAGATCGAATCAGATACCAGTCGATGTCATCTGGATAAATGCGGATTCCGTGTTCCATTGCAGCAAGAGCAGACTCCTTTTCACCCATTCGAAGGAAGTATTCACCCTGTAGCCGAAGCAAGTCAGGATCATCTGAATACATCGCATAGGCTTCATCAAGCGATTGACCTGCCAGTTCCAGATTGTTTTCCTTAAGTGCCTGATATGCCGTCTCCCGCTTGTTCAGAAACACATCGTAGTCTAAATCAGCTGCATGCTGTATAAAGGTATAACGAAGAGCAGGTTCATCCAATTGTCTACAATAAAAATGGTAAAACTCTTCGGTGAAATGCTCCATTCGATCGTCCGGATCTTCTGTTGCTAGTTCACGCCAACGAAAACAGTATTCGATGGATTCCCAAACTCTCTTAGGGAGAAACCGATGTTCATGCAAGAAATCCAATAATGTTACTTCTACTATTTCATTGAGCCTTACATTCCAGACAATATCGTTATTTAAAAGCTTTGACCATTGTTCATGGCTGATACGGGAAGAGAAATCAGAATACACCTCTTCAACTTGTTCCATGAATTCATCTACTGGGTCAATCTCTTCTGGTCGGTCTATCGTTTCAACTGTTAGCTCGACCGTGTTGGGAGGATTGGGCCAGATATGGATGTTGCTTTCATCGCTGAACGACGGGCCTGTTTCTTTGATGGCTCCCTTTTTCGCAGCCTTCATTGCATAGTCATATGCTTCTCTTAGCCTTTGATAGCCTTCCGGATCATCCTCGGGGTGGTGAACCTTCAGTTTTTGGGAGTAGGCTTTTTTAATCGATGGAATATCTTCTGTGGGTTCAATCTCCAGTACTTCCCACACACCCATTAGTAGTCGAACCACCCTTCTAAATGATCCAGTTGTTTTTTAAACGCTAAAGTTGCCTTTTTTATCAGTTGCTGATCTTGTGTGGCTAACACAGCTTCGAACTTTTCCAGTAAATATGCAATTTCTGTGCGTTTGTCCCCAAGGGATTCTTCATACATCCGTTCCCCCCGAGCAAGCAACAGTCTATTTTCGGCCCTGTCACGCGGATGGATTTTGATATCTCTCAATTCGTTAAGACGAGCTTCGATCTCCTCAGGTGACAGGCTTCCTGGGTTTTTCTCGATAATCATGTTCTTTTTCAAGCCAGTACTGACTATAGTAACTTCAACCTCCAAAATCCCATTAATATCATAGGTGTAGCGGATATCTATAGACTGCTGGCCTGCGGGACCTTTTGGCACCTCTACTTTGAGCTCCCCCAGTTTGATGTTGTTCTCGACACGGCGGCTCTCCCCCTGGTATATTTCGGTGAGAATCGCAGTCTGATCATCATTGACTGTATACAGACGCTTTACTTTGCTCACAGGTATGGGCGTGTTACGTTCAATGATCGGCAGATAATGTACCATCCTCAAAGCCGCTTGCCGTTCTTTTCACAATATCGGTTCCAAGCGTATAAGGGCATACATCCGTCAGAATAATCTCTTTTAAGGCTTCGTTTCTCTCCTTGAGAGCAACTTGAATCGCAGCTCCAATCGCTACCGCTTCATCTGGGTTGATTTGCGAGTAGGGCAAGCGTCCAAACATTTTGCTAACAGTCGACTTGATTATCGGCATTCTGGTGGCACCACCGATGAGAATGATAGCATCCAGCTCCTCAGGAGTAAGAGATGCGTCTCTCAATGCTCGCTCGATCGGGTGGCGCAAACGAAGCAAGAGCTGGCTTGCAAGCTTCTCAAATTCATTTCGATCCAAGCTGATTTCATGTGTTTTGCCATTTATGGTAAAGCTCATTTTTCCGATCAGATCCCGGCCGATCATCCGTTTACAAAGTTCCGCCTGTTTGGCAATGGCAGAGTGTGCCTTGGCATCTAGAGCCCCAGAATCCATCCCTGTTTTTTCAACAAAATAGGCAGCGAGTATCTTTGTGAAGTCCTCGCCACCAAGATAGTTATCTCCTGCTATCGATTTCACCTCCATGACTCCTTCAAAAAATTCGAGTATAGAAACGTCAAAGGTTCCTCCACCTAAATCAAAGACCAGGAATTTGGTATCGGACTTTTCCTGATGAAGTCCATACGCGATCGCAGCGGCAGTAGGTTCACTGATGAGTCTCTCTACTTTTAACCCGGCTAATTCGGCAGCACGCTTGGTTGCCTTTCGCTGAGAGTCATTAAAATAAGCCGGAACGCTAATCACCGCTTCCGTAACCTCATATCCAAAAAATGCTTCAGCATCTGCCTTCAAGGCTTTCAGGACGAAAGAGGACAGCTCTTCAGGAGAAAATGAATACTGCCCTAACTTAAACAGCTTTTCTGTACCCATATACCGTTTGAAGGCTGCTGCAGTTACATGGGGATGGGTAATGAGACGCTCTTTTGCAATTTGGCCGACCAGAATTTCACCATTGTCATCGATGCTTACAACAGATGAAGTAAGGTGTTCTCCCAACACATTCGGTATTAGCTCGGGACCGTTATCACACCAAAAAGCTACCAGACTATTCGATGTTCCCAAATCAATACCTATTGTTGTCATAGAATATGAATACCCTCATTTCTCATGTAATGTATAACAACTCAACCGTTATTTAGTAATTATATTCAATAGTATTTATAGTATTAAAAATCGATCAAAAACAAAAGGTTTATAATATGGTTCCTGTCATTCTTCGACATTGAAGGACTATAACGATATTCTGTTGGTCGCGAAAAAAATTGGAATCGAAAATCCATTCCTCCCAACGAAAGGCACAGCTACTGACTGTGTAATGTCTGTGGACCAAGAACCCGATACATTGAAAGTGCCATTTCCACGTTTTGTTATTCGTCAATCCATGAACGAAGTCATTAGGCTTTTCAAAAGAGAATAATGTATACGAAGTTTCGCTTCCGAATAATTATGCTTCTTCAAACCATAAAGACTTTATAACCGAACTCCAAGTACAAATAGAGTAATGACACGTTACAAAAAAGGGTGGGGACTAAATCAAAAATAGTGCATTTTCTCCATCCACTGTATTTGATCATCCTGCCCGTAAATTCGATTTAGTACATTATTTTCACTGGACATACTCGTGTAATGAAAAAAGCTCTCCCGGTATACACATAAATCCGAGAGAGCTACTCTTTTTTAACGACGCAGATTCCATTCGTCTGTGGCATAGCGCGTGCGCACAAGTTCTTCTGCCAAAGCGAGTTCTTCGTCCGTAGGCGTTGAAGGGATCAGCTCCACTTCCAGTCCTGATGCAAAACCTTTCGAGAATGCCTCGACCGATTCTTGGAGACTAATTGGCCGAGGGCTTACTTCATTGATCGTCACTGCTTTTTGTCGGAAGCTATCGATCATCCGTTGTTTTACCCGCTCCGACGGGAAATGTAAGAGTGAGAATAGCAAATCCACATCCATATCAAGTAGGATAGAGCCGTGCTGAAGAATAACACCCTTTTGCCGGGTCTGCGCGCTTCCCGCTACTTTTTTCCCCTCTACCACGAGTTCATACCAGGAGGGAGAATCAAAGCAGGCCGATGACCCTGGAGAATTGTACTTTTCCTTCTCCTCTTCACTTGCTAAGGAGACCATTTCCGCCGAGAGTCCAAGGTTTTGGAATCCGTGCAGCAGTCCCAAGCTGATGATTTTGTAGGCTTCCGTCACGCTCGAAGGCATTTTCGGATGCTCTTCGGATACGATGACACTGTATGTTAGCTCCTGATCGTGGAGAACAGCACGCCCCCCTGTCGCTCTGCGAACAAAGCCTAATCCTCTATTTTGAACTTCCTCCAGGTTGATTTCCTTGATGGCCTTCTGGAAATAACCAATTGACAGTGTCGCTGGGTCCCACGTGTAAAAACGAACGGTCGGGGGAACCTTCCCCTCACTGTGCAACTGCAAAATTGCTTCATCTACTGCCATATTCATTGCGGGTGACATGGCTTCCGTCACGATATAGCGCCACTGTTCCATCTATGTACCTCCTCATTCACAACGCCTTCATTGTACGCTTCTGGCACGAGGGACGGCAAGCCTCGGATGCGCTATTTTGAGCGAGCTGTCTGCTGTAAAATCGCCATGACCTGCGCCAATGCCTCTGTTTTCTTCTCATTCTCTTCGCGCATTCGCTGCAAGATGGACTCCCTGTTCGTTTGCAAGTCATTCACCGCTTGATAAAAGCGATCATCCGTTAGCTCTTCTTCCAGCAGAACATGACACAAGCCCTGCCTTTCAAAGGACTGAGCATTTAAAATCTGATCACCCCGACTTGCTTCACGGGACAACGGTATCAAGAGCATAGGCTTTTGGAGGGCTAAAAACTCATAAATGGCATTGGAGCCAGCACGAGACACAACAAGATCTGCCATCGCCAGCAAATCAGGCAGCTCCTCCTGAACATACTCGAATTGCTTGTAGCCTGTTACCTGAATCGTTTCATCCACTTGATTTTTGCCACAAATATGTACAACGGAAAAATGCTCCAGCAGGTTATCCAATGTGCGACGTACCGCCTCGTTGATTCGGCGCGCTCCCAAGCTTCCTCCCATGACAAGCAGGACAGGCTTTTTTGTGGGAAAGGAGCAGTACGCCAAGCCTGCTTCTTTTCGCCCCTGCTTCAACTCTTCTCTCACGACTGCGCCTACGTGAATCCCTTTGCTTCTCGGTACTTTCGAAAGCGAATCCGGAAATGTTACGCAGACCTTGTTAGAAAAAGGGACAGCCAGCTTGTTTGCGAGACCGGGTGTCAGATCAGATTCATGGATGACAACGGGAAGACGGTTTAGCCACCCCCCAAATACGACCGGTACGGAAACGAAGCCTCCTTTGGAAAAAATCACATCCGGCTTCCATTTGCCGAGAAAGCGAAAAGCTTGCCAAATGCCTTTGAGGACTCGCAGCGGGTCACTCATGTTTTTCCAATCAAAGTAACGTCGCAGTTTTCCTGAAGAAATGCCAATATAGCGGACATCCGGATGGTTGGCGACGAGCTCACGTTCGATTCCATTCACAGAACCAATGTAGGCGACTTCCCAGCCCAGCTTGATAAAATGGGGGATGAGCGCAAGATTCACAGTAACATGACCTGCCGAACCACCACCGGTAAAAACAATCCTTCTCTTCATTCGGTTCGAACCCTCCCCTACTTTTCCCCCATGATAGCATCAACCAGAAAGAAAAGCCGCCCGTAACAACAGGCGACTTTCCTGGAATCTAGAATTATGCTTGCGGTTGATAACGTAGGATGGGCTTTCTTGCCGCTGTCGCTTCATCCAAACGTTTGACCACAGTGGTATGAGGAGCTTCCTGAACGATTTCTGGCGTTTCCTCGCACTCGCGGGCAATTTGCAGCATGACGTCAATGAACTCATCGAGCGTTTCTTTTGTCTCGGTTTCAGTCGGTTCGATCATGAGGCACTCGTCGACGATCAATGGGAAGTAGATCGTTGGCGGGTGATAACCGAAGTCGAGCAAGCGTTTTGCGATATCGAGCGTGCGTACGCCCAGCTTCTTCTGGTTCACTCCAGACAGAACGAACTCGTGCTTGCAGACGCGATCAAATGGCAGATGATAAGCCGTTGCCAATCGACGCATCATGTAATTGGCGGAGAGCACCGCATTTTGGGAAACTTGCAGCAAGCCTTCTGGCCCCATTGTACGGATATAGCTGTATGCACGAACGAGAATACCGAAGTTTCCGTTGTAGCCTTTTACGCGTCCGATGGAAGCTGGACGATTGCTGTCCCAGTAGAAGCTTCCGTCTTCCTTCTTCGCTACGATTGGTGTAGGCAGGAATGGCTCGAGAACTTTTTTCACGCCGACCGGACCAGCACCCGGACCACCGCCGCCGTGAGGTCCTGTAAACGTTTTGTGCAAGTTCAGATGCACTACGTCGAAGCCCATGTCTCCCGGACGGGCAATTCCTAAAATCGCGTTCGCATTCGCACCATCATAGTACAAGAGGCCGCCAGCTTCATGGACGATTTTCGCCATTTCCACGATATCTTCTTCAAACAATCCGAGAGTGTTCGGGTTCGTCAGCATCAAAGCAGCCGTGTCAGGTCCTACTGCATCGCGCAGCGCTTGAATGTCAACCAATCCACGCTCGTCAGATGCAATGGTTACGGTATCCAAACCAGCTACAGCAGCAGATGCCGGATTCGTACCGTGTGCGGAGTTCGGCACGATTACTTTGGTACGGTGCGCTTCCCCACGGCTCTCGTGGTAAGCGCGGATCATCATCAAACCTGTCCACTCACCCGCAGCACCAGCAGCTGGTTGCAGGGTAACTGCGTCCATGCCTGTAATTTCACCCAGCTCTTCTTGCAGGTTGTACAACAGCTCCAAAGCGCCCTGTACAGTTTCTTCCGGTTGGTACGGATGTGTCTGCGCAAAGCCTGCGTAACGAGCAACGTCTTCGTTAATTTTCGGGTTGTATTTCATCGTGCAAGAACCAAGCGGATAGAAGCCATTGTCTACCCCGTGGTTGCGACGAGACAGTTCGGTATAGTGACGAACCAATTGCAGCTCAGATACCTCTGGCAGCTCAGCCGGCGTTTCGCGGATGAGGTGCTTTGGCAAAAGGCTTGCTACTTCTACTTCTGGAACATCCAATGCCGGCAAATTGTAGCCCACACGGCCTGGTTTGCTCATTTCAAAGATCAGTGCTTTCTCCTGGTCGTTACGCACGTGTGATCGCCTCCAATTCAGCCGCCAATGTGTCGATTTCTTCTTTGGTACGCAGCTCAGTTACTGCAAGCAAGGTATGATTTGCAAACTCTGGATAGTCCAGACCGAGATCGAAGCCTCCAATGATTCCAGCAGCCAGCAGGCCTTTGTTTACTTCTGCAACTGGTTTGTTCAGCTTCACTACAAACTCGTTAAAGAATGGAGAAGTGAATACGATCTCCAAGCCTTTTGCTTGCAGGGCATTCTTGGCGTAATGAGCTTTTTGCAGGTTCATCATTGCCATTTCTTGTACACCCTGCTTGCCGAGTGCTGTCATGGCAATGGAAGCAGCCAATGCGAGCAGCGCTTGGTTCGAGCAGATATTGGAAGTCGCTTTTTCACGACGAATATGTTGTTCACGCGCTTGCAGCGTCAATACGAAGCCGCGCTTGCCATTTTCGTCCTTTGTTTGACCGACGATACGACCTGGCATTTTGCGCATCAGTTTGGATGTGGTAGCAAAGTATCCGCAATGTGGTCCGCCAAAGGATGCTGGAATACCGAATGGCTGCATGTCACCCACTACGATATCTGCGCCCAATTTGCCCGGCGCCTCCAGTACACCCAGCGCAAGCGGATTGGAGGATGTGATCAACAGTGCGCCTTTTCCGTGCGCAATTGGTTCAATCGCTCCCAAGTCCTCTACGTTTCCGAAGAAGTTCGGATACTGCACGATGATTGCTGCTGTATTTTCATCAACAAGCGCTTCCAGAGCCGCTGTATCCGTAACGCCATCGCTGTTGATACCTACCTCAACCAGCTCAACGTTTTGTCCATACGCATATGTTTTCAAAACACCACGCGCTTCTGGATGTACAGCGCGGGAAACGATTACGCGCTTTTTGCCAGTGTGTCCAGCAGCCATCATCGCTGCCTCTGCCAAAGAAGTTGCGCCGTCATACATCGAGGAGTTCGCTACCTCCATGCCAGTCAGCTCACATACCATCGTTTGGAACTCGAAAATAGCTTGCAGCTCACCTTGGCTGATCTCTGGCTGGTACGGTGTATAAGCGGTAAAGAATTCACCGCGAAGCAGCATGTGATTAACTGTGCTCGGCGTGTAATGTTGATAAACACCCGCACCTAGAAAGTTAACATGTGTGCTGAAATTTACGTTTTTATTTGCGAGGTGTGTAAAATACTTCACCAAATCTGGCTCGGAAAGTGCTTCTGGAATATTCAATGCACCTTTAAAGCGTACTTCTTCCGGAATATCTGCAAACAGTTCTTCTACACTTGAAATGCCGAGCGTTTCCAGCATTTCGCGCTTGTCCTGATCAGTTTGGGGCAGGTAGCGGTATTTCACGGACGTTGTCCTCCTCTAAAAGGATGTATGTGGTGTATCGTTTAGTTTTTTGGGCGTTTATAAAATGGAGCGGCAACAACTTCTGCTTTCAGACGTTTTCCGCGAATTTCTACTTCTACTGGTGTACCTAACGCAGCATGCTCGGTTTTTACGAGAGCGAGACCGACGTTTTTCTTCAAGGTTGGAGATTGTGTTCCCGTCGTCACTTCGCCAATGAGCTCTTCCCCCACATAGACAGGGTAATGCGTGCGCGGAATCCCACGGTCGATCATTTCAATCCCTACCAGCTTGCGTAGGGCACCGTTTTCTTTTTGTGCCTTCAGCACTTCTTGACCGATGAACGGCACCTCTTTGTCTACCTTGACAGCAAAGCCAATGCCCGCTTCGATCGGCGTAATGTCTTTACTGAGCTCTTGTCCGTACAGTGGCAGCTTGGCTTCAAAACGAAGCGTATCGCGCGCACCGAGACCGCACGGCAACAGACCTTCTTCTTTTCCAGCATCCAGCAAGATGTCCCACAGCTCTGCTGCACGATCGGCATCCAAATAAATCTCGAAGCCATCTTCGCCAGTATAGCCAGTGCGGGAGACCAAACCTGGAATACCGCTCACTTGCACATCACGCTCAAAACGGAAAAAGCCGATTTGAGACAAGTCTGTAGTCGTCAGCTTTTGCAGAATGGATTCTGCCAGAGGACCTTGAATGGCGATTTGTGCTGTTTGTGGCGAAATATTCTCAATCGTTACGCCTGGAATCAGATGTTCTTCTAGCCACGCATAGTCTTTGTCGATATTCCCCGCGTTGATGACGAGCAAGTAATGATCATCTGCATACTTGTAAACAAGCAGATCGTCTACCGTTCCCCCATCTGGGTAACAAAGCACACTGTACTGCGCCTGCCCGACGGCCAGCTTAGACACGTCATTCGTAGTCACACGCTGGAGATAAGAAAGAGCGTTTTCCCCTTTTACGTCCACTTCTCCCATATGGGAAACATCAAATAGACCAGCTTTTGTCCGAACGGCTTCATGCTCTTGACCAATGCTTGTAAACTGCACCGGCAGATCCCAACCACCGAAGTCGATGGTTTTCGCGCCATACTTTGCATAAGAATCAAATAGTGGCGTACGTTTCAAATTGGACATGTGGCACCTCCTGTGAACAATAAGAATCCAAAACAAAACAGAGGGGGAAAAACGGGTACACCAAAATAATGGTGCCCATTTCTCCTCCTCTGTCCTTGGTACCTGAGAGTTACCTTGCGAATCAGGTGGGGGTATATCGTTCCCACTTGCAAGTTTCCCCTTTGGTGGCTCATATGAATGTGAGCTCTCTCCAGAGTTGCGTCCAGTAGAGGTACTTTTGCCTGAGAGATTCACCGTTACCGGCTTGCTCCTTCGGCGCTGCCAAACGTTCCAGCAGTCTCTCCCTACTACCTTCATTCGCGGTTGTTTCATGGTCATACATAAGTTTTTGCTAACATTTCCATACTAGTGGATGTACTACCTCTTTATCCTACCATGAGAGTCCAAAGTTGAAAATATACAAATTAACACTCAGATTCAGAAAAACTTAACAAAACACATTGACAATAGATAAATGTTCAGTTTTTTGGCGTTAACCATGAAAGTTATGGCAGAGCTATGAAAAGGAGTATCTTATATGCCGAATGTTCCTATTTCATTTGATACGAGTTGGATCAATCCGCTAACAGAACGAATGCAAGAAGATGGTCCCTGGGATAAGTGGGAGCTGTTCAAGCTCTCATTGGAAGCCGAGGAAGCGATGGCTGTTCACGATTTTGACCAGCTACAATGTCTGAAATACCTTCCACTCTTATCGCCATTTCCTCACCAGTTGGAGACAGCCAAACGCGTCCTGTTAGAGATGCGTGGTCGTGCCATTCTCGCAGATGAGGTCGGTTTGGGAAAGACGATCGAAGCAGGGTTGATCATGAAGGAGTATATGGTTCGCGGCTTGGCTAAAAAAATTCTCGTCCTGGTTCCTGCCTCTCTCGTAATTCAATGGACAAAAGAGCTTCATCAAAAATTCGGCATTGCAGCAGTCGCGCAAAAAAAGGAATATATGTGGCGGCAGCACGAAGTCGTTGTCGCATCCATAGATACAGCAAAACGCGATCCACACAGACGTCACGTACTCGACATCGATTACGACATGCTCATCATCGACGAGGCCCATAAACTCAAAAATAAACGGACACGCAACTATCAGTTCGTCAAAGAGATCCGCAAAAAATATTGCCTGCTCCTTACTGCCACTCCCATTCAAAACGAGATGGACGAGCTGTACAACCTCATCAATTTGTTAAAGCCAGGTCACCTCGGCCATACATCCACCTTCTCTACCAATTACGTAGAGGGCAAACGCCAATCCAAAAACAGCGAGAAATTGCGGGAAGAAATTGAAAAGGTCATGATTCGCAACAAACGAAGTGATGGCGGTATCCAATTCACCAGCCGTCGTGTTCAGTCGATCCCGATTGACCTTACCCCTGAGGAAATGACCTTGTACGAAGGGGTGACCCGCTTTGTCCGCGAGCAATACCAAACAGGTTTTGGGGTAGGTGGCTTCAACTCTCTCGCTTTGATTACCTTGCAGCGTGAGGTCTGCTCCAGTAAGGAAGCCGCGTTTATGACACTGTACAACATGCACCAGCGTACTGGCGAGGACTCTCCTTTGCGCACGCAAATTCTTGAGCTAGTTGAGATGATCAAACAAATAGAGACGCATTCCAAGGCCGCCAAAACAGTTGAGCTCATTCAACAAATCAACGACAAAGTGATCATTTTTACAGAGTACCGAGCAACACAAAACTATCTACAAAAGTATTTGCACGACCACGGCATTACTTCTGTCCCCTTCCGCGGTGGCTTTAAACGCAGCAAAAAGGACTGGATGACGGATCTTTTCCAAAATCGTGCACAAGTCCTGATCGCGACGGAAGCGGGCGGCGAAGGGATCAATTTGCAGTTCTGCAACCAAGTCATCAATTACGATATGCCTTGGAACCCCATGCGAGTGGAGCAACGAATCGGCCGCGTCCATCGGCTGGGACAAAAGAGGGATGTGCACATTTACAATTTATCGACAACAGGAACGATCGAGGAGCATATTCTCAAACTACTGTATGAAAAAATCGACCTGTTTGAAATGGTCATCGGTGAGCTCGATGATATTGTGGAACGCCTGAATCTAAATCACTCCTTGGAAAACAATCTGATTCAAATCATTATGGATTCTCGATCCACCAAAGAAATGGCGCTAAAGCTCGATAACATTGGACACGCGATTCGAGCAAGCAAAATAACAAAAGAAGACGTCCCGCTTTCTGAGGCGGCTGACCAATAACTCTTGTTGGAAACGAAAAAGAAATGAGGTCTCCTGATGCAGCAACAACAGGTCAGACAATTTGTCGAGCGCTATTTGGCGACTTTTTCTGCCCATATCGTCGAATCTCACCCGGATTATTTCACAGTCAAACTCCCTGTTGAGGTGGACAAAGATATCGGCAATCGCCCTTTTTACTGGAGCTGGGTGGATAAAATGAACTTGGCTTATCAGCCATTGGTGCTCACCTTTACTTTTCATCCGGATTGCACGCCTGAAGGATTGCGATCCGAGCATCTGCATCTTGGGGCTACCCGTATGCAACAAATTTTCGCTTCAACCAAAAAGCATGGCAGCTTTGTCTGTATGTACGAGCAACAAGGGGGGCTTTTAGGCAATGCCGGCAAGCGTCGCTCAACCCCTCTAATTCCTTGGCTCGGGATGAACTTGAAGGTTTCTCTGCTCTGTGACAAGCGACGTGACATTTTATTGTACCTGGGGATTAATTTGCATCAGCCGCGGTTGGTGACGGATTTCACTTCGTTTTTATTTTCACTTTCCTTGACCCCTGCGATCCCTGACTACTATTACACGTTGGATCGAAAGGTAACCATACAGGAAGCCCTCCAAATGGCACAACAGGAAGTCGAACATACATTGGAACAAGAAGATCAGCATTGGGCAGAGGAAGCGCGCACACGTTTGAGCGAAGAATTGGCTATCTTGGAAGCGTACTATGAAGAATTGGCACGGCGCGAACCAGAAAAGGAGCAGTCAAAAGCAGACGAAACCGAAGAAGAAGCAGAGCAGACAGAAGCGCAGCCGTCACTCGAGCAAGAACCGCTCCACCCTGAGCCTGATCCAACTGGACCAGCTTCTGTCGAACAGCCCACATCTTTTGACGAATACCGGGCGTCTGGCGGACGAATCCTCGACTTTTTACGTACAAACGGAATCCAAACCACCCCACGCGCAGAGATTCATCTAGCAGAGTGGAAAAAGAGCACGCCAGATGAGGAGAGACAACGCCGAAAAGACGAGCTGGTATGGCAATACGAGCCGCGGATCGAGGTTTCGTTCATCAACGGTGGTTTGTTCTATTTATCTTCCGTTCCTCCGCTCATGCGGTCTTCGAAAGCAAAAAGCATGCGACATCTCCCCGCATCAGGGCGAATCATGTAAAAGATCAACGAGAAAATGTGAAACAGAAAAGACACGTTGCAACAAATCTTTTTGTCATAGCTGGTTACAATAGGAATAGGTTAAGCCTTTACAAAAGGTGGTGCATAGTTGTGACCAGACGATTTCTCCCTTTTATCGCTGCTCTTTTGTCTCTCATGCTGCTTTCCTCACTAGCATATGCGCAAGACGAAGCAAGCTGGGACAAGCAGTTCCAAAAACAAATTCGAGAATGGATGGATGCAATCGCAAGCCGAGACCCTCAATTCAAGCAATGGCAGGACGCCAAGACGGATGTGCAAACACTTGGTGCAGGGCAGCATCAATGGCTGGTAAGTATAAAAAAAGCGGACAAGCAGGTAGGGTATTTGGTGATAGGAGAATCACCTGATTCCACTTCCCATGAGAAATTTGTTCTATTGGAATACGGTGTCGGGGAGTACATCTTGTTCGATGACGCCTTTGCTCCGAAGGAAATCGCGGCGGAGCCCGTTTATGACGGGTTCGCTTCCTACTGGCTGATCACCCAGAAGTCAGATACACAAATGGTCAATGCAAAAACGGGAGAAATGTATCCCACTTCCTTTCAAATTAGCGAGCCCGCTATCGATGCTTTTGCAGGCGAGCAGCTCATACAAAATGGTCAACGCCTGACTCAAATGAGAATTTTAAGCGCAGCCGAGTCTGATCCTTTTGATCATATCGGGTGGGTCAGCCAATTGAGTACAACGGACACAGACGTGTCCTGGAACCAATTGTGGAAACAAAATTATGCCTCACCGGTAACATTGGCCGTCCCAATTCACCAGTCACAGGTTTTGGCCCCCTTTGTCGTAGGGTCCCTGCATTTATGGAATGACCAAAATGCTTATGTCGGTGTATGGGATGAGGGTCTGCGCTTTGTCCCGTATTCCTATGCCCATCGCGTCGGACGATTTTTCGTAAACGAAACAAGCTCTCCTGCCGAATAACCGGTTGGAGAGCTTGTTTTTTACGTTTTCTATTCACCGATGTTCTGTAGGAGAGAGACGCTCATGAACGGCATGAAAAATTTCATGGGCGGTCATTCCCTCTGCATTAATGACGGGAGCTCCTGTAATCGTTTTGTTTTGATCACCCAGTACGTTGATATCCTGTCCTGTAATGACAATCGCGTCTACCACCTGCTGCCAGTTGCCTAAATCAACAACTTCGTAACCATTTTGACGCAGCATCTTGCACACTTCAGACAGGGAATTTTCTACCGCTACTCTCGCCATATGCACCCTCCGTCTCGTTCATGATAGGTTCCACGAATTTTATTTGCGCCACAACAGTCGTATGGACATAGGAATGGCACCAAACCAGCGTGACGACCAGGACTCGCGTGGAGTCTTACGTAAACGGCGTTCATCTTTTGGAGTATCCATGTACTGCACAAACAGTTTCGTCAGGTACTTTAAATATTCCTGAAAGGACATCGCACTTGACCTCCTTCTTACTCGCGGTTCACACCACGGCGCAAGCGCTGTCCCCTCTATTGTTCCCCGTCCTGTGTTCTTTCAACCACTTGCCTTGTAATTTCCCGTACAATATCGGAAAGGCTCTTTCCTGTCGTATCCACCTGAATGGGCGCGAAATCGTATACACCTGCGCGCTCCGCCATTAAGGTTTTTACCCTTGTCGCGACTCCTCCTGCCAACAACGGACGGCCTGTATCCTTTTCCAAACGCTTGATGAGCTCTTCTTCCGTAGCATGCAGCGCGATTACGATGCCATGCTCCAACATCATCTCTACGTTTTGCTTCCGTAATACAGCTCCTCCCCCAGTTGTTACTACCTGAGATCCTACTGCCAGTAATTGCGCCAGACGTTGAGTCTCGACGTCTCGGAAATACGCTTCACCTTGATCCGTGAAGATTTCCGGAATACTGCGACCTTCCCATTCTACGATTGCATCATCCAAGTCCGTATGCTTCATTTCTAAAGAGGCAGCGAGTGCGGCTCCAACCGTGGTTTTTCCCGTTCCCATAAATCCGACTAACACCAGGTTTTTCATTTCATTACTGCCCCTTTCCGATCGTTGGGTAGGTATTAATCTTCACCGTTTTTTGTTGTTGATTATACTCCGTCTCATATCCCAATGCTTTTTCAAAAAAGGACAGTGGAACCATCGTACGTTCTTTGATTTCGATTAGCGGGCTGCCTAAATCTATTCGCTTGCCATCAACTTCAGCAAAGCGCTCCCGTTCCTTTATAAATACTTCGCGTCCATTTCCATATACGCGAATCATTTGTTTCTTGTCGTCCCAGCTAATCGCTACTCCCATTTTCTCGCCAAGCTCACGCAATGGAATATAAACCGTATTGTGGGTGACCCGAGCAGGAATCGATGGATAAAAGCTCATGTTATTGATGATTGTGGTGATATAAGGTTCCAGTTGTACAGCACCAAAGCCATTCTTATTTGCACTATTGGTATACAGGGTGAAGTATTTGGCTTCCCCTTGCAAGGTTTGTCCAAGCGCCTGATCGAGATGCTCTGCACCAATGACACTGCCATGATAATTTTGCTGGACGCGCTGTAAGAATCGCTTATAGGCATCGTCACCGATTTTGCGGCGCAGGTTGTCGAACAGAAGTGCTCCCCGAGAATACCAGGTCAGCTTAAACTCTTCTTCGGTAGAAAACTTCTGCAATGGCTTGTCCAGCTTTCCATTTGGATAACGCTCTTGTAAACGTTTGACATCCCGGTTGTACGTATCCAGCAGAGTCGTAGCTGATTGGGCACCATAACGCTTCTGCAAGTAATGGGACACACCCAGCTCCACCAGACCCTCATCAAGCCACCCGTGCGAGGACTCCAATGTAGCCACACTGTTGTACCACCAAAGATGCCCTACCTCATGCGGCAGCCAATGATCAATCAGATTGTTGTAATGCATGTCTCTTTTGAATACGGCGAGGTTTGCGTATTCCATGGCGTACGTCGTCCCCGTACTTGTTTCCGCAATCGCCACGTTCGGATACGGCAACGGCCCATACATATCGATGAAAGTAGGAAAGACCGATTGGGCAATGGTTTTGATTCTTTCAATGTTGCCTTTATCAACGGAAGCAATGTCAACCGTTAAATTCGGAGCAAATTGAATCGTTTCAATGTGATAAAGAGGACTTCCCACCAGTCCAAAGTTCAACAGTTTTTTGGCTTGATAATGGACTTGCTGCTTATTGCCACCGATTGACTTCGTTTGCCCTCTGCCCCATGAACTGACCCATTTGTAGCCTTGTGGAGAAGTAAATGACACATCATAATCTCCATAGTGGTAAACGAATGGATCACCAAAATCAACTCGTTGCGGTGGGTCATACCAAACGCCTTTTTGGTTTTGGGCACCGAGCATCGGGTACCATGTCGTCAACGTCCAAATATCGTCTTTCACCCCAAAACGTGTGCCTCTGCGTGGAACCGGGTTCTCGAATTCAATGGTTAAAGCGCCACGAAGCTCCTTGCCAAGCGGGTTTGTCAGCTTCACCAGCGATTGACCACGTTCAAAAGAAAGCGGCTTGTCCTTGTAGCGAATCGACTTTACCGTCATTTTGTTCCAAAGGTAATCGTAAATATACAATCGTACATCTGGCGTTTTCGGATTGTCGAACTCCAAGGTCATGTTTCCGGTTATTTTTGCTTCGGACGTATGTAATTCAGCTTGAATCTTATAGACAGGGTTCAAATCCTTAACATAAGACGGCAGAGGCGGATCATAGGAAAATGGATCAACGAACTTTTGCGCCTCCTCAGGTGAATGATTCATGGCAATGATTTGAGAAATAGCTGGCCAATACGCGACGACTCCAACTGAGCCAAAAAAAGTGAGGATCGTCACACATACTAGTAAGCTCGTTTTATGTAGTGATTTCATGACAGCCCCCAAATAATAAACCGCCCGGCGGCAGGCGCTAAATGTTTTTGTTTCATTGTAGCAAATATAAGTCAAACTGAGTAGAAATTCAGGAGATTCTGTAGAGAAACCCCCATATTTGACAATGATCTGTATCTGCTGAAAATAAAAAAAGCCGCCACTCATTGTATCGTAATGATTGGCTGCTTTCTTTAGTATTTACCAGGTTTCGTACATAATTTTTCCGGTCTGGCTAAGATCATAGCCCCCGACTGCTTCCAATTCCTTTTGAAATGGACGCGACCCGAGAACATCAAGAACAGCCTGAATGAGCTGCTCGTTGTCCTTGTTTTTCAACAAGACGAGGTCATATCGCTCACGCACAGTTGGGACAAACTCCACTCCCACGAGTGAAGCCGCCTTTTCAATGCCCACTCCTATATCTGCTTCGCGCCGGGCCACTACTCCTGCGACTGCCAGATGATTGGACTCTTCCCGTTCATAGCCAATCACGTCACTCCCCGCTATCTTTGCCAGTCGAAACTGCTCTTCAATCAACGTGCGTGCACCGGACCCTTTTTCCCGATTGACCATGCGAATGCCCGGCTTCGTAAAATCACTCCATGCTTTGATCTGTTTTGGATTGCCTGCCTGAACGTAGAATCCGGCCCAACGTGACAACATATTGATGACAACAAAACGATGTCCACACAAAATGCGACGAATATACGGGACATTGTATTCATTGGTATCCCCATCGTACAAGTGCGTGCTGACGATATCAGCCTTACCCGTATACATCGCCACGAGGCTGTTAAGTGAGCCCACGTACGAGCGAAGCGGTCGGTATGCCTCATCCTTTTTCTCCAAATGCCCCGCCAGTAGGTCCAAGCTCACATCCTGCCCGCTAATAATGATATTGCGGCCTGTACCACTCTGCTCATATCGTGCCGATTGTTGGGCTTGTTCTGTTTGCGGGATGCTGACGGCTGAGGCTTGTCTGTATACTCCCTTTGCCTTCGCCTTGTACGCTTCCAGATCACTTTCGTCCACGCGCATTTGCCTACCGACGCGATATGCGGGCAGCTCTCCTTTTTTTATGAGATCGTAGACCGTCAGCTTGGAAATACGTAAAATTTTCGCTATTTCTTCGGTGGTGTAAGAATTTTGTTGACTCATGTCCCGCCTCCGTTATCTCCTTTGCTCTATTGTCAAACAAGTGTCGTAAAATCGCAATTGATTATTCATTACGATTCCATATAATCTAGTTATGTCCAGTTATAATTACTTATAACTAAATATAATTATGGAGGTCTTTTTTTATGAAGAAGCACTGGTTTGCCATATTGACAGTATTTTGCTTGATGCTAACTGCTTGCTCGACAACACAAACCGCACCACAAGCAAGTGAGCCAGCCAAAACCGATGCAGCAAAGGTAGAACTGATGATTTCTGCTGCTGCTAGCTTGACGGATGCCTTGAATGAGTTGAAAACGCAATACGAAACGGAACACCCGGGAACGACCCTCACCTTTAACTTCGGAGGCTCGGGCAAACTCGCCACACAAATTACGCAAGGTGCTCCGTCTGACGTATTTTTGTCTGCTAGCAAAAAAGACATGGACGGTCTAGAGGAACAGCAACTGATCGCCAAAGACACACGCCAAGACTTCACGAAAAACTCGCTTGTTCTCATTGCAGGTACCAAAAGTGCTGTCGCTATCTCTTCTTTTGAAGAGCTGAACAGCGCAGCGATCAAGCATATTGCCGTCGGTGAGCCTGAGACAGTCCCCGCTGGGCGATATGCGAAAGAAACATTGGATACGCTGAAAATGTGGGATTCTCTTTCCGCACAAATGGTATTTGGCAGTGATGTTCGCCAAGTTTTGACCTTCGTAGAATCTGGTAACGCGGATGTCGGTATTGTCTATTCCAGTGATGCTGCTGCTTCGAAAGATGTTAAGATATTGGCGACAGCCAAACCTGAATGGCACAAGCCGATCGTTTATCCAGGTGCGGTCGTCAGCGCTTCGAAGAACCAAGATGCAGCAAAAGCTTTTCTAGCCTACTTGACAAGCGACAAAGGAAAAGCGATCTTACAGAAGTACGGGTTTCAATAAACGAACGGAATGGAATGGGAGGTGGCAAGCGTGATTGAAACTAATCTTACTCCTTTGATGCTCTCCCTTAAAGTAGCTGCGCTCTCCACCTCCTTTGTTTTTATCCTCGGGATGGTTTCTGCAAGGTGGATGACACAAAAGGATTTTTTGGGGAAGAATGTGCTGGAGTCCTTCTTTTTGCTTCCGCTTGTCCTCCCTCCCACTGTTGTTGGCTTCGGTCTGTTGCTTCTTTTCGGAAAAAACGGTTTTCTCGGTCAGCTTCTGCATGATTGGTTCAATATTACCGTCGTCTTTACCCTGACAGGCGCCGTTATTGCCTCGATTGTCGTTTCCTTTCCGCTGATGTATCAGAGTGCAGTCGCTGCCTTCACAGGAGTGGATCGTCGTTTGGAGAATGCGGCACGCACGATGGGGGCTTCGGAATGGCGCTTATTCTGGACCGTTACCTTTCCCTTGGCTTGGCCTGGCCTGTTGGCTGGATTTGTTCTTTCTTTTGCCCGTGGTTTAGGGGAGTTTGGTGCTACGCTGATGCTCGCAGGCTACATCCCTGGGAAAACCGATACGATTCCCGTCGCCATTTATTTTGCTGTTGAGGCTGGTCAAATGGATAAGGCATTGTTTTGGGTCATCATCATTGTTTCCTTGGGGATGGGTACGACTCTCTGGCTGAATTGGTGGAGTCGTCGCAATGTGCGCAGGTACGCCAATCAAAAGTAAGGCAGGTGAATGGGAATTGCTCTTTCTCGACATACAGAAGCGTTTGCCTGATTTCATTTTGGATGTGTCCTTTACGGTGCAAAAGGAAATTGCTGTGCTGTTTGGACCATCCGGCTCTGGCAAAACAACGATATTGAACAGTATTGCAGGTCTGGTTCATCCTGATACTGGCGTGATCCAATTAAACGAGAACGTCTTTTATCGCGAAGGACAGAAGCCGCTTCCTGTACAAAAACGCAGCATCGGGTATTTATTTCAAGATTATGCTCTGTTCCCTCACATGACCGTTGAGCAAAATGTTCGATACGGCTTAAAAAAGGGGCATGAACTGAATTTGGCTCCATTGTTGTCCTCAGTGGGAATCGATCATCTGTTGCAAAAATATCCTCACCAGTTATCCGGGGGACAAAAACAACGGGTGGCACTCGTACGTGCACTTGCGACTGAACCAGACATTCTGCTCCTTGATGAGCCTTTATCGGCGCTGGACGCGGATACGCGTAAACAATGCCAGGATGAGTTGCTTCGCCTTCACGCTATGTGGAACATCCCTTTTCTGCTGGTCACCCATGATCGTGAAGAAGCCGAGAAGCTCGCAGATGTCATTTTCCTGATCGATAATGGCACAATCAAAGAACGGAAAAATGAAAAAAGCCATTCAGCAACCTCCATCTCCCGATAATGGGATGGCATTGCTGGATGGCTTTTTACCTATCGCGCTGTGATTGGTTCAATCTTCACATCGTTTTGTTTTGCCCACTTATGTACTTCGCCGAGGAATTGCAGGACGTCATGGCTCTCGTGATGGACACAAAGGGTATCGGCCGCCAAGTCAATGTGCTCGCCATTGACCGTCATTACTCTTTGTTTTAAAACGAGCTGACGTGTCTGCTCCATGCGTTCTTCCTTGCTGATCAGAACGCTTCCTTCCAGATCACGCGGGGCTAATCGACCATTCGGCAAATAAGCCCGCTCTGCAAATACTTCCTCTGCCACCTGAAGCCCGTGTTCCAAGCCAGCCTCTACAAGCTTACTGCCAGAGAGTGCATAGAGGATCAGATCTTCATCAATATCCGCAATGGCTTGGACAACCGCTTCGGCGAGCTCTGGCCGTTCGGCCGCTTCGTTATATAGCGCGCCATGCAATTTCACATGGTGAAGCTCCCCGCCGAGTGCTTTTGTAGTCCCTGCCAAGGCTGCAATTTGATACAACACCAGCTCATACACTTCATTGACAGACAAGTTCATCGAACGACGTCCGAAGCCTTGAATATCTGCATAGCCGGGATGTGCCCCGATTTTCACATCATGCTTGAGTGCAGCTTCGATTGTTCTGCAAATAATATGGGGATCCCCTGCATGCAATCCGCAAGCAATATTAACGGAGGTGATCCATTTCATAATTCCCAAATCCTCTGATTGTCGACCTCTGCTGAAGCCCTCTGCCATATCGCAGTTAATATCCAGATGAATCATGTATGCTCACCTTTCTTTCGCTACTCTATCTTTTGAAAACGCATTCATACGCGTGGCTTCTCGTTTTCTTCCACTTTAGCATACCATGTACGCCAGTTTAACAAAAGCAAAAAAGCTGCCGAAAAATGGCAGCTTATGAACAACTATGTCGAACCAACGGTTGCTTGACTGCTTTCTTCTGTCTGTAAGGTCTCTGCTAGTGCCATTACCTGGTTCTTTTCTTGTTTATAATCGTATTCCTTTGCCTTATCCGGTCTGGCATTGTTGTACTCTACCGGGATCTCATGGCGATGGGAACGTTCAATTTTCGTTACAAAGTGCAGCTTCTCCATAATGCGAATCGTTTCGTCCAACAAATTGGCATCCACATACATCGAAACGTAATTTAAGCGCTTGGAGATGTAATGAATGGTGCCAAATTTGCGTAAATTTTTGGCGGCACGCGTGTTTTTCACCCACACGGCGACCCCCAGACGTCGCTCTCTCATGTTTTGCCGTCGGTCTCCTTCCTAATCGTGGTATACTTACTGGTGAAAGCTTATACAGAAAGGAATCGTGGTCTATGCTGGCTACGTTTTATCATCAATTCGAGGAAGCGCTTCACCGCGAAAAAATCGTGACCCATAGCAGTTGGCAAACCTATGCGGGCCAGCTCTTTTTCTATGTATGCAGTACGCTCCCTGCTCCTCTGCTTACAAACCAGCTCATGGAAACAGGAGAGCGCCTGACCACTGATACCAAATTACAGCCAGAATGCATTTACGTGCGTTCTGATGACGTGCAGCATGTGTATCGCTTCCGCTTTCGCGTACCTGACGAAAAGCAGTTTTGCTGCGGCAATCTTTGTGAAGACTGCTTTCTGCTACGCCAAAATGAATCGGGAACAGCGTAAATTACGATGGCTTTTTCACGCTACAGCCACAGCTTCCGCCTGTTCCGCAACCGCTGCCCTGCGCCTCTAAAAATGGATTGTTGCTCGGAACCTTGATCGTTTCCGAGACGGAATGAGCAATGGTTCTACTCACCTGATACAAGAGCTCATCCAGAGCATCCTCTGCTCGCTTGAACGCCTGTACGGAATCCCTCAGTTCAATGTTGCGCTTCAGTTCCCGTACTTCTTTGGATATATGATTGTAATCCGGGTGATACTTCCCGAACCGTTGCACATCTTCGTACTGTTCCTTCTTAGCCTCGAACACGACGAGCAGACGTTGCACTTCCTCATCTGCTTCCATTTGGCGTTTGGCCTCCAGATACTCCGAGACCTCGCGCGATTGGTTAATCATTGTGGACAGCTCATGAGAACCCATGATCAACTGCGTAATATCCACTGCTTCCAATGTTTCCATAAAGCGAGACCTCCTTTCGCCGCAAAGCTTGAAACTTTACGTCATTCCTGATTGTATCACGATGCACACCCTTAGTACAGATATTCGGGCACTACAATGCGCACTCGCTCGATGCTATCGAGACGGTAACACTGTTTGCCTCCCTGTCCAGCAATCGTAACCATCCAGTACCCCATTTCCAGGCGTACTTCTGTCGGTAGCCCGCGCAGCTTATCTTTTCCACCTTGCTGGATCTCGACTTCCAGCTTCAGTTCGATTGCGCGCTTAAATAAATCCCGCATGGATTGTGGATGATACGATTGAAAATGCTTCGTCCACATTTTAGGAAGCGCTGCGATTTGCTCATTTTGCTCAGGGAACGTGTTCTCTATAGCATAACCGTCCCAAGGCCGTTCGATGAGAAGCAAGCCCTTATTCCCGGCGTGACTGTTTGGGAGTGGCGGGAGCTCTTTGCTTGCACTAGCAATATGTGATAGCACTTGTGGCTCATAACCGAACTGTCGTAGTAAACGGATTAATTCTTTTTCCTGCGAGAACGGAATCAAAAACGTAGTGGGCGAGACCACTTGGGCAAGAAATGGACGAAAGTCAGGAATTTCGCGCCATTCCTCCAGAAATCCGGCATGTGCTGTCCGCACGAGGAAGTACGGCTCCATTTGAATCTGCCTCGCAGTTCTCGCCCATTGGCTCACAACCTCAACCAAGCTCTCAGGCAACGGATGAACACAGGAGGCCCGGAGCTTTTCAATGACTTGCTCCTCCGTCCCTCCTTGAGCCAAATACGATTGCAGCAGCCTTGCTTGCAATTCACCCCGAATCAATTGCCCATCAAATTGGAGCTGGCAAAATTGACTGATCTCCCATACATCCAGCAACGGGACAAGCGGAGGGATTGTAATGGCACCTGTGGGGTCCACAAACCAGCCTTCCTCTGACGATAATCGCGGCAAGCTGCTCCAACGCCAAAAAATCCCACGCTCCTCGTCCATTCCGAGCTGAATCCATCCCATGCCTAACAGTACATGCAGCCATTGCTCCACAATAAGCTCCTCTGCATTGTCGGGCAAAGGAAATCCTGCTTCTTTTAGCATGCGTAATTGTTCATGAATGGAACACCACTGCTCGACAGGAACCTGTCTCATCAATTGAATGAAAAATTCCCACCAGTCACCGTGCGGCAAAAATTGTTCCATGACAAGTTGATACAACTCTTCCCAACGTACGAGCGGCGGTTGATGCAGCCATTGCTTCGTTCGGTGGAGATCGAGTACGAGTTCTCGCTCCTCCCTATACACCAAGCCAAGTCTGAGCGCAATATCAAGAACAACCGTCAAGGATAAGCCCTCTCTTTGTTCCTGATCGAGCGGCGGAATCACGATTCCTTTTACATGCTCATCTGTAAACGAGAGTAGCGGCAGCATTTTTTGCGACATCCTGCGATGAATGCTTCCTTTTTGCGTAATGGGAATGTGGTTGTCTCGAACAAACAACAAAAGCCCAAAAAGATCCAGCTGTATCCCTCTGCCTGCTGATATATAATAAGGGAGCGTTTTTGAAAGAGAAACAAAAGCCTGAGAGGCTTCCGGCAGCATTTGATTCGTCAACTGTTCCCGAACCTCTTGTGGCATCAAATAGCCGATTTCACTCCACATTTTCCGTACAGTCAAGATCAGTCCAAGCCGTCGCAATTTCGTCAAGCCGACTGACAGATGCCTGTGCTCTTTTGCCGTTTCGCGTTCCCACGTTCGTTTGCTAAAAAAGCCTCTCGTCGCTTTGGTTACGAAAAGCCGGATAACGGTTCGTTCCAGCTCATCTGCCTGTTCCCATGCTTTGCCAATAAAAACGGGGTCCAATAATCTCGCTGTTAAATCTTGCTCTTCGGCAATCTGATATCGTTTGGTTTGTTCATGTAGAATCGCTTGTCGCGTTGATTCGGACAGGTATTCCAGCGAATTCTTCACACGCACGCCTGTCACCTCAGTCTATATGATGATCGATTCATTACTTTTACCAATTGGAGGGATCTTGATGTTGCAAGTATTTCCTAGCTTACTCTTAACCGCAACCTTGGCAGTAACCGGTACACAAGTCTTGTCACCTCAACATCCTATCGTATCTAAGCCTGTGGCGAAAGAGGCTGTACAAGCAAATGCTGGTTATGAGGCCGTTGCTGCTCCCTATCCACCGGCTGTCCAGGAAGCTTTGAAGACAGTTCGAAAAAATGGCGGACACACCATTGTTCGTGCCAACGGAAAATCCTATGTAGTCGTGGGTGCAGGACAGCGCCCTACAGGAGGATATCGTTTAGTGGCGGACCAAGTCAAGCGGACTGGCCCTCATGACTTCGCCGTACACGTTCGGGTACAAGCACCAGCTCCGGGTTCGATGAAAATCCAAGTCATCAGCTATCCGACTTTGGTGATTGCCCTGCCAGACCAGCAAGCAAAAGTCAGCGTGCTCATGCGCTAGTCTATTCACGAAAAAAGCCGACAGTTCGAAAGCCACAAGGCGCATCGAAGTCGGCTTTTTTCCTTTTCCCAACAGTTACCCTTGCTTATCAGGGCTTTACCTCAATGGAAAAGCTCTCTGCTACACCATACGACTCGTGGTTATTATGTGCCAATTCTACCTTGACCTCATGCTTCCCAGCAGGGATATCCTTCATGACATAGCTAGACTCAAATACTTTGGCGATTTTTTTGCCGTCGAGGTACAAATGAACATGGCCTTCTCCGTGCTTGTTTTCTTTCCCCATGTTTTCGAGGGAAAAAGAAAAGTTCGTCACGGCCAATTTGAGTTGCAAATCATCTTTTACAAGGGTATGCGTCACAGCGAGTGTCGGCGCTGCATGATGAGCGTGCGACTCGTCTGCTACCACTTCGGTTTGCGCTTGTTGGTTCGCGTACACAAACCATTCCACACCAGCCGCAATCGCAATCAATAGAAACAAGCGGAAAAGAAATCGTTTGGTTTTCACCGGAGCTGCTCCCTTCCAAAATGAGTCTTACCCCAGTGTGCCCGACTCCTGATTGCTTCATTCATCCATTTTTGCCTCTTGATCTCACCTGTTATCCATACATACTCAGCATTCCAATAGGTAAAAGTAACCACAAGATCCTTTAGGGAGGTCATTACTGCGTATGAATGCATGGGATGAAACTCTTTCTATTTTTGCTTTAGGAGGAGTATATGAAATCGGCAAAAACATGTATGGGATTCAATATGGGGATGAAATTGTCCTCATCGATTGTGGCTCGAAGTTTCCGGATGAGAGTTATTTAGGAATTGATCTGATCATACCGGACATTAGTTATCTGCTAGAAAATCAAGAAAAAGTACGTGCCTTGATCGTCACGCATGGGCATGAGGATCACATCGGGGGTATCCCATATTTTTTGCGACAATTAAACGTCCCTGTTTACGGTACCCGCTTAACGTTAGGTCTTATCGAATTAAAGCTGAAGGAGCATAATTTGCTTCATCAGTCCACCCTCATCTCCATCGATCGTGACTCTACCATTTCATTTGGCTCGCTCACAATCAGCTTTTTTCAGACGAACCATAGCATTCCAGATTGCTTGGGTGTTGTATTTGAAACAAAAGCAGGCGCTATTGTGCATACGGGCGATTTTAAATTTGATTTAACGCCGGTGCATAAGCAATCCCCCGATTTGCACAGAATGGCTGAAATCGGGCAGAAAGGTGTATTGGCCTTATTGTCAGAGAGTACCAATGCGGAGCGCCCAGGCTTTACTCCATCAGAAAAACACGTGGGCGATCGTCTGTTAGAAGCATTCAGTAAGGCACATCAGAAAATATTTGTCTCGACGTTTGCCTCCAATGTATACCGGCTCCAACAAGTTATTGATGCCGTAGAAGCGACGAATCGAAAGCTGGCATTATTGGGTCGAAGTATGGTCAATGTGGTCAAAATCGCTTCGGAACAAGGCTATTTGCATATACCAGAAGGCATGTTGGTGGAAATAGAAGAAGTGGGCGAGCTCGATCCTGCCCGTGTCGCTATTCTATGCACCGGAAGTCAAGGCGAACCCATGGCTGCTTTATCACGGTTGTCGACCTCCGGGTATCGGCACGTAAAAGTAGAACGAGGCGATACCGTCATCCTCTCTTCCTCCCCCATTCCAGGGAACGAACGAAATGTAGCGCGCATCGTCGACAACTTGTTTATTATGGGAGCCAACGTTATTTATGGCTCTGGAACAGGCATGCATGTATCCGGTCATGGCTTCCAGGAAGAGTTGAAGCTCATGCTCACTCTCATGAAGCCACAATACTTTATCCCCATTCACGGCGAGTATCGGATGCTCCATCAACATCGTCAGTTGGCTGAATCCGTCGGCGTTGATTTTGAGTCCATTTTCATAATAAATAACGGGGATGTCGTGGATATTCAGTATGGTGTGGCTGTGCAGGAAAGAAAAATCCCTGCCGGCAATACCTTGGTGGATGGTTTAGGAATCGGGGATGTAGGGAATGGAATATTACGGGATCGCAAACATCTTTCGGAAGATGGCATTCTCGTGATCGTTGTGACGCGCAGTAAAACCGACGGCAAGATTTTGTCGGGTCCTGACCTTATTTCTCGCGGATTCATTCATGCCCCGGAATCAGAGGGCCTGTTGGAAGAAGCGACTCGCCTTGCATCCGAGGTGATCACCAATTTACAGGAAGCAAATGTGAGTCAATGGAACCGCCTGAAGCAAGGAATGCGGGAATCGATTGGGAAATTCGTGTATGCCAAAACAAAGCGCAGACCCATGATCCTGCCGATTATTATGGATGTGTGAGGGAAAAGCCTTCTTTTAGGAGGGCTTTTCCAGCATGTTATTTTCAATCTTGGGGTGATTTGAAATGGTGAAAATGGTTAGACTTTTAGCGTGCTTTCTTGCAATCTTTTTTATTTTCTTTGCTTCAGTTCCAGAGTCTGAAGGGGCAGAACTCAAGGCAAATGTCATTGTAGATTCAATGATTTATGGAAGATCAGAGGACAACAACACGTTTTTTATTTATGCCCTATTACTTAATCTAGGTGAAGCAACCGCTACAAATTTTAGCTACGCAGGTCTCTCATTTGAGGGCAAAAACGGAATGGACCACTTCTACCCCGAAACTAGCCACACTGTTATCAATTCATCGTTGAAGCTAGAGCCGGGACATTTTGTAGAAGCAAAATTTGAACTGCCCTTAGATTTTATTGATTCTAGGTTTAAAAACATAAATGACATCAGAAAAATTAGTATTTTCATTATCCGCGATAACTCTGCTCCTTATAAAGACGACTCAGCAGTGACTGTGACCGTAAATAATAAAAAGCTTGTGCAACAAACATTTATTGAAAATGATGTCACTTATGTTTCCCTTCGCGAGTTAGCCGACGTTCTTGGTGCTACAATCCAGTGGAATGATCCTACCCAAACGGCAACGCTCATCCTGAGAGACAACTTCATGGAATACGATAGACAAATAGTCATACCGGTTGGCAGTGATCGCTTTATTGATCAAGGTCGCGAAACTACTGTGTCGGGAAAAGCGAAGCTGTACAATAACACCACCCTGGTTGTACCTTTACGAGATATTGTAGAAATGCTGGATTACTATGTTGTTTTTGAACATAAAGGGAGTCAGAAAACCATCGTCGTCATTCCGAATGATCTTATCTTTACAGATGAGTAGAGACAAGTTTTCTTTTACGTATGAGAGCTTAGCACCTTATAAAGATACAGCCCTAAGTGTGACAGTTAATAGAGACCTACCCGGGAAGCGCAATTCGGATTACCATTCCAGCAGGAAGTAATCAATTCATAATCAATAATTACCCAGTTACTGCATCGGTAAAAGCAAAGCTGCACAATAATACTATTCTTGTGGTCCCGTTACGAGAAGTTGCAGAAATGTTAGAGTGCGAGGTTATTTTTGTTCATAAATGGGGGCAGAAATCCATTATAGTGATCCCATACGATTTTAGCGAAGATTAACGACTTCAATCACCTTCGCCAGCTATGGGATAGAATAAATTAGAAAAAGAGAGCCCACCAGCTCTCTTTTTTCCCCCTCAAAATATCTTCTTCGCATTCTGCTCTTCCTTCAAAATCTCTACAGCCTCGCGGAAACGCATAGAGTGGACGACTTCCCGCTCCCGCAAAAACTTCAAGCTGTCCTGCAAATCAACATCGTCGGTCATGTCGATCAGCCATTGATACGTCGCGCGGGCTTTTTCTTCTGCTGCGATATCCTCATACAAATCAGCGATTGGATCGCCCTTGGCAGCGATGTAGGCAGCCGTCCACGGTACACCACTGGCATTGTTGTAAAAGAGCGCCCGATCATGATTGGCGTAATGGTCACCCAGACCAGCTTCCTTCAATTCTTCTACCGTCGCGTCTTTGGTCAGCTTATACACCATCGTAGCAATCATTTCGAGATGCGCAAACTCTTCGGTAGCGATATCCGTTAATAATCCGACCACCTTATTCGGGATCGTATACCGCTGGTTCATATAGCGCAGAGCGGCTGCCAGCTCTCCATCCGCCCCTCCGTATTGTTCAATCAAATATTTCGCCATTCTCACATCGCACTTACTGACACGAACCGGATACTGCAGTTTTTTTTCATAGATCCACATCGGTTTCGTTATCCCTCTCTTCTAAACTTGCCAAGGCCATGGATCATCATTCCACTGCCACGGATAGCCTGAATAACTACGGCCAAGATTTTGCAGAGGCCCGTACAATTTCTCATATTCGTTTGCCAAAACCCAGCGTTGCTCTGTTAAATCATTAAACTGCTGGAGCGCATTCTGATCGGTTGGATGCGTATCTAAATAAAGATTGAGCTCTACCAGTACAAAATCGATCGCTTGTAGCTGTTCAAGCAATGCGTAATATTGTTCGTCGCCAAATCTATTTTCAGCTGTCATGAGTGCCCCCTCCCCAAATGACTCAGTCTGGGATCATAGGGGCTAAAAAGTGCCGGCCATAACGTACCTAATTTCAACGCTTCCATCGGGCTATATTGTGGTAAGTTCTCCGGCTGAAATGTCATGAACAGCTGAGGGGGGACCTGGTACGTCTTCACCCGAATTGGCGGACAAGGATCGAAGGGACCAACGTACGGAAAGTAGTCGCGTGTTTGCGAATGCAATGCCAATATCCTCCTCCAACTTGCAATGTCTGTTCCTTCATGACTACACTATGCAGCCCACCCAGTAGGCGTGATTGCTACCCCAAAAAGAAAAACCGCTCGCAAAAGAAAGGCACTCTCCTCCCCCTTTGCTTCAACCCGTCACTTGCAAACGCCCAATCATACCGCTTTCTTTGTGTCCCGGGATTGTACAATAAAATTCGTAGGTTCCTTCCTCCAATGCCTTCCACACTGTTTCAACAGACTCTCCCGGTTTGGCGTGCAAATGTACAACGTCCTTAGCCATTCCTCCATGACGATGTTCGCTGCTTGATTCTGAAATCGTTACAATTTTCCCATACGAGACAACCTGAATATCGTGCTCTACATTGCCATCATTTTGAAAGACGACTTTGATCTCCGTATCTTTTTTAACGGTAAATTGGTTCGGTTTATAGGAAAAGTCGACCGCTGTGAGGTTGATTTCTGTCGTGCTATCACCAGCAAAAAGAGCCGGGGATGGAAACGGTAATGATTGATACCAGAAGAAGACAGCGAGGAGCAATATAGCTGGAGTGCTTGGATGATGAAAAAAGGAGGACCACTTCGTTTCTTTTTTATGAAAATCAATCAGCTTGGCTACGAGCAGTATACATACGGTAAAGAGCATGACGAAAACAAACAGGAGAGACTCTACTTTTTCACTGGGTACCATCTCTCCCAGCATGGCACCCATCATCCCGCCCATGACGCCCGATAAGATTCCTTCTACAATACTCAGGATCGACAGAGGAACTCCTAGCAGAAAACCAGACAGTCCACCTGCCAGCATTCCCCACATGGTGGATACATAAAGGTCTCCCCTGTAAACATCGCCGAAGATCAACCCTCCGATCAAGCCAATCGTCATGCTGACAGACATCGTGCTCATCATGCCTTGCATATGATCGATACCCTGCTTTCGTCGCCAGATAAACCATGTGAAACAAACGTAAGCGAAACCGACGTAGATCAGGATCTGATACACCGCGCTCAAGATACCACCCCCGAGTATATTCTCCTCCTTGTAAAGTATGTCCTACGCCAACTAAATAGGACAAAACGAACGCGAAAACCCTCTGACTACTGTCGAGAGGGCTCACACTTTTTCTTATTTTCGCCATTATAAAAAAGCTTCATTTCTGAAGCTTTTATTTCATCAGCTTATTCATCGTGGTTAACAGCTCGTCAATGACTGTGTTGTCCCCTTCTTGGATGCGTTCAATCACACAGGATTTCATATGTCCTTCCAAAAGAATACGTCCCACTGAATTTAAGGCGGATTGTACCGCAGCTATTTGATTCAAGACATCATCACAATAAGCATCCTTCTCCACCATGCCTTTAATCCCGCGAATCTGTCCTTCAATCCGATTAAGACGCGCCTGCAAGTTTTGCTTGGTTTTTTCCGAATGATGACTGTTTCGATCAGACATATGACAAGACTGTACAATGTTCAATTCTGCACTTGACAATGCAATTCCTCCTCTACTCTTCCTCGCAAACACCTGTCAGGAAGATAGACCCAATTCTTTTCGGACATTTTCCAATCCATATCGCTCGACAAACTTGAAAAACTTCTCTCTCTTTTTCCCTTGCGTCTGATACAGTGAAATGATGCTTTGGACGATGGAAGATAATTGTTCTTCCTTCACCTGCTCGACCAGGAGCTCGGCTGTTCTGGCCTCCATTGTTTTCGATTGGCCTCCGACGTAGATTTCAAAGGTTTCTTTTCGCTTGACGATCCCGATATCTTTTACCAACGGCTCTCCACAGGCATTTGGACAGCCCGTATAACCGACTCTTATCGTAAAAGGAACGGCCATCCCTGCAATCGTATCATTCAAATTTCTCGCTGCCTCAAGCCCTTCAATCTCTGCTCCTTTACAAAAAGAACAGACAGACAAATTCTTCACAACAGAACCCGTTTCGTACACGCGTAAGCCTTTCTCACGCAGCGCTTTTTTGGCATCCTCAGCCTTCTCTTCATTCATCTCGATAATCAGCTGCTGAAATATCGAAAGTTCAATTTGTGCATCCTCGCCAACGATTTGACCGATCACTACCATTTCTGCTGGAGTAAGCACAGAACCGCCGACACGAATTTCTGGACTTACGGCAAACTGCACACGCTTCAAAAGGCATTCCTCCTAGAGTGATTGGATTCGTAATATTCAGTCAAACAATAGGTGTAAGAAAGGCTACCATTCTACACTCACAGCCCTTCCCGCAACTTTTGCTTAAACGACATCGTATCCTTGATCTTCAATCGTCTCTTTCACATTGTCCAGCGAAACAACGGATTCATCAAAAGTCACGCTTACCTGATTGTCAGCAAGGCTTACCGTTGCTTTGCTAACCCCGTCTAGTTTTTGAAGAGCACCTTCTATGGAGATGACGCAGTGATTGCAGGACATTCCCTGTACGTTCAAAGTGACATTCATTTTACATCCTCCTTAGTTTTTGGGAAGCTTAACTTGATTTTATTTTACAATACCCCTGTAGGGTATGCAATACCCGATTTTACATTTCCTGCTGTGTATATGTAAAAAACTCCCCATCGATAAAAGACAGGGAGTTTTGCTTACGCTTCTTGGCTGAAATGCGTTCTTATCGGTACAAAAAACGATTGCTCCACCTCATTCGCAGATAATGGGCGACTGTAATAGTACCCCTGAATTTCCTTGCAATGATTTTCTGTCAAAATATCCAACTGATCCTTCGTTTCAATGCCTTCTGCAATTACATCCAATTTCAGATGCTTCGCCATCGAAATGATAGTGGCCACAATGGCTTTATCGTTTTCATTTCGAGACAGGTCTGTTATGAAGGAACGGTCAATCTTTAGCTTGTGGATCGGGAACTTTTTCAAATAGCTCAATGAGCTGTAACCGGTTCCAAAATCATCCAAGCTGATTCTTGTTCCGATTTTGTTTAACTCATGAAGGATGCTGATCGATACTGCCGGGTCCATCATCATGCTCTCTGTGATTTCCAACTCCAAAAAGTGCGGGGCAAGCTTGGTTTCCTCGAGAATATTTTTGATGTACTGGACCAAGTTCCGTTGGTGGAATTGATGGGAGGACAAATTGACAGAGACGGGTATCAACGGCCCCCCTTTATCATGCCACTGCTTCATTTGCCTGCACGCTTCCCGAAGCACCCATGTACCGATCTCATAAATCAATCCTGTCTCTTCAGCAATAGGGATAAACACTCCTGGTGAAAGCATCCCTTTGGTTGGATGATTCCACCTGACGAGCGCCTCCACTCCGATCATGCGATTACTTTCCGAATGAAATTGAGGTTGGTAGTACACCACCAGCTCTTTTCGTTCAATTGCTTTTCTGAGATCACGTTCTATTTCAATATTTTCCAGCAATTGGGCGTCAAAATCTGTCGTGTAGAACAGATGACCATTTTTCCCCTGTTTTTTCACCTCGTACATAGCTGTATCCGCTTTTTTGAGCAACGCGACAGCATCCGTGCCGTGGTCTGGGAATATCGCCGTTCCAATACTTGCGGATATGTAAAATTCACTGTCTTTTAGCGTGAATGGCTGTTTCAATGCATCAATGATCTTATCGGCTAAACTCGCTGCTTCCCTGCCATCCGCTCCCGTTTCGCAGAGGATGGTAAATTCATCTCCACCCATCCGGGCAATTGTTGCGTGGTACCCTTTCGCACTCTTTGAGATTCTGTCGCTGACCCCCTGCAAAAAGATATCGCCGTAGGAGTGACCCAAGGAATCATTGATCATTTTGAAACGATCGATGTCGATAACCATGACGGCAAAGCTCGATGAATCTTGGCTGCTTTTTTCAATGGATTGATGCAGAACTTGATTAAACTTTCTTCGGTTCGGTAAGTCGGTCAGCTCATCGTGATAGGCCAAATACCTGATTTTTTCTTTCACGCGATTCTCTTCGGTAATATCCTTCACAATGATGTGATTCCCCACCACTTCTCCCTCAATCTCAACCGGGACATTGAGTACACTCAGCTCAACGCGTTTTCCGTTCGGATGAAAGATGGTCGTCTCAAAATTATTTCGATTGGGCGCAAAAGACTGGGCGAAAGAATTTTTCGTGAGTTCCCTTTGCTCCTCAACAATATGCATACGAATTTTCGATACATGCTGGTTGATGAATTCTTCCTCCCGCAGTCCGCCAATCTTCGTGACAGCTGGGTTCATTTTGATAATACATCCACCTGAATCTAAGGAAATAATGCCGTACTCATTATTTTTATAAAGGGAACGATACCAGCTTTCACTTTCTTGAATGACCGTATCCTTTTGCGAGAGTCGTTTGTTAATAAACAAGCCGAACAATGTAATACCGATCAGTAAAAAAGTGACCAAGACGATGATATAGGCCAAGCTCTCCGGCTCAATCTGCGTCCCCACTTGTTTTGTCGGCTGTTCCGTTCCGTAGAAATGCGCTGCAGCCATCCCGGTGTAATGCATACCCGCGATGGCGGCCCCCATAATGAGTGAGCTACCCAATTTATATAAATACGCGTATTTCGACTGATCACGGCGAAAGTAAAACAAGAGCCATAGTGCCGCTGCCGAAGCAGTCGCTGCGATCATAATGGATAAAATGACAATCCTTGTATCGTATGTAATTTCGATCATCATCGCGGTCATTCCAACGTAGTGCATCCCAGATATTCCAGCAGCCATAAGAATTCCCGCGATACCTAGCTGTCTCGCATGTAAGTTGCGTTTCGTGATGGTAAACAAGGCTATGCTTGAGACGAAAATGGCAAGGATGACGGATAGAATGACATACTCCATGTCATACAGAACCTTAATGGGGAGGGTAAGTGCCAGCATTCCGACAAAATGCATGGACCATATTCCAAGCCCCATCGTTGTGGCACCAAACATCAACCAGAGTAGCTGATGCTTCCCTTTACTTTTACTCACTCTGGCTGCCAGGTTGAGAGCAGAAAAAGAAGCTGCAACCGCGATTAAATAAGACAGTATCACAAGGAAACTATCGTACGTCCCATGTATCTGGTGATCCAAGCTCCTTCACCGCTTTCCTTTTGTTAATCTCGATGGTCTCACTTAAACCATGCTGCCTGATTCACCATAACGATTTACCTGCAAGAAGGAATCGATTTCTTTCGTGGGCAGCGGTTTACTGTAAAAGTACCCTTGGACTTCATTACACAATTGTTCCTTTAGAAAATCAACGTGTTCATGTGTTTCTACACCCTCTGCAATAACAGCAATTTTCATGTTATGTGCCATATGGATGATCGTTTTAATAATCGCTTGATTCTGTGGATTCAAATTCCTTAGAAAGGATTGGTCGATTTTGAGCCGATCGATCGGGAATTGACTCAGATAGCTTAAAGAACTGTAGCCCGTCCCGAAATCATCGATACTGATGCTAACCCCGAGAGCTTTCAAGCGATTCAAAATCCGAATCGTATAGTCTACGTTTAGCGCCATGCTTTCCGTGATTTCCAGCTCCAAGTATTGCGGAGCTAACCCCGTTTCTTCAAGGATCGAGGTAATCATCTCAATGAGATTGTTTTGCATAAATTGGCGTAAGGATATATTGACCGCAACAGCCAGCTGTGTAAAGCCTGCTTCCTGCCACGCTTTTGTCTGTTGGCAAGCCGTTCGCATTACCCATTCTCCAAGCGGTACAATTAAGCCTGTTTCTTCTGCGATCGGAATAAATTGAATAGGCGGGATGAGACCAAGGTCTGGATGGTCCCACCGAATCAGCGCCTCCATACCAATAATCTGGCCCGTCTGCAAATGAATCTTCGGTTGGTAGTGCAGCGTAAACTGTTTCTCATCTAAAGCTTTTCGCAGCTCTCTTTCAAGCTGTAGTTTTTTCGCTAAAACCTGATGCAGCTCCTCCGAGAAAAATTGATAATTATTTTTCCCTTGCTCTTTTGCCAAATACATGGCAGCGTCTGCATGCTTCAGTAGCGCTTCAATATCGTCTCCATCATCCGGATACATGCTGATGCCGATACTTGGTGTGATAAAGATTTCGATATGGTCTAACGTAATCGATTCGGACATGCTCGTGATGATTCGTTGCGCAATTTCACCAGCCTCCTTGTGCGTGGCACCTGTGAGAAAAATGGCGAACTCATCTCCACCTAGTCGAGAAACAGAATCTTCTTTTCGCAAACAACAAATAAGACGATTTGCTACTGCTTGTAAAAGGACATCCCCAATAGAGTGACCAAGCGTGTCATTGATGTTTTTAAATCGATCCAAATCGATGAACATAACACCGATTTTCTCATCTTTTTGTTTTGCTTTGAGCATCGCCTCTGCTAATTTTTCATGAAATAGCGTACGATTAGGCAGGTTGGTTAAGGAATCGTAATGAGCCATGTAGCGAATTGTTTCTTCTGCCTTTTTTCGCTCAGTGATGTCAATCATGGAGCCTACCATTTCCATGATTTCTCCGTTTTCCTCAATAGGTGACAACGTAATGTAATAATCATTTCCGGATAGTTGAAGCTCGAAGGTGACAGACTCGCCAGCAAATGCTCTGCGAAAATTGCTTTCCATTTGCTCCGCAACCTCATAAGGAAAGATTTCATACGACGTTTTTCTCAACATCCTCTCAGACGTTAGCCCGAGCGCTTCGGCAATTTTCCCTTCACACAAGGTATACGTGATGCTCCCTTTCTGATCTGTCACGATTTTGAACACACAGTTTTGCAAGTTTTGGACCGTCCTGCGAAAATCGTTCTGCAAGGCTTCTGCCAAAGCTGCCTCTGCTTCAATCCGGTCGGTAATGTCCGTACGAATCGAAACATATTGATACGGAACCCCCCGGTCGTCTAGAAATGGCACGATGGTCGTATTCATCCAGTATTCAGTGCCATCTTTGGCGCGATTCTTCACTTCGCCCTTCCAGACACGTCCTTGCTTGATCGTTTCCCACATTAATTTAAAAAACGACTTGGAATGATAGCGAGAGTTAATGACCCGATGTGTATTTCCAACTAATTCATCCACTTCGTATCTGGAGATTTCACAAAACTTGTCATTTACATAAGTAATGACGCCTTTGTCGTCTGTAATCGCTACAATCGAAGATTCATCCAGTGCATTTTTGATATCATGCAAGTCCTTCATCGTTTTTGCAAGAGACTCTTCCATCAGCTTTCGTTTCGTGATGTCCGTCCCGATTGCTACATACTGATATAGGAATCCACTATCGTTCATGAACGGAACTAATGTCATGCTAAGCCAATATTCCGTCCCGTCCTTTCCCCGGTTTTTCATCTCACCTTTCCATACTTTTCCTCGGCTGATGGTATCCCATAGCGATTTAAAATAGTTTCGTGGGTGGAAACCGGAATCGACAATGTTATGGCTCTTTCCGATTAATTCCTCTCTATTAAACTTGGATAGTTGACAAAAGTTGTGATTGACGTAGGTGATAATTCCCTTTTCATCTGTTATCGAAATAACAGATGACTCTTCCAATGCAGATAATGCATACTTTACATCTCTGATATGATTAAACACATGGCACCCCCGCCTGTTTTCGCATTACAATTGAAACTTCCGGATGGAATGCTGCAGCTCTTCTGCCATTTCGGCGAGTGTGCTAGAAGCGGTTGTAATCTGTTCCATAGAAGCTGTTTGTTCTTGTACAGAAGCAACTACGCTTTGCGTGTTTTCCGCTGCCATTCTTGAAACATGCGCAATTCCCTCTATGAATTCTACAACGGAAACCGTTCCGTCATTGGCTTTATTGATTTGTCCCGACATTTCTTGTGTTCTTTTCGAGACTTCGTCTACTACCTCCAAAATTTTATGGAAGGCAACCCCAGCTTGTTCGATCATGATGACTCCTTCTTGAACAGCTCCGTCCCCTTGACTCATGACGTGGATCGCCGTTTCCGTATCTCTTTGAATATCCCCAATGATGGAAGCGATCTGCGAAGCGGCTTGCGCGGATTGCTCTGCTAATTTGCGAACTTCATCTGCGACGACCGCAAAGCCTCTTCCCTGTTCTCCCGCTCTCGCCGCTTCAATCGCTGCGTTCAACGCTAATAAATTCGTTTGACTCGCGATTTCCGTAATAATCGAAACGATTGAGCCAACTTCTTTTGATTTTTCGCCGAGCATATTGACCACTTCGGTAGAAGAGCTCACTCTTTGATTAATCTCATTCATTTGTTCGATTGATCTGGCAACCACTTCATTACCTTCCGTTGCTGTTTTGTTCGCTTCAACGGATGAGCTGATCGCATGCTCCATGCTCGTTGATACTTGCTGCATAACCTGCGAGATGCTCACAGCAATCTGCGTTGCATTCTCTGCATCATTTACTTGCTGCTCAGCACCTGCTGCAATACCTTGGATCGATTGGGATACGTGCTCTGCTGTCTGATGTGTTAGTTCGGAGCTGGCTATCAATTCCTCGGAGGATGCGGCCACTTGTTGTGAATGGAAGGAGACTCGTTCTAATAAATCTTGCAAATTGTGCTTCATTTGGGTAAAATGGCGGGCAAGTTCGCCGATTTCGTCACGATTTTTGATCGAAATATCTGCTTGTGCCAAGTTCCCAGCGGCAATTTGTTCTGCGGCCTGCGTGATCAGTAAAACGGGATGAGAAATGGCACGTCCAATCATGAAGGCGATACCGACTCCTGTGAGAAGGGCCAGCGCGCTAAGCAAGACAACCAGGAGCTTCGTAGATTGAATACCGCTTTCCAGCTCCACTATATCTTGTTCCAATAGCTTCTGTTCAAGAGCAACAAATTCCTGGGCTTTTTGAATAAACAATTCGCCGACTGGCGTACATTCATCCCTGACCAAGCGCGTGTACTCTTCTACTTTGTTTTGTTGTTTTAATGCGACGACCCGATCAATAATTTCCTCGTGTTGGGTATGTAGCTCGTTCATCTCTGTAACGAGCTTTTGCCCTTCAGATGTCATGCCCAAACGGAATAATTCTGCTGTGAGCTCTTTATAACGGTCGTTGGCTTTTGAATACCCTGTTAGGTAGCTGCCATCGCCTACAATGACATATCCTCGTGCATACTTTTGTCGTTCACTGACACTGGCAATAATGTCCTTGGACAACATCTCCTTGTGGATTCTGTCTTCAATTATCCTCCCATAACGGGAATCGATGGAAGAAATCTGAGAAAAACCAATCCCTGCTACCGCCACTAAAAGTAATAACACGGCCAAAAATCCTAAAAAAAGCTTTCTCCTTACCGTCAACTTCATAATAGTTGTTTCCTCCATCGTAATTCTACGAATGATTTCTTCTTTCTGTGAAAATGCAAGTAATTTTATAATCCCTTTCTCTTATATAACGGCATTTTATATAGGACTTTTGACCTTTTTTATCATATAACATCGTTCTGTAACATTTCTAAAATTCTTTTCGACAAGGAAAAAGCCCCGACTGCCAAAGCAGACGAGGCTTGCGTTTCCATTTATGCAGCTCATGTTCCTTACATGTCTTATCGTTTTGGCGCTCGAAAACCTGCTTGCTGCGCTTCTTCCTCCGTCGCAAACCACGTTTCCGCATTTGTTTGCTCATAGCTAGCGGAGCCAGGAACGTGATAGATTTTCTCGCCCTTGCTATTGATATTGCCCTTGATCGTCTTGCCTTCTGGTGGTGCAGTATCTGCTACGGTATTACTATTGGACTGTTTTTTTGGCTTGGCTTTTTCCTTAGGAGCCTCTGCCTGCTTCCCTTCTAAAGCCCACAATCCGCGATTCTGCTCCCGCGCCTCCCGCTCTGCTGCCAAGAACAGCTCTGCTTGGGCTACATTTGGTGGGATTGTCATGATCCGGGCGTAGCCGTCACGAACGAGCTTTTCATTGACAAAGGTGCCGTCTTCCAAATATACGTAAGCAAGCAAACGCTTGTATTTGTCATAGGGCTCGACATCGAACTTCAACTTAACCTTTTTGCCCGTTAAAAGCTCTTTGGAGTAATTGCTCGCTTCTTTCCCATACGGTTCGACTGGATGGTTGGGTTTCACTGTCTCCGGGGTATCTACGCCAATCATACGGACTTTTTCTCCGCTATCCAGCTCGAATGTATCGCCATCAACCACTCGTTTGATCACAGCATCCATCTCTCCGTTAGCTTCTGGTTGGCCGGACGCTCCACATGCCGTTAGCAAAAGAGTAAGTACGAGCAGATACATAGCAAATCGTCTCATAAACTTCCTTCTCCTCTTCTATGTTGCATTGTTTTCCAGCGTAGTGGATTTGCCCGCGCAGGTCAATAGGAGAGAAAAAAGTACAAACACTCAAGGTTTTTGGTAAAATAATGAAAATGAAAAGGGAGCGATTCTTGATGGGTTGGGCTGAATTTCAACTTGTACCAAACCAGTACAACGACGAATGCAAAAAAATCGACGAGAGTATTCTTCAGCTACTTCGTGAGCGAAAAATGCTTGCAAACGGGAAAAGATTAACCCCACCCCAGGAAATCCGACAGGAATGGGCTGAGAAATACGGTATGGATGAAGCTGAACTTGGTTGGTTTCTGCACACATTAAATTCTGAAATAAGGCCTGTATTCCCTGATAAATACGGTGAATTGATCGGTGTGCTGCCTATTATGAAAACAACTGTGCTTGATGGTTTTACCTACACATTGACACATGCGATGCAACACAAAAATTTGAGCATCGTTCATGTCGAGATAAAATCGGGATTGACCGATGATGAAGACATTGGTATGCTACGTCCACATCTCATGCTTGAAATCAAAAGCTCACAGGAGCACCATGTACGCAAAAGCGGAGCGCGCGGCTCTGACCGAGGAATCTCCCTGCAGTTTATGGTCAGCCCTGCCCTTCCCGATCAACTCGATCGTGTTGGCTTCTCCTTGACCCCCTACGCATCGCGACGGGAACTGCCACCGCGCGAGCATGTTTTGGATCGAGAAGTCCATTTTGGGTAACGAAAAAAACGACCTTCGCCCAAGGTCGTTTTGTCTATACGTCCAGATTTTAATCACGATCGGCACTAAACAAGAACAACAGGACGACCACGACAATAATAATCCATATAAATTCCTCGTTTTCGCGATCAAAAAAACCGTCGAACAGACCCATGGTGGAGTCCTCCTTTCCTTCTCGTTACAGCCTATGCAAAAGGCTAGACACGTGTCAGTAGTTGGAAGAGCCCAAAAGTGAAATTCGTATTCGAAAAAATGTATTACGAACAAGTAGACAAGATTAAATGCGTATAGGTACCTAGCTGTCTTACTTCATTCGTAAAACCAAGATGAACAAGCTCCTGTAGCAATCGGGAGCGATCTGCATAACAGCGGTCCTGAATATCTGCTATCACTCTCGTATGTCCTGCTTCCTCTAGGGCTTCCAGATGAGCTTGTCTATGCGTCTGATCCTCAAACATCAAATCGGCAATGACCAACCGTCCCCCTGGTTTTAATACCCGGCGACATTCCGCCAAGGCAAGCTGCTTTTGGTCATCCGTCAAATGGTGCAAGGCGTAACTCGTAGCCACAAAGTCAAACCGATTTTCTAAAAACGGAAAGGCGAAAAAGGTTCCCAGCTTCGTCTCGACCTCCGCGTGTTTTGCTCTGCATTGCTTCAGCATTTGCGGAGATTGGTCGAACCCGCTCATCTTGGCTCCTTTTTTCACGAGACGCCCTGCGAGGTTCCCAGTTCCCGTTCCAGCATCCAAGCCGCATTCTCCTGGATTGACTGCAACGGCTGCTACCACCTCATCCAGTACGTTCTCGTACGATTCATGACCATTCCCGCCATGTACCCATTCGTCATAGCGGTCCGCCCATTCATTAAAATTCCATCGATCCACCCAGTTATCCCGCGTCTGCTTCAATCGCTTGTTCGCCTCTGCCAATGTAAACAGCTCTGCTGGATCAATCGATTCCTTACCCTTTACCCGCTCAATCATTGCTTCTGTCGTTTGGATGACCTTGCTCATTTCTACCCACCTTGTATACATAAACGAACGCTGCAGCTCTAAATAATGGAGAAGAGTGCCTTCCTGATCTTTCATATGAATCAGAAGCTCCCGTATGTCTTCTACCGCCATCCCGACCTCGCGCAGGGTAATGATGGTTTGCAGCCTCCAGACATCTTCCTCCGTGAATTGGCGATACCCGGACGCATCTGCTTTTGATGGCTTGATCAGCCCTTTTTCTTCATAATATCGAATCGCACGCGGGGTTATTTGCAAGCGATGGGCCATGTCTTTAATTTGCATGGAACTCTCTCCCTGTTTCATTCTTTCCTTATCATAAACCTTGACGCAGCGTGAATGTACAGACAGAAAGAAAAAAAGCTGCCGGATTCCTCCCGACAGCTGATTTCTATCTTATTAATGTGGCGCTGGCTCAGAAATTTGTTGGAGAGCGTCACTCGCTTCATCGTGATGGACTTGACGAACAGCCATGTCTGCCAACGCCACAATTCCAACCAGCTTGCCATGCTCGACAACGGGCAGGCGACGAATTTGATGCTGAGCCATAACCCTTGCCGCTTCATCAACCGTCATCCCCGGCTGACCGAGAATAATGTCTCGGGTCATGACCACCTCCGTGGCAGTCGATCCTTCATGCTTTTCAGCCAAACCGCGAATCACAATATCGCGGTCTGTAATGACACCGATCACATCTTCTTTTTCATCCACAACCGGAATGACCCCTACATTCCAATCGCGCATTTTGCAAGCCACTTCATACACATTATCCTTAAGCGTCACAGTAGCGACATCTTTAGTCATAATTTCTCGAAGGGTACGATTTTCCAGCTTTGCCATTTCATTCTCCTCCTTTTGCTAATCAACGATTGTAGTTTGTCCGCTCATCTATCGTTTCATTCGCAAGAAAGAGTATGATATATTGCGCTTCTTCCAAAAACAGACTATGATTAAATGAGTGAATATCTCACCCATTTTTAGGAGGAAAAAGAATGGTCATTAAGGACACGGGTATTGGCACGAAAGAAGTCTTTTTCGCCGATCTGGAGCATTATATGAGCGAACTCGGCTTTGATCGCGGCGCTTGGGATTACAAGCATGCTACATACGATTATAAAATCCAAGATAAAGGCAACGTCTTCTACCTGCGCATCGAAGCGAACGTGACGCAAGGCAAGCTTGAGGATACGCACGCAGTACTGAAGCTCGAAGATCCTTACATGGGCAAACACCTTTTCCCACACGGGCTGGATTACGATTACCCAATGCCAGACTCCGTTGTAAAAACAGCGAAGCTGAAGCTGCAATTGCTGGGTGAAAAGCTGTCCTCACATTAAAAATTGAAATGCATGGTGTGCAGAGAGGAATCCCCTCTCTGTTTCACGTAGAGGGGGGTATTTTTTATGAAGACGAGGGGCGTACCTGACTTCTTGCTCCTGTTTTTGACCGCCCTACTTGTTGGGTTTGGGATAACCATGGTACTCAGCTCCAGCTCCATTTTCGCGTTGACGAGCTTTACAAGCGGCGGCTGTGATTACTGTGGTGGAGATGAGCTTTATTTCGTGAAGCGTCAATCCGTTTTCTTGCTGCTCGGTGGCGTTGGGATGCTGGTGGCCATGAACATTCCCTTCTCCTTTTATAAGAGAAACTTCTTATTGATTGCGCTCGTCAGTTTCTTTTCTTTGCTCCTGGTTCTTGTTCCGGGTATTGGTAAGGAAGTGAACGGAGCTCGATCATGGTTTGAAATCGGTTCTGCAACTATTCAGCCTGCGGAGTTTGCCAAGCTTGGTCTTATTCTCTACTTGGCAGCGATCATCTCCAAAAAAGGGAACGGGATACAAAAGCTGAAATCTGGATTGATGCCCCCACTGATGGTAACGGGAATGTTTTTTTTGATGATTGTCGTCCAGCCTGACCTCGGTTCTGCTGCCATCCTGCTCGGGTGCGCTTTGATTGTTATGATCTGCGGTGGGGCAAAAATCCGTCAACTGGTTGGTCTCGGTGCACCAGCTGTGACTGTTGCGCTTTTGGTATACATCACAGCAAAGCCCCATGCCTTGAATCGGATTTCTTCCTACCTCGATCCATGGAGTGATATGAGTGGCACTGGCTACAACATTATTCAATCCTGGATTGCGATTGCACATGGCGGCCTGACTGGGACAGGCTTTGGAAAAAGCATTCAAAAGTATTTGTATTTGCCTGAGAGGCATACCGATTTTATTTTCTCGATCATGACAGAGGAGCTTGGCTTTATCGGTGCCTCTGTGTTCCTCTTGATTTTCTTGCTTTTCCTGCTGCGTGGCATCCATATTTGTCTGCGCGTAAAAGACACCTTTGCCAGTCTCGCAGGAATCGGTGTGGTCAGCATGTTCGCCATTCAGGCGATCTTAAACATTGGCGGAGTAACGGGTCTGATTCCATTGACAGGTGTACCATTGCCGTTTATCAGTTATGGTGGTTCCTCCTTACTCGTATGTCTGCTCGCCACAGGCTTTTTGCTCAGTATATCGCGGGAAGTCAGTCGCCAGAAGGTAGAAGAGCAATTACAAAAACAGCCATACGCCATGTAAAAAACAAGCATAAGGGATACCGGATGAGTCCAGTATCCCTTTTTTCTTACTCATTTCGAAGGAGTTCGATTGCCTCCACCCGTACATTCACGGCTTCCACATAAAGACCTGTCAATGTTTCCACTGCTTCTTTTACTTTTTCCTGTAGGACATGACAGACCTGATGAATCTGCGCCCCATAACGGACGGACACACGCATGTCAATGGTCACTCTGTCTTCTATTACGGATACGGTAATGCCTTTCGCGCCGCCATTCAGCTTTTTCGCCAAATCTTGATAAATCCCGCCTGAACGGACTGTGACTTCCAACACTTCTTCTACAGCAACGCCAGCAATGATTGCGATCACCTGATCTGCTACTCGGATTTCGCCAAGTCTGTCAGCCATCAGGACGCCCTCCTCTTCGCCCGTTTCTTTCTTCCCCCACTGGTTTCATTTGCCTTTTCTATCATTATAAACAAATCATGCTTGGGCTTGGAAGGAAATTTGTTTTTTTCTCTCCGTTAGTGTCGGAGATGTGCAATGAATGTCAATGAGTGTCAACTGTTCTGCAGCAAGCGCCTCCCGCAATACAGGCTCCAGAGCTTGTACTTCTTTAACAACCTTGCTACTGATCCCGCAAGCTTTCGCCAATTGTTGAAAATCTGGATTATGCAATTTCACTCCAAAAGGGATCAAGCCCGCCTGACTCATTTTGACCTCTTCCAATCCTAATGTCCCATTGTTCACCACGAGAATGACAATCGGAAGCTGGAGCTGGGCCGCTGTCATCAATTCCGCCAGATTCATTTGCAATCCCCCATCCCCGGCAATGCAGACGACCTGCTTCTCAGGATAGGTTAGCTTTGCAGCCACAGCGGCAGGCAACCCGAATCCCATTGTTCGCCACTTTCCTGAAAAGAGTGGGGTCTGTTTTTTTCCACGGAACGCACGATTAAACCAGATCGTGTGCTCACCCGTATCCAGGACGATAATCGCATCTTCATTGACCACTCCCCCAAGCGTATGCATCAAGGTTTGTGGCTTTACTTGTTCACTCGCTTGCTGAATGACAGCTTGCTCTGTCTCCTCGCCAAACTCGCCATGCCAACGCTTGATTTGTTCCTGCCACGCATCGTCCTGTCTGCGCGATTGCAAACGTCTCATCCAGATCGGCAGGACATCGTCCAATTCGGCCGTGACAGACTGAAGGTAGGGATGTGCATGTATCGATCCAGGCTGATGATCTACTTGAATGACGGACAGTTTCTTTGGCAAAAAAGCGCGGGGGAACCAGCTGGCTCCCAAAATTAGCAACAAATCAGCTTCCGCTAAAGCATGTAAAGCTGTTTCGCTGCCCCCCTCTCCCAATCCGCCGATCACAAGTGGATGTGTTTCCTCTATCGTTCCTTTTGCTCCGAGCGACAGCAACACGCCTGCCCCTAGCTGTTCCGCTAGCTTCACACACAAATCCGCCGACTTGCGGGCACCGATTCCAAGTAGAACGAGAGGCTTTTGCGCCTTTGCAACCTGCTCGGCTGAGAGCTCAATCTCCATCCGATCCGGATAAATGGCATGTGGAATGCGTGGAAGTGCTGCAAGGACAGCTTCTGAAGTCGTTTGGGTAAAGACATCCTTGCAAATGGCGAGATGTGTCACTCCTTTTTGCTGCATAGCCGTGACAAATGCTTTGTGCAGAACACTTTGGATTGCATCTGGATGCGTAATCGTCGTCGAATAAAAACTGATGGGACGTATCATGTCTTCCTGAGAGATAAACTGCTTGTACGCTCCACCCAGCTTGTATGTCTCCACTTGACCTGTAATCGCAATGACGGGTGCACGATCCGTATGCGCATCTGCAAGTCCATTCAGCAGATTGACGAAACCCGGCCCCATCGTCGCGGTACAAACAGCTGGATTCCCTGTCAGCTTTGCTTCCGCACTTGCCATCATGGCCGCAGCAGATTCATGCTTGCAAGCAACGTATTGGATGTCGGATTGCTTCGCGATCTGATCCAGCCAGGCAAAGATTCCGTCACCTGCCACCCCATATATTCGTTTTACTCCCCAACGAATCAATTGTTCCGTCAAATATTGCGCGACCTGCATCAAAATCTTCCCCTTCCAGGACAAAGTTCAAATACCTGTACTCGTAGTCTACGCATTCTCCAATATTTTACTAAATCCAAAATGACGGAAGTTGGAGAACCTAACAATAATCAACTGATATTCAAATCCATACCCGAAGGAGGGTAAGAAATGAAACAGCCTGTCAAATGGCTGCTAGCTGTAGTAGTATTCGCACTTCTGGTTACAACGGCGGTTATGGTATCTCCCTTACGCTCAGATGCATTCAGTGAACAGATCGTTAAAGTAGGAGAAGAAGGCTCTGACGTGCGTGAGATGCAGTATCGCTTGAAGCATCTTGGATTTTATACGGGAAAAGTAGACGGCGTATTCGGGTGGCGTTCTTATTGGGCGCTGCGTAACTTTCAGTATGAGTTTGGCTTACCCATAGACGGTGTCCTTGGCGCGCAGACGAAAGTAAAGCTGTACAACGCAACGAAAAATTATAAGCCCACTGCTTCTGATCTCGGGGTGCCACAAACCGCAACCCCTGCACCATCGACGCCTTCTGCGCCTTCTAAACCTACGTATCACGTAGCCGGAGTATCGGAGAACGACCTGCGTTTGATGGCGAATGCCGTGTACGGAGAATCGCGTGGAGAGCCCTACATTGGCCAAGTCGCAGTGGCGGCTGTTATTCTAAACCGGACGAAAAACGCGTCCTTTCCCAATACACCAGCGGGGGTTATCTTCGAACCTCGGGCCTTTACGGCTGTGGCGGATGGTCAGATTTGGCTAACACCGAACGAGCAGGCAAAAAAAGCAGTGAATGACGCGCTCAAAGGTTGGGACCCAACAGACGGAGCTATTTATTATTTCAACCCGGATACAGCTACATCGGGTTGGATTTGGAGCCGCCCTCAAATCAAAAAGATCGGCAGACACATTTTTTGCCGCTAGCATTCCATAAAAAACAGGCACGACAGTCGTAAACTGCGTGCCTGTTTTCCTTTTCGAGTTTTCATTTCGAACGTTGTGTTTGCATATGCTGGGCCATTTTGACGAATCGCTCTTCCGGTTCTGTGGTCCCGCAAACGCCACATTGTATCATGTAGTGCTCACCTTTGTACGGCTGGTGAAACATATCAAGCTCTTCTTGATGGAGTTCTGCTACGACTTCGCCTGACTGTGGGTCCAGTCTTATATAGCGAGGGGTCTGCTCAATGACAGTGAACCTCATCCGATTCGATTTACATGTCGGGCACAACAAAGGCTGGGTCATAAAAAAACACCTCACTTTTCTAGTTCATGGTTAGTTTTGTCCAGAACAGGAACTCTATACCTATGAGGTTCTAGGGATGAGTAAAAATCGTAGAGGTGATGAAATGAACTTGAAACTCTTTTTCTCATTAGTAGGTGGGAGCATGGCATTAGCTGTCTACGCCCACTATTTTTCTGGAAATGAAATGCTCCAATTCGTCACAGCTTCACTGGCCATCATTTTTTTGGCGGCTTGGCTCGGAAAATCGACAGAGAGCGTCGCCCATTATGCTGGAGACCGAATCGGGGGCTTTCTTAACGCTACCTTCGGAAATGCCGCAGAACTTATTATTGCTTTTTTTCTGGTGAAAGAAGGCTTGTTCGATATGGTCAAAGCCTCTATTACGGGTGCGATCATCGGAAATATGCTGTTGGTTCTCGGCTTGAGTACATTATTGGGTGGTCTTAAGTACAAGGAACAAACCTTCAATAGCAGGCTCGCCAGTCACAATGCTTCGTTGATGACTCTCGCAATCGTCGCTTTGTTCATTCCGGCTGTCTTCATGTTCGATCTGCCCGTGATCAAGGTGGAGATCATCAGCATCGTCATCGCCAGCCTGCTCATCATTGCCTACATTTTGTGGCTCATCTTTTCCATGATTACCCATAGCGATTTTTTATCGGATATCGAGCCGCAAGAAAGTGATGCGGTATGGCCAAAGGGTGTCTCTCTCTTGATGCTTGCTGTCTCTACCTTTTTCGTTGCGGTTGTCTCGGAATGGCTGGTAGAGGGCGTACAGCATGTCTCCGAATCGTTAGGATGGTCGGAGTTATTCGTCGGGGCTTTTGTCATTGCGATCATCGGGAATGCCGCAGAGCACAGTGCTGCCATGCTGTTGGCACTAAAAGGACGCATCGGTGCAGCAGTCGAAATCGCGATCGGCTCCAGCCTGCAGATCGCCTTGTTTGTAGCCCCGACTCTGGTCATCATGAGTCTCTTGCTAGGCAATCCGATGGACATCGTGTTCTCTACCTTTGAATTGGCTGCGATCGGAGTTGCTACCTTTATTACGATTTCCATCACACGGGATGGCGCCACGAACTGGTTTGAAGGCGTCCTTCTATTGACCGTGTATATTATTTTGGGTACGGTCTTTTTTTTCGCGTAGGGCACAGGAACAAAACAAAGGCTCCGCCATCTTAAAGTGGCGAAGCCTTTCGTTGTTTTACCAGAAACCCAGCATTTGCAGGAAAACGGCGAGAATCGCGATAGGTGCGACATATTTAATCAGGAGAAGCCAAATGATAAACATGCGTTTGCCCAGAGAAGTATGCGCCCCCAGCTCGTTTATCAAAGTCTCACGCTTCATTTTCAGCGGAACGAAGATCGCAATGAGCAACGCTCCCAACGGCATCAAGATATTACTGACCAAAAAGTCCATCGCATCAAAGATAGATTTGCCGAACAGCGTAACCTCGCTCCATACACCGAATGACAAAGCCGACGGAACACCTACGATAAAAATCAGCAGACCAATCACCCAGGCAAGACGCTTGCGCTTTGCTTCGTCCCCTTTTGCAAGAGATGCAACAATAATTTCCAGCATCGAAAAAGCCGAAGTCAATGTAGCAAAAAGGAAAAGAGCCAAAAAGATTAACAGAAAAATGTTACCGAAGGCAATTTGTTCAAACACAGAAGGCAGTACGATAAACAGCAATCCCGGCCCTGCTTCTGGCTCTACTCCAAGGGAGAAGACGGCAGGGAAAATCGCCAAACCGGCAAATAGCGATACGAGCAGATTCAAACTGACAATCGATCCAGCAGAACGAACCAGACTTTCGTTTTTGGCAAGGTACGAGCTGTACGTGACCATGACGGACACCCCGACGCTCAGCGCGAAAAAGGATTGACCCAATGCGTAAAGGATCGATTGCGCACTCAGCTTGGTAAAATCAGGACTCAGAAAGAAGGAAACGCCCTCCATCGCCCCATCCAATGTCAAGGAACGAACCATCAATACCATGAATAAAAGGAACAAACCAGGCATCATGTACTTGTTTGCGGACTCAATTCCACTCGATACGCCTCTCGCGACTACCCATGCGGTAATGAGCATGAAAACCAACTGCGCAACTACTGCACCAACAGGATCACCGATAACTTCACCAAACACTTTGTCATAAGCTGGCCCTTGCAATTGACCAGTAAACCCGCGAAGAAGATAACTAAGAATCCATCCTCCCACTACACTGTAAAAGGACAAGAGCAAGAAGCAAGTGGTCACCCCAAGGCGACCAATCCAATGCCAGAGTGAGCCGGGCGCAATTGTTTTATACGCACTGATCGCCTCTTTTTGTGTACTACGTCCGATTGTGAATTCCCCTAACAACAGTGGAAGACCAATTGCTAGCGTAAAGATAATGAATAGCAGAAAGAACGCTCCTCCACCGCTCGTTCCGACCATGTATGGAAATTTCCAAATGGCCCCTAGTCCAATCGCCGAGCCTGCTGCTGCCAAGATGAAGCCGAGCCTGCTCGTCCATTGTTCCGCTTGTTTCATAATTTTCACCCTCCAAAGATATTCTCATTCTTAAAAATGGATACAAAAAAACCCGCCCCAAAAAGGGACGAGTTATTTATTTCTCGCGGTACCACCCTACTTAGACATCCCTGATAGGGAATGCCTCGCTTCGTCATTGATAACGGGTATGACCCGGACTCTCCTACTGGCGGCGCCTGCGTTCAGAGATCAGCTCAAGAGTGAATTCAACGGGGCTTACATCAGGCTACTCTCAGTCTATGGCAGCCTTCCCTGTCATGCAGCAGGTCCGTTTACTAGTCTCTTTCCTTGCTTGTTTCTATGATTCAGTTGTTGGGCTTTTCCGAAATAAAAAAAACCCGTCCAAAAAAGGGACGAGTTATTCGCGGTACCACCCTGATTAAGTGCACGGGATAAAGATTCCCTACGCACTTCTCTCCATCATTGATAACGGGAATGACCCGATTCCTCCTACTAGGCAAACTGCCATTTAGAGGGCTGCTCAGGAGGGAATTCTACGGGGCGCGCTTCAAAGCTGCTTTCAGTCTAAGGCAGCTTCTCCCTGACAAGCGGTGATTCCGCATACTAGTCTCCGTCATCGCATTTCAAAATTAATAAAAAATTATAGACTTTAATTTAATATAAATACGTGAAATAGGCAAGAGTTTTTTCTCTCAATAAAATGAAAAGCGAGGATAATCGCCGCTCTCCTCGCCTTACCTTTGATTAAACAGTTCATGAAGATGGGCCAATTTACGCTCCAATGAACCCATAATTTCTCGACCAATGTCGTCGCTAATCAGTCCTAAGCGGACCGCATACTCTACTTCACGAGAAAGCCCGAACATTTGGGTATCCAGCACTTCTTCATACAGTGGGCACTGCGGCATGGTCAGGTTTTCCATCTGTACGTCGATCAGCTTGTAAATTTTGTCGGCGTCTGCTTGAAGCAACGCTAGCGCTTTTTGTTCCAGATCGGGAACCTTAATTTCTGTCAAAACCTATCCCTCCGTTTGCCTCCATCCTTATCATACATAGTACGCGATTCTGGGCCATTTGAAAAGGGGAGAAGACAGATCAACTGCAAGAAGCTAAAAGATACCAAGCTTCCACTCTTTTGAGAGCAGCTCCAACAGCTTGACACCGGCTACTGAATTTCCTTTTTCATCCAGGGACGGACCGAACACACCAATCCCCATACGCTGTGGCACGGTTGCCATAATGCCGCCGGCAACCCCACTTTTCGCGGGAATTCCTACGTCAATCGCAAACTCCCCAGAGGCATTGTACATCCCACAAGTCACCATGAAAGTCTTGCAGATTCGCGCTACCTCTTCTGGAATCACTCGCTCACCCGTATTCACGAGAATTCCGTCTGCTGCAAGCACCATCCCTAGTGTAGCTACTTCCTTCGCTGTCACCTCTATCGAGCAATGGCGAAAATACAGATCAAGCGTCTCTTCTACATCCGTTTCCAGTATGCCACTGTCCTTTAGAAACCAAGCGAGGGCACGATTTCGATCAGCCGTTTTCTTTTCCGAACAATAAACAGCTTGATTGATAGAAAGATGAGGATTCCCCGTCATTTTCCGCATTAAAGCCAGCACAGCATCTAGCCGCTCGTCCACGTTGGCACCACGAATCATCCCCGCAACGGCAATGGCTCCTGCATTGATCATCGGGTTCAGTGGTTTATGAGATTCGGTCGTCTCCAGTTTTATAATCGAATTAAACGGGTCTCCCGTTGGTTCTTTCCCCACATGCCGAAACACGTAGTCCTTCCCGTTTTGGCATAAGGCGACGATCAGAGAGAAAATCTTGGAGATGCTTTGCATCGAGAATGGCACATCTGCATCTCCAGCAGAAAGGATCGTCCCATCGGGCAAGCATACAGCTACTCCTAATTGGTGTCGTTCGACTTTTGCCAATTCAGGGATATAGGACGCTACACTCCCCATGTATGTAAACTCAAGTGATTGGTTGCGTATTTGCTCCAATTGATCGGACGCTTGTTTCAAATCCATTGAAAATCCCCTCAGTCTATTACGTCGATGTATACAGATTCGATTGTAGATTTCTACATGGGACATGTCAAATGATCCCTACTTATGAACAGCGTGCTCCAATCGTTCCATCGCTTCGACTAGAATCGATCTCGGGCAAGCAAAATTAATTCGCATGAAGCCTGCACCATCTGGCCCAAACGTCGTGCCATCGTGCAAACCGAGCTTTGCATCTTCGCGAATCAGTTTGTTCAACTCCGCCTGATTACATCCTAACTGTCTAAAATCCATCCATCCCAGGTATGTCGCTTCTGGAATTGCCATGGATACCCCCGGAATACGAGTCGATAAAAACTCATGTACAAAGGCTGCATTCTTCCGTAAGTAGATCAACAGTTCTTCCAGCCATGCTTCTCCATGTTGGTAGGCTGCAATCGTTGCTTCCATCCCAAACAGATTTAGGTTCTCATAGCCCATTTTGGATGCTGTGACCTGGAAGTTCCGCAATAACTGCTGATTTTCTGTCATCAAATAAGAAGTGTACAGACCAGCCAAATTAAATGTTTTGGCGGCTGATAGAAAAGTAACGCTCTGGTTGGCTAATTCCGGTGCCAGCGAATAGTAAGGCGTATGAACATTTGGCTCATAGACCAAATCTGAATGAATCTCGTCGGCAACCACGAGGACGCCATTTTCTACACACAATCTTCCCAAGCGCTCCAGCTCTTCTTTGGTCCACACTCGCCCGATCGGATTATGCGGTGTACAAAGCAGCATGAGCTTCACCCGCGGGTCGCTCAGCTTTTGTGCGAGATCATCCCAATTCATTTCATAACGGCCGTCACGTTCCAAGAGTGGGCTGGTAACGACATGACGTCCGCGGTTTTCGACTGCATGATAAAAAGGATGATACACAGGTGTCTGGATCAAGACATTATCTCCGGGGGCTGTGTAAGCCTCTACCGCTACGTGTATGCCGGGAACGACTCCAGGAATCCCTGTCATCCAGCTCACTTCTACCTCTACACCAAATCGCTTGTGTATCCACTCTTTCAAGCTCTGATAAAAGGCATTTGACTTCAATGTGTATCCGTATATCGGGTGATTCGCTCGTTTGATCAATGCCTCCGTGATTTCAGGAGCGCAAGCAAAATCCATATCCGCCACCCACAGCGGAAGCATCCCTTCTCCGTTCACTTTCGGATTCTGAATCTCCCATTTGACACTATCTGTCCCTCTGCGTTCGATGCGCTGACCAAAATCGTACACGCTCGTTCCCTCCCCGTAGTCCCTTCCCTTACCTACACAGCATAAACCGTTTTTTCCAATTGTCCAAGCTCTCTTGCCAACGAAAAAAGAGCCACTTCGATGAGTGGCTCTCGGCTCTTCATTCATGCATCTTTTAGCGAGCGTATACACCGGGACCGAACGGGAGATCCAGGAAGTACCATGCTGTCAATTGCAAGATCCATACAACCAAGAAAACGATCGCAAATGGCGTCATGGTAGAGAAAATCGTTCCCATCCCTGCATTCTTATTATACTTCTGATAGAAAGCCAAGAAGAGCGGGATGTACGGATTCACAGGTGAGATCGTATTGGTTGCAGAGTCTGCAATCCGATAAGCGACTTGGATAAATGCCGGATTGTAATCCAACAGCATCAGCATTGGCATGAATACAGGTGCCAGGATCGCCCACAGCGCTGAACCACTCGTGATAAACAAGCTACAGATACCTGTGAAAAGTGTGAAGGCAATAATGATTGGCAAGCCTGTCAGTCCCATGCTTGTCATGTATTCTGCACCATTGACAGCCATCAAAATCCCAATATTGCTCCAGTTAAAGAACGCGATGAACTGTGCTGCTGTAAACGCTAACACAATAAAGCCGGACATATCCTTGATGGCTTCGGACATGTAATGCGGAATGTCCTTCGATGTTTTAATCAGTCCCATTGTTCTCCCGTACACGAACGATACGGTCACGAAGAACAGCAGGATGATGGGAATGATCCCTTTCAAAAACGGTGAGGTCAAGAAGTCTCCTGTCTTTGGATCGCGCAGCAGGGAACCTTCTGGAATGACCAGCAATCCTACCATGAGTACGAAAATCAACGCTGCGATGCCAGCTTTGCGCAGTGCTTCGTTTTCTTGCGGAGTTACTTCTTCGAATTGTACGTTTCGATCTCCGTGATACGTACCAAGACGTGGTTCGATCATTTTATCGGTAATCCATCCTCCAAAGAATGCGAGGATCACAACGGAAGCTGACATAAAGAACCAGTTATCTACTGGTGTAACCATTGCATTTGGATCAATCGTTTTCGCTACTTCGGTACTGATCCCTGCCAAGAGAGCATCTGTACCGGCAATGAAAAAATTCGCTGTAAAACCGGAGGATACACCCGCCATACCAGCTGCAAAGCCTGCAATCGGGTGACGCCCCATTGCCAAGAACACGAGACCGCCAAGCGGAGGAATAATAACCATGGCTGCATCAGAAGCAAGATTTCCTAAAATACCAACAAAGACAATGGCATAACTGACAACCGCTGCCGGAATGCCTGCCATCATTTTGCGTAGAACTGTCGTCAAAAGGCCGATTTTTTCTGCCAGTCCAATTCCAAGCGTCATCGCCAGAACGAGACCAAGTGCTGGAAATTCAATAAAGTTTTTCAGCATACTCGTTAAAATCCAGTGAATACCTTCGACGCTAAGCAAGCTCTTAACGGCAACCTCTTCGCCTTTTGCAGGATGTATGACCGAAAAATCCATCGCTGCGAGGATTGCAGAGACTACCATCAATACGCCACACAAAATAATGAACAATACAAATGGGTGCGGGAGCTTATTCCCTACCGTTTCAATCCACTTTAGGATACCTTTTTGCTTCATCAGATCTACCTGCACATTCGTGCCTTTCGCCATCGTTTTGCCTCCTAAATCGTTTGAATTACCTGAACATTTACGCGACCTTGCAACAATCCTCGGGATGAATGATGTGGGTTCCCTTTCTCTAGCGCTCATCGCCGCTAATACCTTTTATGAAAGCCCTTTCAAAAATAGAAAAGCTTGTACACAATGCCTTATATCTGCCCCCAGCTTTTTAGCAGGAATCTACATATCACAGGAAAAGTTCACTCTCACATAATAACTTTCTAATATGATTATATAATCTATAAAAAGCATGTCAATAATTTTTAGACTATTTTAAGAATTTTTCGCTTTTTGGATAATTGCTGTCATTTGCGAGTCTATAGTAATATAGAGATTGATTATGAATGACCACGGAGGAATGACGTATGTCTGATGTTATCGTGTTCAAAGGGGCCATTTCTTTCCCTATTACATTGGATCCAACCGTTTGGGTTTTTGATGAACGTAAATTCGATCTGAAAACATACTCAGGCGAAGATGATAGCTCACTGGCTACGCAAGCAAAGTATTTGGCTGGCACGGGAACGCAGTGGGATAAGGAATTACGCGAAGGGGCTACGCTTCCTTCTGAGAGAAGAAGCTTAGCCGAAGAACGTAAAGTGCTCGAAGGCGAATACGCAATCCGTCTTGATCCCTTCATTACAAATGCTGAGCCCCTACCAGAGGTGACTCATGTCCGTCTTCACCGCGAGGATCAGGAAGCGGTCGTTCTTCCACTTGCCGAGGCAAGAAGAGCCATCCTCCAATTCTCTAAAAACGGCAGGCCTATTAAAGAGGACGGTCCTGTGTATTTTTATTTGCCGGAAGTGTTGCTTGCCAAAGAAGAACCGATTAAAGGAATTACTGCTTTTGAGTTTATCACGGAGCAAGCGTAAGATAACAAAAGCCATCCTCCTTCGAAAAAAGAGGATGGCTTTTGCCATATGTTACGTATGTGTGATGATTTTGCTCTTAGGCGCTGAACTGCGTGATACGGATATTCCGATGCTGTAGTTCTTCGCGAAGCAATTCGATAAAAGCTGCATCTAGTTGAAGGTCGACAGCTCGATGATATACTTCTATCAACATTTGGTCGCTTAAGTATTTCACCTTCGCTCACCTCCATTTCTAATATGAGCCCATTGTACCAGATAGGTTTGTATCGAACAACCGTTCGGATATCCACAAGCAATGTGGACATCTTGTTGGTAACATGTGGGCAAATTGTGCGTAACTCATAAGCATCCAAGCATTTCCTTTGTGGATTGTTTTTTTCCTTTTATCCACAGTCAGTCGAAATTTGTCGAACGAATGATGCGACTATTCTGTCATAATGACCCCACATAAAAAAGCCACCCTACACAGGATGGCTTATCTTGTTGCTTTTATTCTGTCACGTGCAGAACTTGCTTGATGCGATCAATTGCCCAATCCAAGTCTTCTTTGCTGATAACGAGTGGTGGTGCAAAGCGAATGGTTGTCTCATGTGTTTCTTTGCACAGGAGTCCCAGTTCTTTTAGTTTTTCGCAATATGGACGAGCTGCTGTAGTCAGCTCCAAGCCGATGAACAGACCGCGACCGCGAATTTCCTTGATGATCGGGTTATTGATTTCTTTCAATTTCTCCATGAAGTATGCGCCCATTTCCAGGGAGCGCTGTACAAGACCTTCGTCAGCCAATACATCCATAGCTGCGATAGCAACTGCACATCCGAGTGGATTTCCGCCAAAGGTAGAACCGTGGGAGCCTGGCTCAAATACGCTCAAGATTTCTTTATCTGCGGCTACTGCGGAGATCGGGAACACGCCACCACCAAGAGCTTTCCCCATGATGTACATGTCTGGTACTACATTTTCCCAATCGCTGGCAAACATTTTACCTGTACGACCGAAGCCCGTTTGGATCTCATCGCTGACCAAGAGTACATTGTTTGCTTTACATACCTCTTGTGCCTGCTTCAAGAAGCCCTCTTGCGGAATGATGATCCCTGCTTCGCCTTGGATTGGCTCCAGCATGAATGCTGCTGTATTCGGTGTAATCGCTTGCTTAAGCGCTTCGATATCGCCATAAGGAATGATTTTGAAACCAGGTGTGAATGGTCCAAAGCCACGTCTGTATTCTTCTGCAGAGGAGAAGGAAGTCACTGTGACAGTACGACCATGGAAGTTGCCTTCACAAACGATGATTTCTGCTTGGTTTTCCGGTACTTTTTTCACATCATAAGCCCAGCGACGAACTGCTTTGAGAGCCGTCTCTACTGCTTCAGCACCCGTGTTCATTGGCAGGATCATTTCTTTTCTTGTCACGGCAGAGAGCTTTTCGTAGAATTCACCCAGTTGGTCATTGTAAAAAGCACGGGAAGTGAGCGTTACTTTATCTGCTTGATCTTTCAGAGCTTGGATGATACGTGGATGACGATGTCCTTGGTTCAGCGCAGAATATGCACTCAGCATATCCAGATATTTATTGCCCTCCGGATCGTGTACCCATACGCCTTCTGCTTTGGAAATAACGATCGGTAGCGGATGATAGTTGTGCGCACCGAATTTTTCTGTTTGTTCAATAACCACGTTTGTTTTACTCATGTCGTTAGCCTCCTTCAAGATCACTTGCTAAAATTATCTAGCAAGAACGATGCCAAACAAGAAAACCCCACAAAGTCGGTCCAATCCGATCTAATGAGCAAAATAATTTTGCATCTCGAATTCATATTCTTTTGCAGTGCATAATGTTTTTGCACTCATTCCCTTTATGCTATGATACCCTCATAAGGAAAGGCTGGTGACCACAGTGTCGTCTTCTACGCATAATTCTTCTGCTGACACTCTCTTGCGCATTTATGAACATATTTTGGACAAAATGAATGAAGGTGTACATGTCATCGATTCGGACGGGACAACGATTGTCTACAATTCCAAAATGACCGAGCTGGAATTGATGACCAGACAAGACGTTTTGCACAAACCTTTGGCAGAGGTTTTTCAGTTCCCTTCCGGACAGGAAAGTACCTTGCTTACATGCTTGCGTACCGGAAATAGCATTCGCAATACACGCCAAACGTATTTCAATGACAAGCAAAAAGAAATTTCAACCATCAACAATACGTACCCCATCATTGAAAATGGCAAGGTCATCGGCGCGATGGAAATCGCAAATGATGTTACCAAAATGGAACGATTGATCAGAGAAAACCTGCTGCAAAAAAACGGGTCACGCTACACATTCGAGCACATTATCGGGAGAAGCGGTCCTATTCTCGATGTCATAGAGAATGCCAAACGCGCAGCACGCACCTCCTCATCCGTATTGGTAGTCGGTGAAACTGGTGCCGGGAAAGAATTGTTCGTGCAAAGCATTCATAATGCCAGTCTGCGTGCATCTGGTCCCCTTATTTCACAAAACTGCGCTGCGCTTCCAGATAGCCTGATTGAAGGGCTTTTGTTTGGAACGGCTCGTGGAGCATTTACCGGGGCAGTAGAGCGACCTGGATTGTTTGAGCAAGCGGAAGGCGGAACACTCTTTCTCGACGAAATCAACTCGCTTAGTATGCCACTACAGGCAAAATTGTTGCGTGCTCTGCAAGAGAAGTCGATTAGACGTATTGGTGACACAAAGGATCGAACGATTGATGTACGCATCATTGCGGCTATCAATGAAGATCCTGTTGAAGCAATCGCCAATTCGCATTTGCGAAAAGATTTGTACTATCGTCTCGGAGTCGTCACGTTATTTCTTCCCCCGCTTCGGGATCGCAAAGAAGATATTCCGATGCTGGTCAGCCATTTTATCGAAAAATACAATGAGCTATTCCAAATGGAGGTAAGAAGCATCAGTGACGAGGTTCTGCAATTTTTTATCCAGCATGACTGGCCTGGCAATGTGCGTGAACTTCAGCACTTGATCGAGGGGGCCATGAATCTGATGATTGACGAATCAACCATACGTTATGAGCACTTGCCCTTACACTTTCTGCGTCGGACGCCAGCCGTTCCCGTAACAATCGAACAACCCTCCCCTCACACGTTGCCATTTTTGGATGAAGGAAAGCCGTTGAAGGAAACGATGCAAGAATTTGAAACAGCATATATTCACCATGTTGTGGAACGCTATAACGGAAATATTTCACGAGCAGCCAAGGAATTGCAAATCAGTCGTCAAAGCTTGCAATATCGTTTGCGTAAGCTGGGGATTAAGGGATAAAGCATATGAGTCAACATAGTGGAGGAGAAGAAAAAGCACAGATCTCTTCGACTCTGACACATCCGCAAGGGTGATTCACTGCTCGTCTCCATTTCAAAAAGGGGACCGTCGAGCCAAAGCCACCCTACGGGCGGACGTTTCTCAAGAAGAAGTGTTCGACAAGCGTGGCCCCCTTTTTGAAGTTCCGACTGGGTAGGCGTTGTCAAGGTCTACGAGCCCTGCACTTTTTCTTCTCACCAGCTTGGTTGGTTCATCGTTACCTTCTAAAAAACTTGCACAGTCCAATTATTACCTTATCATTTTTAATAAACGCCAAGATATTTGGCGTTTTTTTAATTATTTTGCATCTACATGCCGAATCTTTTTGCGCTTTTTGCCAGCAAATACCTCAAAAATAATATTTTCATAAAGTATTTCATTTGGTATCATTCTTGCAGAGCATATATGGCTATCGCGCTGAAAACGCATACATCCATTTAACATACTCGCGTGAAGGAGAGGGTTATATGTCCCAAAGCAACATGGAACAGCACAATCAATTGAAACGCACGATGAACAGCAGACACCTCTTTATGATTTCTCTTGGCGGCGTAATCGGAACCGGGTTATTCCTCGGATCAGGTTATACAATTAGTCAGGCAGGACCAGTTGGTGCCATTCTCTCCTATTTAGTCGGCGGCTTTATCATGTATCTGACTATGCTATGTCTGGGCGAACTGACAGTTGCCATGCCAGTGGCCGGTTCGTTCCAAACATATATGACTCGCTTTGTTAGCCCATCACTTGGGTTTGGTGTAGGCTGGTTGTATTGGCTTGGTTGGGCCGTGACCGTTGCTTTAGAGTTGTTGTCATCAGGATTGCTGATGCAACGTTGGTTCCCTGACTCACCTGTTTGGATGTGGTGTGCGATCTTCGGTGTAGTGCTCTTCTTATTAAATGCTTTATCGGCTCGAGCGTTCGGTGAATCTGAGTTTTGGTTTTCCAGCATTAAAGTAAGCGCTATCATCTTGTTCATCATCTTGGGTGGAGCGGCGATGTTTGGCTTCATTGACCTGAAAAACGGTCAGCCTGCACCAATGCTCACCAATTTTACAGAAAGCCCGCTTCTCCCCTTTGGAATTACAGGCTTGCTGATGACAATGATCACCGTGAACTTCTCCTTCCAAGGTACCGAGCTAATCGGGATTGCGGCTGGAGAAAGTGAGGATCCAGAGAAGACGATCCCGAAGGCCATTCGTACGACGGTTTGGCGTACACTCGTGTTCTTCATTCTGGCGATTGCCATTGTGGCTGGGATGATTCCACACCAACAGGCGGGTGTGATTGAAAGTCCGTTTGTCGTCGTATTTGACAGCATTGGGATTCCTTATGCAGCTGATATTATGAACTTCGTTGTCCTGACAGCACTTCTGTCTGTGGCCAACTCTGGTTTGTACGCAGCAACTCGTATGCTTTACTCCCTGTCCAAAGAAGGAATGGCTTCGAAAAAGCTTGGGGCTGTAAATGGAAAAGGGATTCCGATGAACGCTTTGTTGATTACGTTTGCAATCGCTCTCTTGTCTCTTCTCTCCGGTATTTTTGCCGAAGATACGGTGTTCATGGTACTGTTGTCTATCGCTGGTCTCGGCGCACAGGTAGGATGGATCTCCATCTCCGCTTCGCAGCTCGCATTCCGTCGTCATTACCTGAAAAACGGAGGCAAGCTGGAGGATCTGAAGTTCCGTACACCTTTGTACCCTATACTGCCTTTGATTTCCTTGATCTTGAACTTGCTCGTTCTCGTGAGTCTGGCATTCGATCCAGAACAGCGCATCGCCTTGTACTGCGGGGTTCCGTTCATGATCATTGCGATCTGCGTGTATCAATTCCATTTTAAAAAGAAACTCGAAGCGTAAATCAAAAGAAAAGCTTGCAGCCCCCTTTCAAGAAGGGACTGCAAGCTTTTCGTGCTTTATATGCGATGCGTTAGGCTTGGCAATGCTACAATGAGATTCGGACAATTTCCGTAACGACTACCATGGCAAAGACTGCAAATCCAAGGGAACTCGTTACCAGCAACATGCGCTTCAGCTTTTTCATATCTTCCATAAAATTCCCTCACTTTCTTGCGCCAATCATCTCTATCGTTATATACGTATGAACGATGGAAAATGTTTCATTTCGCCCAAAAATATTTACGATCGAGCTATTTTCTTTAGATCATTCCCGATTTGCCCGGTTTGTTGTTCCATGCGATGCAGCATCCAGGCCACCCAAAACCCGATGACCAAACAAATGGTCCACGGCAGCCATGGCGTTTGCAAACGTAGCCCGACATCGTACACCCATCCTCCCGCTACCTGTCCACATGAACCCCCGATGGCAATCGAATACCCGTTGAAGCCATAATAGGCGCCCACCAAATCCTTGGGAGCAAAACGGGGAACGACATCCACCAGATTCGGAACAGCAATCATGGTACCCAGTGCAAAAAGGAACACATCCAAGAGAATGAGCCACAAGGAATCGGCAAACGTGAACAAAAATAGTCCCACGCTCATAAACAACGTCCCGATGCCAATCAAGGTAAGCCTTTGCGGATAACCCTCCAGCAATTGTGTCACTTTCATTTGAAATAAGATCACAAACAGCGAAAGCGCAGAAAGCACGATCCCTACATTCACCTTGCTATGTGTAACATTTTCAACAAACAGCGGAATCGTTAAAAACACCTGCATATTCAAGTAATAATACCCCATCAAAATAAAGGTATATCGTACAAACAGCTTGTCCTTCACTACCGTAGACATACTTTCCCATATACTATGCCGTGTATTCGTGGCGCGAATCGGTGGGAAGAAAAAGAAGATCACGATGGTATTCACTCCGAAAACGGCCCCTGCAAACAGCGAGATGTACGTAAAATCAATAGCGGAGAGTGCTGTCCCCACGATTTGGGAACCGACAACCGCAATATTGCCTAGCACATTGCGAAGGGAGAATACTTCTTTTCGAATGGCCTCAGGTGTAATAATGGCGTAGGCAGCAGAGCAAGCAGGCTCAAACAACGCCCCACCCAAACCGGAAAGAATCGCGGCAACAAAAAAGTGCCATGTCTCGGTACAAAAAGCGAACATCGCAAAACCAACGGCACGTACGCCCAATCCGAGGAACATCGCCCCTTTGTATCCGAAGGCATCCGCGATCACACCACCTAAAAAGGCAAGACCTTGCTGGGAGAACTGTCTGACACTCAGAACAATCCCTGCCATCGCCAGGGTCCAGCCGATGCTACCCGTCAAATACAAAGTGAGATAGGGGATTAATGCATAAAAACCCATATTCATCATAAAAGATGTACTTAACAAGAGCTTCACTGAAAAGGGCGTTTCTCGCCACCATTCCCACTTCATTCCAATACCCCTCGCTCTCCCGATAGCCCACATGAAATAAGGATATCCCCAGCTTAGCGAACAGGGTATAATTTGGGAAACGAACATTTTTGTATATGGTAATCAAATATTTAGATAAGAGGGATTCCAACTGTATGGACTTCGAACAATTACGCGCTTTCTACACATTGGCCCAAACGAAAAATTTCACCAAGGCTGCGGAAATGCTCCACTTAGTCCAGTCTACGGTGACAATGCGAATCAAGCAACTGGAAGAAAAAGTTGGCAAACCTCTTTTCATTCGTGATAAAAGAAGTGTTGAAATTACGCAAGCGGGCTTAACCCTATTACCGTATGCAGAGAGAATCCTCAAACTGTCCCATGAAGCCCTAAATGAAGTTGCTTCACTCCAGCCTTATGAAGACTATTTATCAATCGGCAGCTTAAATGCGATCTGGACTTCTACCCTCGAGCCGATCTTGAAAGAGTACCACTATCGGTATCCACAAATTGCAATCAGCACAAAGACAGGCCACTCGTCCGATGTCATCCAGTATTTGCTGGACAACGTGATTCAAATCGGAATCGTATACGTTCCCCCATCCTTGCCCAACTTTGACGTCATTCCAACGTGGGATGATGAAATTGTCCTAGTGTGCTCTCCAGAGAGCCCCATTGCCGCATCTACACAGGTCAATTCGCGCGAGCTGCGCAATCTGCCGTTGCTGTACATGAATTGGGGCCCTCCGTTTAACGAGTGGATTAGACAGACACTGCCGCGTAATTATGTACCCAAGCTAACTGTAGACAAAGCGGAGCTCGCCATCGATCTGATAAAAGAAGGTCTCGGCGTGAGCTTGTTGACGCGCTCTACCGTCAAAGCCGATCTTGCGGCTGGTACCTTGAAGGAACTGATCATAACAGGCAATAAGCCTCCCAAACGCTCGGCGTACATCGTCTTGCCGAAGGACAAAAAAAATAAACCCAGCGTAGAAAAATGGCTGAGTTTAATGAGTGAATTAGGGTATTCCACCTAGCTTCATGATTATCTGGAATGAGGTACGGGGTCGACGACTGTGCTTCGTCTCCCCATCCTCTCTTCATAGCCAAGACGAAGGAGAAAGTACCAGCACATCGATAGAAACAAGCCGGTAAGAACATCACTCAAATAATGAACGCCCAAATACACACGGCTGAACGCGAGCAATGCTACAAAAATAAAAACCGCAGGCTGCACGAGCGACGACCATCTTTTCTCCGCAAACCATTGGGCAATCCAAAATGCGACCATGCAATAAAAGGCTGGTCCAATCATCGCATGACCGCTCGGAAACGAAAAGGACTCCGGCAGCTCAATCAGATTGACGCCACTCGGTCTAGGTCTGGCAAAGAACAGCTTTAAGATCTCATTTGCAACTTCACTGACACCGAGGGAAATGAAAACAAACAATGCCTCCACACGATATTTCTTTATGTATAGGACAGCGATTATCATCACCGCTACTGGTACAAGGAACATGCCTCCGCCCAGATTGGTTACCCATCGAAAAAAAGCAGTCCCCATATCCGAGCGAATCGACTCCGCAAATGCAATGGCAGCTTGATCCATACCGGCCACTTTCCCCGCTGCATAGAGGGCAAACATGATCGTAGCAAGTACCGCAAATATAAGTGCTCCGCCTACATATCTATTTTTTCTCGTTGTCGGATTCATTTTTGATCTCCTCTTTCCATCAAAAAGCGCAAGGACTCCGCAAATCGCTGATCGTCTTCACGCGTGCGAGCGGCAGGCCCCTTCGTACGACCTCCTCCGCGCCGATATCTCGCTTTTTCATTTCGTTCTTCCAAATGAAACGCAATCCTTTCTGGGTCAAAAACCATCCCGTGTGGTGTCAGGGCATGGGCCCTCTTCCCGAGAATGAGCGCTGCTAGACCAATATCTTGTGTCACCACGACATCCCCTGAACTCGTTTCATTCGCGAGCTTCATATCTACCGCTTGTGGGCCGGCATCTACCGTCACATGATTTGCGTTGCCAATTTGATGATTATAACTGGCAAAGGTCAGACAGATCCAGTCGAGCTCCTTGCACAATGCTTGGGCAGTTAAGAGTGCCTGGCGCGGACAAGCATCCGCATCGATAAGAACACGTCCTTTTGACATGGTTGCTCCTTTCGTGTGTATTTCTCTCCCCGTACGGATTCATTTTTGGTATGATGGAGGTGGAGAGGAGTGAGTTCACCTTTGCGCTATCAATTTATCCATGATGAACGGCTAGGTATACGGCTTCCCGTGCTACATCTGGAATGGGAAGATTATTCGACTGTAGAAAGAGCGGACATGTTGCTAGAATGGGAAGAAATCCGCGCGTCCATTCCAGATCAAATACACCGGGTAGAGAAGGTTATCGTTGAGAAAACCAACCAAATGTCCGAAGAAGAAAATTTCGTCAGATCTTGCGAATTAAACAGCGAGATCCACGAATTGGCCAGTGTTATTAACGATCTTAATATATGGTTCCGTGTCCAGCAAGACCATGACACCAAAATCCATCAATAATTCGTTTGTAAAAAGCAACAGCTCCTTGGCTTCATTTCTAGCCTCGGAGCTGTTTTTTTCGTAGGATCGCTATGCTTTTTTTCGCTTGCGACCAATTTCTAGCGCCTTCAGCCCTGCTACATGTGGCGCAGCCATCGAAGTACCATTTAGCTTTTTAAACTGATTTCCCGGCCACGTAGACAGAATATCAACTCCAGGTGCCTTCATATTTACGCCCTTGCCTCTCGCACTGAACGATGCCAATTTTCCCGTTTGATCAATCGCACTAACCCCTAAGACACCATCGTACCGGGCGGGATACTCCGCTTCTCCCCCTCCGTTGCCTGCAGAAGCTACCAGTACGATTCCTTGTTGATGGGCCCGACCAACTGCTCTTGCCATTGCTTCGCTATATTGGGGCATACCAAAGCTCATGTTGATCACATCCATCTTATTGGCAATCGACCATTGCAGGGCCTGCAAAATGGTCGACAAGGATGATTGGCCATCATAATCAAAAGCACGAACGTCATACAAATGGGCCTCTGGAGACACTCCGACAATTCCTCTTTGGTTCATCTCAGCTACGATGATCCCTGCGACATGCGTACCATGTCCATTTTGTTTGCCGCGGACAAGCTGGATGCCGCCCTTTATTTGATCCTTCAAATCAAAATGATCGCGGGAGATTCCCGTATCGATGACAGCGACCTTGACGCCTGCTCCACGCCCCTTTCGCCACAATCTCTGTGCCCCCACATATCTTACGCCCCACGGGATTTCATCCTCCCCTTCTGCATGGACGCTTACGGTAATGTTCTCCTCCACCATCGCTTTATACCTTCGAAAAAGCTCCTCATGCTGCTCAAAAATCTTTTGTTTGACACACAAGCAAGAAAGGTCATCATAGCATCGCCATGGAAGTCTCTCGGTTTTCGTCAGAACCTTGGTTTTCAAATCTGACAGTATCTCGGTAAACGGCGTATCCCGATGAAAGCTGACAATTTTCAACCCACTAGCCTCCTGTCATGCATCGTTCTGACTCATCCTATGTCACGGCTCCCCCTATGGGTTTGGGCCATTGCACAACGTTAAGCAAAATAGGCGAATAACGACGTGAATCTGTCCAAGCGAACCCCCTTGCTTTTCCATATAACTGCATAGGGCAGACGTATTCTTGTGAAAGGAGCGTTGCATCATGGCAAAAGCAAAAGGAAAAGCAAGGGCAAAAGTCAAGCTCAAAGCGAAGGGCAATCCACGTGATTTATTGAAATCCATCAACAAGAAAAGCAAGAAAAAGTGGACGATGGGCGATGTCCGATCGCTGGCAAAAGACTTCTCCATGAAAGACTTGAGGGACGACAAGAAATTAAGCGAGCTGATTAAAAAAGTCAGCAAGGCGGTCGGTGTCAAATTATCCGACCAGCAAATGTCCAGTGTAAAAAAACAAGTTCACGATCGCCTCGGATAAGATAGGTCTCCCCTTTGCTTCGCCTCTATGGCGAAGCTTTTTTTTGCAAAACAAAAGAGAGAGCGAAAAATCGCTCTCCCTCTTGGCGAAGCTACCTAGTGTTTTCGTTAGTCGCAAGAGCAAGCAACGATAACCAGCAAAACGAACAACACCAGTATTAAAGCAAAGTCGTCAAATCCTCCGTTGAACAGACTCATTCGCTTTCCCTCCTTTGCCAGCAACTAGTCATACTGTATGTGCGAATGCTCAAAGATGATTGGACCTTCGCCTATACAAGACCGTTTTTCCCGTATTTTTACACAGGTACTGGCAAGTGGAGTGGAGATTAGCTCGCTTGTCTTTCAACTGGCTCTGGCAGACCGTACGGCTTTTTCATCATTTGACGCCAAAACGGAATCGTCCGTTGAATCATGGGTCCCGTTAACAGCGCTATTAGGATTGTGCCGATTGACACAGGTCCGCCCAAAGCAGCGCCTGCAAGCAGGACGGTTACTTCTATGATGAGGCGGACTCGCTGAATACTCCAGCCAAGACGCTCGTTCATCGCCAGCATGAAGCTGTCGCGCGGACCCGCTCCTAGAGAAGGAGACAAATACATCCCGATTCCGACAGCCAAAACAACAACACCCGCGAGAAACATCAAGACTCTCGCCCAGATTGATTGCACCTCAGGAATAAAATCCGACCATAAGATAAGATCGAGAAAAACGCCAAAGCAAGCCATATTTAAGAACATTCCAAAATTGGGTTTGATTTTTGCCACCAAATACGTGGCGAAAATGACAACGACTCCTACGATCTGAGACCATAGACCAATCGTTAATCCAAATGTCTTTTGCAGGCCGATGTGAAAGGTTTCCCAAGGGGCTACGCCTAGATTTGCTTTAATGGCCAGTACTGTACCGAATGCACCAACAAACAAGCCAAGAACAAACATCATGTAGCGAACTGCGATCGACCAGTTAAACCCTCTGCCAGACACGACTACTCATCTCCTGACGATGTGTGTGTTTTACTTCCAGCCTGCAATGACTTCGTAAAAAAGTCCGTCCTTCCGGTAATACGCTTCGGATTTGGAGAAGTTCAGGTAGGTCTGTGCCTCTGCAAGCTGCTCTCCCGTCAAAATGACCTGGCGCTGCTTGTTCACATCGTCTCGATATTCGACGACGAGGCTGACTTCTTCCGACTGACAATGTTGAATGAGTTCTTCTGGTGTAGTAAAAGTAATCCGCTTCATGCTCCCCCACCTCCTCCATCGTGATCATTCATTATAGCAGGGATTATTGCTTTCTCCCATCGTTCCTCTCTCGCTTTACAGAAATGCTTCCAAGATCATCAGCCAATTGGGTAGCTGGGAAAATTTGCCGTGCCTCTGCCAACAGATCCTCCATCGAAAAATCTCCGTCTTCATCTTCATAACGTGGGCTAAAGTGAGTCAGACACAGTTCTTTCACGCCCGCCTCTTTGGCAATTTGAGCCGCCTCGCGTGCTGTGGAATGTCCGCTTCTGGTCGCCAGCTCCTTGTCGTGATGGGCGTAGGTCGCTTCATGGACGAGCAAATCCGCCCCTTTCGCCAGCTCCAAAACCGCTTGGCTCGGCTCTGTATCTCCACTGAAGACGATTTTGCGTCCTGGCTGCGGCTCTCCAACGAAGTCCTTTCCGTCCAGAACACGACCATCCTCGAGTGTGACCTGTTCTCCTCTCTTCAAGGCTCCAAATAACGGCCCTGACGGCACACCAGCCTGCTTTGCCCGCTCTACTTGAAATGCTCCTGTCTTTTCCTTTTCCATCACGGCATAAGCAAACGAAGGCACACGATGTTTCGCCATTCGGCAGCTTACCACGATCTCTTCGTCCTCGTAGATTACGCCCTCACTGACGATCTTTATTTCTAATGGATATTGCAAATGAACCGGACTTGCCTCCATGATACCTCGAAAATATCGGTCGAGCCCCGGTGGTCCGTACAGCTCTAACGGAGTCGGTTCGGTATTGCGCAAAGATCGACTTGCAAGCAGTCCGATCAGTCCGTACAGATGGTCCCCATGCAGATGAGTGATAAAGATTTTATCCAATTGACTAATTTTCATCGGGGCACGCAGTAGCTGGTGCTGAGTCCCCTCTCCGCAGTCAAACAACCACCACTTTCCTGCCTGTAAAAATCGCAAGCCGATCCCACTCACGTTTCTTCGCGTAGTGGGTGCACCTGATCCGGTGCCTAAAAATGTAACGATCATGCTATATCCATCTCCTTTGTGGCCTTCCCTCATTATGTGCCTGTCTCTATCTCTAGGCATTCACCCTTTTTTGTCTGGGCGCATAGCCTACAACATACAAAGCCTAGCAAGGAGGGACTCCTAATCATGAAACGATTTTTGGCGCTGGGGCTGGCCGCTTTTTTCACAATGATGGCCGTCTTGACTGGCTGCTCCAGCACTCCCGAAAAAATAAGAATTGGTGAAGTGACTCGTTCTTTGTTTTACGCCCCGCAATATGTCGCACTTGAAAAAGGATTTTTCAAGGAAGAAGGGCTTGAAGTGGAGCTCTCCACCATACCCGGCGGAGATAAAGTAATGTCAGCTCTGTTATCTGGCGGCATCGAGGTCGCGCTTGTCGGCTCCGAGACCAGCATCTACGTCTCTCAGCAAGGAGCTGCCGATCCCGTTGTCAATTTTGCGCAGCTTACTCAGACAGACGGTACCTTCCTCGTCTCCCGCACCAAAATGGATGATTTTACTTTCGACAAGCTAAAGGGCAATGTCTTCTTGGGGCAACGGAAAGGCGGCATGCCGCAAATGGTTGGAGAGTATGTACTCAAAAAGCACAATATCAATCCGCAAGGCGACCTGGAACTCATTCAGAATATCGAATTCAAAAATATCGCGTCTTCCTTCGCATCTGGTACCGGAGCGTATGTACAGCTGTTTGAGCCGGAAGCCTCCCGCTTTGAACAGGAAGGAATCGGCCATGTCGTCGCCTCTTTTGGCAAAGAGAGCGGAACGGTTCCTTACACGGTCTTCATGACAAAACAAAGCTATATCGACAGCAACGCAGCAGCTATCCAAAAGTTTACCAATGCGGTCTACAAAGGGCAACAGTGGGTTGCCAGCCACAGTGCAAAAGAAACGGCTGATGTGATTGGCAAGTACTTCGAGCAAATCGATCCAAAGATTCTGGAAACCGCTGTACAGCGTTACTTGGAACAGGGCTCCTACGCCACAGATCCCATTTTGGACGAAAAGGAATGGAACCAGCTACAGGATATCATGGATTCCGCTGGTGAATTAAAGCAACGCGCTGAATACAACAAGCTGGTAAACACCACTTTTGCTATCCAATCCAAAGAAGGGAAATAGGCCCTCATGAAGCAGATTTCTTCTACGCCAGCAAAAATAGAACTCGGCCACGTGACCCATCTTTATTTATCCACGACCAGGGCGTTCATGGCGGTCCAAGACATTAACCTGCGCGTGGAGGAAGGCGAATTCATTTGTCTGGTTGGTCCCAGCGGTTGCGGAAAGACGACGCTGCTCTCCCTCATTGCAGGGCTTGAGAAGCCGACAGCAGGCAAGGTGTGGATCGACGGAAGAAAAGTCAACGGAACATCCAGGCAAGTTGGCTACATGCTACAGCAAGATTATTTGTTCAACTGGCGCTCCATCGAAGACAACGTGTTTCTCGGACTCGATATCCAAGGCATCCGTACCAAGGAAACAGAAGAGTACGCCCTGCATCTGCTGGATGAAATGGAGCTGTCCGATGTGCGCAAATCCTCTCCCTTGCAGCTGTCAGGTGGCATGCGGCAACGGGTTGCCCTGGTCCGAACACTCGCCTGTCAACCTGATGTGCTGTTGCTTGACGAACCATTTTCGGCATTGGACTACCAGACGAAACTCAAGCTCGAAGACTTGATCTTTTCAACACTGCGTCGACATAAAAAAACGGCAGTCCTGGTGACACATGATCTCTCCGAATCGATCGCGATGGGCGATCGCGTCTATATCTTTTCACGCAACCCAGGACGCATCAACAGCGAAATTGTCGTACCCAGTCCCATCCGGGATGCTCTGCCATTCGACGCCAGAAATCATGATGGATTCCAAGACTTGTTCCATCGCGTGTGGAAAGAGATGGAGGTAGTGTCTGATGCAGCCAAAGGAAATTGAATCCGTCCACCGCCGCTACTTGCAGCTAGAAAAGCGAATGAGCTTTTCCGTCTTTGCCACACAACTGTTCCTCTTTCTCGTTTTTCTCGGCTTATGGGAGCTATTGGCTCGAACCAATACCATTAATGCGCTCATCTTCAGCTATCCCACCAAAATTTGGGCTCAATTTTGGTTGCAGCTGCAAGATGGCAGTCTTCTCCCGCATGTCGGCTTGACCGTATGGGAAACGATTATCGGCTTTCTCTTAGGAACCATTCTAGGAACCGTCATGGCTACGATCATATGGTGGTCCCCTTTTCTCTCCCGCGTACTAGAGCCTTACCTGGTCATAGCCAATAGTATGCCAAAGGTAGCGCTCGGTCCGGTTTTCATCGTCGGCTTTGGTCCAGGTTTGCTCTCCGTCATAGCCATGGGATGCGCGATCTCGGTTATCATCACCACGATCAACGTTTACACCAGCTTCAAGGAAGTCAATCAAAATTACGTCAAAGTCGTGCAAACACTCGGAGGGAGCAAACGGCAAATCTTCACGCTCGTCATTTTGCCCGCTACTATCCCAACCCTCCTCGCAACACTGAAGGTGAATGTCGGACTTTCGTGGGTAGGTGTTATCGTCGGAGAGTTTCTCGTATCCCAGCAAGGCTTGGGGTATTTGATCATATACGGCTTCCAAGTGTTTAATTTCACTCTGGTCATGATGAGTTTAGCCATTATCGCGGTCATCGCTACCCTGATGTATCAAGGTGTAGCCTATATAGAGCGGCGGCTCACCAGCCAGTTCAAATAGATGGCTTCTAAAAAAACGGTGCCAACCATCTACCGGGGATGATTGCACCGTTTTTTCATGGATCAGTATGTTTTGACAAGTTTAGGGAGCCACGATCTCGACCTTTATTCTATCTGGGTCCTCGAAAAACAATGCATAATGTCCCCCTCCTCCAGCATAGGGATGCCGCTCCTGATAAAGTAAGGAGATTCCACGACGAGCAGCTTCCTCCCGCAGCTTTTCCACATGTTCCCGATCCCGTGCGTAAAATGCCAGATGATTCAAGCCGACTCGACAACGATGATACGGAATGTCGAGGAATCGCTCTTCTGCCTGGACAAAAACCAGATAGGTACCATTCTGCTTCCAGCTTACTCCACTGGCCCATTCCTGATACCGCGTATAACCCAGCTCACCCTCCAGCAACCAACCCCAAAAATCCTTGGAGCGTGCCAGATCGGAGACATACACTTCCACATGATGAAGCATCGCACAGTCCCCCTTCTTACAGAAAAACGCCCGACAGCGAAATGCCGGGCGCTCTAGCTATTCATTTATTTCCAAAACTTCCACTTGCTCTTTTTCGTCATCGGATCGTCCATTTGGCTCTCGACGACTTTCTGTTTGGTGGCTGCTTCCACTTCGAGTGCTCCAGGTACCCGATTCAGGAAGTGGTCGATCATTGGCTTGTAGTTATCTGGCAAATGCTCTTGCATGTTTCGAAGGATGTCAATTGCCTTTTCCATTTGATCGGTCGCCAACAGAGCGTTGGCATAGTTGAAGCCTGCATACGGATACGGGAAGTGCGGCGTCCAGAACTTTTCACAAATCTGAATCAATTGATAGACATATCCTGCTTGTCCCAATTCTCCAGTCACAGTCATCACGACCTCAAAGCGGTCCTTCGCTCCTTCAATCGCTACCGTGTACCACTTCATCGCATTCAGGAGGTCCTCCTCCGTCAAGGCAATACGAGCAAGTTGAAGCTGTGGTCTCCAAGCGCCTTCTTTACTTGCCAGCGCCTCCAGTTGCCCTTTCAGCTCATCCTTTTTCCCTCTTTGCATGAAGCTCTCGACAAACATGTTCAAGCCATTTTCTTGATTCGGGTCTTTGTGCAAACCTGTATGTAGGGTCTCGAACGCTTTTGGCTCATCTCCCTCAAACGCGAAGATTTTTGCCAAATTGGTGCAAGCCGTACCCGATGACGGGAATCGTTCCAGACAATCTGTCAGAATTTTTTTAGCGCTTTCAAACTCTCTCGCCTGCATATGAACGACTGCACGGAAAATGAGAGCAGACTCAATTGGCCCGTATAATTCGAGAAGCCTGTCGGCAGCAACAGCCGCTTGCTCGTGAAATTGACCCTTCACCAACTCCATCGCAAAATCGCGAAGCTTATCTTTTTCATCCCAGTACTTATCCAGATTTTGCGGAATTATTTTTTTCTGGTAATCCTCTCGGGACATATCGATGGTTTGACCAAACTCATTGGTAAACGTCACAAATTCAGACATGAAACAGCCTCGCTTTCATTTCCTCACAAAAGTTTCAAATGCTTGTATCGCCAATTAGATCCATGCTTTGATATTTACTTTACGGATAAATTCCTCCATTGATTCCTTCGCGGGTTCGTCATTTGCCTCTTCTGCATCTTCCATGCCCATCAGTTGTCGAAACAGTGCTTCGTTCCTTGTCGCCAATGCAAAGTCAAGTAATGCCTCATGCGAGATGCGATTAGCTTCTTCTTCCAGCAATTGCTCCTCCAAGGCGATATCCTCTTCTACAACGGCGATATGCTTATCAATTTTTGGAATGCGTAAAACCCAAGAAAATGCGCTGTCCGGATTGCGGTCACGAGCAATCAGGTAACCGTATTCACCCAAAGGCAAACCTTGCTCGAAGGAGTCGGCAACAATGACGACGCGTTGTCCAAGCTTGAACATGAGCGTCAACTCCCAATAAAGATTAATTCTAATCATACTAAATTGTATGTGTTCTTGGGAAGAGCAAACCCCCAAGGATAGGAAAACGCACAAAAAGTTTGTTGCCCGAACCAAAATAAGGTACAATTTTTACTAATGATGGATATTGGTAATGAGGTGTACAAGGTATGGGTGAAATGTCTACAGGGTTTTCCCTGTTTATCGTTGGCTGGACCATTGTTCTCGTAAGTCTGATGGCGATTGGCGGGTATTTCATGTTCCGCAAATTTCTCAAGTCCATGCCCAAGCAAGACGGAAAATCTGACTTGGATTGGCAGGACCATTACATTGATCAGACACGTGCCCTCTGGACAGATGAGGGTCTGACCTTGCTCAATGAACTGGTTGATCCTGTGCCACAGTTGTTTCGTGATGTTGCAAGACGTTCCATCGCAGCGAAAATCGGCCAGATTGCGCTGGAAGAGAAAGCAACCACCATTACAACAGATTTGATTGTAAAGGGGTACATCGTAGCAACCCCCAAGCGTGACCACAAATGGCTCATCGCCCACCTGAAATCCAAAGAAATCGATTATACGCCCTATGAGAAATATTTGAATGCCGAGGGATAATTGAAACTCCCTGTGGAGTCGTCCGTAGAAAATGGTAAGACCTTTTTGACAAGGAGAAGATGTGGATGTCAGTCCTACTCACGATTTTGGGAATCGGTTTCGTTATTTTGATCGTTGCGATTGTCATCGTGGCGGTCCTCTTTAAGAAAGGCGCCCGGTTCTTATGGAAAATGACCGGACGTGGCTATCACAAATATAGCAGCAGCAGTGATTACCGATATCGGCCCTCATGGAAGACTGGGCATCGAACATACGGGCATCGTCACTATCGTCGCAAATATTCCAGCCATAGTTCATTTTTTAGTAGCTAACGTTAATAGAATGAGAAGGCACTCCAATTCGTTTGGGTGTCTTGCAACAAACCTCCAAAACCACAAGCTTAGTGGGGTTGGAGGTTTGTATATTTTAAGCATCGCTGCCTTTTTTAGTTACGTTTTTCTGCCCTCCGGATACCCCACCTGATACCAGGAATGCCATGACTTCTGAGCTTTCCGTATCGAGAAACTGTACCTGATCGCTCGGAAACAACAGGAGATTTCCTGCAAAATTGTACGACTGCGGCAGATAAACCGCTACGTGGTCTGTGAGACCGAAAGAATCGAGGCTTTCCTTTGTAATAAACCCAATGGCCTTTGCATTTCCATCCTTGGATAGCGTCACAAGCACTGGCTTGTCAAAGCTCTTCTTCTCCCCTACAAACGCTCCGATCAAATCTTTGATGGACGTATAAATGAGTTTGATAAACGGCACTTTCTCGAAGATGGTGGACACCAGCGAAAGAACTCCGCGTGTCAGTACATTAGATGCAAGGAAGCCTACAATTGTAATGCCGAGTATGGTTAAGAGGACACCAAGTCCTGGAATTTGGAGATTAAACCACCTATGGACCAGCAGATAGAACCAATTATCCACGGTCGTGAAAATCCAATACAAAATATAAAGCGTCACTGCCAACGGAATGACAAACAATAACCCTTCAAAAAAATAGCGAATGAAACGCTTCATCTCTCTCCTCCTCTCTCCTAACCACAATACCGTAATTATTGTACCTGATTGGATTGCCATCTGCTATGATGAAGGAAAAAAGAGAAAGTAGGGAGATTCATGCAAGCACTTGTCACACCTCAATGGCTTAAGGATCATCTGAATGATGAAAATTTGGTGATCGTCGATTGTCGTTTTGCTTTAAGTGCTTCTGAAGCAGGTGCAGAGGAATACGAGAACGATCACATCCCGGGAGCCCTCTACTTTCATCTGAACCGTGACCTTTCTGGCTCCAAAAGTGAGCATGGTGGACGTCATCCTCTACCAGATACGGATCTGCTGGCTGCCCATTTTTCAAATGCGGGAATCGATGCCAACACCACAGTCATCGCCTACGATGATCAGGAAATGGCAATGGCAGGACGGCTATGGTGGCTGCTGCGGTATCTTGGTCATGATCGGGTAGCTGTACTTGACGGCGGATACGCTGCTTGGAAAAAGGCTGGCTATGAGGTAACAGCAGAAGTCCCTACTGTACAAGCTCGTCAGTTCGTCCCCCATGTCCGTCACGACATGCTGGTTGACATGGAAGGTGTCAAAAAGCGCAGCGAGCACACTATATTGCTTGATTCTCGTGCGCCAGAACGCTACCGCGGCGAGAACGAACCGATCGACGCAAAAGCAGGTCACATCCCCGGGGCGCACAATTTCTTTTACAAGGACAACCTCGGCGCTGATCAGACGATGCTTCCGGCAGACGAGCTGCAAAAGCGTCTCGCTCCTTACGCTGATAAAGAATTGATCGTCTATTGCGGCTCAGGCGTGACGGCTTGCTCCAATTTGCTCGCTTTCCACGCTGCTGGTCGAACCGATGTGAAATTGTATTTGGGCAGTTGGAGTGACTGGAGCTCGTATCCGGATAATCCGGTAGCTACCGGCGAAGAGTAATTCCATAATTGGAATGGCGGCGATCGCTTCCCAACGATACTGGGGAGCGGTCGCCTTATTTTTTTCTTCCCCTATCATTTTCGTCACCACTCATAGATAATAATTATCATTATCATAAACTTGTGCACGTGCCTGAAAAGGTGGATGGATTCATGAAGCATAACGAAGAATACGAGCCTAGTCGCCAAATGTCACTCAGCGAGGTTCGCTCCTATATGATCTGTAACTTCGATCGCCCGTTAAACGTAACTACGTTGGCAGCGATGGCGAACTTGAGTCCGAGCTATTTTGGCGATTCGTTCAAGAAGGCTTACGGACAAAGTGTCATGGACTACGTGACGAGTCTACGTATCAATCACGCCAAGCGATTGTTACGCGAGACGGATATGAAGCTGCGGGATATTGCGAAAACAATCGGGTATAGCGATGAGTTTTACTTTAGTCGGAAGTTCAAGAAGGAAGTGGGTGTATCCCCTTCCGCGTATGAAAGAGCATCCCAGCGCAAAGTTGCCGTCTACTCCCCTTCCCTGCTGGGACATCTAGTCGTACTGGGGATAATACCAGTCGCTGCTCCCCTGGATGCGAAGTGGACCCCCTATTACTATCAGCAGTATCAGCAACAGATCGCGGTTCATTTAAAAGCAGTCGAAACACCGTGGAACGATGACAATCAGGAAAACACGCTTCTTTCTGCCAAGCCGGATGTTGTCATTAGCCACATAGAGCTTCCCGAGACTACCAGGCAACGCTTGTCCGCACATGGCATTGACGTCTTCACTCTCCAATCTTCTGGCTGGAGAGAGCAATTACGTGAAGTTGCCAGCTACACGGGCAAAGAAGCAGCTTGTGACTCCTGGATTGCTTTTTATGAAGCAAAAGCGGCTGCCGTTCGCGCAGATCTGCAATCCGTGCTCAAGCAAGATAAATTTGCGATCATTCGACTCTATCGGGATGGCATCCATCTCTACAACAACAAGGGAATGAAGGAGCTTCTATGCGATGATTTGCAGCTTTCCCTTGTGGAAGAGGAAACGGAACCTTGCAATCGGCCAATCACGCTCGAGCAGCTCGCGAGCTATGACCCGGAGCGAATCCTGTTGTTCGTTTGTCTGGATGAGTCGACACGCCTAAGCTGGCTGACTCTCCAGCATCATCCGCTTTGGAGAGGACTTCGCGCTGTTCAACATGGATATCTCTACTCCTTGCCCTCTAACCCGTGGTACGAATATTCACCGGTTGCCATGAACCGAATGCTGGATGAGATCATGCTGATGATAACGGGGAAAAGTCCAAATGCCATTCAAGGTGATGTCCATGGAGCCCCTTTCTTGGGTGAATTATAATGTTTTCCAGTGAGAAACATTATCATCGAGAGGGGATTCCACTTTTATGACAAAGAAAACTAACCTTGCGCTGATGCTGACCACGGCGATGCTCGTTGCGGGACTGGCAGCAGGCTGCGGGAACCATGCAAACAGTGAGGCAGTAGCGCAGAAGGTCGATTCGCCCGCGACTGGGAATGTCGCAGGATCGGCAAAGAGCTCTTCTGATCAGCCTGCCTACCCGCGGGTACTAAAAGATGAAATGGGTAACGAGGTGACATTACCTGCCGCACCTGCCAAAATATTCGCTCCCAATCTGGAAGATACTTTGGTCGCACTGGGCGTTGCTCCGGTCGTGCAGTGGTCATCTGGCTCAAGACCGAAAATGTATTTGCAAGATCAACTAAAAGATGTGCCGTCCATTGCCTTCACAGGCGGATTGCCTCCAGAGCCGGAAGCGGTTATGGCCCATGAACCAGACCTCATCCTCTTGCACAATTCCAACCATATCGAGAGCGGCGTGTACGATAAATATAAGATGATTGCGCCGACGTATGTATTCAAGCAAGCAAATGCTGATCTTGATTCTTCCGTACGAGTGATTGGCGATCTGTTAGGCAAGTCGGCGGAAGCTGAAAAAGCTTTGCAGACATATAAGGAGCATGTCGAGGCAGCCAAAAAGGAGCTGGCCCCTCATATCCAAGGCAAAAAAGCAGCGATCATTCGCTTCAATGGCAGAGGCATGTTCTTCATCAAGTACGACTTCTTCAGTGGATATGTACTTACCAATGAGCTAGGCTTTTTGCCAAGCCAGGTTGTATCGGGCGGTGACATCCATTTATCACTAGAGAGCTTACCTGATCTGGATGCGGACTATATTTTTCTGATCAATGACGCTGGTACGGGGGATGCGTTCGAGAAAGAATTAACAGAGAGTCCTGTTTGGAAAAGCATGCAGGCAGTGAAGAACGGTCGTACATTTAAAGTAGAGGGAGATCACTGGTTAAGTGGCGGCCTAATCGCACATAGGAAAGTCATTGACGATGTGAAAGGATTGATTGCAAAATGAGAATGATAGAGAAAAACAGCTACTCCCCTCATAATTGCGTGGAGTGGACACTGCAATCAAGCCATGGTCGTGACTATCGGATTATGATTGCGATTCCGGAAGCTGAGGCCCCTCCTGAGGGGTATGCGGTTATTTATGCCGTGGATGGCGATGCGATGTTCGGAACAATTGCGGAGACAGTAAAGCTGCAAACCCGCAAGCCCAAGGGCTTCAACCCAGCCATTGTTGTAGGAATCGGCTATCCCTCACGACTACCATTTGACATGGATCGCCGTTGTTATGATCTGACCATGCCTGTGGACGCAGCTACACTTCCTGATCGACCGAATGGGCAGCCTTGGCCCGAGCATGGTGGAGCTGATTTGTTCCTCGATTTCCTTGAACAGCAGCTGATGCCAGCTATTACTTCCGAATGGCAGGTAAATCCGAATAAACAGGCGATTTTCGGCCACTCCTTGGGCGGTCATTTCACCCTGTATACGATGTTCTCGCGCCCGAAGCTTTTCTCAGACTTCGTATCAGGTAGCCCTTCCGTCTGGTGGGGCAATGACGAGGTATTGAGAGAGCAGGAACGCTTCATCGCCGAATGGAAAGGCGATCATGAAATAAGGCTGCTTGTCATTGTTGGCGGCGATGAGCTCACCTTCATGGTCGAGGGTGCACAACGGGTCGTCGAGCGTATGGAACCACTCGCTACCAAAGGTGTTCAAGTTAGCTACATCAAATTCGAAGATGAGGGCCACGTAAGCGTGCTGCCTTCCGCTATTAATAGACTTGTGCGGTTTGTGCTTGCGGATTAGCCCTCTGAAACTACTTTCGTAAACGTAAAGGACAGACAAATGATACGATATATGCGTCTATTGCTTCATTTCGGCTATCAAGAAGCCATGTCTTGCTTGTTTCCGGTCTTTATTTTTGGTTCGCTCGCCTTATCTAAATTCGTCACCATTCCTGGTTTGCCAAGGTATGACCTCCTGCTGTTGCTCTGCCTGCTCTTCCAGATTTTCATGGTGAAAAGCGGCTTGGAGTCTCGGGACGAATTGAAGGTCATCACGGTCTTTCACGTGATCGGGCTGTGCTTGGAAATATTCAAGGTACATATGGGATCTTGGAGCTATCCAGAGGATGCGTACAGCAAGGTGTTTGGCGTTCCTCTGTACAGTGGGTTTATGTACGCTAGTGTCGCGAGCTACTTATGTCAAGCGTGGCGTCGCCTAGAGGTTTCTCTCTCTGGCTGGCCGAATCAGATGATCGCCACCATTTTGGGTGCAATGATCTATCTGAACTTTTTCACCCATCATTATATTTGGGATTTGCGTTGGGTGCTGATGGCAGCTATTTTCATTGTCTTCTGGAAAACACGTGTTTATTTTACCGTCGCGAACGAGCGGCTTTTCATGCCCATCCCTCTTGGTTACTTTTTGATCGGTTTTTTCATTTGGATTGCGGAAAATATAGCGACGTTTCTTGGCGCTTGGAATTATCCGAATCAAAGAGCAGGCTGGGAGCTCGTGCATCTCAGTAAAATCAGCTCGTGGTTTTTGCTCGTCATCGTGAGCTTCATTATCGTGGCGGAGTTAAAGCATGTAAAATCCAGAAGATCCCAATCCCAAGATAGCAAGAAACACATGTAAAAAGCCTATCCACTCTTTCGTACCGAACGTCAAGGAGTGGATAGGCTTTCTCTTTATTTAATAACGTTGCTGAGTACATTCTCAATCATTTGACGATTGGCAATGACGCCTGTGTATAGCCAGCTGGAATCTTTCGCAAACGTATACGCATTGCCATTCTTCACAGCAGGGATATTCGTCCATACTGGATCCTTTTGAAGCTGTTCCACAGCAGTCGGATTACTGTTTACGATAAACAAATACTCGGCATCGAGTTCAGCCAATTTCTCCATGGAAATCGCGTTCCAGTTTGCATCTCCTGACTTAGAGATTTCCTGAACGATGGCAGGAGCCTTAAACCCAAGGTCCTTGTAAAGCACATCGCCGCTAGACAAGTCCTGACGTGCTACGTACACATTTTTCCCCGTCATCCACAGTGCTGCCGCTGATTTTTCCCCAAGCGCTTTCTGCAGCTTTTGCTTGGACTCGGCTGCAAATGTCTCGTAATCCGCCAGCACTTTCTTCGCTTCTTCCCCCTTGTTGAGGACTTCTCCTACAGTCAGGAGCTCTTTACGCCAATCGCTGTTCTCTTCTTTTCCAATGGTGTAAGTAGGAGCGATTTTCGAATACTGGCTGTACTTGTCCCCTTGGACTAGGGATGCGCTATCCAAAATAATCAGGTCAGGGCTGTGGCTCATCACGACCTCTGGCGGCAGATCATAAGGAATCGCTGGAATACCCGCCAGCTCTTTTTGCAGGTAGCCTTGTACCTGGCTGTTCCCTACTGACCATTGAGCAACTGGCTTCACTCCCAACGCTACTAAATGATCCTCCAGATAAGAAGCGATCACGCGCTGCGGTTGAGCTGGGACTGTTACTTCATTTCCCATCGCATCCTTCAGTACCCGTGGGGCTTCAGCCGCTGGTGTCGCGGTCTGGCTGTTGCTCGCTTGTGTTTCTGGACTCGCAGCGTTCGGCTGGCCAGAGCAAGCACTCACGATTGTAACGAGGCTTGCCAATACGACACTGGCTATCGAAAGTTTGGCTGTTTTCTTCATCGGTTCGTTCCTCCATCTGCGTCATGCCTTCAAGCAGCGAAAAATTGCCAACTCGACTGCACTTTTAATTGAGAATAATTATCATAATCACAATCGGTATTATAGCGGATTATGGCAAGATACTCAACTTTTTGTTTTATGAAAACAAAAAAGACCCCCTGCTCACTAAGCAGAAAGTCCTTATCCTCTTAACGTGGAACCCCGCTTAACAAGAATCGATGCAGTCCCCCGATCAGGCAAACACCCGCGGTTACAAAAAACGCAATGAAGTAGGAATGGTGCCAATTCCCCAGCAAGCCTGCCAATACTGGGCTCAATACCGCTCCGATCGACAATATCGCTGAGTAAATACTAAACACGCTACCGTATTGCTCTCTCGGTGTATGTACCGTCAAAATGGTCGCGAAAGCTGGGAACAGCATCCCAAAGCACGCACCGAAGAAAAACATCATGACGTGAATCGGAATCGCCAGCCCGATTGCCAGAGCGTACAGAAGAAGGCTGAGCACACCCAATCCAGCAAACGTTCTCGTCTCAACGGGGACCCGATGCAGCCAAAACTGGCACAAAATCGCAAGCGCCCCCAACCCTTTCAAGCTGAACAATATGCCAGTAACGGCGGGGGACATCCCTTGTTTTTGAATGAGCAAAGGCACTTCATAGATGATCGTTCCTTGAGCGTAAATAATCGCAAATCCCCCAAGAAACGCAGGATACAGCATTCGATTTTCCAGGATGGCAGTTAGGCTCTGCTTGCCCTCACCTTTGCTTCGTGGCGTAGACGATGTGCTTCCCTCTACTCTTTCGGGCAACATCATCCAAGCGAAGACGCCAGCAATCATCATCATGTAGCCGAGAATCACAAATGATTGGCCATAGCCAAACTGCACCGCCAAAAAGCTACCGACTGCCGGGGATACGATACCTGCCGCGGTAAGGACTAATCCCTTTTTCCCCATGATCTCGCCCTGCTCAAGTGCCGTCTTCCCTGTTTCTCCGAGCAAGGCAGAACAAGCAGGAGATACAAACGCCATCAAAAACCCGAGCATCAGCCGAAAGGTAAAGAAGCCCGCCGTATTTTGCACGATGCCTTGACCAATCAGCATCACGCCAGCCAAAATCAATCCACCTGCGATAAACCATTTTTTCGGATAGCGATCAAGAAAAGGGCCAGCGAGCAGGTTTCCTGTCAAATTGCTGATCGCATAACCGCCGAGCACAAAGCCGATCATAGCAGCGGATACACCCAATACGTTTAAATACGGCGCAAGAAGAGGCGTCTGCGCGTGCATGTCAAAGGCAACAAGAAACAAAACCACTAACAAGAGAGCCCTCAAAGCATTCCCTTCCTCTCAAACGGCCTGTCTTTGTCCCAGTATATGAAGGGAATGGTACAAGTAGGATACAAAAAGAAGAAGGAAGATTCGGAATAAATGTAGCATTTATTTTTGTATTACCGTAATATTTACTGTAATACCGTAATTACTTTTTGAGCAGGAGGTGACTTTTTGGAGCAAGTTTTCAAAAAAATACGAGCACTTCGTATCCAGCAGGAGCTTACTTTAAAGGATTTAAGTGAGAAATCAGGGTTCTCCGTCAGCTTTTTATCACAAGTAGAGCGCGGCAACAGCTCGCTCGCGATTACTTCCCTGCAAAAAATTGCGGAATGCCTGGGTGTCCCCATTACGTACTTCTTTGAAGTAGACAAAGATGTCACGTACCACACGCCCATTGCAAAGCGTAAAACGTTGCAGATTGAAGGGTCACCGGTAAAGTACATTCGAATCGGTGGGAATTTCCCCGACAGGGCACTCGAGCCCCTCCTCAACGTATTGCCACCCGGACAGACGAAGCATGTCGCCTTTCAGCATCCCGGTGAAGAGTTTTACTACGTCGTAAAAGGATGTGTCACCATCGTCGTCGACGAAACCGAATACCATCTCGAGCAAGGAGACACGATCCACTTCCCTTCCTCTCTCCTACATACGTGGTACAATCCTTCCACTGTTGAAGAAGCCGAGATCCTGTCCGTTTTGACGCCTGTTATTTTTAGAACCTAACGCAATGTGTCTCATCCGCATGTCTACCAATAAAAAAGGGTGATCTGGATGCAAGAAAGACTGGAAAAGCTGCACGCGTATATGGAAAGCAGGAAACTGGACGCATTGCTGATTACGCATCCCAAAAATGTGTACTATTTTACCGGATTTTTGACTGAGCCACATGAACGTTTTATGGGCCTCGTCTTAGTGAGAGGCGAGTCCCCCTTCCTCTTCGTTCCACTGCTGGACGCTGAAAAAGCACGGGAGGCTTGTCCCGCCATTATGATTTACACGCATGACGATTCACAGGATGCGCTAACCGTGCTGAAGCATTTGCTGCCAGCTTCCCTCTCTCACATTGGTGTAGAGAAGAACCATTTGACAGCGAAAACATACGAGGCACTCGTATCGATCGTGAACGCTACAGAAGCAGTGGATGTCGGTGACTTGCTATGCAGTATACGCGTGGCCAAGGATGCATCTGAAATCGCTACGATCAAGCGGGCTATTTGGGTGATGGAGGAATCTCTACGCCGGACGCTCCCGCTGATATCCATAGGGATGACGGAACTGGACGTCGTCGCAGAGCTGGAATACCAGATGAAGAAGCTAAAAGCACAAGGCCCTTCCTTTTCAACGATTGTGCTGGCTGGAGAAAAAGCAGCACTGCCCCATGGTGACCCAGGAGAACGTGTGATTCAAGCAGGAGAAGTTTTGTTGATTGACGCAGGCGTGTATGTCGATGGGTATGTATCGGACCTGACTCGGACTTTTGCTGTCGGTCAACTGGGTGCAGAATTGCTGGACATGTACGATACGGTCTTGCAAGCGAATCGGGCCGGGATACAGGCCGTTCGACCTGGGGCTCCAATCGCAGATGTTGACCTAGCTGCACGAGCTGTCATTGCGGACCGGGGCTATGGAGAATTTTTTATCAATCGTGTCGGGCACGGAATCGGACTGGAGCTCCATGAAGCGCCTTACGTTCACAGCCAAGCAGCAGGAGAGCTCATCCCAGGCATGGTTTTCACGATTGAACCGGGCATTTATAACACGCAGATCGGTGGCATCCGCATTGAAGACAATGTACTCGTCACGAAGGAAGGCGTAGAAGTATTGACGTCCTTTCCCAAAGAGCTGCAAATTATCGGATAAATGATAAAAGCAAAGGCTGGTGTCGTTTCTTTGAAAGTGCTGGAAACAGATCGTCTCATCCTCCGCTGGCAAACTGCCGAAGACGCTGATTTTGTCTTGAAACTGATGAATGAGCCTTCTTGGATTCGTTTTATTGGCGATCGTGGTCTTCGTACAACGGAAGACGCCCGCAACTTTATTTTGAATGGCGCTGTCGCGATGTATGAAAAGCATGGCTTTGGCCTGTATTTGACAGAGCTGAAGGAAGGAAATGTTCCGATCGGTTTATGTGGACTGATCAAGAGAGATTCGTTGGAGGATGTCGATATCGGCTTTGCCTTACTACCCGCATACTGGGGCAAAGGCTACGCCTATGAGGCAGCCTCTGCCGTTCTTGCCCACGGAAAAGAAGTTTTCGGCTTAAAGCGCATCGTGGCAATCACCAACCCCGATAATGCATCTTCTGCCAATCTTCTAAAGAAAATCGGTCTGCAAGAAAAAGGGATGATCACCCTTCCAAATGCTACGGAAGCGGTCAGGTTTTTTGAAATTGAGTTCTAACTGCGCCTCCTGAGCCAAACTACTACATTTGCCTCCTCAGGAGGGACAAAAAGGGCCTCAACCGTGATCGGGAGGCCCTGTCATTCCATTTTTAATTAAGAATGTACGGATTTCAAACCAAGTGAACTGTCGTGGAACTTGATATTCGAGTACTTATCCATCGCGACACGCAGCTGGTACTCGCTCTCAAACAGCATAACCGGACGGCCATAACGGTCGGAAACGGTTCGGTTCTTCACAGCATCGAGGTCTGCTTTCTCCCCTTCGAGCCAGCGAGCGATTTGATACGGCATACGAGTCAGCATGATGTCTACCCCGTACTCGGCTTTCAAACGGTATTCCAGTACCTCGAACTGCAGCACACCTACGACACCAAGAATCAGCTCTTCCATCGGATGGGTACGGAATAACTGCACCGTCCCTTCCTCCGTCAACTGCATGATCCCTTTTTGGAATTGCTTGTGCTTCATCGCGTCCTTCACCATCACCTTGGAGAAAAACTCCGGCGAGAAGTGCGGCATTTCTTCGTACTCAAACGATTTTCCGACGCAAAGTGTATCGCCGATCTGGAAAATGCCCGGGTCGAAAAGACCGATGACATCTCCCGCGAACGATTCATCGACTATTTCGCGGTCCTGTGCCATAAACTGTACCGGCTGCGCCAATTTGATGTCTTTGCCAAGACGGACGTGCTTGACTGCCATCCCCCGCTCAAACTTGCCGGAGCAAATACGCAAGAAAGCGATCCGATCTCGGTGAGCTGGGTTCATATTGGCTTGGATTTTAAAGATGAAGCCGGAAAACGCATTCGTATACGGATCAATCAAGCCTTCTGTACTCTTCTTCGCAGAAGGTGCTGGCGCCATTTGCAGGAAGTTATCTAGGAATGTTTGTACACCGAAGTTATTGATGGCACTTCCGAAGAAAACAGGCGTCAGTTGCCCTTTGTTGATCAGTTCCGGATCGTACTCATCTCCCGCAACATCCAGCAGCGAGATTTCGTCCTGCAATTGCTGCCACAGTTCTTGACCGACACGATCACCGATCAATGGATCTTCTGCTCCCTCTACAGGGAAAAAGGAAATCTCTTCGTGCTGTGTATTGCTTTGGTATAGCTCGACACGGGACTTCATACGGTCAAATACGCCGCTGAAATAGCTTCCCATCCCAATCGGCCAGTTCATCGGATAAGAACGAATACCCAATACGCGCTCAATTTCTTCCAAGAGCTCGAATGGATCTTTACCGTGGCGGTCCAGCTTGTTCACGAACGTAAAAATCGGAATACCCCGCATCCGACAGACCTTGAACAGCTTGATCGTCTGTGCCTCTACCCCTTTTGCTACGTCGATAATCATCACAGCAGCGTCAGCAGCCGTCAGCGTACGGTACGTATCTTCACTGAAGTCTTGGTGACCAGGTGTATCCAAAATGTTGATGTGGTGTCCGTTGTATTCGAAATCCATCGCACTGGACGTAACGGAGATTCCACGCTTTTTCTCGATCTCCATCCAGTCGGAGGTGGCATGCTTGGAATTTTTGCGCCCTTTAACCACCCCTGCTTCACGGATGGCTCCGCCGTAGTAGAGCAGCTTTTCCGTCATTGTCGTTTTACCCGCATCCGGGTGGGAGATGATGGCGAAGGTACGGCGTTTTGCTATCTCATTTTCCCATTGGGGATTGGATTGACTCATCTTCATTCTCCTGTCATCGCAAATAAGTAACACATTCGTTTCCTCTACGATTATACCGACAAATGCTTGCCGCATCCACCTAGTAATTTTTCGTTAAACCGATATAATATTCAGTAGTAAAATTTTTTTGACTGTATGACTTACATATCCATTACCAGAACATGAAAAATTTATGGGAGGAACCCTATGTCAACGACTGTAGAAACACGTGCGGCAGAATTCCGTGACTATGTGAAGAAAATAACCAGCTACACGCAAGCACTGAACGTTCTTTATTGGGACAAGGCTACACAAGCGCCTCGCAATGGAATGGATGCCCGCTCCGAAATCATCGGGACTTTGGCTGGCGAGCAATTCAAGCTGGCGACGTCTAAAGAAATGGAAGCGCTTTTGGCAGAGCTGAGTGAGCCATCTGTCCTCGAAACATTGGATGAAATTACCCGTCACAGTGTGCTGGAATGCAAAAAGGAATTTGACCGTAACAAGAAAATTCCTGCTGACAGACATCAGGAGTATGTTGTACTGACAGCCAAGGCAGAAACGGTATGGGAAGAAGCTCGTGCCAACAACGACTTTTCCATGTTCCAGCCATACCTGGAGAAAATCGTGAACTTCCAGCTCGAGTTCATCGAATATTGGGGGAATGACGGCAAAAACAAGTACAACACCCTCTTGGACATGTACGAGCCTGGCATGACTGTCGATCAGCTCGATCCGATCTTCGCCACCTTGCGTGAGAAAACCGTCAAGCTGGTAAAAGCGATCGCAGATTCTCCGAACAAGCCAGACACCTCCTTCTTGACGAAAAACTTCCCAGTGGCAGACCAGGAAGCATTCAGTCGTTATATCCTCGAGAAAATCGGATACGACTTCAAGTCTGGCCGCATGGATCGCAGTGCGCATCCGTTCTGCACCACCTTCAACCCTGGAGATGTCCGCATTACGACGCGCTACGCTGAAAATGATTTCAATTCTGCGCTCTTCAGTTGTATTCACGAGGCTGGCCACGCGATGTACGAGCAGAACATCAATCCAGACCTGCTATTCACGCCTCTGTGCGATGGTACCTCCATGGGGATTCACGAATCTCAATCCCGCTACTGGGAAAACATGGTCGGACGCAGTCTGCCATTCTGGAATCACTTTTTCGCAGACTTGCAAAAAGCGTTCCCTACCCAGTTCGAAGGCGTATCTGTAGAAGACCTGCATCGTGCAGTTAACGCTGTTACTCCTTCCTTTATCCGGACAGAGGCAGATGAGTTGACGTACAACCTGCATGTCATGATCCGCTACGAAATCGAGAAGGGCTTGATCAACCAAACCATTCAAGTGGCTGATCTGCCAAAAATCTGGAACGAAAAAATGAAAGAATACTTGGGTGTTGAGCCACCGACAGATGCATTGGGTGTGCTTCAGGATGTACACTGGTCAGGCGGAATGATCGGTTACTTCCCGACTTACTCGCTGGGTAATGTGTATGCGGCACAATTCGTCCACGTTATGGAGAATGAGATTAACGGTTACGAAGACCTGATCGCAAAAGGCGATTTCGCGCCGATCCGTGAATGGCTCAAGGAAAAAATCCATCAGTACGGTAAAATGAAGAGCCCTCGTGAACTCGTTCAAGCGATTACAGGCGAAGGTACAAATGCAACTTACTTGATGAATTACTTGGAGAAAAAATACACAGACGTATACAAGCTGTAAGCAGTTCCACCCTTACTATCCAATGTTCTCCCTACCCAGGGAGGACATTTTCCTTTATATAGTTACCTTTCGTAACCTACGTACATAAAAGTGCATCCTTCCCTCCGGGGATAAATGCTAGTACACTGCACAATATACATGAGATTCCTATTGTCTTGAAAAAGGAGTGTTTTTCGTTTGGCTATCGAACTAAAAGGTAAAACCGCATTCATTACGGGTGCAGGTAAAGGTATTGGCCGCGCAATTGCAATCGCCCTGGCAAAGGAAGGCGTGCATCTCGGTCTCTTGGCTCGCTCTGAAGAAAATCTGAAGCAAGTCGCGAAGGAAGTAGAAGCATATGGCGTCAAGGTAGCAATTGCGACCGCAGACGTATCCAATTACGAAGCTGTCACAACAGCTGTTGCTTCTATCAAAAATGAACTGGGTCAGATTGATATTCTGATCAATAATGCGGGCGTTGCCAAATTCGGCAAGTTCATGGACCTGGAAACAAGCGAATGGGAGCAAATCATCCAAGTTAACCTGATGGGTGTTTATTACGTGACTCGCGCGGTGCTTCCAGGCATGATGGAGCAAAACGCCGGTGACATTATCAACATTTCTTCCACGGCAGGACAAAAAGGTGCTCCTCTTACCAGTGCATACAGCGCATCCAAGTTCGGCGTTCTTGGTCTGACAGAGTCTTTGGCTCTTGAGGTACGCAAACACAACATTCGAGTCACGGCGCTGACGCCGAGTACGGTAGCTACCGATTTGGCTTTGGACTTGGGTCTGACAGACGGAAATCCTGAGAAGACGATGCAGCCTGAGGATATTGCTGAGTTCGTGGTTAGCCAGCTGAAGCTGAACAAACGCATTTTTGTGAAATCTGCTGGACTGTGGTCCACCAATCCATAGAAATGACATGGCAAAAAAGCGAAAAGAGTCCGCTCGTACAGGCGGATTTCTTTTCGCTTTTTTGCGAAGTCCTGTGAAATCGCTTCATTTTTGTTCACTTTCTATCCACCATTTCTTCACGCCTTATTCACACCTGCCCAACCAAAACTGCCCTCAACTGGAGTATGATGAACATGTAAAACATTTCCACAAAGTGGAGGGTATCCTTATGATACAAATGCTGTCGAATTGGTTGTGGGGGAATGAAGAACAAGAAGTCGTTCCATTCGAGACGAAAAGATACGTCCGGAATGAAATGGAGCAATTCACGTTCAATGAGCCACAGCAAGTGCTGCCGTATCCGCTTCCCCAGTTATAAGATCCAATACTTGAGCCTATATAGCTTGAAGCTGCCGAGTCCGGCAGCTTTTTTTGCTTCTTTCTGAAAGCGCTCACTGATGTGCTACAATGTGGTAAACAGGAGGGGTTCGCTTTGGTCGAGTTCACAGAAAAATGGTTGCCCACGTACATTCGCCGTGATTTGGCGGTTTTATTTTGCGGTATCAATCCAGGACGTATATCGGCTACAACGGGTTTCCACTACGCCAATCCAGCCAACCTGTTTTGGCGCGGATTGTACGAAGGCGGCCTGACACCTCACAAGCTCTTGCCAGAGGAAACCGCCACCCTCTTAGACTACAACTATGGCATTACCGATCTAGTCTCACGTCCTACCCGCTCCGCAACAGACCTACGCAACGAGGATTACGCCGCAGGTGCAGAGCTGTTCGTCCAAATGATCCAGACTTACCGGCCTCGTGTCATTTGTTTTAACGGTATTACTGCTTTTCGTCACGCGACTGGCCAAAAGAAAGAGGCAATTTCACTGGGACTGCAACTAATCAGGTACTTTGGCACAGAAGATTGGTCTGGCAGCTATGTGTTTGTCGTCCCGTCTACCAGTGGGGCTAACGCATCTTTTACACGTGAGGAACGCATCGCCAAGTTTACAGAGCTGAGTCATTTTTTACGCAAGATGAATTGGCACCCTCTACCCTCGCCTGCTAAGTAGGGCCTTTCGTGTCAACCACATCTCTTCTTCCGTACAATACTTGTAGCTCTATACGCAGGGAGGGGCATCAGCAGTGGACGACCTCATCAAAAAAATCCAGAACAAATACGACATGACTGTTTTGCAACACAAAACCATTCGAGATACACCCAAGTCACTCGTCATTTACTTGGAAACAACCAATGGCAAATTCATCGGAAAAGCTTTCCCTCTGCAAAAGGAACGTTTACATTTCATCCTGAATGCAGAAGCGCATTTGCGTAAAAACGGCGTACACATCCCCGACATTCAACGCACCAAAAATAATAAGCGCTACATCACTCATAAAGAAAAGCTTTTCGTTCTCCACCAACGGCTCTCCTGGCCAAATATTGCGTATACTTCCCCTTTTCGAATGGAACGCATCGGCACGGTTTTAGGCAAAATTCATGTGAGATCGCTCGGTTTTTCCTCCAAGTACGGCAAACTTTACAATGGAGCAGAGAAATGGTCTGTGGAGTACAAAGCAGATTTAGCTGCCCTTGAAAAGTGGGAGCTTCAACACACCGGGAAAAATGATCGAAAATACGCTACTGTCGCGGAATACCTCCCTTTTTTTAAACAAGCAGGGGTGACAGCCAAGGAACATTTACTATCCTCTCCATACTTCTCGACATGGAAAAGGGAGTCATTGACCAAGCACTTCCTCTGTCACGGAGATTTTAACAATGGGAATCTGCTCGTCAGTAATCAAAGAATTGCGATCATTGACTGGGAGGACGTTCGCTACGATTTCCCGTCCAAAGACATTGCGCGTGTTCTCTCGCTTGCTATGCGAAAAAATGACCAGTGGAACGAGGAATTGTTCTCTCATTTATTGCGTGGCTATCTCCAAGAAAATCCTCTATCGATTAGGCAACTGCATTTACTCTTTGTCGATCTCGCTTTCCCGCATATCATTGAACGTTTTTTACGCAAAAAGCAGTATGATCAGATGAACCTTGCTGAGATTCAACAGTTTTGCAATCGAGAAGCTCTCAAAACAGCGTTTATGCTAGACGAAATGAAGGCCCATGTATATTAGACGCAAGGCCATAGCCTGTCTATACACATAGGCCTTCCCTATTTAACTGGCGCAAACCGTTACGTCTGAGCCATCCTCACCAAAGAGCTTTGTTGGCGGGTATATTGAATGAGCTCTGCTGCCATCTCGTAATAATTAAAAGGTGTAATCAAATAGATGCCATTGAAGTAACGAACGGCCGTATCGACCAATTCCTTCGCGATTGCGATTCCTTCCTGTCTGGCGGCTTCTCCCTGTACCTTTTTCATCCGTTCCAGAGCTTCTGTCGATAGCTTGATTCCCGGCACTTCATTATGCAGGAACTCCGCATTGCGCGAGCTGGTCAGCGGCATGATCCCGATAAAGACAGGAATGCCGATATGCTTCGTAGCCTCGTATACATTCCGAATCGACTCCGCATCGTACACAGGCTGCGTCATAATGTAATCCGCGCCTGCCTCGACCTTCTTTTCCAAGCGGGCAACGGCAGCATCCATATTTCGGACATTCGGATTAAAGGCAGCGCCCACGATAAACTGGGCTTTTTGCTTTAACGGACGTCCTGAGAACGAAACACCTTCGTTCAACTGCTTCACCATGCGAATCAGATCAAACGAGGTCACATCAAATACCGAGCTGGCCCCTGGCAAGTCACCAAAGCGTGATGGATCGCCAGTAATCACCAATATTTGGTCAATCCCCAAGGCGTTGAGGCCCATTAAGTGCGATTGCTGTCCAATCAGATTGCGATCCCGGCAAGCAAGGTGCAAGAGCGGATCGATTCCATGTCTGCTCTTCATGAGGGCCCCGAGAGCCATGTTGCTCATGCGTACTGTCGCCAACGAGTTATCCGCCAACGTAATCGCGTCTGCTCCTGCTTTGTGCAGCTCACAGCATCCGTGGAGAAATTGGTCTGCATCCAGATCACGTGGCGGATCAAACTCGACAATGATTGTCGTTGCTGCTTTTACACGCTCGACAATGCTTGGTTTCTCCCTCTCCCTCGTGTTCTGCACAGAAATCGTAGGACGATCTCCAGCAACGATGGTCGGGTTCACACGCGCTTGCGGCTCAAGAGACTCAAGTGCATCCGCAATCGCCTTCACATGTGCAGGTGTGGTTCCGCAGCATCCACCAATCAACCGAACTCCCTGCTCACGCAAGCGAAGCGCACTTTGTCCAAAGTATTCAGGTGATGATTTAAACGCGTATTCTCCATCAGTCATCCCCAGACGCCCCGCATTCGGGAATACGGATAAGAGTGCATCTTCTGGAATCACTGTATTTTCAAACGAGCGCAAGAGTTCAGCGGGACCAAGTCGACAGTTTAGTCCGACCACGTCAGCGCCCGCTGCTTTCAGCTCGGAAAAGGCATCTGTCAAAGCGTAACCATCACGTGTGCGCCCTACTTCCAAAGTGGCTAACTGCGCGATTACAGGGACATCTGTGAGCGGGCGGATTACCTCGATCGCCAGAAGCAGCTCCTCCAAGTCCAAGAACGTCTCCAGAATCAGTCCGTCTACCCCCGCATGTAACAGGGCAATGGCCTGTTCCTCATACTGGTCACGGTATTCATCCAAAACCTTTTTCTTCACCCGTCCAGCCAAAATCGATCCAATGCTCCCAGCTACATAAGCATCATCCTGTGCGGCTTCCCTAGCAATGGCGACTGCGAGCCGGTTAATCCTGGCTACCTTATGCTCCAGACCGTAACGGCTCAATGCATCTCGATTGGCAGAATACGTATTTGTCTCTAGGAAACGCGCACCGGCCTGGTAATAAGACGTATGAACTTCATGCACCAAACGAGGGTTGGACAAACACAGCTCCTCAAAGCTGACGCCAACCGGGACGCCCAGCCCGTGCAGCTGGGTCGCCATTGCACCATCTCCTACTAGGAGATGGTCTTTCAAGTAGGCTCGTAAATCTTTCTTTCTCGTCGTCAACTCAATCCCTTCTCTCCCATTTTCATTTATTTTTAAACTTCAAAAATAGATGGACCTGCGTTGAAATAACGCGCTTCTGGGTGAGCAAATACCATCGCCGATACGGAAGCCTCTGGCTCCATCATGAAGCCCTCTGTCAGCTGAACGCCGATATCCTCTGGACGCAATAAACGGAATAACTGCGCCTGATCTTCCAGGTTCGGACACGCAGGGTAACCGAAGGAGACTCGAATGCCTTGATATCTAGCTCCGAAGCGTTCTAGCATCGTCATCTCAACCGGGTCCGGTATGCCCCACACGTCGCGCATGACGTGGTGAATTCGCTCAGCAAATGCCTCTGCAAGCTCCAATGCCAAGGCTTGGAGGACATGAGAGCGCAAGTAGTCACCACGCTCTTTGAGCTCTGTTGATTTTTCGCGAATCCCGCCCCCAGCCGTTACGGTCAGGAATCCGACATAATCCATTTCCTTGCTCTCCACCGGTCGCAAGAAGTCGGACAGGCAGAGATGAGGTTCTTCCAGCTGACGCGGGAACGAAAAGCGCTCCAGCAGCTTGCTGTGGTCTTTTGGATCATAGACCAAAATATCGTTGCCATCTGACTGAGCCGGAAAGAACTGATACACACCGTGTGTCGTAATGGTTCCTTTTTGCTTCGCTTCCTTTAAGAGCTCTTCCACAATGCCATACAGTTCCAGTACCTTCTCGTCGCCTTCCTCTATCAATCTATCTACATTTCCGCGAACACCGAGGTGTTTTCCGAGGAGCATCCGCAGGTTCAAATACGGCTGCAAATGGCTAAGCGGATATTGTCGCAAAACATGTCGTTCACAATCGGGCGGCAGATGGATCGGAACGGTTCTGCTGATGGCTGAGCGAGTTGGCAATGGTGCTTTTTTCTCCTCAACAACAGGCTGAGCGGTTGCAACTGCTTCCAGCAGATGCTGCTGTTCTTCTACCAAGCGATCACGTTCTTCCGGATTTTGTAGACGATTTACGAGGTCCAGACCATCCATGGCATCTTTTGCGTATAAAACAATTCCACGGTATTCCGGTGCGATCCGATTCGATGTGAACTTGCGCGTTAACGCCGCACCGCCAACCATCATCGGGATATCAATGCCTGCATCACGCAGGTCTTGGGCTGTAATGACCATTTGCTGCGCGGATTTTACCAAGAGTCCAGACAGACCGATGGCATCCGGCTTTTCTTCTCTGCATGCAGCAATCAGTTGCTCTGGTGGTACCTTGATTCCTAGGTTCACGACATTGTAGCCGTTGTTTGACAAAATAATTTCCACGAGGTTTTTCCCGATGTCGTGTACATCGCCCTTGACTGTCGCTAACAAGATTTTCCCCTTGGCAGCAGCATCGCTTTTTTCCATGAATGGCTCTAAAAACGATACGGATGCCTTCATGACTTCCGCGCTCTGCAATACTTCTGCCACGATCAGCTGGTTGCCGTTGAACAGGCGACCGACCTCCTCCATCCCCGTCATCAACGGACCGTTGATGATCTCGAGCGGTGCGTATTTATCCAGAGCCAGCTTCAGGTCTTCCACCAGACCATCCTTGGAGCCTTCGACTACATAACGGGCCAGGCGTTCTTCGAGCGTTAACGAGGAGACTTCCACACTGACTTCCTTTTTCTTTTGGCGATAAAATTCTGTGAAAGCCGCCAATGTTTCATCATTTGTCTCGAATAGAAGGGCTTCTGCCAGCTTTCTCTCGTCTTCTGGTATCGAAGCGTAGCGCTCCAGCTTTTCCGTATTGACGATGGCGTAATCAAGCCCTGCCAGAGTGGTATGGTACAAGAAGACCGCATTCAGCACTTCCCGCCCCGCAGGAGGCAAGCCGAAGGAAACGTTACTGACACCCAGGATCGTCTTGCAAGCAGGCATTGCTTGTTTGATCAAACGAATGCCTTCTACGGTTTCCTTTGCAGAGCCGATGTATTGTTCATCCCCTGTCCCTACTGGAAAGACGAGTGGATCGAAAATAATATCCTGTGGCTTTATTCCGTACTGGTTGACAAGAATGTCGTACGAGCGTTGCGCGACCTCCAGCTTCTTTTCGCGAGTGATCGCCATACCCGCTTCCTCAATCGTTCCAACGACAACGGAGGCACCGAACTTGTGAATAAGTGGGACGACTTCCTCGAATCGCTCCAACCCGTCTTCCAAGTTGATCGAGTTGAGAATCGCCTTTCCTTGCGAATAGCGAAGTCCCAGCTCCATGACCTTTGCATCTGTCGAGTCGATCATGAGGGGCGCTTTTACTTTTTTCACGATGAACTGTAGGAATTTTTCCATATCTTCATATTCATCACGGTCGGGGTCAGCCAAGCATATATCGATGACGTGTGCGCCGCGTTTCACTTGGGCCCGGGCAATATCAGATGCTTCTTCATAGTGACCGGCTGCAATCATTTCACGGAATTTTTTGGAACCGATGACATTGGTTCTCTCTCCTACTAGCAAGGGACGATTGTCATCTTCGACGTAAACGACCTCGATCCCGGAGACCGCGCTCAGCGGTTCTACAGCTGTACTCCGTGGCTTGCAGTCTTTCAAGGTCTCTGCCATCGCTTGAATATGGTCAGGCGTTGTTCCACAGCAGCCGCCAGCGACGTTTATCCAGCCCTGTTCAGCGAATGCTCGCATTTTCGAAGCAAGTCCCTGTGGCGTTTCATGGTAATGACCGTTCTCGTCTGGCAAGCCTGCGTTCGGATAACAGCTGACCGCACATTGGGCAATTCCTGATAGTGTGCGCAGATGATCGCGCATGAACTCGGGTCCTGTCGCACAGTTCAGACCGATTGAGACAGGCTTTATGTGCTCCAAGGAGATGTAAAACGCCTCGATGTTTTGGCCCGCAAGCGTCGTGCCCATCGGCTCAATCGTACCTGACAGCATCACCGGAAGCTCTTGTCCAAGCTCTTCAAAAGCTTTGCGAATCCCAATTCCGCCAGCCTTGACGTTCAACGTATCTTGCGAGGTTTCCAGAAGAAGAACATCGGAGCCGCCGAGAATCAGGCCTTTTGCCTGACGATAATACGCCTCGACCAGCTCTTCGAAAGTGACACCACCTGTCAACGAAAGGGTTTTGGTCGTAGGTCCCATAGCGCCTGCTACAAAACGCGGCCACTCCTCCGTGGAATAGGCATCCACCGCTTCTCTGGCCAAGCGCGCTGCCGCTATATTGATCTCAAGGTCTTTCTCTGCCACATCGTACTCAGCCAAAACAATAGAAGCAGCACCAAACGTATTTGTCTCGACAATGTCTGCGCCCGCCTCTAAATATTTCTCGTGAATGGAACGGATCACATCTGGTCTGGTCAGATTCAAGAGTTCATTACAGCCATCATAGGCTTCACCGCCAAAATCATCAGCAGTCAGGTTCGCCTGTTGAAGCATGGTGCCCATTGCACCGTCCAGAATCAGAATTTTCCGGGAAAGCTGTTCGCGAAAAGTTGGTTTCATTGACGTGCCCCTTTTCTACCTTGCATCGGCTTATTCTCCGTAATTGGGTAAACAAAAAAATCCTCTTCTTTGAAAGAAGAGGATTTGTCAGCAGATACGAATACGCCTGAGACATCCTCTTATCTTTCAAAGCACGTAGCTTTGCTGGAATTGGCACCGGATTTTTACCGGTTGCCGAGGCTTCATCAGGCCAGTCCCTCTGCCTCTCTGGATAAGAGTCGTACACTTGTCATTTAGTTAGTTTGCGAAATGTCTTGAATGTTTGCAAGTATCTTAACACCCCCTTTGTCTCCCCGTCAATTGTGAATTGTCTATTTTTTACGGAGCCTCTCCTCTTACGCGCCCAATTTTGCCTAAGCTGGGCATCCGCCCAGTCCAATATCGGCATTCGTGTATAGACTGGAGTATAACGGAAAGGAGGGGAAACAAAGATGAGTACATCTTTCTGCGGTAACGGATTCTTCGGTGACTGCTTCGCAATCGTGCTCGTGCTGTTTATCCTGTTGGTTATTATCGGGTGCTCGTGTGACGACTGTTAGATACGTGTAAAAAAGGCTATCCCAAAAGCCATCAGGAATGGCTGCGGGATAGCCTTTTTTTCGTTTTAGTCGGCGATAAATTTGCCTGTCACGGCATCAAGTGTCATAAATTTAATCGCCAGCTCTTCGTCACTCCACGGCACATACGCCAGCTTTGGTTGAGCTAATTTTTGCCCATCCACATCTTTCATCAAATAGACCAGCTTTAGAGGCATGACGCGTAAATACTCTTCAACAGCCTTGTCTTTCGAAACGATCCTGTCGGATGCTGGAAGCTCCACCAACTCGTTTGTCATTCTGAAGTTATGAAACTTTGTCACTTTGCCAGAAGACGGATCGACTGTTACCGAATAAGCCGCTTTTTGCTCGCGATCCTGTACAGGAATGCCATCCTTGCTCATAAAATATCTGAATTCCCATTCGCCCGATGACACAGGATTCGCTTCGGCTGGCTGTATGACTTGTGCTAATTGCACCTCTTTTACGCCTGGATCGACGTATTTATACAGAAAGGCGAGTGCAGCCTCTTCCGCTTGCTCGCGTTTGACTGTCACCGCTGTGTCAGAACGCAGTGATCCCAGCCCGACGACACTGCCTGTTTCTGCGATGACTTCTACGCCGATATACTTGTCATTTTTATCATTCCAGACGTATTCCTTGCGCCCCTCTCGGATACTCTCGCTCTCTCTATAGGTCGATTCATCTACCTGTATGCCAAATTCCGCTTGCAGCAGTGCTTTTGCCTCATCCTTGGAGCGAACCTTGACGTATTCCTTTGGAGATTCGATCGGATGTACTTCTGTCGTATTCAACTGATCATAGGCAAGCCCATTATCTCCCGTTCCATACACAATCTTGCCATTGGTCGCGTCGATATGCCACTCCGTACCATCTTCACGTCCTCTTTGCATGAAGGAAACAGCTGGCGTGTATTCCAGAATAGGTTGCCACTTCTTCCCTTGCTTTGATTCTGGCCGTATTCTCGGATTCTGCACGTATCGAAGCTTCATATGCTCACTTAGCTCTTTGATGGCTACCTCTTCTGACACAGCACTCGATACATCCGGGTACTGCGACGGCTCGAATGTTTCGGGCTCCTTGCTGAAATATCGGACGTGACCAGAGTCCGTTGTTGTTATGCTAATTTCATCAGACAACACTGGCAGTCCGTTATAATATCGCAGGTACACTCCTGGATCGTTGGCATCCACTAACCGATAGTTTTCACTATCCGCCCCGAGTAGTTTGTTCAGGAACTGTCGCTCTTGCTGCAAGGCTTTTGCTCCCTCTGCCTCTTTCCCGCTCGCTGCTTCCTTTTCATCCCTATACAAAAGCCTGTACGATTCCAGTGCTTGACCATTTCCATAGATCACAAGAGAAACCTTATGCCCCTCGTTGTTCGTTTTCCCCAAGATGAATGACATGCCATCGTGTTTCTTTTCTTTATCCAAAAGAAGAAGGGACGGGTTCAAATCAGGCATGGCATCTGTAAGCTTGGTGAAAAAGGCTTGTTCATTCTTGTTCAATCGCCCGAAAAACACGACTTGCTCCTGTTGGTCAATTCCAACTGACAATACGTCGAACGGAACGGGCTGGCCGTTTTCGATCCGTTGATAATTCACGCTCATCCATGGGCCTTTTACCCTATACTCATCGGTATAGATCTGAGTCTCGACGAGCTGATAGGACTTACTTTCCTCCCCCCAAAAAGCTTGAAGAAATGCGCTTGCTGCTTTCTCCGCAGTCTTGGCTGATGGCAATTTCTCTTCCTTCTGTTCTCCTCGCTCACCATCAATTGTAAAGCTCTCAATTTGTCCTGTCTGTATATCATAGACAACATTGGCACGCGCAGTATCCCCTTCTAGTAAAGTTAGTGCACTGAATCCATAGCTTGTACGATCCACTCTTATTGTCATCTTGCTCAAGGCGGGGATCGCCTTTTTCAATGGTAAAATTGCCTCTTCCGGCGGCACCTTTACACTGTTCGGATTTGTCTCTTTATTGTTTGTTTTCGTAGCAGTTGTAGCAATCGCATTCGTTACATTTTTACCACTTGGCATCTGTGGAAACCAGCCTTGCTGATGAATTCCCACAGCAGTAACCGCCAAGCAAGCTGCCAGCGAACCAGCCACGAAAATTCTGTTTCGATTCTTGTGTTTATTTTTTGCAATCGCACCTCTGATCCGTAATTCCATCTCTTTTGTAAACCTCACTTCCTCCACTGATTCCTCACTTGCGCTCCGTACTGCTTCACGCATTTCCTTATCTAGGTCCATTCCAATCCCTCCTTTTCACACAATGCCTTAAAATGTTTTCGGGCCCGTGACAATTGGGTTCGTACGGCATCTTCTGAAATATCCAGCACTTGCGCCATCTCTCTTATCGACAAATCTTCATAGTAATGTAGTACCATGACTTTTCGGTACAGCGGCGAGAGCTTCATCACCTGCTCCGCTACCTGTATCTTGCTCATTTGTCCGATGACGGCCGATTCAACATTTGCCATGTCAGCCTTTTCGGGGGGTGCTTCCTCTTTGGAGAGGTAGGTAGAAAAAATCTGGCGAAAGGACCACGAACGCAAATATTTGCGGGACTCGTTGATCGCGATTCGGTAAAGCCACGTTTTCACGCTACTCTGATGGCGGAACTGATCCAGACCCCGATACGCCTTCAGGAACACTTCCTGGGTAATGTCTTCCGCGATTCCCCGATCCTTGACGATCAGATAGGCGAGCTGCACGATGTTGTCTCCGTAGTCGCTCATGAGTCTCGTCAGCTTCTCCTCGTTGGTCAATTGCAGCGTCCAGTCCGCTTCGCTACTTTTGGCACTTGCATTCACGTACTGTTCACCTCCTTGTTACCTTTTGATATGTATTTGATCCAGCTGGCTTATTTTTGTGACAAGATTATCCAACTATTTTATCTATAATCCTTTTCCTTTCTTCCACTGCTACACTCCGTTGCGTTGCTTTCATTGTCAGCGCACATTGCTTTTGCTATCATGAGGCTTATTGTAGAGCGAAAGGAACGAGATGACATGGATGACATGCAAGCACGTGAAAAAGACAAATTTCTCTCCTGTTTGGAGACCATAAAAGAGCTATCCAAATCCGAATTTGAAACCTATTCCATCGTTAAGAATACCGAAACGGGAGAACATTATCTCCACTATTTTTTGTCCCACATTAACTTGTCCGAGGGAGGCAGAAGAGACGATTACGATCACTTCCTGCCGATTGAATCCGACGATATTTTAGCGATTATGTTTGGCGAACAGCCTTACCAGTTTCCGGAGAACTGGCGCTCCGCTTATTTGCGCAGTGGAAATGACAATCGATTGATCCCGTTCGATCCATCGGAAAATTACGATCTGGACGATGCGGCAGCTGCCGAGCTGGCCATGCTCGAAAAGCTGGAACAGTACAAAGAGCAAATGATGAACGCAGATAACCTCAGCCCGGAAGAAAGGGAAGAGCTGACCAAGCAATATTTCGCGGAATTAGATAAGATTTTAAAAAAACCTTGATCGAGGCACCTTGCATCATGACGGTATAAACAGCTATAATTCTAGAGAAACAAACGAATCGTTGATGAGGATAGTACTCCTTGTGTGTGGACGAAAGCGAGTCGGGGACGGTGTGAGCCCGATGCCAAACCATGTGAGGAAACGCCCCTCGGAGATGCGGCCTGAACATCCAAAGCCAGCCATTATGGGCAACGGATCCTGTAGGGCTATGCCGGGACTGCCCGTTACAGCAGGTCAAGCGGTTTTTGCCTTCCTATGCGATGGAAGGGAAAAACAACAAGAGTGGCACCGCGGGAGTATAACCTCTCGTCTCTTTTTCACAGGAGACGTAGAGGTTTTTTTATTTGAAAGGGGAATTTAGATGAGCTACAAACACCAAGTCGCTGAAAAGATTGCCGCTGCGCTCTCCTCGATGGGCGTAGACACACTGACCAAAGAAGCCGTATATGGCATGCTGGAAACACCACCAAACCCTGCAATGGGCGATGTGGCCTTCCCTTGCTTTCAATTGGCAAAAGCATTGCGCAAAGCTCCACCGATGATCGCAGCAGAGCTGGCTGGACAGCTCTCCGGTGCACCATTGCGCGAATCGAACGCAGTTGGTCCGTACGTGAACCTGTTCCTGGATCAAGAAAATGTGGCCGAGCAAGTTATCGGAACCATCCTTACCCAAGGCAGCACATACGGAAGCAGCCATATCGGTGAAGGACGCAAAGTACCAATTGACCTCTCCTCCCCGAATATTGCGAAGCCGTTTTCCATGGGTCACCTGCGCTCTACTGTAATCGGGAACGCGATTGCCAACATCATGGAAAAGCAAGGCTATGAGCCAGTACGTATCAATCACTTGGGTGACTGGGGTACGCAGTTTGGTAAACTGATCGTTGCGTATCGCCTCTGGGGTGATGAAGCAAAGGTAAAAGCAGAACCGATCAAGGAGCTGCTCAGCCTCTACGTTCGTTTCCACGAAGAAGTCGAGAACGATTCTACCTTGGAGGACCAAGGCCGTGAATGGTTCAAAAAGCTCGAGGATGGCGATGAAGAAGCTCAGCATCTGTGGAAATGGTTCCGTGATGAGTCCCTCAAGGAATTCATGAAGATTTACGACCTGATGAACGTAGCCTTCGACTCCACACACGGTGAAGCATTCTACAACGACAAAATGGATCGCGTTGTTACCTTGCTCGAGGAAAAAGGTCTCTTGACTGAATCCGATGGTGCAATGGTCGTGAACCTCGACGAATACAACATGCCGCCATGCCTGATCAAAAAATCTGACGGCGCTACCCTGTACGCAACGCGTGATTTGGCTGCAGCCCTCTTCCGCCACGAATCGTACGATTTTGCTAAAGCACTTTATGTCGTAGGAAACGAGCAACGCCTCCACTTCCAGCAGCTCTATAAAGTGTTGGAAAAAATGGGCTATGCGTGGTCCGCAAATATGCACCACATCCCATTTGGCATGATGCTCAAGGACGGCAAGAAAATGTCCACGCGTAAAGGGAAAGTTGTTCTCTTGGAAGAAGTATTGGCACAAGCCATTTCTGATGTCCAAAAAGTCATCGAAGAGAAAAACCCTACGCTGTCCAATAAAGAAGAAGTGGCTCGTCAAGTCGGGGTAGGCGCAGTTATTTTCCATGACTTGAAAAACTTCCGCCTGAATGATGTCAACTTCTCCTGGGAAGAGATGCTGACCTTCGAAGGGGAAACAGGACCATACGTGCAATACGCACACGCTCGTGCATGCTCGCTGCTGCGCAGAGGTGGCTACCAGCCAGCAACGACTGTGAACCTGGCTTCCGGTGCACTCGACAGCAAAGAGGCTTGGGCAGTGATTACCCTCTTGAACGCGTTCCCAGAGGTAATCGAACGTGCTGCCGATAACTTCGATCCGTCGCAAATCGGCAAGTATGTGATCGACCTGGCGCAAACATTCAACAAATTCTATGCGAATGTACGCATCCTGGCTGAGGAAGAAGATGTGACAGCATCCCGTCTCCAGCTCGTAGCAGCAGTCGTTGCTGTGCTGAAGGAAGGTCTGCGTCTGCTCGGTCTGGCGGCTCCAGAAGAAATGTAAAAAAGTATACGAAAAGTCGGTTGCTTCCTCTTGTGGGGAAACGCCGGCTTTTTTGATTGTCCCGTGTCATCATCATTCTTCTGTGAGATAATGGAACGATGGCCGATGAAAGAGGTGAGCAACAATGGGAAGAAGTGTACATTTCGGCAAAACGGATTTTACCTTGCGTCTCACTGGCTTGCATACGATCTTAGCCTTGAAGAACACGATCACGCTCCCTTATCAATCGATCAAGCATGTCGAGGTCGGTTCTTTTGTTCCGCCAAAATGGATGTTGCGCATGCCAGGGACGTCTTTTGGACCTTTAAACATTTATGAGGGAAGCTTTCAGCATCGAAATGAATGGTACTTCCTTTCTTTTGCCCAGACGGATTCGTTGTTGATCCTAGAAGTAGAGGGCCATGCCAAATATCAGCACGTCATTGTACAGCTGGAAAACCCAACAGAAGTGGCGGCTACCTTGCGAAAATACTTACGCGACCAAAAGGCCCCCTAATAGCGCTCAAGCTCCATGGCAAAAAGCCCCGAAATTTCAACGTTCGGGGCTTTTTCATTTGCACATGTGAAGTTTACATTGTCAAATTTTCATAGATCACTGACATTCCCATGCCACCTGCCATGCACAGCGTCACCATGCCATACTTCTCGCGTCTGCGCATCATTTCGTTCATCAACGTCACTGTCAGTTTGGCTCCAGTTGCTCCCACAGGGTGACCCAAGGCAATCGCGCCTCCATTGACATTCACCTTACTCGAGTCCAGCTCCAAGCATTTGATCACAGACAAAGCCTGGGCGGCAAATGCCTCATTCAATTCGATGAGCCCAATGTCTTCGAGATTCAATCCCGCTTTCTCCAGTACCTTTTTCGTAGCAGGGACTGGTCCAATCCCCATCACGTCAGGTTCGACTCCTGCGCTGGCAAAAGCCTTTATTTTCACGAGTGGAGTCAAACCCGCTTCCTCCGCCTTTTCACGGGACATCATCAATACAGCGGCTGCGCCGTCATTCATCGGACACGCATTTCCGGCAGTGATGGTCCCCTCCTTTTGAAAAACACTTTTCAGCTTGGCGAGTTCTTCTAGCTTGATATCATGGCGCACCGATTCATCCTGCGCAAAAACACGTGTGCCTTTGCGATCCTTGATTTCAATCGGTACGATTTCACTCGCGAATAGGCCTGCTTCGATTGCTGCCGCTGCTCTTACGTGGCTCTCGTAGGCAAAACGATCCTGCTCTTCACGGGAAATACCGTACTGGACAGCCAGCCGTTCTGCGGTCATACCCATATGTTCGCCAGTCAACGAGCAGATCAAACCATCGGACAAAAGAGCATCCTCCATGGACAAATGGCCGAATTTGCTGCCCCAGCGATTCTTCACGAGGTAAGGAACGTTACTCATGGACTCCACTCCGCCCGCAATCACCACATCCTCTTGACCTGCTGCAATGGCTAGCGCACCGTTGCCAATTGCTTTCAAACCTGAACCACAGGCTTTGATCACGATGTGACCATAGACATTGCGTGGAAATCCCGCCAGCTGCGAGCTGATACGTGCAGCATTGAGTCCTCCCCCATGTACGTACCCATTGCCAAAAATCACTTCATTGACTTGTTCCTTCGGCAAATCAACCTTATTCATCAAGCCTTCCAATACTTGCCGCCCCAGCTCTGTTGCTGGTACGTCACGCAGGCTTTTTCCGAATGCACCCACAGCACTCCGCACACCCGCGACAATGACTACGCCTCTCATACTCCAGCTCCCCTTCGTTTTTACGCTATTACAGTACACGGTTCAAAAATTCTCTCGTGCGCTCTTCTTTCGGGTTATTAAAAATTTCTTGGGGTCTAGCCATCTCGATGATCTTGCCTTGATTCATAAACGCCACCCAATCGGCCACTTCCTTGGCAAACCCCATTTCGTGCGTCACAATAATCATCGTCATTCCTTCTTGTGCGAGCTGCTTCATGGTCTCTAGCACTTCCCCTACCAGCTCTGGGTCAAGCGCTGAGGTTGGCTCGTCGAAGAGCATGATCTCAGGCTTCATCGCCAGCGAACGAGCAATGGCCACGCGTTGCTTTTGTCCACCGGAGAGGCTGGATGGGTAGGCATCCGCTTTTTCAGAAAGACCTACCTTTTGCAGTAGCCGGAGCGCTTCCTGCTTCGTTTCTTCCTTGTCCGCTTTCTTCGCAATCAGCGGTGCCTCCATGATGTTTTCCAGAACGGTTTTATGCGGAAACAGATTGAAGTGCTGAAACACCATGCCTACCTTTTGCCGTACTTTGGTCAAGTCATCCTTCTTCGGATCGATGCTTTTTCCTTCGATATAAATCTCTCCGTCGTCCTTGATCTCCAGAAAATTAATGCATCGAATCAATGTGCTTTTCCCTGATCCACTGGCACCGATCAAGACGACGACCTCGCCCTTTCCTACTTGCAGGGTAACATCCTTCAGAACTTCCACTTTTCCAAAGCTTTTCTTCAAATTTTGCACGCGAATCATTTCTCTTTGCTTTTCCATCGTTTTTCCCCTCCGCTTTACGCCTCTCCTTTTGCCAAACGCTTCTCCATGATGTGGACCACAAACGTAAACGCCATGACAATAACCAGGTAATAGAGCGCCACAATCAAAAAGTACGTCATTTCATCAAAGGTTTCCGCAGACAAGCGGCGGGCCAGCGAGAACAACTCATCCATGGCAATGAAAGCGGCCAGAGACGATTCCTTCAAAGACAAAATAAATTGGTTACCAAGCGGTGGGATCGATCGTTTCAACGCTTGCGGCAAAATGATCCGACGCATCGTCTGACGAGCAGACATGCCCAAAGACAGCCCTGCTTCCATTTGTCCTTTATCAATCGACTGGATAGAGCCCCGGAAAATCTCTGCGATATAGGCTCCGCTGTGAATCGCCAAAGCGAGCGCTGCCGACCAAAATTGACCGAGGTCAATGATTTTGTAAAAGCCGAAATACAAGACGAAAATTTGCACGACCAACGGTGTACCGCGAATGATCATGATGTACGCATTGGCTATGAAACGTGCAACTGGAAGCTTGGATACCTTTAACAAGGCGACAAACAATCCGATAATCGAGCCTACGATAACAGAAGCAATCGTCAGCTGAAAGGTCAGCAGCAACGGCTTCCAAAAAAACGGCAATGTCCGGAAAAACTCTTCTGTCAGATGGGCAAAACTGGGCACTAGATGCCACCCCTCACTCGTAATGGAATTTACTTTTTATATCAGATCACTATTCTGCTTTACTGATGTCGCGGTTAAAGTACTTTTCGCTCAATTTGACGTAGGTTCCATCCTCCATCATTTGCTTGAGCACTTCGTTGATCTTGTTCAGCAATTCCGTATTTCCTTTGCGCACTGCGATTCCATGCTTGACTTCCGAGAGTGGCGACCCGCTTTTCTTGAGCTTCAAGCCTTGGGCAATGGCAATTTCCCCTACGACGCTATCTGTAATCACGACATCGTGTTTTCCTTGCTCCAAGGCACGCAGAGCAGTTACATCGCTGTCATATGTTTTGATGTTATCCGTATACTCCCTCGCCATCTTTTCGTGTGTAGTGCCGAGTGCGACTGCCACTTCTTTGCCTTTTAAGCCTTCCAGCGTGCTAATCGTCCCATCCGGGCGAACGAACAGTTGACCACCGGACAAGTAGTACGGATCTACGAAATCAACCTGCTGCTTCCGCTCTTCTGTAATCGCATGGCTGGCAATCGCTGCATCGTAGCGTCCTTCCTTTACCCCTGCGATAATACCGGAAAAAGGCGACGTGACTGGCTTTGGCTCAAGCCCCAAACGCTTGGCGATCTCATTGCCGATCTCGACATCAAATCCGGTCAATTGACCATCCTTGAAGTAGCTGAATGGCTGATATTCACCGGAAGCCGCGTATACAAATACGCCTGCCTCTTTTGTCATCGATGATGCATTTCCAGCAATAGCCCCACCCGCTTGACCTCCCGCACTGTTAGTAGATGCGCCTTGGCTACATCCGCTTACGAGTAGTGACAACGAAAATACGACCCCTGCGATTGCTTTCCATGTTTTTTTCATCTGTTCCATCCCCCAATTCTTTCTGTTCGCGCTTACATTTTTCATTACTCTACCATTTGTAAATTTTCTGAAATCATTAAAGGTGCTCCTGTATTCGTGATAACATTTTCCAAGGTGAACGGGTACATTACCTCTGTCAAAAGCAAGCCTCTTTGCGTGATCTCGATTACCGCCCGCTCCGTGATAATAAGATCGACGCAGCCCTTGGCCGTCAGCGGCAATGTGCACTCCCTGCGAATTTTTGGCTCTCCTGCCTGATTCACATGGCTCATGAGCACGATCACTTTCTTGGCGTAATAGGCCAGCTCCGCTCCTCCACCAATGCCATGAACACGTGAGCCCGGAACAATCCAGTTTGCCAAATCTCCTCGGCGATTCACCTGCAAAGCCCCGATAAACGCGGCATCCAGCTTCCTTCTTCGGATCATGCCATACGCGATGGTACTGTCGAAATACGATGCCCCCGGGACAACGGTAACAGGTGCTCCACCAGCGTTGGAAATATGCTGGTCCTCTTCTCCCTTTAACGGTGTAGGTCCGACACCCAAGATTCCATTCACCGAGTGAAACATGACTTGCCATTCATTCGGGATAAAATCAGCGACGAGCTCAGGTATCCCGATCCCCAAGTTCACAGCCATTCCGGGAGCGACCTCTTTGGCCGCGCGCCACGCAACCATATTTCGCTGATCCATTTCCAACCCCATTAGCTGTTCCCTCCACCACGAACCACGATATAATCCACAAAAATGCCAGGCGTCACGATTTTATCCGGGTCCAGCTCTCCTGCCGGAACAATCTCCTCAACCTCAACGATCGTGATATCTGCGGCCATCGCTACTAGCGGATTCAGATTTCTTGCCGCCTTGTCATAAATAAGATTTCCGTAAGTATCTGCCTGTTTCGCATAGACGATCCCTACTTCCGCGGTCAGGGCGGCTTCAATCTGACAAGTTCTTCCGGCAAAAGCAAACGGCTCTGCTCCTTCCATTCGCTCTCCTCTCACATGCGCATCCACAACGATTCCCGGAATGCCAACACCTCCTGCCCGAATCTTTTCTGCGAAAATTCCTTGTGGACAAAATGTCACTTCCAGCATCCCGTCCATCATTTGTTGACCTGCCTCGGGATTGGAGCCAATATGTGTGGTTATTAGCCGCCTCACCCGTCCATGACTGATCAGCTTTCCGATTCCGATTTCCGGATACCCCGCATCAATTCCAATGAGTGTCAAGCTTTGCACGCCTTTGTGCAAGATCGCATCAATCATGTGTGCGGGGGAGCCTATCGTGCCGAATCCGCCATACATCAGCCGGGTGCCATCCTGAACATGCTCCACTGCCTGTTCGTGCGTCACCAGTTTTGATAACATCGCATGCATTTCCTTATCTCTTATTCTTGGATAAATCGCTTACGTCCCACTATGTAATAGCAACTCTTGTGCCAAGCCTCAAAACGGCAAGAAAACGCGATCAAGCTAACAGCCATTCCGATTGACGAGTCGAAATAGACTCACTTTTGAATCGAAAAGGTAGGAAAAGTCTAACTTTTCACTCGAATCGATTTCGACTCAACTAATTTTAAATTCGACTCACTATACACGATCAATATCATCTTGTACAATCAGTTGAAAAACCAGGGAGCTACTCAACATGGAAAAAGCTGCGGAGATACTAGCACTGTCTTCTGTTGATCGTTTAATTGACATCCTGAACTCACTGGCAGATGGCATATTCATCGCTGATGCACAGGGAACTACTTTATGGTTAAACAACGCGAGTGAAAACCTGTGTGGTCTACCAAAAGCCGAACTCATCGGGCAAAACGTATCCGATCTCGAAGAAATGGGGATTTTCAGCCCTTCTGTCACCCGCTTGGTTTTGGAAACGGGAAAACCGACCACAACCATTCAGCTCGTCAATAATAAGGGAAAATTCCTAGTAACTGGACATATCATCCCGGATGAGGAGGGGAGACCAGAGCTGATCGTTTCCCACTCACGCGATATCACTGAGGCAGCCCGTGCCAGTTCACAGCTGGAAGAGACGGTCGCTTTGCTTAAGCGGTACAGCGAAGAGATTCAGCACATGAAGTGGGAAGCAAGCCAGAGCTCCTCCCAAACCTTGATTGGCAACAGCCGTTCCTATCTCGCTCTGCTGGAATTAATGAAAAAAGCAGCCCCTGTCGACACGACCGTGTTTATTACAGGAGAAACAGGTGTAGGAAAAAGCTATCTAGCGGAGCAAATCCATCAGTTAAGTGAGCGAAGAAGCGGGCCGTTTGTCCACGTCAACTGTAGCGCCATTCCCGAAACCTTGATCGAATCAGAGCTGTTCGGCTACCACAAAGGGGCCTTTACGGGGGCGAGTCACTCGGGGAAAATCGGATTAGTGAAAATGGCGGACAAAGGGACGCTTTTCTTGGATGAAATCAGTGAGCTTCCCTACCACTTGCAATCGAAATTATTGCTGCTTTTGCAAAACAAAACATTTATGCCGATCGGCGGCACGAAAACATACACGGCTGACATCCGCATCATAACAGCAACCAATGCCAACCTTCAGGAACTTGTGCGATTGGGCAAATTCAGACACGATCTGTACTATCGTCTTAATATTTTGCCAATCAATGTTCCGCCATTACGGGAGAGAAAGGACGATATTTTCCCGTTACTCCATCACAACTTACAGCGATTCAATAGCAAGCATAACCAGAAACGGCGTTTTTCCCCGGAAGTGCTGGATGTCTTGCATCAATACGAGTGGCCTGGAAATGTGCGGGAGCTGGAAAATTTGGTAGAGCGGATCGTTATTACGTCCAAGCTGGATGAAATCCAAGTCAGTGATTTGCCGGAAGAACTGCGGAGTATTCGTGAGCTGGAGGAAGGGATTCTTTCACTCGGTTCTCTTTCTCTTACAGAGCGGATGGAGAAAATTGAGATGGAATTTATTCTGCAAGCATTGCGTACACACAAAACGACTCGCAAAACAGCAGCGGGCCTCGGTATAACCCAGTCGCTGCTTATGCGGCGGATTAGAAAGTATGGGATTCAACTGGATTCTGAGGAGGAATGATTGGAAAGCTGAGTCAACATTGTGGAGGAGAAGAAAAAGCGCAGTTCTCTTCGACTCTGACACGCCCGCAAGGGGAATTGACTGTCCGTCTCCACTTCAAAAAGGGGACCGTCGAGCCAAAGCCACCCTACGGGCGGACGTTTCTCAGGGAAGAAGTGTTCGACAACCTGGTCCCCTTTTTGCAGTTCCGACTGGGTAGGCGTTGTCAAGGTCTGCGAGTCCTGCGCTTTTTCTTCTCACTAGCTTTATTGGTTCATCGGTTCCTTTTTAACTGAGGGTGCTTCAGGCATTCTTGACATAAAAAAGGAGCGCTATCTCGCAGCGCTCCTTTTCTTTCTTGGATTACTCCTCAATCTTCTTTGCTTTTTTGCCAAACCATGTATTTGCTACCAGCTCGACTACTTGCTTCGGCAAAGATTGTGGTGCTTGTATTTCTGTTCCAGCCTTGTCCACTGTGCGGTACAGCAAAGCTTTGTCATCTGCTGGGTCAGACATGGTTTGCAGTGTCCATTCGCCGATTTGTCCGGCGTTTGTCCACTCCTCGATCATCAGCTGATATTCCCCTGGTGCCAGCTCGATGTAATCCTCGTCTGTTACATCCACAATCGCATATCCATCATGCTCGATTTCAGCATCGTATGTATTTCCGTTCGCCGCTTCGTACAGAGCGAGCTCCTCTGGGTTATTCAAGTTTTCTGTCAGATGAGTAAAATCCGCAATCGTCACCTTAATACGCTTTTTCATTGGTACCCCTCCCGTGTTGAACACATCATTTCACACTCTACCATAACATGGTCAGCCCTGCCAATTGTCTATGAGCAGACGAACATGTTTGATTTCTTCACCATGGCCCCCTTCTGAGCCTCTCGCCGTTTCCAAAACGATGGGAAGACCTTGCAATTCGGGTGTTTGCAAAAAAGCGGCAATGGCTGCATCACCGATCATCCCTTTTCCGATGGAGGCATGCCGGTCTCGAAAGGAACCACTCGGATAAACAGAATCGTTTAGATGAACGGCCCGCAAGCTCGTAAAATAATCAAGCTCTCGCATCCGATCGGCTACTTCTTCCCAATCATTCCCTTTCCACAATCCGCTGGCAAATGCATGACACGTATCCAAACAAAAGCCTACCTTCTGTGGGTCAGCAAACAATTGTCGAACCTGCGTAAGCTCTTCGAGTGTCGTGCCCATGCGGTTGCCTTGTCCGGCATTGTTTTCGATTAACAGCTGGGCTTTTCCATTCCAGCCATCCAGTATTTGATTGACCATCTGGATCATGATTTTGTAACCGGCAAGGACATCAGCGCCTTTATACTGGCCAAAGTGAACGACCACGCCCAACGCTCCACAAGCTTCGGCAATTTCAAGGTCATTTCGCACGGAGCCCACTGTGACGGCGAATAGTTCTTGCTCCTCGACGCAAAGATTCACCGGGTATGGCGTATGAGCAATCGACAGCATGCCGTTTTGCTGACAAAAAACACGACACCGCTCAGCATCCCGGGCATCGAATGGCTTGACGCCTAAGCTACGCGGGTTTTTCGGAAAAAATTGAAAGGATGACGCGCCTTCTTTGTATGCCGTTCTCGCCGCCTCCTCGTACCCATGACGAATACTGACATGACAACCGACTTGCAAGATAATCCCTCCTCTTACTCGCTTCTTCTCATTTTTCCCTCTGTCCTTTTTCTCAATCGAGCACTTGCACTTCCCTTTCAGATCGAATAAACTAAAATTAAACCGAACGTTCAGTCTAGATTAAGGAGCATTTCAATCATGTCAAAGCGCCGTCTCGATGGGGAGAAAACCAAACAACATATCGTAGAGAAAGCCACCGAGTTATTTTCTCAGAAAGGCTATTCAGCCACTTCCATTGAGGACATTTGCCAAGCAACTGGAGCGAGTAAGGGCAGCCTCTATTACCACTTCAAAAACAAGGAGCAGTTGTTCCTGCATTTGCTTGAAAAGCAGTACAACGAATGGGTAGATCTATGGCAGGAAAAAGAAAAAGAATTCGAGACATCCATCGATAAACTGTACGGCTTAGCTGCTTTTTTCTTGGAGGACTTTTTGTCCCACCCTCTAAAAAAAGCAGGCGAAGAGTTCTCCGGCAGCCAGCTCGCCGATCCAGCCATTTTGGAACAAGTGCTGGAAATGCTCAGCTCCTCGTATACCCTCTATACCTCAATCTTCCAAGAAGGAATCAATCGAGGCGATTTTGCCCCATGCGATCCTGAAGAAATGGCGATGATACTGGAAGGGCTTATGAACGGAATCATTAATGTAGGTTATCAGATGGATGACGAGCGTCTTCATGCTCTGCTTAAGAGGAGCATTGACGTTTTGCTGCATGGCATTGTTGCCAAGTAGCATTTTTTTCAACTTTAATTAGACCGGACGTTCGGTATAACTTTTCGGGAGTGATATGACCTATGAAAGGTCTTTGGGGAAACAAAGTTTTTCTGACCGTCTTTATCACGGATACATTAGAAAATATCGGTATATGGATCCGTAACATGGCCTTGCTCTACTATGTAATGGAAACGAGCGGCAACAATCCGACCGCGGTATCGCTTTTGACCGCTATCGAACTCGCGCCGATCTTGGTTTTTTCGATTATTGGCGGAGCATTGGCTGATCGCTGGAATCCAAAGAGAACGATGATAGCCGGGAACCTGTTAAGCGCCCTCTCTGTTTTGGTCATCGTGTATTTGCTCTGGCAAGGGATGTGGATCGCTGTATTCTTTGCGACATTTATCTCAGCTGTCGTGTCGCAGTTTTCCCAGCCTTCTTCTGCCAAGATGTTGAAGCGCCATATTCCTGATGAGCAAATGGCAGCAGCTGTGTCTATTTCCCAAAGTACGGGTTCTATTTTTCTACTGGTTGGCCCGATTGTCGGTACCTTCTTCTTTGAACATTGGGGCATCTACCCTTCCCTGTTAACAATGGCTGGCCTATTCCTCGTCGCTGCATTGATTCTCTTGACGCTCCCTACCTCATCTGCCACTGCAACAGAGGAAGACGGAACTCTCCTTTCTGAGATTAAAGCAGGTTTTGCCTATGTAAAAAAGCGACCAGCCTTGCTCGGGATTGCCATTACCTTTTCGTGTCTGGGGCTATCCTCGGGTTTTATTAATTCGCTGGAGGTATTCGTCGTCACGGATCGTCTTTTACTCTCCAAAGAAGCCATCCAATGGTTTACCGCGTTAGACGGATTGGGTATGTTGTTGGGCGGCATTTTGGCTTCTGTTTATCTGGAGCGCATGAATAGTCGCTGGGTTATTACAGGTGGATTGATATTCTTCGCTCTCTCCGTCGCCGTGGAAGTTCTCTCTGTCTGGGTATACGTAACCGCAGCAATGCGCTTTTTCACCGGAATTGGGATGGCATTTTTACAGATTGCGATCAGTATGTTCATGATCAAGCTCGTGGATGAGGCGTATATCGGACGGGTGAGTGGAACGATTTCCCCCCTCATGGTCGGACTCATGATGGTCGGCTCCTTTGTTGCAGGTCCGCTCATGCAGATGACCTCGTTGATTACCGTATTTCTGATCGCATCTGTCATCCTTCTGATCGCTGCATGGGGATGTACGCGAATCAAGTGGGATTCGGCAGAGGTTACACCTGATGAGGCGAATCATCCTTTCGAACAAAAACAAGCGCAAACGCTATCGTAAGAGAATGCGCCCAAGCAAAAAAGCTGTCCACGAATCGGACAGCTTTTTCTAGCGAAATGCTATGTTTTCACAATGAGGAGTGGTGTTTTCGTACGATGGATCGTCTTAAACGTAACACTTCCAAGCAATGTCCCCGCAACCGCACCTTGGCCATGATGACCGAGCACAACCAGTCCAGCGTCGATTTCTTCAGCGGTCTGGCGAATCACAGTAGCTGGATCTCCAACTATGACCATGCTTTCAAAAGGAATCGATGCAGCCTCAAGCATCTCTTCGCAAGGTTTTAACGATTCACGTCCCCAGCCTTCGAGTGTATTCATGTTATCCCAGCCTACGCCATATACACCTGCGTATGTGACTGGCGGTATGACAACGGACAGAAGTGTATAGGATACATTCGGGAGGTGCTGACCCATCTCGATGGCTTTCTTCGCAGCTTCCATCGAATGATCGGAACCATCTACTGCAATGAGCACTTTATTCCAAGGGAAGCGTTTCTCATCTGTCTCCTCTGCAATGAGGAAGACCGGAACTTTGACATCGTGGAGTGTCGGATAGCTGACACTCTGCAACAGGAAGCCTGTGATTCGGCCGTAGCCATGTGTTCCCATTACGATGGCAGCATAGTCATTCGCAGCGTGCTTCGCAATGACTTCATGCGGCTCTCCGAACTCAATCTCCAATTCATACGTGATACCTGCTTCTTCTATGATCGACAGGAATTTTTTCAGATCATCTCTTGCCTCATCCAATTGATAATCTTCAACGACTTCTCGTCCCAACCTTCTGACAACATTGCGTGAAGGGAATGGCGAGATGGCATGAAGCAATGTGATATCATGCTTATTTTTGGCGTAGGCCAGCGCGAAGCGGACCGCCTGAATGGACTGCGCTGAGAAATCAACAGGAACTAGAATACGGGACATAATGACACGTCCTTCCTCTTTTTCATCTGGCAAATGTGTTGGTGTAGCTCTATGTATCCATCTGCCTTGAGTTCATTGTAGCCCCGTTGGCCCTACGTGTATGTAGGGGTATTCCCTGATCTTGATAGGGATATTCCCTGATAGGGAGTCCTATTCTTTCTATGGCCTAGTCCATGACAGCTGAGATAAAAATAGTAGGCTTTTCACTCAAATCAATGTCCGTAATCTCATGATCATCGACGATCCGCCGATTCGTCTGTTGCTCTCTTCGAATGACCCGAACGACTGGGCGCGAAGGCAAGCCTCTATTTTGGTCAATGATCACACCGATCTCTCCTGTCGACAGCTTCAGCGAGGTTCCTGTCGGATACATGGCAATCGAGCGCAAAAAGTGAATGACCATTTTATGATCAAAGCGTTTCTCTGCGAGCCCCATGACTTTTTCGCAAGCTTCATACGCAGGCAACGTCTCCTCTTCCGCTGAAAAAGGCGAGATGAGATTATCATAGTAGTTACAAATCGCAACAATCTTGGCGAAATCATGAATCTCATCGCCAGTCAGTCCTCGTGGCTGCCCACTCCCATCCACCCATTCATGATGCTGCAAAGGAACGTGGGCGGACACAATGCTCATCTCGTGTTTTTTTCGCAACAGATCAAAGCCGAGCCAGGTATGATGATTGGTTTTGCTGTTCTTTTTGTAGGCTGGTGCTTCCTTGTCGACTGACAGCTTTCCAATGTCATGCAAGAGGGCTCCGATGGCGAGCTCTTTTAATTGAGCCGTATTATAACCTAATCCTACTCCCATTACTGTCGCCATCATGCACACATTCAAGGAATGAATGTACATCGCGTTGTCGGTCGTGCGAATTTCTCCCAGATTCAAGAGCACGCGACGATTTTTCAAGGTCTCGTCGATGATACTTCCCACTGATTTTTGAATGCCCCGGACATCAAAATTTTTGCCAGTCTGCACACATGAAATCGCTTGAGATAGATTGCGGATTGCGTCCTTTCGAGTCGTTTCCGTGACGACCTCCTGCTCTTTCACTTCATCGAGCAGCGGGTCTTTGATGCTTAACATCGTGACGCCAAACCGACGCAATTTATTTATCATTCCGACAGTCAGCTGGACACCTGCATGCAAGAGCGTCAAGCCTTCGCTTGTATAAATACTTCGAGCCAAAACGTCTCCTGGCTCTACTAGGTCTACATTCACATATTTCATGGGGCCTTTCCTCCTGATTCCATCCTCCCCTGATGCTTCTTCCCTATCTTTGCTTTGGAAAAACCTGTTTCACATGATTTTGCCGAAAAAACATCCGCGGGATAAGATGCCTCACTCATTTTTCACCTGTTCCCGCCAAGACCAAGCCATGTACAAAGCCCAGAAAATTGGGTACGAGCGTCCTGATAGCCTTGTTTGTAATAATGCTCCAGCTTCTCCTCTTGACGTTCAAACCCTCGTAGAAAGGTACCCTCTGGAGGTGCGATAACAAACGCTTTGCCTTTCTTCTGCATCTCTTTGATCTGCTCTATTGCCTCATAATAGATGCGAAAATGACGAATGAATGCTTGACACAAGCGCGTACTTCTGGAAAAAAGACGCTCGACACGCGAAAGCTTTCGCATCCACTCACTTGGCGGACAAGAAGAAGTAAGCACAATAATATGCTTTTGATTGCCATCAAGCATGGACTTCATGAGAGGTACCGGATGAACGATGCCTCCATCCCATAACTTACGTCCGTTGAAGGCAACTTTTGGGGATAGAAACGGGAGACTGCATGAAGCCCGAATCACACGGAAAATATCCTCACAGTCGTCTTTCGTAAAGTAAACGGCTTCCCCAGTCGCGCAATCCGTCGTGACGACGACAAACTGTTCCTTCGCTTCGCGAAACCGATCAAAGGCGAACGGCTCCAGCTTGTTAGGCATCTCACTGAAAATAAAATCCATGCCAAACAGCGAGCGTTTCTTGATCAAATTTTTATAGTGAAAGTATCGGGGATCGCGAATGTATTTCATATGATAAATCTTGCCCAATCCGTGCTGTCTCGCCAAGTATGCCGCCCCATTGCACGCACCTGCTGATACGGCAATCACGTACGGGATGTATAGCTCCTGCTCCATGAAGTAATCCAAAACGCCAGCAGTATAAATCCCACGGCTACCTCCTCCCTGCAAAACGAGCCCGACCTTTTCCATACCTATCACCCATTTTGATGTCGTTTTATCCGTAGTATGAATGATTGCCCGATGAAACATGCAAGACCGGATCGTGCCAATCAAAAAACGACCCTCAAAAAGGGTCGCCACTCTATCGTCTTTTTTCATCATGCTGTGCTCGTCACGAATCATCGTTACGTTTTCCCAGATGGAACTCGGATTCCCGTCAACGCCTGAAACAGTACGCGCTCATACTTCCTCTCGGCATCCGGATCAGGCCGATCCAGTAGTGTTCCGAGCACCGCCCCTAGAAAGCCGAGTGGTATCGAGACCAATCCGGGATTCGTCAGTGGAAATAATGGCTCCGCACGAATAAGTCCAGCTACGGGATGCATAACAGTCGGTCCCAAAATGACAAGGACTACGGATGCCGTTAACCCTGTCAGGACGCCACAAATAGCTCCTCGCACGGTAAACCGCTTCCAATATAACGTAAACAACAGTAATGGCAAATTGGATGATGCTGCTACTGCAAACGTCAGCGCAACGAGAATCGCCACGTTCATTTTTTCTGCACCGATCGCCAGCCAAATGGAGATCACGCCCACCGCAATTGACGAAAGCTTTGCCATGGTGACCTGTTCTTTTTCCGATGCCATCCCTCGCCTGATCAGATGACTGTAGACATCATGCGCGAACGCTGAAGACGCGGAGAGCACGAGTCCTGTCACGACAGCCAATATCGTCGCAAAGGCAACGGCAGCGATATATGCCATCAAAAACTCTCCACCGAGAGCATTCGCCAAGAGCGTGACAGTCAGATTTCCCCCGAAGCCCACATTTTTCAATGCCTCGTAGCCTACAAACGTGCTCGCTCCGAAGCCGAGGAAGATCGTCATCAAATAAAAGGCGCCGATAACCCAAGTAGCGGTGTAAATCGAATTACGAGTCGTCTTTGCGTCTTTGACTGTGAACAACCGGGAGATAATATGGGGGAGTCCAGCGGTACCGAGAATCAAAGCCAAATGCAGGGAGATCGTTTCCAGCGGATCATGAAGTTGATTACCTGGCTGTAAGAACTGTTCCTGAAGAGGTGTAATCGTACTCACATGGGAAAACATTTCGGATAAGCTCCAATCAAAACGGGCAAATACGATCAGACTTAGGATCAATGTCCCTGTCAGGAGCAAGATCGCTTTAATAATCTGAACCCACGAGGTCGCCACCATCCCGCCGAACACAACGTAAAATGTCATCAGGCTCCCGACGATCAGGACCGCCGTATCGTAACGGATTCCTAATAAATAATGAATGAGGGCACCTGCCCCAACTAATTGCGCCAACATGTAAAAAATCGTAATTAATAGAGTCGTACAGGCAACAACGCCACGCAGCCAAAGACTGTCAAACCTGACGGCAATCGCGTCTGCCAGCGTATAGCGCCCCAAATTATGCAACGGCTCCGCAACTAAAAATAAAATAATCAGATAAGAGACAAAAAAGCCTATCGCATACACGAACCCGTCAAAGCCGTACATCGCAATCGTTCCCGCAATCCCCAAAAACGAGGCAGCACTCATATAATCGCCCGCAATGGCAATGCCATTTTGTAACCCGTTCAAGCGATTTCCTGCTGCATAGAAGTCTCTCGTCGTTCCTGTCTGTTTGGCAGCCGAATAAGTGATAGCCATCGTTCCAATAATGACGGCAAGGAAAAAGATGATCGTCGTCACGGACAATACCTCTCCCTTCTTGCAAAAATGAAAAAAGACCAGGGGTTAACCCCAGCCTTCTCTTCGTGGCATGAGCTTCCTATGCTTACTGTTTCTACGCTGAATCTTTCATTCCTGTATTCGCTTTCACCAAAATTTCATCGTACTTCTTATCATCACGGGAGCTGGACAACAAGGTTCCGATCCATGCTGCCAAAAACCCTAACGGGATCGAGACAATCCCCGGATTCGGCAATGGGAACAGCGCTTCGCCGACCAAAATCGCCTTTCCAGCCACAGGATTCCAAACGTTCGGACTCAAGGCAACCAGAATGAGAGCGCTGAACAGTCCGACGAGCATCCCGCTAATTGCTCCAGCCGTATTGAATCTTTTCCAGAAGATCGTGAACAAAATCACGGGTAGATTTGCACTCGCCGCTACTGCGAAAGCCAGAGCAACAAGGAAAGCCACGTTCAGATTTTGCGCAAACAAGGCGAGCAGGATAGAGACAATCGAGACGCCGACAGACGCCCATTTGGCCATCTTCATTTGTTCCTTTTCTGTTGCTTTTCCTTGGCGTAATACGTGTCCGTAAAAGTCGTGCGCAAAGGCGGATGCCGCAGTCAGCACCAGCCCAGCCACTACTGCGAGAATGGTAGCGAAGGCAACCGCAGATACGAAGGCGAACAAGAAGTTACCGCCGAGTGCTTGCGCTAGTAATGGAGCGCCCATGTTACCTGCTGGGTCCATATTGCCCGCTCCGACAAACGCTGCCGCACCGAAGCCGAGGAAGATCGTCATGACATAGAAGACACCAATGATCCACGTTGCGTACACAACCGATTTGCGAGCTGTCGTGGCATCCTTTACAGTAAAGAAACGAATCAAAATATGCGGCAATCCAGCCGTTCCGAGCACAAGCGCGAGATTCAATGAAATCGTATCGAGCCCCACTTTAAACTTATTGCCAGGATTGAGGAATTGCTCTCCCAATGGTGTCGCCAGCTTCATTTGCTCGAACATTTTCAAAAGATTAAAATCGAATTTGGCGAAAACCATCATAGAGATAATGAATGTCCCAATCATTAACAAAACGGCTTTGACGATCTGCACCCATGAGGTTGCCGTCATCCCGCCGAAGACGACGTAGATGGTCATCAATGCCCCTACGATCAATACGGAGGTCGTGTAATCCAGACCCAACAGCAGCTTGATCAAGGCGCCTGCTCCGACTAATTGCGCGATCATATAAAAAATCGAGATGGCAATCGAATTGAGAGCAGCAACACCACGAACCTTTTTATTGTCAAAACGCGCGGCTATCATATCAGCCATCGTATATTTTCCTAAATTACGCAAAGGCTCTGCTACCAAGTAGAGCACCACGAGATATGCAACAAGAAAACCGATACTGTAGAAGAAACCATCAAACCCGCTCAACGCAATCATCCCGGCAATTCCAAGAAAGGAAGCAGCGGACATGTAATCTCCCGCAATCGCAAGGCCGTTTTGCCAACCCGTCAAGCCTCCTCCAGCGGTGTAAAACTCACTTGTCGTATTCGTCTTTTTCGACGCGTAAAAGGTGATGACAAGCGTCAAAAGAACAATGACGAGAAAGAGTAAAAATGCAGTAACGTTCATTAGCCCCTCCCACCTGCCTCTCGTTTGATTTTCTCTACGAGTTGATCAAACTGCTCTGCCCGCTTGGTGTACAGGATACAGAGACCCCATGTCATGACGAACTGAGCAAAGGCAAATACCCACGCCCACGAAATGGCCCCAAACGCTGGTTGATTCAGTACGGTGAAGTAGGAGGTTAAAATCGGAAGAGTAAAGTAGAATACAAAGAAAAAAATAGAAGATGGCAAAATAAACGCTTTTTTTCTTCTCAACAGCTCTTTGAAAGTGGCTGACTGAATCACTGCTGCATAATCAACAGCATCCTTCTTCTGATCCTCGGCTTTTTTTGCCGAAGCGGATTTGCCCATAGGAACCTCCCCCTCATCAACAGAAATGTAAGCGCTTCCTACATTGTAGAGAATCCTTTTTTATCCGTGTATTTTTCTGCGTAAGATGTCGGAGAGAGTGTGTCAGTGGCAGATTTTCAACCACGATCTGCAAACCATGGATCACCTGGCTTACTCCTCGAGACGTTTGAGCAAATCCTTGGCGGAGGTCCGGGATACGGGAATACGCGGTCTTCCTTCTCCCTTCAAAATCAGGTTGTAGGCACCGTTGAACCATGGTTCGAGCTCGCTCACGAATTGAAGATTGACCAGATAGCTTTTGTGGGTACGGAAAAAGTCGTATGCAAAAAGCTTCTCCGCCAGCTGTGTCAGGGTCATCCGCGTCGAATAGGTAGCCGTTTGGGTGACGATTTGCACATATCGCTCCTCCCGCACCGCATAGACAATCGTCGTTGGATCAATGACCACTAATCGGCTGTTGTCTTCCACCAACAGCTTCGTTCGTTTTGTCTGGACAGGCTCTACTTTTGGCTTGACTAGACGCTCTCGTATTCGTTGCATCGTTTCGACCAGCCGTTTGGGCTCCGTAGGCTTAAGCAAATAATCGACGGCGTACAGCTTAAACGCATCGATGGCAAATTCCTCATACGCGGTACAAAAAACGATGAGGGGGTGCTGCTTACGCGAAGCCAGCATTCTCGCTGCTTGCGCTCCTTCCAGCTCAGGCATTTTCATATCGAGGAAGACGACATCCGGCTCGTGCACATCGACCATTTCCAACAGCTCTCGTCCATTGGTGGCATAGGGTAGCAGCTCTACGTCTCCTTCTTGAAGCAGTAAATAGCTCAGTTCTTCGCGTGCTAGTCGCTCGTCTTCTGCAATCATGACGCGTATTGGCATCAGGCACTCACCTCTTTTGTAATCGGAATCGTAAAGGTAATCAAACTACCGCCTTCTTGTTTATTGGCAAAATGAAGTTGGGCCTCTTGTCCACACAAGCTGATCAGGCGTTGGTTGACATTATGAATGCCAATTCCATTGCCCTCCTTACTCTCCATTGGCAACTTTCCGAGAACTGGCAGCAAGTTGTCGGGAAAGCCTTGGCCATTATCTTCGATTTGAAAAACAACGTGCACATCCTGCCGTTTCACATGGAGAATGATCTCACCGCCGTTCGTGATGTCGCGAACACCATGCTGAATACAGTTTTCAAATAACGGCTGCAGCGTGCCAGGAGGAATAAGCGCTTCCTCTACCCCCGCCTCGATGATGGTGCGAACGGCGAATTGCTCGGAAAATCTTATCTTGATAATTTCCAAATAAGCATGCAGGTGATCCAACTCCTGTCTCACGGTGACAAGCGGACTTGCTGTGAGCTTCAGGTTAAAACGCATGAACACGCCAAGCTGAATGGTCATATGCCGGGCTAGCTGCGGATCAATTCGTATCAAGGTCACAATTGAATTCAGCGTGTTAAACAAAAAGTGTGGTTGAATCTGTGCCTGCAGCATTCGCAACTCAGCATCCTTCATCAAGCCTTTCATTTGCTCCGTGAGAGATAGGGTCAATTGATTGGAGATCAGGTTGCCAAGCCCTTTTGCTAATGCCTCCTGAACTTTTCCTATTTGTTGCGGCCTCCGATAATAGAGTTTGATCAGACCAACGACGCTGTCCCCCTCTTTAATCGGCACGAGAATCGCTGCATGCAGGCTACAATTTTTACGCTTGCACCCGACGGTCTCTCGCGTCAATCCCTTGTCGATTCCACCGCTATACAGAGCCCGCTTATCGAGTTCACTATGGAGCGCTTCTCCCGGATGATGATGATCAGCCCCCACTCCAACGTGCGCAAGAAGCCGTTCCCGATTTGTTACTGCAACGGCGGCTGCTTTCGTTTCTTTTTGTAAGACAAGGGCTGCTGACTGAGCTGTCTGGGGTGTAAGCCCCCTTTTTAAGTGCGGCAAAATTCTTTCCGCTATCGTAAAGGAACGCTCCGCTTCAATGGCAGCGGAACGCTCTGCCTCTTGCAAAGCAACCCGTATCATCGTCGTAAAAATCGCAATCGAAACACTGTTTGTCAGTACCATCGGAATCCCGATCACGTTGACCATGGTTCGCGCCAGCTCGGGCGGAGCGGCCATGATCAATAAAAGCGACATCTGAATAATGGGCGCGAACATGCCGATAAACATGGCTTTGGACGGAGAAATAACCCGCTCCTGCGAGAAAAAACGCGCTACGTATCCTGCCAGTAATCCTGTGATCGGGATCGACAAGCCCATCGGTGCTGCGGCGAATCCTCCCAATTGAAAGACATGAAGCCCAGCAATGACACCTGCCCCCAGGCCAACGAGAGGCCCCCCTAGCAAACCTCCGATGACGACCCCTACCAGCGTAGAAGTGGCGATTATTTCATCATGCGACAAATGAAAAATCCAAAATGCAGGGAGATAGCTCTCTCCTTGTACAACCACTCCTGCATATGTACCCGCAATCCCAAACAACCCGAACATGACGGAAAATGCGATTGACGTCCCTACGTGCAATTCGCGGTCTAAAAGCTGGCGAAACAACGGTGTCCTTGTCAAAATAAATGCCAGCGTCAAAAGAATGCCCATTCTTTCAATGAGCAATAACGTGAGATTATCCACCGCAGCCTCCCTTAGTTTAAATCTTCTATAAATTCCGCGTATTATCCTCAATTCCCTGCTGGACAGACAACCGCGCTAGGCTGATTGCATACGCTGTGTGTGCAATGCTTCAGGAGAAGGGTGATTATGCCATGTGTGGAATTGTAGGATGGATTGATTGGGAAAAGGACTTATCTGGTGAACGTGATATGCTGCAAAAAATGACCCAATGCCTCAAGGATCGAGGCCCTGATGCAGAAGGCTTTTGGCTGACTCCTCGCGCGGCCCTCGGTCATCGTCGCCTTGTAGTCGTTGATCCTGCTGGCGGACAGCAGCCTATGTCAGCTCTCAAAAACGAACATGCCTGCACCATGATTTACAATGGTGAATTGTATAATACCGAGGATTTGCGAGCTGAACTGCTTGCTTGCGGACATACTTTTCAATCTCACTCGGATACGGAGGTGCTTTTGCACACGTATTTGGAGTGGGGCCCAGATTGTCTGTCAAAGCTAAACGGCATCTTCGCTTTTGCGATCTGGGACGAACGGGAACAAAGATTATTTGTCGGCCGTGACCGTATGGGGGTTAAGCCGCTGTTTTATGCGCAAAGAGGCAGTTCATTTCTGCTTGCTTCCGAGCTAAAAGCCTTGCTCGCTCACCCCGAAGTCAAGCCAGAGCTCTCTCGTGAAGGCTTGGCAGAGGTTTTCGGAATCAGTCCCGCTCGTACGCCTGGCCATGGAGTTTTTCACAACGTACACGAGGTTCGGCCCGGTGCTTATCTGTTGGTGACTCGTGATGGCGTCAAGCAAAAACGTTACTGGCAGCTCAAAAGCCACCCACATACGGATGACTTGGAGACAACTGCTGAACGTGTCAGGGAGCTAGTCACGGATTCGATTGAACGCCAATTGGTTGCGGATGTGCCCGTTTCGACCCTCTTGTCAGGCGGGTTGGACTCGAGCATTATTACAGCTGTTGCGGCAGATCATTTTCAAAAAACAGGCCGCGGAACTCTGCACAGCTACTCTATCGATTACGTCGACAACCGAAAACATTTCAAGGCGAGTGCTTTTCAACCGAATGAGGATGAACCTTATGTGCAACTCGTTACAAAGTTTCTTGGAACCGAGCACCACACGATTAAGTTCGACACTGACGATTTGATCGACTCCTTGAAAACTGCGACACTTGCCCGCGACTTGCCGGGGATGGCTGATGTGGATGCGTCCCTTTACCTGTTTTGCCGCGAAATAAAAAAAGAGACGACCGTCGTCCTCTCTGGAGAATGCGCAGATGAAGTATTTGGCGGGTATCCGTGGTTTCATCGTGAGGAACTGCTGCATGCCGGAACGTTTCCTTGGTCGAGAGTGACGAAAGAACGTGCCTCCTGGCTATCACCTGAGCTTCGTGATTGGGTCAAACCCGAGGAATACGTTGCCATGCGATATGAGGAATCTCTCGATGAAGTCCCGCATCTTCCGGGCGAAGACCCGATTGAAGCGCGCCGTCGGGAAATGTTTTATTTGAATATTACGTGGTTCATGAACACGCTGTTGGATCGCAAAGACCGAATGAGTATGGCAGCCAGTCTGGAAGCGCGCGTCCCGTTTTGCGACCACCGCATCGTGGAATATGTCTGGAACATCCCATGGGAAATGAAAATGCACGGGAATCGGGAAAAAGGAATTTTGCGAAAAGCCATGGAAGGAATCTTGCCTGATGCGGTTTTGTATCGCAAGAAAAGCCCGTACCCGAAAACGCACAATCCCGCCTATACGGAAGCCGTTCGCTCTTGGCTGCTGGATATCATAAACGACTCTTCCTCTCCACTGCTTCAACTGGTAGATGTTCCAACGATTCGAAAAATTGCCGAGTCAGATGCCCAGGCTTCGAGCATTCCGTTTTTCGGTCAGCTCATGAGTACCCCTCAGTTGTTCGCCTATCTCGGGCAGCTAGATTATTGGCTGCGGGAGTACCGCGTTTCCATTCGTACGTAACGGCATAACAAAAGCTCCTCGCCCCTTATGTTTCGGGGGAATTGAGGAGCTTTTCGTTACTTTTTGGGTTTTCCCCGTTGCTTGCTTCTACGTACGGGTTGTGCCTTCGGGTTGAGGGGTATGGTAGCAAGAGATTGATATCTCAGATCAAACTGCTCGCCTGAGCGTTTCATGATCGTAAACGTTTTGGTTGCGCCGACTCGGATCAAACGGTAGTCCACTCTTGTTTTTTTCCCTCCCCCGCTCAGTATCGCAGCCACGGTCCGATGATCCGGCAGATTCACTTTTATTTGCAACGACAGCACGGTTGCTGGAAAAGATGGGATGTCACGATAAGGAATACAAAGCTTACCTTTCAGCATCCGCAAGTGGAGGTTCCGAATCATCACTTCCGTCAATTGCTTGCCCCAATACCGGCGGAAAATACGGGAGATTTTTCGTTTGGTGTTGTATTTTTCGGGCAATGGCGTGTAATCCACACCGTTTACGGTATATACAGGCTTTCCTCTCGGCGAATTCGCGATCTGAGTCCAGACATGCTCTGCTGAAGTAATAAACTGCTTGAGCCTCTGCAACTCATCCAAGGATTTCACCTCCTCCATAAACCGTATGGCGGTAGGCTTATGCTAGTACGCCCGATTTCAGCGTTCCACACGTAACGGACAACAATTCTGAACATACATATAAATTGCAATCATATTATCGGGATGATAGAATATAAACCGCTTTCACTTCTCTTGTCGGGAAGTGCGTTTTTTTGCCTTTTAAGTTTAGCACTATTTAATTTCTTGGAGGTTGTAATGAATTTTATCATTCCCATCGCTGGCATACTCATCGTGATCGGGTTAGCATTGTTAGGAAGCAATGGACGTAAACAGGTCAAATACAGACCGATCATCGTCATGATTGCTCTGCAATTTTTGCTCGCCTTTCTTCTTCTGCAAACCAAGTTTGGGGTTATATTCGTTTCAGCCATTTCCAAATCGTTTGAAAAGCTTCTTGCATTTGCTGGGGAAGGAATCAATTTCGTATTTGGTAATCTGGCAAACGACGGACAAATGTCCTTTTTCCTTGGTGTATTGCTCCCAATCGTCTTCATTTCCGTTCTCATCGGTATTTTGCGTCACTTCAAGATTTTACCGATTATCATGAAGGCAATTGGCTTTGTTCTAAGCAAAATTAACGGCATGGGTAAGCTAGAGTCTTACAACGCTGTTGCTTCTGCTATCGTCGGCCAAAATGAAGTATTCATCACCGTGAAAAAACAGCTCGGTTCCTTGCCGGAGCACCGTCTGTATACGCTGTGCGCGTCAGCCATGTCCACTGTTTCGATGTCGATTGTCGGTGCGTACATGACGATGATTGAGCCGAAATACGTTGTCACGGCCCTGTTCTTGAATCTGTTTGGCGGCTTTATTATCGCTTCGATCATCAACCCTTATACCGTGAAAGAAGAAGACGATTTACTGGAGATTCAAAGCAATGAAAAGCAGTCCTTTTTCGAAATGCTCGTCGAGTACATCATGGACGGCTTCAAGGTAGCGGTAGTCGTTGGCGCAATGCTGCTCGGTTTTGTTGCTTTAATTGGAGCTGTAAATAGCTTGTTCGGCATGATTTTCGGCTGGACGTTCCAAGAAATGCTTGGCTTCGTCTTCGCTCCTTTTGCCGTCCTGATGGGCATTCCTTTTGGGGAAGCGATGAAGGCTGGTGGTATCATGGCGACGAAGCTCGTAACGAACGAGTTTGTAGCGATGATCGAGCTGGGCAAAGTCGTATCTGAACTCTCCCCACGTACAGTAGGAATTCTTTCCGTCTTCCTCGTTTCGTTCGCGAACTTCTCCTCTATCGGCATTATCGCTGGTGCGGTGAAAGGGCTGAATGAGAAACAATCCAATGTGGTTGCTCGCTTTGGGTTGAAGCTGTTGTTCGGTGCCACACTCGTTAGTCTTTTGTCTGGTATCGTCGTCAGCTTTGTTTTGTAATCGAAAAGAAGAAGTGTCCCTCTGCGATGTGCAGTAGGGACACTTTTTTGTATGCAAGGGGTATCGCTAAAGTTCCCTTACAAAAAAAGGATGATCGCATAGTTTGTGGAAATGAACTAAATAAAAAAATTTGGAGGAGATAAAATGAGTGACATTGGAATAAATGAACCGAGTCAAAAGCTCGACATCGGTGGAGTTAGACTATGTTTCAAATATTTTGGTGAAATAAGTGATTTTCCGACGGTGGTTTTTGATTCTGGTTATGGGTGTACATTGAACTACTGGAGTTCGATTGGTGGTGACATTTCAAAGCATACTAGGATGTTCATTTACGACCGAGCAGGTATAGGGGAAAGTAAAAGTGATAAAAGACCTCGTCATAGTCAGCAAATCATTGAGAATCTTAGAAGCTTGCTTCAGAAAGCAAACGTGTCTCCCCCTTACGTTTTGGTCGGGCACTCTTTTGGGGGATTGAATGTTCGACTATATGCAAGTACATTCTCAGAAGAGGTTGCCGGAGTGATTTTATTAGATCCATGTCATGAAGATCAAAATAAAGTCATGGTTCCTTTGTTCTCTGAAGAAGTTCAAGCAGCGTACTATAGTCAGTTTGTTCTTGAAGGTTCTATTCAAGAGATAGAAGAAAGCTTTGAACAAGCTCGAAATTCTAAATCACTTGGCAACAAGCCACTCATTGTCGTATCGGGTACATTACAACCTCATCATACTCCCGAATCTATGGCTGCTTGGGTCCACTTACATAAAGAGCTTACGAAATTATCAACCCGCAGCAAGCATATCATCGTTGAAAATGCTGGACATGCCATTCATATTGATCAGCCAAATGCTGTCGTAGATATCATTAAAGACATGCTGCTTTTGTGTAATGCTCAAAATAGGACAACATCCTCACTATAATCCTTCATATCCTTTCGGGTAATAAAGTAACCAGCGAGTGTCCGGCTACAATCGAGACACTCGCTGATTTTTATCGTATGACCTTCTCCACATCGACACGTCCGGAAAAAAAGGTAGCTCCTCCTCCCATGTCCGCGATGCGATCCGGGGTCAGCGCATTTACATAATGCTTTGAGTGAGGAGCATCAGCCCACAAACCTTGACTGACCACCACTCCCGGTAAAACATTTTCTCCTATCGATACAACCAGCTCGCATTCTCCCCGCTCATTCCATATGCGGACCGTATCTCCGTCACTTATGCCTGATGCAGACGCATCTGCCACATTCATATGCAAACGTGGTATTTTCTCCATTTTCTTATGCTTCTCATTATTCGAGAACGTGGAGTTCAAATAATTGTGATTCGGCCCCGGCACAAATAAATACGGGAAATCCCCATCATTCACCAATGGCGTGTACGTTGGTAATGGGGGCAGCCCACGTTTTGCCATTGCTTGTGAGTAAAGCTCAATTTTGCCACTTGGGGTGGGAAGGTGTTCCAAAAAGAAAGGTTCCAAATTTGCTTTGGCATATTGTTTTTCGACCAAAGTTTCATACGTGATTCCTTCCAAATGAGGATTGCCGTGCCCCTCCAACGCCTGTCTGACCATCTCTGCATCACTGTCTTGAAAAGCAGGTTCGTCATATCCCATGGCGGCAGCCAGCAAGCGGAAAACCTCCGTGTTGGACTTGCTCTCTCCAAATGGGGCGATCACCGGCTGCTGAAGCTGAATGTAATGATGCCAATACGACGTATAAAAATCCGTATTTTCATAAGAAGACGTCGCTGGCAAAACGATATCGGCATAAAGAGCCGTCTCCGTCAAAAATAAGTCATGTACGACTGTGAACAAGTCCTCTCTCGCCAAGCCTTGCCGCACTTTGTTTCCATCCGGTGCAACAATGGCTGGATTGCTCGTATAGACGAAGAGCGATTTCACCGGCGGCTCTGTATCGAGCAACGCTTTTCCAAGCTCATTCATATTGATGACTCTCGTCTGTTTATTAACCAGCAAATCTGGCCGCTGCACGGCAAGCTTGTTGTGCTCCAAGAAACCTTTATTCCCTTTATTCGCCCCACCGCCTTTGACAAGCCACTGCCCTGTCAGGGCTGGAAGACAAGCAATCGTCCTTACACACATTCCACCATTGTCGTGATGCTGAATGCCGTTTCCAATGCGAATAAAGGACGGAGAAGTGGTGCCATACATTCTCGCCAATTTATAAATATCGTCGACTGGGACACCCGTTACCGCTGATACGGTGGCAGGATCGTAGGTGTGTACATGCTCCTTGAGCTCTTCATGTCCTACTGTATACTTTTCCATAAAGGCTGAATCCACCAAGTTTTCTGCAAAAAGCACATGCATGATGCCCAAAGCCAAAGCCGTATCTGTTCCGGGTAAAATCGGGATAAACCAATCAGCCCATCGACCCGTCTGATTTTTATGGACATCAATCACGACGATCTTCGCCCCATTTTTTCGAGCCTGTTCCGCAAACACCACTTGATGCATGTTGGTGCTAACCGTATTGATCCCCCACATGATGAACAGCTTGGAATGTACAGTGTCTTCCGGATCTGTCCCAAAGGCTCCGCCCATCGTGTAGCTGTACCCTACAGCCCCTGCACTGTTGCAGATCGTACGGTCAAGTTGACTAGCCCCCATCCGATGGAAAAAGCGGCGATCCATTCCCTCAACACTAATCCGCCCCATGTTCCCGTAAAAGCTGTAAGGCAAAATGCTCTCGGGACCGTCTGAGTCGATCAAGGCACGCCAGCGTTCGGTTATGGTTGTGATGGCTTCCTCCCAACTGATTCGAACAAACGCCCCGCTCCCTTTTTTGCCAACACGCTTCAACGGATGCGTGAGTCGCTTGGGATCGTAAATGCGCTCTGTCATGTTGCGGACTTTGTTGCAAATATTCCCCTTCGTCACCGGATGGTTCGGGTCCCCTTCGATTTTGACGATTTTCCCCTCTTTTTTATGAAGGAGCAATCCACATTGGTCCGGGCAATCAAGTGAACAGACTGCTGGAAAAACTCCGTTTTCCTGGGTCGTATAAGTCATGGAGGTTCCCCTCTTTCTCATAACAGTAACTAGCTTCTATACGCTATTATAATCGATTGAAAAAAGAAGGCACTACCCCGGCGCGAATGATAAGTTAATGAGTTTTAAATCGCTGCCAATAGCAGAGAAAGGCTCCAAATAGTCACGGTAACCTTATTTCGGAGAACAATAGCTGCTACTACCGAGGGTACCGGCAATATGAAAAAACTCGTGTTCCTTAGCGTACAGGAATACGAGTTTTTTATTACATCCAAGTCACATTTGGTTGGCGGTACCCCCCCAAAAAATACCATGTAGGGTGTGGCCACGTTTTCCACAAGAGGTACAAGAGGTACCATTCGTAACAAGCGATTTGCTACTTCTGATTATCTTCAGGAAGTAGCGAATATTCTAAACCCATAAAACTAGCTACGGAGAGCTTTTCTTCGTTTATGACCTGAAGTCGATAATTAGCAGGAGACAATAGCGCCTGGTTATCAGCTTCTGACAAATTTTCTTTTAGCTTTAGCTGTTGCGAAATCGTATACCGACTCTCTTTACTGTTTAACTCAATTTGAACGAGTGAAGGAGTCTCAGCAAGCAAATTTTTAATGGTCTCGTCACCCGGCATATCTGCAAACGAAAAGTAAATGGGCTTTTCCGTATGCATCATTTTTTCTCTCAAATCATCCGAAATTAAGATTCGTAACGTGAGTTCTGCCGAATTACCATTTTTTGTTATTTGGAGCACGGATGTTTTCAAATTCTCCCCATGAATTTCTTCGAAATAATCGTAGACGCTTACATATGACTTCTCTTTAGGGACTGTTACTGCCTCGCTACAGCCACTAAGAAGGACTATGAACAGAAGGAGAAGTATATGGAGAGGTCGGATCATAGATCTTTTGATTTTTTACTAGAATACTCTTTGTACGAGTATTTGACGTTTACGTAGTTAGAATCCACTACTCTGCCTTGAAAATATTCGACTACGGTTGTCAATTGCTCATGCATGTAGTTCACTTCCTTCTATGAAATTTGATTCCACTTTCATTTTAGTTTTTTAGAAACAATCAGATCAAGTAATCTAAATGTAAAAATTCGGGAATAGCATTACGTATACTACGTGCATTTTAATACGCTAAGTATTATGGGTCATTAAAGATTCGCTAACAGGTTAACATATAAGTAAACGATTCAAGGAGAGCTTCCAAGAATTGAAACTAAAAGATGCCCGAATAGAAAAGAAATTATCCCAGGAAAAAGTAAGCAGGATCATAAACGTATCCTTGAAACATTATCAGAACATTGAATACGGGATTACCAATCCCACTGTTACGATTGCGCTACATATTTGCGAAGTTCTCGACATCGATCCAAGAGAAGTTGACGAGTGGAAAGACAGACGTATACCTAACTAAGAGCGATTTCCTATGAGAAATACAAACAAAAAAGCCGGATTACCGTGGGGTAATTCGGCTTTTTACTTATCGAGAGTTCTGTTCACAGACATAGGACACCATCAGTGTGATGGCGCCCCTTTGTTTCCATACTTAGAAATCCCAATCCAGCAAGTCCTCCAGCAGTTCGCGGGAAAATGCTAATTGCTCCGGTGTGTATTTATCCAGAAAGCTCTTAAATCGCTGTTCAATGTCCTGATGCATCTGATGATGAATCTTATACAGCTTTTGTCCCTTTGCGGTTAACCGATAGTACACTTCTTTCTTATTATCAACCAGCTGTTGCCTTTTAATTAAATCAAGCTTCCATAGCTTTTTGCTGATCCGTGTTATGGACCCTTTCGTTAAATTGACTTTTTCCGAAATCGTGGTGACATTAATGGGACCATGATCCCCGATACAGGCGATGAAATGTATTTCGGATAGGGTAAGGTTTAGCTTCATCCCCATCTCGGATTCCAGCTTCTGCATCTCCTCTGCCATTCGCGCAGTCAATTTGCTTTCTCGCAGCTCTTGCTGCGTGACTAGCTGTATGTAAAGCTGTATGATCCGCTGCTTGGAAAGTTCTGTGCTTTGCATATCATGTCTCCTAGATTACCATCTCATCTCGCCTCCATTATATACTGATTGTTTCGAGAAAAACAATTTGATTTTGTTTTGCGCAAAACATTTTCATTTCAATCAATCATGTCCGCACCAGTGTGAGATTCCTTTCCGAATAGCTTCCAGCGGATTAGACTCCTCTTGGGAAACAGCCCATGCGACATATCCATCCGGTCGAATCAACGCTGTATGCACGTCATGCCAATCAGCAGCTCCCTTAGCAAGTGAAGCGCGAACTACATGGACATGCTTATTTTTCGACCAATCGAGAGCATCATCCAATCGTTCATCCGAGCCGAAATGTAGCAAGAGGAAGGAGCCAGAATGAAAAAGCTCGTAAGCATTTTGGCACTCACCGTTCTTCAGGCGCAGATTCAACTCTGTAAAACGTCGACCGTTCAATACATGCGGCGGCATCTCCCCAACCGGTTCATACTGGACATTGAACGCAGAGATTTGGGTAGCCAACCGATAATTTGCCTCGGGTATTTGCAGCAGGTCGGACACCATATTCCTCAAAGCGATAACGGATGGGGAGAATTCCGAACTACCGAACAGCAGTGATTGCATCTGTGTATTCGTAAGTAATGCGGTATTGATGGGGAAACGTTCCGTATGATAGCTGTCCAACAGCCAATCCGGTGCCCAGCCTTTTAAATGGGCCGCCAGCTTCCACCCCAGGTTGATTGCCTCTTGCAAGCCAACGTTCATCCCCTGTCCTCCGGCTGGAAAATGAATATGGGCAGCATCTCCCACCAGGAAAATCCGTCCTTCTCGATAACGCTGAGCTTGCAAAGTCGCATTGCCAAAACGAGTCATCCAAAACGGATCGGAAATTCCAAAATCGTCTCCAAGAATACGCAGTAAACTAGCGCGCAGTTCCTCCATGGAAACGGGTTCTTCCTTTGGTACAGCCATTCGCTCCGAATCGATTAGCACCACCCGATGCATTCCATTTGGCAAAGGTACAATCATGACCAAGCCTTGTTCATTAAAGTAGGAAGGAGCTCCTGATTCCGGCGGATTTTTCAAAACAACATCCCCTTGCATAGCCGTAAAAGTCGCATTCTTACCGACAAACGGAATGCCTGCCTGCTTGCGGACAATGCTGCCAGCGCCATCTGCGCCGACCACATAGCGTGACGTCAGCACAGCCTTTCCATTCGGCCCGGAAGCCTCAATCTCAACCCCATGCTGATCTTGGTGTATGGCCACTACCTCCTCTTCCCTTCGTATTTCTACCCCTAGACTTTCCGCCCACTCCTCTAGTACCTTCTCCGTATCATGTTGGGGAATAATCAGGGTGTAGTTGGAGGAAGAATCCAAGACTGAAAAATCCAAGCGTGTATCAAGCGCAGCAAAATGCGTCGTCGAAATCGGCTTTCCTCTCTCGAGTAATTTCGCCTTCAACCCGCGCATATCCAGGATTTCCAGTGTGCGCGGATGTACCGTGAGCGCCCGTGAATACGGGGTCGTTTCCTTTAAGCGCTCAAGTACGCATACCTTCACTTTAGCCAATGCCAGCTCTCCAGCCACCATCATGCCAACGGGTCCACCACCAACAATAATTACTTCATAATCGACCTGCATTAAAATCACTCCTATTTTTGTTTTGCACGAAACAAAAATAATATATCATATCTTCTTTTCATTGAAAACCGTTTTCAATCAAATACTTTTTAAAGCCTATGCCAACAAATGAAAAGGCGACCCCCTTCTCGAATCGAGCAAGAGATCGCCTTTTTCTATTTTCTTATCGTTTTGCTACGACAATGGCATAGACTAGACCTTGATCATTTGTCCACAAATCCACTTTGTCCTTGGAGGAAAGCTCGCTTTCTTTCATGTCCTTACCGTTGTAGTATTTGATCTTCGCGTCTTCTGTCAGCTTCAAGCTCGTCGATACGTCATCGAAAAATACATATTTGTCTTTGTTTACGCGGGATTCAATTCCGACGAAACGCACGTTTTCCTTCGCCAGCTTTCCACTGACGGTAGCAGCAATGACATCGCCGTCACGGTCCAGGGTCAATGTCACGTACTCAAATTGATCGACATCTTCAATCGCGTCCTCATCCGTTACATCGTACGTCTTGCCGTTAACCTCTACTTTCGCGGAAGTCACCTTGCCGTTATCGTTACGGACCTCAACAGAGTCAACCACGCCGCTTACTTTCTTAGGTGCACCTGTAATGGCCTTTACTTTGCCAGCGTTGTTGAGTGTCAGCGTGTACTCGTTGTCGTTGGATGCTGCATCGCTGTCAATCGTAACCCCGGACAGGAGCTCATACACTTTCCCGTTCACGGTAATTTTGGAACCGGATTTTTTCGTCACGTATCCTTTTACAGTTTGCTTTTCCAAAGTCAGCTCCACAATGTCATTCGTGCCAACGTTGTATTTCCACGTAAGGATGCGGTGGTCATTAAACTGATCGTTTTTAATAGTCGTTGGTGATACGGAGTTGCCATCGACAGTCAGCTTCGCGTTGGTCAAGATATCGTAGGTTTTCCCGTCGATTTTCACAGTTGCCAGTTTTCCTGGTGCATACGCAGTTGTGTCTGAGACCTGCTTGTTCGTTGCTGCCCCTACACCCTGCTCTACTTTCACCAGGTTTCCATTTTTGTCAAACGTAAGCACTGCAATTTTGCCGCTCGTCAACTCATCCAGCTCATCTACTTCGTCTTCGTCTACGAACAACTCTGTATCTTCATGCACCTCGTAATTGACGCCGCCAACGCGAATCAGGTTTTTGTCTGTATCAACGGTGATCGTATCTGTGAAGCTCAGCTTCGTGTAAACAAGCTCAGATACTTTTCCGTCCACATTGAGTGTCAGCTCGACCAAGTCATCTTTTTCGATGTCAGAGAATGAAGCACTCGTTGCTTTTGCCTCTGGATGCGCCTTACCTTTGACCGTCGCTTTGGAATCCAGCGTGTAGGTCGTGCCGTCTACTCTCAGCTCTTTTTTCGAGTTGGAACCGCTCACGGAAGATACTTTTTCCACAATTCCTTTTGTCGTGTTGTCGCTGATCGTGATGGACTTGATTTTGCCATTGTCGCCAACCACTGCCACAAACTTTTGGCCGATGTGAGAGCGGCTTACATTTACGCCATCTTCTACTTCCAAAACAACTTCTCTTCCGTTGACGATTGCCTTGAATTTCTTTTCATCGCCTACAGCCGTTGTAAAATTAAGACCAGTCTTCACGATTCCTTCCACGATTTCGGAGTCAGAAGTAACAACGGTGAGGAAAGCCACTCGGCCATTTTTCGTGATGTATTCGACTTGCGCGCCTACGATCAGATTGCCGTATACTTGCGCGGAATCAGCCAATTCGATTTCTTTGTTTTGTCCGACTAGCTTCAGCTTTTTGCCAGACTTGTCATACGAAGCAACTGCGCCCTTCACTACTTGCAGCTTCTGATTGGTTCCTTTTGCGTTACCATCTTTGTCGTAGTACGCGCCGTTTGCATAGACAGGCGTTTCCATGAAACTATCTGTGTACTTAGCGACGATATCACGCGGAGCTGCTGCTGTCGGTGTTTCCTTTGCATCGTAAATACCTGCTCTGTCCGCTTCCAGTAAGTATGGGATGTACCACTCGCTTGAGCCTGATGGACGAACGTCAATTTTTAAGCCTTGTACGTAAACAGTCAATGCTTCCGCAATTTTTACGTTGTTGTTCGGTTTGAAGGTTCCATCTGGATATCCCTTGATGATGCCTTGGGATACCGCAAGATTAATGTACCCAGTTGCCCAGTGATCTGCTGGCAGATCTTTAAATGCGGTCTTTCCTTGCAATAGCTTTGCTTGCGCGTCTGTGTACCCCAGTGCCAGCACCGCAACTTTGGCGAACTCTGCTCTCGTCACTTCTTTATACGGTCTGAAAGTGCCATCTGTATAACCTTTCAGAACACCCGCATAGTTCAATTTCAAAATCGCGTCTTTGTTCACGTTTCCTCCGATGTCGGAGAAAGGCAGTGCCGTAGCAGCCCATCCGGTACCCGGCAACGCAAGCGATCCTGCCAGAACCGCAGTCGCTACTAATTTTTTAAAATCCTTGGTTGCTCGATTCTTTTCTTTTTTCAAAATAAACCCCTCCATCAATGTAACCGTTTATCAGTTCTTTCTCTCCAGCAGACTCTCCCATTTGAAGAAATGATGGAATAGTCCACAGTAGAACTGTTTTCTTCGGCTGAACGCTCTTTTTAGACGACACGATTTCCGAAAAAGTTTCAAAGCTTGTTCGGGTAAATCATTCCACTGTTCCACAAACATGGATAGGTAGCGGGTTCACGATATTTCGCAGAACGTAAAAAAACCACCTGAGATCTCAGGTGGTTTTACGTTTTCATTCCAGCAGGAAATGCTATAAGCCAGGTTCTGTCTCTCCCGTGCTTCAAGCGGGGCAATCCCTCGCACCAAGAGCGGTAGCCATCTATCTATGGCATCCGAAGATACCATCCGTCCTTTCCGTTTGATTCCTTCAGGACGGTTCCCCTACCTAATTTGGGTTTCTCGCTCGCAGGGTTTACCGCGTTCCATCTTTTCTGTCGCCAGAAAAGCTACGTTTCTGTGGCACTTTCAGCGTACTCGGGCCTCAGAGAGAGCCCTTTCCACGCCGTCAGCAAGGCTCAACACCTTACTGCCCTGGCTTGCACCAGGTACGAACACTCCAGGCATCTCAGCCTGGGCGAGCCTGGACTTTCCTCTACCGCCAATCGTCGAAACGATTGCGGCAGCGACTACCCACATTTCCTGCACATCAGAATCAGTAACATTTACTCTATCACATGCCTGCTACATGGTCAACAAGCAGGATTTGGAAGGTTAGTGAGTATGGTTATTCGTTATTTTGGATCGGAGGTCTTTACATATCGATAATTCTCGATATAATTATGCGTATGGATCCAATTGAAATTTTTAAAGCGCTGTCCAACGAATCTAGACTTCAAATTTTATATTGGTTAAAAGAGCCTGAAAAACATTTTACGCCCCATGAAGGAGTTGATATGAGGAAAATCGGGGTATGCGTCAGCCAGATAACTGAGAAATTGAATATGACCCAGTCAACCGCATCCCAATATTTGTCCATTCTCCAACGAGCCGGCCTTATCAAGACGGAGCGTATTGGCAAATACACCTATTATACCAGGGACGAAGAAAAAATACGTGAAATCGGCTCCTTTTTTAGTAGTCAAATATGATCGAAATAAAGCTGAATGCTTCATAGAGTATTCAGTTTTATTTCAAACGTACATTTCGATATATCCCGATATGTCAATACTTCTTAGTTTAGATCAGCGCTATTGGACCATATCTGATAATAGATGCAAATATTTTAAAAGGAGTGAAATACATGTCGAATACATGGAAGGTTTACTTTTTGGCATTGGTTAGTTTTTTAGTTGGGACATCCGAGTACGTGATTTCAGGGATCCTTGATAAACTCTCTAGTACCATGGGCATCTCAATTACGGCTGCGGGTCAGCTTGTTACTATTTTTTCATTTGTTTATGCAATTTTTACCCCGATCATGATGGCACTAACTGCGAAAATGGATAGAAAGAGGCTTCTCATTAGTGCACTAGGTATTTTCGTGTTAGCCAATATATTGTCATTCGCTATGCCGAATTTTGAATTGTTTGTTCTAGCCCGTGTGATCATGGCTTTAGGAGCAGGAATGGTTGTTGTAACTGCGTTAGATATCGCGTCCAAGATCGCTCCTGCAGGTAAACAGGCAAGCTCGATTGCAACCGTCATTATGGGATTTACCGCATCATTAATCATTGGTGTTCCCCTCGGACGCACAGCGGCGGCTGTATTTGGATGGCAATCCGTTTTCGGTATCATTGCGCTGGCAGGACTTCTGGCGATATTTGTCCTGTCCCGGACGATCCCGCAAGTGCAAGGGGATGAGCCAGTACCTCTGTCTAAGCAGTTAGCATTATTGAAAAACCCGAAGGTCGCACTTGGCTTATCGATTACGTTCTTTTGGCTGGGTGGGTATTCCCTCGCATATACCTACATTTCACCCTATCTTCTCGAAGTCGCAGGCATAAATGAGAATTTGTTGAGCGGCGCCTTATTGGCGTTTGGCGTAGCTAGTTTGATTGGTTCTAAATTGGGTGGTTTTAGCACTGACAAATGGGGAGTATCCCCCACTTTACTTGGCGGAATGATCCTGCACGTTGTAGCTCTCATTTTGCTTTCCGTTACTGTTACTATCTCGCCTCAACCGTTTACAGTTATCGCCCTTTTGGTACTATGGTCTTTCGCTGCATGGTCTTCCGGGCCTACGCAACAGTTTAATTTGGTACGGATTGCACCGAATTATTCAGGGATCATGCTTGGTCTTAATCAATCCATGATGCAGCTCTCGATGGCCGCAGGGGCAGGTATCGGAGGCATTGCGATTGAGCAAGTTTCCCTGTCGTCGATTACATGGTTGGGTACGATTGGCGTAGCTATCTCCATCCTTGCTTCCCTATTTTTAATCGTTATGTTAAAAGAAAAGGTTGCACAACAGAACACAAACATATGAAATTACCCCTCGTAAAGGGAGCTTATCATGGGGAAATTGTGCGGTAACAATTATAATGGACATAGAATTGTTTGGGTTTACAATGTGGTGGCCTGTACCTTAGTGGTACGGGCTTTAAGCTCGAATAAAGCAATACCTTTCCGATGAGGCATATGGTTTAAGTCACAAAGGTTTTCTTTGTAGTACAATAGAAATGGCTACAAGGAGGTAGGACGATGATAACCATTACTCCAACTGCGGCGGTACGTCTTGCACAAATGATCGCGGAAGAAGCGGATGCAGAACAGCTCGGAATCAGACTCGTCCCGACTACGACGGGTTGTGGCAGCTATACATATAGCATCGCCATTACGGAAGCGAACAAACATGATCTCGCCCAAGAAATAAGTGGAATTCGTTTCTTTTATCAAACACATGAGATAGACCAGCTCTCCGGGACAGTCATCGACTGCGATCCTGCAACTGGCCGCTTCTCTATTTTCCATCCGCGCCCGATGCAAACAGATTGCTCGCTTACTCATTGATTAGGAGGTAACTATGCTGCTCTTATCATTTGAAAACATCAAACCGAAGATTCACCCTACCGTTTTCTTGGCAAAAGGCTCCGTCGTTTCTGGCGATGTCGAAATCGGCGAGGATTCTTCTATTTGGTACAACACTGTGATCCGCGGGGACATCGCTCCGACCGTCATTGGAAAACGCGTCAGTGTCCAAGACAACAGCACGCTGCACCAAAGCCCGAACAACCCGCTGATCCTCGAAGACGAGGTGACTGTTGGACATAACGCCGTTTTACATAGCTGCGTGGTACGTCGCGGCGCATTGATTGGAATGGGTGCGATCGTGCTGGATCGTGCGGAAATTGGAGAAGAAGCGATGGTTGCTGCGGGTGCACTCGTTCCTCCAGGCATGAAGGTGCCACCTCGCTCGCTTGTTGTCGGCAACCCAGCAAAAGTAAAACGTGAACTCAACGAGGCAGACTTGAAAGAATTCGTACGCATTCGCCAATCGTATGTGGATAAAGGAAAGATGTATCGACAACTGGAAGAAACCCCGCTCGAACGGGAGTAGGAAAAAGAAAAGGGAGGTCGAGGGCGCATATGCACCTTCTATCCTCCCTGTTTTTTTATGATTGGCGATCCAAGCCGATTAACACCGCTTTTTCCTTACGAAGCATTCTGCAATCGATCTACCTCGCGAATGTGCTCAAATAGCATATACGAGCGGATCGCTGTCTCTAAATGAAGCCGGTCCGGTTCTTTGGTCGTGCTGTATTTTTGAAAGAAAGCCGACAGCTTGTAAAGAAAACCGAAATATTTACGCACGTAGCGATCACCGAGCATGCCAACAAGCAGTCCTGCTACCCCGCATGCGACGCTCCATTCTAAAGGTAAAAAGAATACAGACAAAATGAATCCTGTAAAAAACCACACGACCAGATTCGTCGAGCAACCGTCATTCACGATATTTGCCCGTTGAATCTCATTCAGTGCTGCTAGTGACTTCTTCCCTCCATAGCTAAACACTTTATGTTCTGCACCGTGAAATTTTTTCATCTTTTTCGGAAAAACGAAGTGAAAGCCTGCGATGTAAACAGCTACCCACATCGGATCGAGAATGGCCCAGTCAGGCTGCAAGATCGCTGCCAGTACATAACCAGCAAGCAGGAGATGAAACAATTGATAGTACCACGGAAAGGAGAAAAATATTCGATACCAGAGCTTCCCTATCGTTTTCAATGTGATTTTTTCCGCCCACATATGAATCACGCCGTCTTTTACTTCCGCGCAAGCCAGCACATTTCGATCATGAAAAAGCACACCGCGTCCAAAAGACATCCCCATAATCATCTCGTTAGCTATTCTCCTTCCGCCTTAATGTCGTTATAATAGGTTGAGTTGTACGCAGAATGAAGGAGGTTTCACAATTGATCCGCATGGTTCCAACTACACCATTAACACCTTTACACGATCCATGGGAGCCGTTGTTCAATGCGACACCCCCCGCCTATAAACTTACCAGCGTCGAGTTTACTGTAACGAATCTGTGCAATCTCCGCTGTGAGCATTGCGCGGTTGGTGATACATTGCGATACAAAGACGATCCCGCACTCCCTGTTGATCTCATACTTCGTCGTCTCGATGAAGCAAAAGATCTGCTTACTCTCAGTATAACAGGCGGCGAACCGATGTACAGCGAGCGCACCGTGAAAACTGTGATCGCACCTATTCTACAATATGCAGCAGATCGTGGGCTGCGGACGCAAATCAACTCCAACATGTCCATGCCGTTTTCTCGGTATGAGTTGATCCTGCCATACATCGATGTCATGCATATTTCATGGAACTGGTCTACTCCCGAAGAATTCCATGATATTGTTTACGCAAAAGCACGGCAGCCGGTTTCAATGAAAAGAGCGGAAGCACAATTTCATGAGATGATGGAAAATGCACGCAAGCTCTCGGAAGCAGGTGTATTTGTCTCAGCCGAAACGATGCTGAATCATCGCACATGGACAAAGCTCGATACTCTCCACCGTCAGATTCAGGAGATGGGCAGCAAGCGACATGAGGTACACCCGATGTACGCGAGTGATTTTGCCCGTGATCTGGATGTCCTTTCGCTCGATGAGCTCCGTCAAGCCATTCATCGGATGCTCGATGTACGTAATGAAGATTTGTGGATGCTTTTCGGGACGCTTCCGTTTTTTGCTTGTAGTTCTGAAGCAGCAGACAGGGAAATGATCAGCAGACTGCGCTCTGCGAAAAATGTGACGACTCGCAATGATCCAGATGGTCGGAATCGTCTAAACATCAACATTTTCACCGGTGATGTCATCGTGACCGATTTCGGGGATGTAGAGCCATTAGGCAATATTCAAACCGATCAGCTCCAGTCGATGTTTGAAAAATGGCAAGAACACACGCTGAATCAGAAGATCAATTGCTTCTGTCCTGCTGCAGGATGTGCAGGACCGAACCTGCTCGTTGCTAATACTTACTATCAGGAGACTGATTTTACTCTGCGCAAAGCACTCGTCTAATTGGGCACACTAGGGTGTGAGGTGATCTACCATGAGCAGACGCAAACGCCCTCTCGTCCCCGAGGCGAGAAAAGGGCTAGACGCCCTAAAAGCGCAGGTTGCACACGTTGATGATCCTGCGCAGGCCAAATTCGAGGTCGCAGAAGAAATTCATGTCCCATTGCAGCCCGGCTACAATGGACAGTTAACCTCTCACGATGCCGGTCGAATCGGAGGACGCTTGGGCGGCAGTATGGTCAAAGAGATGGTTCGGATGGCAATGGAAGGTATGAATAAAAAACCGTAATTCTATTGTTTAGAAACCCCGCTATTTGTTGAATGCGAATGGCGGGGTTCTTTGTCGAGTAATCGAGTATTGCCAAGTCGGACACTGGCTATCAAACTGATTCCAATCAGAATCAAACCAGTGATAAAGACGTCGTGCAAAGCTTCACTAAACACCAGTCCTGCCCGCATCCGCCATTCTACGATGCTCCCAAACACACTCACTCCAATCGTCCCCCCAATGGACCGAAATAATTGCGATGTCGACATGGCAACACCCCGATCTTCCGGTTTGACAGCGCTGTGTGCTGCTGTACCAAGTGCCGGATAGATTGCTCCCATGCCTAGACCTGTGACAATCATGTAGATAACGAGCTGTGCGTTCGTTGTCTCTCCATCCATCGTGCTTAGAAGGAAGAAGCCTGTCGCCATGATGAGTAAGCTGGGAATCAGAATCGCCCGAAATGAAGCTTTTGCCATCCATCTTCCCCCAATCGTCGAAGAAATCGCTGCGGACAGCATGAGTGGGACTAAAAGGAATCCAGCCTCTGAGGGACTCGCACCGCGTACCCCTTGGACGAACAGAGGGACATATGCGATTGCACCAAACAAAGCGGCACTCACAAAGAATCCTGCGAGATTGCCATATCCAATGGCCGGAATGCGAAAGAGGGAAAGCGGAAGCAGGGGCTCCTTTGCTTTGGTTTCAATCCAGATGAACAAGCCGAGAAATAAGGTACCTGCTCCCCCTAATCCGATCTTGTATTCCCTCCCCTCCATGACAAGGGACAGCAGAATGAGAATGATGGCTGCACTCAAGCTAATCGCCCCGTACCAGTCGATGATTGACTTCTTATCGTAGTGCCGCTGATCACGAAAGGCTAGCGCAATGATCAAAAAGGCAGCGATACCAATAGGAAGGTTGATAAAGAAGATCCATCCCCACGGCAGATGCTCCACGATCATTCCTCCCAACGAGGGACCGAATATACTCGTCATGGCAAAGACAGCTCCGAAAAGTCCTTGAAATTTGCCTCTCTTTTCGGGTGGATACAGTTCACCCACAATGATGAATGCAACCGGCATTAATGCCCCAGCTCCCAAACCTTGAACTCCTCTCGCTACAATAAGACCCGTCATGGAATTCGCCATGCCGCACAGGAGAGATCCTAAGAGAAACACAAACAACCCGATCAAATACATTTTTCTCGCTCCAAACAAGTCCGCCATTTTCCCATAGATGGGCATGCTCGTGGTCGATGTGAGCATATAAATCGCGAACACCCAGCTATAAAGAGATAGACCTCCCAGCTCTTTTGTAATTGTCGGCATGGCAGTTGAGACAATCGTCTGATCCAACGCTGACAAGACTAATCCCATCAGCACTCCACCCGTGACTAAGCCTACGCGACGCTTTTCCTTTTCCATCTCCATCGCACTCCCCTTTTTGAAGTAGTTGATAACAGCTCCAAAAATATAAGGGAATTTCCGGAAAAAGAGTAGACTTTTTCTTTCTGATGAGTTATTCTGATGATAGAGTCTGCCCATAGGAATCTCGAATGAATGATAAATAAAAACCGCCTCCATAACGGACGCGGTTTTTTTGTTTTGCCATTCATCTCAGCTTGTCGAGCTTTTTGGCACTTGCCTTACGAGGTCCAAGCATCGCCTTACCTATGTCGCCCACTTTGTTTACAGAGTCAAAAACTTGGTCGATCACATCCACCAGTTCCCGAATCTGCACCACTTTTCCATAGACGCCCATGAAATGGTGTCGAACGTTTTTTCCATTTAACCCTAGCATGGCCGCACCTCCTCTTAATCCTCTCGTATCACTTTATGCAGGATCAAGCGAAGAGGAAATTGCCAAATGTGGAAAATTATTTGGCCCTCTATCCAGCTGCTTAACGTGGACGAGGCGTGGCGGTCGGACGCGGGCGCGGAGGTTGTGTCGGCGTAGTGGCCCGCTCCAGACGAGTGACACGGTTCTCCAACCGATCTACTCGATTGTCCAGCCTGCGATAGTCTTCACGCAGCGCATCTACTCGATTCTCCAGTCGATTCAGACGACGCTCGACATCCCCACCAGGAGCTGGTGTCGGCGTAATTGGGATGTACAAATTTTGACCAACGTAAATGTAGTAGGGATAGGCGACATTATTCACACGGATCAATTCCTGAACGGATACACCAAATCGAGCCGCAATGCTGTTTAGCGTATCTCCCGAACGGACTACATAGTTCACGAATCTCACTCCTTTTTCTGTGATCATTCGCTATTAACCTATGCCCGCCCTGGTACACGCGCAATAAACCAATACCCATTTTGGCTAAAAATAGTCAAACACCCAGTACAAACGCCGTTACAAACCTGAAAGAGCAAGGCTCAGTCCCATCAACACTTTGAATAGACAGAAACACCCTCAAGAAACACTTCCTCTACTTGCTTCAATCCCTCTATCTCTTGTAATGGATCACCTTTTACCACAAGCAAATCTGCAAAATAACCTGGCGCTAACGTCCCAATCTTACTTCCTTGATCCAGCACCTCAGCAGCATTTTGAGTAGCAGCCTGGATCGCACGAATTGGCTCCATCCCCAGCTCCACCATCAGCTTGATTTCCTCTGCCACAGGCGTAATTGGATAGCCTTCCAATACGATATCCGTACCCGTAGCGATTTTTACGCCTGTATTCATCAATTGTACGAAGTTCTCGCGATACGCCTTTTCTGATTCGATGAAAAAGGCTCCCTGCTCGATAATCTCTTCGCTCAAGATGCCTTGATTCGCCTGTTGCTGCTCATTCCAAATATGCTTGTAATAATCAGCAATCTGGAAGAAGGTAACCATAGTCGGTACCCATACCAGTCCTTTTTCTTTCATCTGTTCTGCTTGTTCAACGGTCATAAACGTCGCATGCTCGATCGTATCAAATCCCGCATCAATCGCCATTTGGAGCGCCGGTTGGAGCGAGGCATGTACACAGCATTTTCGTCCCAAGCGATGAGATTCATCAACCGCCGCATCCAGCTCCTCCTGTGTGAACTCCGGCGTTGGTGTACGATGGCTCGTCATGAGCTTGATCCAGTCTGCTCCTGCTCTTACTTGTTCACGTACGGCTGTCCGCACGTCCCACGGACCATTTGCTTCTCGCAGGGCACCCTCTAATTGCCAGCCGTGCCCCCCGGTCATAATAATCCCTTGGTTTACCTGAAAAAGACGAGGGGAAACAATGAAGCCGTTCTTGGCTGCCAGCTTCAGCGTACTGCACAATCCATCCGGTGCTGCCACATCACGGATCGTCGTAACCCCCAAGGAAAGTGCCTCTTTCAAATTCGCTGTCGCCATTAAAGCCACGAGTCCGTCGTTGTTGCGATACTCAGCGGAGTCTGGTTTGCTCCACCAATACCCGATGTGAACATGTAAATCGATCAAGCCTGGCAAAATGGAGCATCCGCTGTACCGCTTTACCTCTCCTTCCGATATGGAATCCGTAAGCTCCGATTCTGTCCCCACTGCTACAATCTTTCCTCGCTCATCAATCCCGACAGCACCTTGTTCGATTACATGCTCTCCATCTCCGATAATGACACGATCAGCAATCAACCATTTCATTTCTGTCCCCCCTGTCAAAAATGAAAATCCATCTGTCCGCAATCGTGGTTAGTTCCTCGAAAGTTCATCATCTATCCGACTATTTCCTTCTCCTCTCTCGTCTAGTTTGAAAAAAAAGCCTCCGGCAGCACGTGAAGTGCGCCAGAGGCTTTCGTGTTACATTCCTTATTTAAATACAGGTGCAGCAAACTGAGCCAATTTCTCCGCGGAAGACTTTTCCACATCCGCGTGCAAGCTGTTGCCATGAGAATCCATGGTGACGATTGCTGCGAAGCCTTTTACGCGCAGGTGCCACATCGCTTCTGGAATACCGAATTCCATGAAGTCGACACCTTCTACTTTTTCCAAGCATTCTGCATAATACTGAGCCGCTCCACCAATCGCATTTAAGTACACAGCGCCATGCTCGTTCAATGCTTTCAGGGTTTTCGCACCCATTCCGCCTTTTCCGATAACGGCACGGATTCCAAATTTCTTGATGATTTCGCCTTGGTACGGTTCCTCGCGAATGGAGGTAGTCGGGCCAGCCGCTTTTACATGCCACTCGCCTGCTTCGTCCTTCAGCATGACTGGACCGCAGTGGTAGATGATGCCACCGTTCAAGTCCACAGGACAGTCATGATCCATCAGGTAGCTATGCAGGGCGTCGCGTCCTGTGTGCATTTCACCATTGATAATGACCACATCGCCCACTCGCAGGCTGCGGATTTGTTCTTCAGAGATTGGCGCTTGCAGAACAACCTCTCTGCGCTTTTCGCCCGCATCGTCCGTAGCTGCTACAGGGGACAAGTCCATCGCCACTTCTTCGTCTTTATAGAGGTAACGGAGGATTTCGCCAGTCTCCGGATTCAGGCGAACTCCTTGACGGCGGAATGCCCAGCAGTTGTACGCAACGGATACGAAAAAGCTCGCTGGCAGGCGGTTTTCCACGCCGATTTTACAGCCCAAGAGAGTCGAGTTACCACCAAAACCCATGGTTCCGATTCCGAGTTGGTTCGCTGTTTCCATGATGTAGTCTTCCAAAGCAGCCAGATCAGCAATTGGATTCACATCGTCCACTTTGCGGAACAATTGATGCTTCGCCAATGCATAACCGGAGGTGCGATCGCCACCGATTCCTACGCCGATGAAGCCGGCACTACAGCCTTGTCCTTGCGCTTGATATACCGCATGCAGAATGCACTTGCGAATACCATCCAGGTTGCGGCCCACTTTGCCCAGACCTTCAAGCTCACAAGGCAGGGAGTACTGGATGTTTTTGTTCTCACAGCCGCCGCCTTTGAGAATCAGCTTGATTTCGATTTCATTCTCTTCCCATTGCTCAAAGTGAATGACAGGAGTACCTGGTCCGAGATTGTCCCCTGTGTTTGTACCCGTCAAGGAATCTACGGAGTTGGAACGCAGCTTACCCGTTTTGGTTGCTTCTGCAATCATTTCTTTGATGGCTTGTTTAATGATCAGCTGGTTGACTCCAACCGGAGTTTTCACTTCGAATGTAGGCATCCCCGTATCTTGGCAAATCGGAGAAACATTTTCTTCTGCCATGACGACGTTTTGCGCAATTGTAGACAAAGACAGCGCTGCGCGTGTGCCAAGATCCTCTTTCACTTTAGCTGCATTGACGGCACGACGCACGTCTGGTGGTAGATTCGTAGAAGTATCCGTGATGAGTTCCAGAATGCTTTGCTTCAAGTTTTCCATCTATGACGCCCCTTTTGACGTAGTGGTGTAAATGGTAGCATAAACCGCCTATTATTATAGCACACGCTCCCCCACCTGTCCGTAGATTGCTGCCTAAAGAGTGTGTGAAACATTCCGTAAACGTGCGTCGTCTTATTACCGACAGCAAATATTGGAAAGAAGCAGATATGAGGGGGATTAAGATGAAAAGAACATTTGCCGGGCTTCTCGCCTCCGTGCTGGTGGTGACCGCTATACCCTTCCTGTTCACGACGGGTACAGTCGCGGAGCCAACCGTTCAAGCCGCAGCATCTAAAGAAGAGTTGCCAGTAGTCGGCTCCTATGCGGAGCTAAAAAAGCTCATCCAATCATCAAACCTGGACAGCTACCATTACGCCACCCTCGAAATGGGTACCGCTATGCCAGTAGCCGCACCTAGCACAGCCAACAAAGTAGCGGACACTTCCGGTGGCGCTGCTCGCGGTGATTTTTCCACAACGAACACACAAGTGCAGGGCGTCGATGAAGCAGATATCGTCAAATCAGATGGAACTTATCTTTATCAATCCACGCAAAATGAAGTGCGCATCATTAAAGCGTATCCAGCGACCGAAATGAAGGTCGCAAGCCGTATCAGCTATGACAATGGAAAATTCGTCCCACAAGAAATGTACGTAGACGATCGCAGACTCATCGTGATCGGGCAAGCGGATGAGAACATCTCCTATCCTCCTGGTCCCGCTTCCAAAAGAGGCATCCCCCGTTTCCAAAGCATGCAGTCCGTGAAAACCATGATCTACGATATTACGGACAAAAAACAACCTCGGCTCATTCGTCAACTGGAGCTGGAAGGCCAGTACATGTCGTCCCGCAAAATCGGCGCGAGCTTGTACGTGACAGCCAACCATTACATGGATACGTATCGTATTATGCAAGAGAAAGCAGAAGTGCCAGGCCCAACGTATAAAGACAGCACCCATCATAACCAATATCAAACCATTCCCTACAGCGAGATTCGTTACTTCCCGGATCACTTTCGTCCAGAGTATTTAATCGTCACTGGCGTGAATCTGGATGATTCGAAACAACAGATGTCACTGAATACGTACCTTGGTGCTGGTGAGAACATCTATGCATCCACCAAAAATCTGTATGTAGCCGTCACCCAGAACAATGCCCAGCCAGTAGCCGTTAAGCAAAAAGGGGTGACAGCTCCTTTGATTGCCCCTCCCCTTGAGTCAGACACAACCATTTATCGATTTGCCATGAATAAGGGAGACATTCGGTATACAGGAAGAGGGTCGGTGCCTGGACGTATTCTGAACCAGTTTTCCATGGATGAAAACGAAGGTTATTTCCGAATCGCCACCACGAGTGGGGACATGTGGCGGGACGATGAGCTTACGTCCAAAAACAACTTGTATGTACTGGACAATAAACTCGAGGTATTTGGGAAGCTGGAAGGCATCGCTCCAGGAGAACGCATTTATTCGGTCCGTTTCATGGGAGATCGTGCCTACATGGTCACCTTCAAAAAAGTCGACCCGCTGTTCGTTCTCGATCTGAAGAAGCCTTCTGCACCAAGCGTACTAGGTGCCCTGAAAATTCCAGGTTACAGCGACTATTTACACCCGTATGATGAAAACCATATCATCGGTTTTGGCAAAGACGCAGAATCAGATAAAGACTGGGCGTACTACCAAGGGATGAAAGTTGCCCTCTTTGACGTCAGTGATGTAACGAAACCGAAGGAAAAGTTCAAGACTGTGATCGGGGACAGAGGAACGGATTCCGAGCTGTTGCGCAATCACAAGGCTCTGCTGTTCTCCAAAGAAAAAAATCTGCTCGCCTTTCCTGTATCCGTCCACGAACGTACGGCTGAACAAAAAGCCAAAAACGATATGCGCGAGTATGGCCACTTTACTTTCCAAGGTGCCTACGTATATCAGCTTGATCTACAAAAAGGGTTTCAGCTGAGAGATCAGATCACCCATCTGTCGAAGGAAGATGTTGCGAAAGCAGGCGAAGGCTGGTACGACAGCTCCAGTAACATTAAGCGGATACTCACGATTGGCGACACGCTCTATACCGTTTCAGACGATTACGTCAAAACGCAGCAGCTCTCTGCATCCAAAAAAGAGAATATCTTGCCATTGGCGAAATAGCGGTAATGCTCTGTCATGCGGACAGGTTCTGTGCTAAGATGGGTTAATAGATGCAGCGTATATAGAGAGGGTGTCACTACGTGGAGTATTTGAGTTTTAATTTGACATCAACGCTGGCAGGGATTGCGGCTGTGCTGTTGGTTATGTTTATTCGCCTGCACTGGCCCTTCCGCTTTCAGTACATGGCCAATCTGTTCAAACGCCGTTTGAATATTCGATTGCGCTGGCTGGAGGCTTCCTATCGGAAGAACCGTTCCCGTGCTGTCGCTATGCTGGATAAATCAACCCATGAGATCATGCTTGGCAATTATGAAATGGCCGAAAAATATATTGTTCAAGGAATCAACGTCTGCAAGGAACGACCAACGTTATTCAATCAAGCGATGATTCACTACTTGTTTTACAACCTAGCGATCGTTTACTATTCCTCCGAACGATACAACGAATCATTGGAAGTGGCGTTTCGTATTTACCAGCGTGATCAGGGAATGACTGATTCCTTAGCACTTATTGCCTGCTCGCACGCACGCCTGGGTGAAGTGGAGAGTGCGATAGAAGCTTACCAGCTGATCGCAAGCAAACGATCGGCAAAAGACTGGAAGCTCTTCTGCTTGGCAGAGATTGAAGCTGCCAAAGGAAATTATGAGCGAGCCCTTTCCTATCTGAAACAATTGATGGACAAATCAGCTAGTCTTGTGCATCTGAATCACTCCGTACTGGAAAAACGCTTGGAAGAGTGGAAAAAAGCCTCTACACAAGCCAGCTAATTGATTGACGACCGCACATTGCTTTATGTGTGCGGTTTTTATTTTCCGCTTCCCGTAACGCTGCTCTACGCACAGTCGTATTACTATCAAGAAAGTGAGGTATTTTTCATGAAAAAATTCAATGTATCTATACTTGCTGCCTCAGCACTTGTACTCGGTCTCGCTGTAGCGGGCTGTACACCTGGAAAAGATTCTGCGTTCTCTGCGGATAACCCTGTTGCCAAAATCGGTAATGTGACAATTACACAAGAGCAAATGTACGACAAATTGAAAAAAGATGCTGGTAAGCGTGTCATGGCTGATATCATTACTTTGGAGCTGTACAAACAGGAAGGCGCTGCACGAGGAATTACTGTAACCGATCAAGAACTCGATGCACGTGTGAACCCAGTCAAAGAAAAAATGGGATCACCAGAAAGATTCCAACAGTATTTGAAGGATAAGCAAATGACTGAGCAAGAGCTCCGTGAAGGCGTGCGCTCTGTTATGCTGCGGGACAAGCTGTTCGAGAAGGATAACCCGATCACTGAAGAACAAATCAAAGAATACTATGAGAAAAACAAAGATAAGTTCGAGGGAACATTTGAAGAAGCCCGCCCGAAAGTGATCGAAAAAGTAAAATCCAGAAACAAACGAAATAATATGGATAAATGGATCGATGAATTGTATAAAAAGCATAACGTCCAAATCATGGATAAAGATTTGGAAAGCGAAAAACAAGTGGATGAAGAAGAAACAACAACTTCCAGCAAGTAAAAAAAAAAGACTTGTGCTAGCCGTCGATGCGCGGCGCACAAGTCTTTTTTTGTTACGGACGAGCAATCGCAATCAACCCTTGCAAAAACTCCTTAATTTCGCCATGAAGAATAGGGCCATGACCAGTAGCTAAATACTCAATGGGCCAATCCTGCAAAATCTCCAAGCCCCCCGTAAACTCCGCCGCTCGCTCTGGTTCACGTGCTACCCATTGCTTCACTTGTTCTTGATAAGCTGCCCGGCAGTCCACTTCTCCGCCCACGATTTTGCCGAGTTCTGTGTTTTCAAAGCATAAATGATCGCCAACAAAGCATATTTTCGACTGGGGATCAAAGAAGGCAACGGAGCCTTCTGTATGAAAAGAAAGCTGTCGGAAACGCAGGGACGGCAGATCCCCCCCACTACCTGTAAACGTATGGCCGAATAGCGTCTGTGAAAAATCATCCAGTTCGTAATAATCGTCGAGGTGAATCCAATTGTTACGAGAAGGGAACATATCGGCATTTCCAATATGATCAGCATGTCGATGAGTGAAGTAGACATATTCCGTTCGATCTGGCTTGACCCCGATCTCTTCCAACGCCTGTTGAAAAAATGAGCGTTGCTTGCGCTGGTGAGAATCAATCAATACAAAGGCATTCCCTTGTTTGATCACATAGCTGTTCACGTAGCTATTCCACGCTTCCTCATAGGTGATGATCGCCCAGGTGGAGTCTGTGATTGGTGCAATCACATTGTTCATGCCTCCATCTCTCCTCTCCTCCCAGATACAATTTCTTATTGTTATTATACACAATCATGCACAACCGTGCTGACTCGTGCCCAAACTTATCCAACACACTACACATTCACACGGTCGCTTCTTCCCCTAAGCTGACCCAAGATCTTCCTTGCGAGCGTTGAATGTGAACAGGTACGCCGAAAAAGCTTGTCAGACGTTCAGCCGTTAGGACCTCATCTGTTTTCCCAGCCTGGTCAACTTCCCCCGCTTTTAGCAGCAACGTATGCGTGAAGCAAGGCAAAATTTCTTCGATGTGATGGGTGACATAAATGAGAGTGGGTCCGTTAGGCTGCTTGGCGATTTGTTCAATCATGGCCAACAGCTGTTCTCTTGATAGCAGGTCCAGTCCAGTGCAAGGCTCGTCTAGGATGAGTAAGCGAGGGGAAGCCATCAATGCGCGAGCAATCAGTACTTTTTGTCTCTCCCCTTGCGATAAAGCGGCAAAAGGTCTGTTTTTCAATGCACGGCATCCAAATGTATCGAGTAAATCCGACGCTTTCTCTACGTCCGCCTCTTCAGGAACGGAATACAAGCCGATGGTTGCCTCCCGTCCACTCAAGACGACACGGAGTGCAGTTTCATGCTCATGAAGCTGAGCCATCAACGCTGTGCTTACCCAGCCGATTGATTTACGCACCTCGCGCAAGTCGACGGTTCCGTAAAGGTTGCCTAATACACTTACCTCCCCCTTTGTCGGCCAGACATAACCACAAATGATTTTCAACAGACTGGTTTTACCAGAGCCGTTTAGCCCGACTAAACACCAATGCTCCTTGTCTTGCACTTGCCAGGCAATGTCTCGCAGAATGGTTGTTTCATCTCTTTGCCAGGTAACCTTTCTTACATCAATGACCATACTCTCTCCACTCCTGACTCTCACAGCTGTATGTGATATGTGAAAAGAACCCCCATGGCATATGGAAGCACACGGAGGCCCTAACCCAAAAACAGTTTCGTTAAAATTTACCTTGAATCTTGAAGACAATCTCCGCAAACAACGTAGCGAATAGGAACGTACCTGTAAAGACGACGAGAGACACAACTACGATACGCCAGCTAAGCTGTTTGAATAAATGAACGTCTTTTCCGAGTGACAGACCTGCATACGCGAGAATCGGCGTGGCCAATGCGAGCAGATTGATCTTGGCAATCGCAGCAGCCGTATATTCGTTCCCTGGAAAAAACGGGGAGGTCGCAAGCATCGCAAACAAAGAGATCCATACAATGACGGGAGATTTGAACGGCAGGATTCGAGTGAAGCCCATTCCAATCAACGTAATGACCGCCAAGAGCAAAATACCTGGCAAAGAATCCATGATTGGAACTTTATAACCGATCCAGTTACCGATGAGAGCAATGAAGCCGATGATAAAAATCGTCAAGATTTGATTCATGCGCTTTTTCTCCCCCCTTCTGCTGCAGAAGAAGCGCTTTTACGTCCAATGATAGGCTCAAGCCATGCGTACAGCTTTTGTGTAACCGGCAAGGAGAAGAAGATACACACGTACGTTCCGACGATACTCATCATCAAATTTGCCGCTCCGGAATAAAAGGCAATGTCTTTTTGCGCTTCCGGGAAAATAACAGCCAATGAGCCTGTTGCTGCTGCCATCATACTACCGGAACCAACTGCAGCTCCCATCGCCAGAGAAATCGGGTGAAACAACCCGCTGCTTCCTAAAATACTTGCAAGAATCGACATATAAATGGCACCAAACAAGGTTCCGCAAATATAGACGCCCAGCGCGCCGCGAGCTTCGGCAGAGTTTGCTCCAAACTTGTCTACAATGATCGCCAAGTTTGGTTCGCGGTCAAGAGAATAAGTCGCCCCAATTGCTTCACGCTTCAGACCCAGCCACAATGCGATTGGCAGACCAAGTGCAATTGTCCCTACAATGTGTCCCATCTCTTGTACAATCAAGGATACACCAGAGCCGAGCAGCTTAGGCAGCTCAGGACCGATATTGGCTCCCAGTTTCGCAATAAAGATCAAAAACGAAACACCCAAAATATTGGCTGCGACATTCATTTCTTTTTCACTCAAGAATTTAAACTTAGGCCAACTGATTGCCCCGCCTAAAACGAGCGCGTAAAGCATTGGAAACAGAGCGATAACCCCTATGCCAATACTGATTTTTTTTGTCCCGATAAATTCTGTCAATGCGACGAGAATAAGTACGAGAAAATGCAGCTTGTACTCATTGACGCGTGCCTCTGCCATACGACATCCCCCTCATTCTATCTCGCTCTACGCCATGACGACTTTTTGAGCTGCCCGAACAAACAATTCCACGCCGCGTACCATTGCATCCTCATCAAAATCAAAGCGAGGATGATGGTGCGGATACGTGAAGCCTTTATCCGGATTGCCAGCACCCAATTGAATAAAACAGCCAGGAGCTTTTTTCAAATACTCAGAGAAATCTTCACCCGGCATCAAAGGATCAATGTAAATAATCTCTTCTTCTCCCCAACGCTCGCGGATCGTATCCTCCATCAGCTTCGTCACCTGCTTGTCGTTGACAACGGATGTGTAGCCATGTGAGAACGTGAATTCATAACTTGCTCCATGCGCTTCGGTAATTCCTTTGACAATTCGTTCAATCCACATCGGAATATTTTGGCGAATCTGTGCATCGAAGCAGCGTGTGGAGCCCGTCAGCGTCATCGAATCTGGAATGATGTTATAAGCTGTCCCTGCATTCAGCATCGTCACCGAAATAACGACCTTGTCCAATGCACTGACGTTGCGGGATACAATTTGTTGTAGGCCAGTAATAACCTGTGCCCCAATGACGATCGGGTCAACAGATGCCTCCGGTTGCGAGGAGTGCCCGCCTTTCCCTTGAATCTTGATGTCGAAGCGATCTGTCGATGAAGTAAGTGCCCCGTAAAGTACACCAAATTTCCCTACAGGCATGTACGATGCCAAATGAATACCGATGATCGAATCCAGTCCGTCCGCTGCACCAGCTCTTACGATTTCAGCAGCCCCACCCGGCGGCAGCTCCTCGGCATGCTGGAAGAAGAACCGAACCTCACCTTTGATTTGATCCTTGTACTGGGACAAAATTTTTGCGGCTCCCAACAGCATCGCTGTATGACCGTCATGTCCGCATGCGTGCATCACGCCAGCTTTTCCTGATGCATATGGCACATCATTTTCTTCATGGATAGGGAGAGCATCAATGTCAGCGCGAATGCCAAGAACTTTTCCTGGCTGTGATCCGATCAGTCGAGCGACCACGCTCGTTTTGGTTGGCCGCGAAAGCTCCAAATTCCCGAAAGATTCCAACGTTTCGTAAATAAATTGAGACGTCTTTTCCTCTTCAAACGACAATTCTGGATGCTGATGGAGATATCGTCGCCATGAGATTACCTGCTCAGCTACTTCATCCGCCCATTTCTTCGTTTCCAAACTCACACAATCACTCCTCTTTTTGCCTTATCCCTCAACATTTCCCGAGTCAGTTAAGTTTAGCTAAAAAAAATATCGTTTTGTGAATTCTATCACGGAACAATGAAAATAACAAATGTCTATTCCACAAGGACAAAGCTGTCGAATCCACATTTGTAGCTGTCTATTTATTTGTTATTTTAGAATTTTCCACCGATAATGTCCATGTAAAATATACTATTTGTAACAATAAAAAGATTTATGCTACTAGAGTGGGAGCTTTTCTAGAGAAAAGCTCTTGTCCTATTCTATATTTATTGCAAAAACGACAAAGCGATTCAAAAATTGCCCCAGCCAGATTTCTCCATTCCCTACCATCACGCCTTGATCATTGACAAACGTATCGGTTACCTTTTGCTGTAAAAACGCTTTCCTTACCTTCTCTGTCATGATTTGATCGTACTCTTCCAAAAATTGCTGTTCATCTCGGATAAACTGACTTTTTCCGTCTTTGTTCACTCGCAGTGGATACCTGACATGCTTGGCTACTTCTGTCTTGTCACTATTTTTGACCGTTTCTTGAAGTTTTTCAAAAAAGGCTTCGAATGCGCCTGCATTTGTAATACCCGCGACTTCATACCGATTCGAGGAGTTTCCTTCACGCACATATCTGTCATACCCACTCACCTGTGGAACCAAGCTCGTTGCTTGTGCCATCAGCACGATTCCCATTGTTAGTAGCAGCCATCTCATCCTTTTCATCGCCTACCTCCCATCTGTATTGCTATTTCCTTCCTACTGATAGCTTTTCGTCCTCTGCCATTCGTTATGCAGAACCGTCCTTTACGAAAAAAACCCCTATGCCAATACTGACATAAGGGTGGCCCTTCACATTCCGTGAGCCAGAGCTTCTTTTCCATTAGGAGTCGCGAAATTTTGCTTCCTGACGTTTTATGTCTTCCTCTGAATTGCCCAGCGCAGCTTGCGGGCCCCTGAAATGCTTCCGGTAATAAGCCAAATCCATGATCAGAAGCACCAAAAACATGGCGATCAAGGCATACCCAGCTGTTTGATTCGGCGGAATCACCATCATTATCGAGATGAAGACGATCCAAATGAGGCTCAACACATTAATGGGTTTACTCCAGTTCCCCAGATGCCAAGGACCATAATGCTTCCGCTGAAAAAGTCCCCGCGATTCCGCCCGGAGCTTGAGGTACAACGGAATCCCGTAAGCGACATATAACCCAACGACACTTACCGCCGTCAAAAATGCCAAGGTCGTATACGACGTGTTCGGATTGATGCTTTTCACGATGTAATCGAACAAGGCAAGCGCAAAGGAAAGAATGATAACCAGCCAAATTGCTTTTGCCGGCGTTCGGTATTTGGTCGAAATTTCTGCCCACTGATGGCTCCACGGCATTCCTTTGTCACGCGAAAACGCATACAACATTCGCGAAAAGGAAGTAATCGATGCCAAGCCACAGAACCACATCGCAAAGGTGACGAGCCACAGCACAGCGGAACCAAATGTGCCGCCTAATGCTTCGCTAATCACATAAATAAATGCATTTTCCGCTTCACTCGCAGCCGCTGCGTTTTTGATGGATAAAGTGACAAAAGCAAGCATGATAAATCCAAAAATAAAGGAAAAGGCCACAGACGTATAAATCCCCCAAGCAGCACGAACCCGTGGATTAATCGTTTCTTCAATCGTATGCGCCGATGCATCATAGCCAGTAAATGTCCACTGCGCCTGTAACAACCCAATCAAAAAAGCAATCGCGTACGGTTTGTCTGAAAAGGTTTGACCGACTTGGAAGAGGTAATCAAGCGGTTGCAGATCATGACGGGAGAAAAAAACGAGACTTCCGACGAGTATGACGACGACGCCTATATGGTACCAAGCAGAGAAATCATTTAACCGGGCAACAAGTCGAATTCCAATGTGGTTAAATGTACCGTGCAAAAGGAGTGTAATCCCGAACAGGATTAACGTAGTCGTTTCCGTTGAGGTATAGCCAAACGCACTCGCGAGCAGCGGGTCCGCAAACAAAGAGAACGAATAGTCAATACCTGCGACAATCCCGATTTGGCCGATGAGATTGATCCACGCTGTGTACCAGCCCCACCGTTTGCTGCCTAAAATAGCTGCCCAATGATACAATGCTCCGGCTGTAGGGATCGCAGATGCGAGCTCAGACATCGATGCTGCTATCAGGATGACGAATAACGCGACCAAGGTCCATCCGAAGCCCATCATGCCAGAACCGCCATATAGTAATCCGTGCCCATACAAGGATACTGCACCTGTCAAAATAGAGATAATCGAAAATGAGATCGCAAAGTTCGAAAAGCCACCCATATCCCTCAGTAATTCCTGCGCATAACCAAACTTGTTCAGGTCTCTCCTGTCCTCGAGCAATTGCTGTTCTTTTTCCTGCTGCATTTCGTTATCCCTCCCTCTCTGCTTGGGAACCGATAAAACTCTCATGCGTGCTTTCGTCAAAGTGCCGGACGCTTTCGTTTGCCCGATACCCAATGGCAATCGCAACTCCAATGGTCAGCAGCAATAAAATGACACCTAGAGCTAGCATTCTCTCCCTCCTTTCGTCCTAGATGCAATTCCTTGACAAGTTAGCAGGAATAGTACATTTTACGTACCAATTTGACAGCTATACCACCTCATTCGGCTGGCAGAAGCAAAACAAAAGAGCAACTCATGAGAGCTGCTCCTCTTGTTTAACTAACCCCTTTTTGGGCTTGCAAATAAAACGCTACGTCTTCACTCGGTAACGGTCTGCTAAATAAATAGCCTTGCACTTCTTCACACAGATGCTCCTGCAAAAACGCAAGCTCCTCCTTTGTCTCGACCCCTTCAGCAATCACATGCAGTTGCAAATGATGCGCCATGGAAATAATCGTGGACACAATGGCCTGATTGGAAGGCTGTTCGATCATGTCGCGCACAAACGACCGATCAATTTTCAAACGATTCAACGGGAATTCTTTCAGATAGTAGAGAGAACTGTAGCCCGTTCCAAAATCGTCAATTGCAACGTGCACGCCTAATTGCTTCAGTTCCTTAAGTGCCTGTGTGGCGCGCTGGACGTCGATCATGCTGCTTTCTGTGATTTCCAGCTCCAAGTATTTAGGTGCTAACCCAGTCTGGTGCAGAATCTCAGCGATCATCTGGGTAAAATCTTGTTTGAGGAATTGTCGTGCAGATAGATTGACGGCTACCCGAAGCGGCATGAGTCCCTGGTCTTGCCATTGCTTGTTCTGCTTGCAGGCCGTCCGCAGCACCCATTCTCCAATCGGTACGATCAACCCGGTTTCTTCTGCTACCGAGATGAACTGGTCTGGCAAAAGTAAGCCTCGTTCAGGATGATCCCACCGAATCAGTGCTTCTACGCCAACGATTGCGCCTGATTTGGCACTTACCTGTGGCTGGTAATGCAATAAAAATTCTTGCCTGGCCAAAGCGCGATTCAATTCATTTTGAATATTCATTTTGTCATTCACTGCTTGCTCCAGATTCGGTACGTACAGGTGGAAGCTGTTCTTCCCTTTGTCTTTGGCTGCATACATCGCCGCATCTGCGTTCCGCATCAAGACACTTCTGTCTTGCCCATCCTCTGGATAGCGAGAAATCCCGATACTCGTCGTTATGTACAACTCGTGGCCATGGATAATAAATGCCTGTTCAATCGTCTCGTTGATTTCATTCGCCATGGAAGATACTTCTCTTTCCGTGACATCTGTCAGAATCACCATGAATTCGTCTCCGCCGAGCCTGTACACCGTTCCTTTTTTTCCTACACATTCCCGCAAACGCAAGGAGGCTTCCTGAAGTAACAGGTCACCAAAATCATGCCCCAAGGAATCGTTTACCAGTTTGAAATGGTCGAGATCCAGAAACAGCACGTAAACTTGCTGATCTGTTTTTTGTGCCTCCATGATCACCTGATCCAGTTGCTGTTCGACAAAACGGCGATTCGGCAAACCCGTCAACGAATCGTGAAAAGCGAGATAATTGATTTTTGCCTCGTACTCCTTCTTATTGGTAATGTCTCTCACAATCATAAAGACACCCGTAATCTGCTGATCGACAAATACGGGGGTATGAGTCATGTTCAGATGAAGCTGACAGCCCTCGCGCGTCGTCAAGGTAATATCGCAGTTGCGCGCGTCACCTTGCACGGCATTTGCAAAATGGGTCGATATGAGCTCGGCATCTGTAGTAGTACACATCGTCATTAATTTTTTGAGAGGCAAGCTCTGCTCCTTTGTCAATCGCATCGCCGCAGGATTCATGACACTTTGCGTACCATCGATCGAGTAAAAGATTACTCCGTCGTAATTGTGCTCAAATAGCGATTTATAGCGCTGGTCACTTTCTAGAACGCGCAAGGTCTTCCCTGCGAATTGCTTGTCCACGTATACAGAAGCCAAGGTCACGACTAGAATCAACACGCTGACAATGCCAATCATGGTAGCGATCAGCCCCGAATCATCATACGGGATCACTGCGATTGTCATGTGCTCGTGAGCGACGAATGTGGTGGCGTACATTCCAGTGTGATGCATGCCGGTAATGCTTGCCCCCATCAACAGCCCTGCAAAAATTTTACGCCAGAGACCTTCTACTGGGTCCACCGAACGCAATTGAAACGTAAGAATCAACGCAACCATCGAAAACAAGATCGCCACGAAAATGGATACAGTAAACCATAGCCAATCGTACAGAATAACGGCGTTCATCATCATCGCTGCCATCCCTGTATAATGCATTCCTGCGATACCAGTTCCAATGACAAATGATCCTGTTACCACCCTCGTCTTGGACATGGACTGCTCGCTCACGATCCATAATGTAAGCGCTGATGATAACACGGCCAAAACAATCGAGAAAAATACAATCAAGTTATCATACTCGACAGCAATCGGCAGATGCAAAGCAAGCATGGCAACAAAATGCATAGCCCAAATACCAAGCCCCATGGAGACGGCTCCAGCACATAACCAAAACACACGTCCCCTGCCTTTTGCATAATGGAGACGTGCGCCTAGATCTAGTGCTGTGTATGACGCCATTGCTGAAATAAAATAGGAGAGAAAAACCAGAGTCATACTATAGGATTGGTCAAGACTATTCATTGCATTCTCCTTCAAAAACCTTTACCGAAGTCTACTCACGAGGAACGTCCGCATTTTTACGGGTTGTAGGCGTGCCTGTGACATTCTCCCATCTTATCCGTTTTATAATTCCCTGGCAAGAAGTCGGCGACGTTCCCGTTTTGGAGATACTACAAAGGAATGCTGCTGCAAAGGAGGGAGATTTCCTTGATCCGTATGGGCTATGCCTGCATCAGTGTAAAGACGAAAAACAATCCAAACAAAAAAACGACGGTTGCCCAAGTAAATAAATTAGATCCCCCAGCTCGATTAAAAAAGCTGCGGCAAGTTATGCAGGTAAACTTTTTCAATTTAATGGATTTGCTTGCTTATAATGTAGAAAATCAGATCTTTTTGTATCGGCTTCCTTCTGAGTTTGTTCCACTGGCTACTCATCCGGTAGCCGCTGAATGGGATTGGGCAAAGGAATTCGCATGGGACTTCCAAAAGGCAGGGAATTATATCCGCAATCATGGCATTCGTTTGACAGCTCATCCCGGACATTACAGCATATTGAACAGTGACAAGCCTTCTGTGCTGGAAGCGACCATTGCCGATTTTTCCTACCATGCAAAAGTGTTTGATTTACTGGGGCTTGACGATAACTCCGTCTTGGTGACACATGTGGGAGGGGTATACGAAGATAAAGCCTCTTCTCTTGCTCGTTTTGCATCCAACTTCGAGCAGCTTCCTGAAAACGTGAAACGTCGTTTAGTCGTGGAAAACGATGACACTTCTTTTACCATGCGCGAGGTTCTGGAGCTGTGCGAACGGATCGGTGTGCCGATGGTGCTCGATATTCACCACCACAACTGCCATTCTGATGGCGAGGATTGGACGGAATACCTTCCACGAATTATTCAAACCTGGGGAGAGCGCACACCGAAGATGCACATGTCCTCGCCTAAGTCAGCAAATGACTTTCGAGCTCATGCTGACGATATTGATCCAGAGGCGTTCCTTACATTTGTCAGTGCGCTTGCGGATTACAATGTGGACATCATCTTGGAATGTAAAAACAAAGATGATGCCCTCCTTACTTTAAGACGCGAGTTAAAGAAAAAAGGAGTCGCTGTTGAAGCATTTACGAATTGAGTATGGAAAAGGACGCCGCTTAATTAGCTGGCGTCCTTCCTCATGCGCTTCAAAATGAACATCCGCAGTCACACCCACGTCCTCGTCTATGATCCCGTCTATGTCGATAATTGTATCCAGAGGAGGAGCTACTGCCACCCGAGGATGAAGATGATGAACCTCGCCCAAATGAACTGCTACCGTCATTCCATAATTGGCAACGGTCATGATAATGATGCATTCTTCGTTCATGATGCTTGTAATGTTTGCGGTATTCCATGTATTTGCGGCGATTTTCACGATGCTCCTCGCATTTGTGACGGAAATAATCCATCCGATCCATATGGAACTGGAATTTGAACAGGTACAACTCCAGTTCCCTTCCTATGTTCTCATTCGGTCGTGCATTCGGCCTAACGTTTGGTCTGATTATATTTGGTCTTATATTTGGTCTAATATTTGGTCTTAGATTTGGCATCATATTTGGACTTTCATTCGGCCGCACATTGGGTCTGACATTCGGCCTTACATTTGGGCCGACATTTGGCCGCATATTTGGACTTTCGTTTGGCCTTACATTCGGTCTGACATTTGGTCTCATGTTTGGACTTTCATTTGGTCTCACGTTTGGTCTCATGTTTGGACTCTCATTTGGTCGCACATTGGGTCTGACATTTGGCCTCATGTTTGGGCTCTCATTTGGCCTTACATTCGGTGAAGCGTTAGGCATCGGATTTGCCGGAATCCGGTTCGGTGGCATGGGCATTGGATTCGGTTTAAGATTCGGTAGCATTGGATTGGACGGTTTATTAGGTGGCATCGGATTCGCTGGCATTCGATTTGGTGGCATCACGTTTGGCACGTTCGGGTTAGCCAGATTGGGAGCAGGCATGATCGGTTTTTGCGGCATGGGGCGCGCAGGAATAGAATGATTCGGATTGATTGGACTTTCCGACTTGGGCTTTTCAGGAGAAGGCTTCATAGGTGACGGCATCGATGGAGACGGTAATGGCATCGCTGAAGAAGGCGGTTTTGGCATTTCTTTAGGACGCCTTGGGAGTGCGGTAGGCATAGGCGGCATCTTACGTCGCTTTTCCACGGAATTCTACACGTCCTTTCGGATGAACTAACACAGTACATGGTATGACATTTATCCAACTCAAGAGACGACTCTCGCCCAGTTTAAAAAAATGGACTAAGCCCGTTTTTTACTCTCTAGGGAAGCCGCCGTGACAAGAACATCTTGACTGCACGTAGGCATTTGATACAATGATAGCAATAGCTAAAATAATCAGACAGTTGCACATGAACGAAAGTGAGGAAGAACGTATGCCGCGACGAATGCAGGCTTACACGTTTTTATCCAATCACATACATGCTCTCGAGCGAGGGGTTAGGAGATAGTATCCTAACCCCTCGCTCTTTTCGTTCTCTGCTCTGCTAAAGGAGGAAATTACAGATGAATCAGCAAGTAAACGTTGTAAAAGTAGATGGGGATCAATTGCGTATCGAAGATGTTGTTTCCATTGCAAGAAGCGCCACCCACATCCAATTAACTGAAGAAGCATTGCATCGTGTTCGTGCTTCACGTGCCATGGTGGAGAGAATGGTATCACAGCAGGAAGTCGTATACGGAATCACTACTGGCTTCGGAAAATTTTCTGATGTCATGATCCACGATGAGGACGTAAGCAAGCTGCAAGAAAATTTAATTATGAGTCATGCCTGCGGGATGGGCGACCCTTATGCCGTTGAAGTTGTCCGTGCGATGATGGCATTGCGCATCAATGCGTTGGCAAAGGGGTATTCGGGAATTCGGGAAGAAACATTGCTTCAGCTAGTAGAACTATGCAATCGCGGGGTTCATCCGATTATTCCTCAACAAGGTTCCCTTGGTGCAAGCGGCGACCTGGCACCTCTCGCTCATATGGTACTAGTCATGCTCGGCAAAGGGGAAGCTCTCATCAATGGCAAGCGGCTATCTGGTAAAGAAGCACTGAGCGAAGTAGGCCTCTCCCCTATTCGACTCGAGGCAAAAGAAGGTCTGGCTCTGATTAACGGTACACAGGCAATGACCGCACAGCTTTGCCTCGCCTTGTATGATTCGCGAGTTCTACTTGAAAGCGCGGAATTGATTGCGGCGATGACGATTGAAGCGCTGCGTGGAATTCCAAAAGCCTTCGATCCCCAGCTCCATCTCGTCCGCCCGCATCCAGGACAGCAGGAATCAGCGAAGCGTTTGCTCCAGCACCTATCCGGCAGCAAACGAACGACTGGACAGGGTGAGCTACGCGTCCAAGATCCATACAGCCTTCGTTGCCTCCCGCAAGTGCACGGTGCAACTCGTGATACGCTTGAGTATGTATGGACTACGGTTACACGCGAATGCAATAGTGTTACCGATAACCCTATTCTTTTCACAGAAACAGGCGATGTCATCTCCGGCGGGAATTTCCATGGTCAGCCAATGGCATTCGCAGCTGATTTTCTTGCCATTGCGATGGCTGAACTGGCGAATATTTCTGAAAGACGCACAGAACGTCTCGTCAATCCACAGCTAAGTGGCCTTCCCGGATTCTTAACTGAAAATGGCGGACTCCATTCTGGATTTATGATTACGCAATATGTTGCCGCTTCCATTGTTTCTGAAAACAAAGTGCTCTGCCATCCGGCATCAGTCGATTCGATCCCGTCATCTGCCAATCAGGAGGACCATGTCAGCATGGGTACGACTTCTGCTCGCAAGCTTCGCACGATCGTATCAAACGTCACCAAGGTGCTTGCTATCGAATATTTGGCAGCAGCTCAAGCTATCGATTTTGGTTCGGGAGATCTCGGAACAGGTACAGCAAGAGCCTATGAGCAGTTGCGCCGGGTGATTCCCCGCCTGCATGAAGACCGCGAAATGCACCCTGACCTCGTCAAGGCAGAAGAGCTGATCCACCAAGGGACACTCGCGTTTGTGACGGAATAATCGTTCATGTATAGGAACCATTGTTTTTCTCTGTTATGATGGAGCTAAGGATAAGCATTTCGACCAAACCACTTGAAGTATGGAGGGCTGTCTCATGAATGCAGGCAGAGAACTCGACCATCCTGCGTACCTGTTACTGTTTGATGGGGTTTGTCACCTGTGCCACGGTGCTGTGCAGTTTATTTTGAAGCGTGATCCGCATGGACACATTCATTTTGCTTCCTTGCAGTCACAGAGAGCGCAGGAAATTTTGTCTCATTACAACTATCAGGAAAAAGACATGTCATCCGTGGTCTTTATCGCCAACGGACAGCTATATACAAAATCGGATGCGATCTTGCACGTTGGTCGCAAGCTTCAAGGTGGATGGCCTCTGCTGTCAACTGTAGCTCGGCTCATCCCAAGGCCTGTCCGCAATCCGATTTATGATTGGGTCGCGAGAAATCGCTATCGGTGGATGGGTAAAGCAGAGCAATGCATGCTTCCTACCCCGCAGATCAGATCCCGCTTTTTGGATTAAAAGAAAAAGGAGAAGTCGCTGTCTCTCGCGGCTCCTCCTTTTTTTATTCGCTGTGCCTTACTCATTCGTTCTTGAATGACAATCCCTTTTCCTTCAATGCAGTCCGAAGTTTCGGCATAGATGCTGGTCCCATCCCATGAAATTTCAGGATCTCTTTTTCACTGTAGCTTGCGAGCTGTTCCAAGGACGTGATCCCATTGTGTTCCAATGCTCTTCTCGCTGGTGCCGAAAGCAAAGAAAGAAATCCAGTGTCCGGTTGGCGTTCTTGCTCACAGATTGGACAAGTCGGACAATCCGTGCTTTTCCTGTATGAATGACCATTCGCGCAAGTTCTAACCGTTTTTTTGGAAGTAGTCATGGCACGTATCCTTTTTATTTCGACATCGCTTGTGGATGCTCATCGCTCACATAGTCAGCCGCTTTGGCATTTGCCTCTACCTGCGCTGGGCTCTTGCTCCCTGGGATCACGGTCGTGACAGCCGGATGCTTGAGGCACCACGCCAGTGCCCACTGCGCCATATCCATTCCTTCTGGAACTTCATTCTTCTTGATTTCTTCTACTTGGAGCAACAGCTTGTTGACATGCTCCTGATCGTGTCGATGTCGCACATCGTTTCCACTGAATACAGAACCCGGCTTATACTTTCCGCTCAAATAACCACTCGCCAACGGAACGCGAGCCAATACACCCAGGTCTTGCTGCTGGCAAGAAGCAAATACACCTTCTTCCGGCTTTTGATCCAGACGATTGTAAACTACCTGGATGGCTTTTGCATTTACCGAAGTAGCAGCAGATGTTTGATGCATGTTATCATTTTTTGCAATCGAGAGGCCGAGATGGCGGATCGTTCCTGCCTGCACCTGCTTGTCGAGGTAGGTCCACAAGTCATCATTGTCAAACGCTTCGTCAGGTCCCGAGTGGAATTGGTACAAGTCAATATAGTCGGTCTGTAAAGCTTGTAGCGATTTTTCCAATTGCTGCTGAACTTCAGCCGCTCCATAATGATTGGTTCGAGAAAATTTGTCGTGAAAATGATGCCCGAATTTCGTCGCCACAATCCAGTCTTCCCGGCGGTTTTTTTTCAAATATCCCCCGATAAGCTGTTCGGACAGATGATCTCCGTAGCATTCCGCTGTATCAATCAAGTTGATGCCGAGATCTTTTGCTTTGTCGAGAATCTGGTCAACAGCTTCTTGGGAGAAATCCAGTCCCCACTCCCCGCCAAATTGCCAGGTACCTACACCGATTACGGATACGTTCAGATCCGTTTTTCCTAATCTGCGGTACTTCATTGCCCGATTCCTCCTCCTCATAAATAAACGAGAATTCCCTGAACGAATGTTCGCTCAGGGTGAAGACTAAAAAAAATTATATGCTTTTCTCGATGTTCAATTGGCTCACAAAATCTTGCAGATTCCCTTTTCGTTCTTTGCGCATTTTCTTCCGCTCGTCCGCAGTGGCCATCAATCGCTCTTCTTCCTCTGTTTCAGGGACAATAGCTGGCACCTCAGTCGGATTACCTTCCTCATCTAAGGCAACAAAGGTGAGAAAAGATGTCGCGGTCAAAATACGCTTGCCGGTCTGGAGATTTTCCGAGACGACTTTGACGAAAATCTCCATGGACGTTTTGCCCGTTGACGAAACAAATGCTTCGAGGCAAATGGAATGTCCCATTTTGACGGGAGCAAGAAAATCAATCGAGTCAATCGATGCTGTCACAACAGGGCGACGCGAATGTCGCATCGCAGCGATTGCAGCTACCTCATCTATATAAGCCATCATCGTACCACCAAAAATAGTACCATGGTAATTCGTATCAGATGGCTGAACCAGTGATGCCTGAATTGTACGAGATTCTTGAGTTGTCTTGACGTTCATCGCTGTTGCTCCTTTATCAATCTACTTGATGCATACATCATCATATCACAAGGCATTCAACGTTCCAATTGATAGCTGCTCCCAAGTATGCCTTCTATTCTCTCTGCCTCTTCTTGCAAAATATAACGTAACAAAGGCAGATTCCACTCATAGGCTGGCCGATAGCCGTCTAGTGCAAACAGCTTGTCGTCTATATGCGTAGCAAGCTTTCGGCGGGCCGGACTGGCACAGTAAAACTGCTCCAAATAATCTGTACCCCACCTGGAAAAGGATGACGTTTCGTTAGTAACCGCAGTTAGCAGGATCCCTTCCCCTGTATCAATCAAGTCGATTGGATACAGTTGACAGCTATATGGCTTGAGCGGCTCAACTTCACGACCAGCCTGTTCCGCATAAGCATGGATCGCACAGCCGTAACGCCCATCGTTTTCTTGATAAAAAAGACAATTGCCATGTCGCATGCGAATGGTTCCTCGAGGCTCATTGCGATCCCAAACCCCATGAAGAAGCCACTGATTCCGTTCAGCCTCATCCTTTAGTCCAGCAGAGATAGAGGGGATTTCCCCCTCCATGATGGGAATCTGCCATTCTTCTACAGCGTAAGGTTGTCCACCCTCACAGCAGGTTTCACGATGAACGGTCCTGCAATTCCAACAGTCCAAGTGAAACAAAGCATGGAGGGCTGATACATCAACCAAATATTGTCCCGCTCTCACCAAGGAATGCTTGTGTTTCTTTATATATTTTTCGCAGTGGTACGCCTCTTTATCAGACATGGGATCAGGCGTGCCTACATAACGAAAAGCTCGTTTCGTTTTCATTTTTGCAAAACAATCTCCGCTTCTGTTCCAAAAATTCGCAAATGGCCTTCCTCATAGCTAGCCAAATCTACTTCATCACCCGGAATCTCCATCAGGATTTCCATTTCTTCGCCCTCTTCTGTCGTAAACAAGAGCAGGAGATCTTTTTCTTCAAATTCATTGTCAGTCAGCTTGGTTTCCAGAAGCTGAGCTTGAAATTGTGTTACCTCTTCCTCTTCTTCCCTATCGGTATCCCATTGGGTAAAAGTCACGGAAGCCTTTTGATTCTTATACTCCGCCAACACTTGAATCAATTGCTCATGTTGTTGAATGTCCATCTTGTAATCCCTCCGAAATGGTTCATACTGCCCATCATAGCAAAGTAGCTCTTAAAAAGCCAAAAAGAAACACCGCTTCGCTGTGGGAAGCGGCTATTTCTCTTTTGCCTGTCAGCTTACTTTGCTAATCGTCTGGGCTAATGCAAAATCTTTGCCGGTTAAACCTTTTGCCTCTCGGGTGGCTAACGTAAAAGTGACTGTGCCACCTGCCAGATGAATTTCCACATGCTGATTGTCATGTTCAAGCATCTCTGCCACACGGTTGACGAAACTGATTGCAGTGGAAAAGTCACGACAGTGGTACGTGCGTGATAGCGCCATTCGGTCTTCTACCAGCTTCCAGCCAGGTACCTTGCTCAGATACAATTTGACCTGTTCCAAAGACAGCTTGCTCATTGTAGCAATGCCCCCTTTTACCCGATAAATGGTTGTTACACCATCATATTCACGAGACGTACAGGTTATCCGCACCCTATTGCTTCACGGCATAAAAAATCATACGAGGTGATTCATGCGCTACATATTCTTCAAACAGATAGTTTCCAAATACTTGGATTTTTTCGAATCCCGCTTCTGTTAGCATCGCAATCATTTGCTCGGCAGAAAACAAGCGAACCTGCTCCATATACTCACGCGGTTCATTCGATGACTCGTCGGAAATCAGTATCCGCTTTTTCACAAATCCATCCTGGACCCAGCGTTCTTCTTTAATCAACATCCCACTGACTTCCTTGGTAGAGTGCGGCACGAGGTTATCGATGACGTACGCTGCATTTAAGAAGTCGATGACCACTTCACCTTTTGTTTTGAGTGCTTGTGCCATGTTGCGAATAACGTTAGCATTTTCTTCATCTGTAGAGAAATACCCAAAGCTGGTAAACAAATTCACCACGATATCAAATTCTTCGTGAAACGGAATGTCGCGCATATCACAGCGGGCAAAACTTAGCTGTGGATAGGTGTTTTGTTCCTCAGCCAACTGTAAAAGAACAGGCGACAAATCCACACCAACTACTTCATACCCCCGGCGAGCCAGCGCACGCGAATGACGCCCGCTCCCGCAGCAAAGATCAAGTACGCGTCCTGTGTCCTTTACCGGCAATCTTTCCAACAGATTAGCGATCTCTCCATCTGCGGCCGAATCGTCCCTATGACGATACACAAGCACATAATCTTCGCGAAAGCTGCGTTCAAACCATTCTTCAGCCATGTCTGAGCCCCTTTAATTCCAAGATGTTCTTATTATACCACAGCGGGGTTTATCCGTAGCCGATTTGCGTGTGGCAAAGTGTAGGAAACTCTTTGTTAAAAAAGCGAAATCACTTTACATACATACTGTATGTATGTTAAATTAACCTCATCCAATCGTGAGGGAGAGACCCAGAATGAAAGTGAACAGCTTTTATCCTGTCATCTTGACAGAACTAGTTGAGACTAGCTCGAAGTTTTATCGAGAGCATTTTGGATTTGATATTGTTTTCGAAGCAGACTGGTATGTGAGCATGCAGAATCAGAGCAGCACTCCAGCTTTTGAGCTCGCCATCTTAAATCCTTCTCACGACACCATTCCACAAGGATTCCGAAAGCCAGTAGAGGGTGGTCTTATCCTGAATTTCGAAGTCGATGATGTTGACGCTGAATACGAGAGGCTTATTGTGAAAGCAGGTCTTCCTCTCCATCTCGACATTCGAGATGAGGATTTTGGTCAGCGGCATTTTATTACATCCGATCCGAATGGCATTTTACTTGATATCATAAAGGTAATCCCGCCTTCCGAAGCATTTGCTGACAGTTATGTTGACCCTGTCTAATCTGGCATGAAATAAGTAAGGAGATCGTATCCCATGAAGATGTCCAAAGCCGAGCAAAAACAGCAGACGATGCAAAAGCTGATCGAAGTGGCAAGAGAGATGTTCTCCAAAAAAGGCTACGCGGATGCGGCTATGGAAGACATCGTGAAGCAAGCCGGGGTGACCCGTGGCGCACTGTACCATAACTTTGGGAGCAAAGAAGGATTATTTGAGGCAGTACTGGCTTCTGTCCAACAAGAACTCGGAGAGCGCGTAGAAGCGGAAGCTGCGAAAAGTGAGGAGCCTTGGCAACAATTGATCTTGGGTTGCTTGGCCTTTGTCTCCTCGGCCGTCGAGCAACGGAACAAGCGGATTTTGCTTATCGATGGCCCTTCTGTCATCGGGTGGGAAAAGTGGCGCCGAATGGACGAGGAAAACTCCATGCGGCATCTCAGAGAGCAGCTTCAAACGATGCAGGAGCAAGGGTACCTACGTCCCGTTTGCATCGATGCTCTGGCGCATTTGCTGTCTGGTGCGATGAACGAAGCCGTGCTCTGGATTTCGGAGACGCCTGATCATGAGAAGTCCCTTGAGGAAATTTCAGCAGCGATGACCCTTCTCTTGGAAGGATATCGCACCAAATAAAAGCAAAGCACCCCTGCTTCCGCCTCTTACTGGCAAAATGCAGGGGTGCTCTGTTACGGTATAGGATCTTTATGATGAAAAGCGGGTAGCTCGTCCAAGCCGAATTTTTTCAGCAGCCCGCGCAATAATGCTCTCTACCGAAGAGGGGTCATCCACAACGTCGTATTCGTTAATATTGACCCGCAAAATCGGACAGGAAGTAAAGGAAGCAATCCAGCTATCATAGCGGCCAAACAAATCTTGCCAGTAATCCACCGGCGTTTGTTGCTCCATCGGACGCCCGCGCTCTTTTACGCGACCAATGATATCATCGAAGCTTCCCTCTAAGTAGATCAAAATATCTGGATGCGGGAAGTAAGGCGTCATGACCATCGCTTCAAAAAGCTCTGTATAAGTGCGGTAATCTTCTTCTGTCATGTTGCCTTGCTCGTACAGCATACGGGCAAAAATCCCGGTATCCTCATAGATGGAGCGATCTTGGACAAAACCGCCGCCATAATCAAACATCCGTTTTTGTTCCTTGAAGCGTTCCGCCAAAAAGAAAATTTGCAAATGGAAACCCCAACGCGATAAATCATTATAGTAACGGCCCAAATACGGGTTATTGTCAACCTTCTCTACAGATACACGAAATCCGAGCTGATCTGCCAAAGCATGTGTAAAGGTGGATTTTCCTACTCCTACTGTCCCGCCGATCGTAATCACTGCGTTGTTTGGTATCCCGTATTTTTCACGAAGCGTGCTGTTTTGAAACCTCGACATGTACGCAACTCCTTATCCCCATGCTTACTTTTCCCTTGTTCCCTATCCTTCTTGTCCCATCAGCTCTTGAATCCGTGGTGCAATTCGATCCAGTACAACCTTCAAATCTTCTGGTCTATGTACGAAATCCAAATCGTCACAATCGAATTTGATGACAGGCGTATCCGGATGATGCTTTTCAAACGCGTCCATAAACTCGTTGTAATCCGCAATAAGGTTCTCCATATAGGTGACATCCATGCTGCGCTCCATTTCGCGATCGCGCATCGCAATTCGCTTCATCACGGTTTCAATCGAAGCTGTCATGTAGATTACTAAATGGGCCTGAGGCAAATCCTCTGTTAGGATATCATAAATTTTAAGGTACTTTGGTAGGTTATTTCCTTGTAACGTCCGTTTGGCAAAAATCGTATTTTTGAAAATATTGTAATCAGAAACAACGGAGATACCTTGATTCAGGAACTGTGAATGTATATCCTGCAACTGCTTGTAACGATTGCAGAGGAAAAACATCTCAAGTTGAAAGCTCCATTCGGCAATGTTTTCATAAAATTTACCCAGGAATGGGTTTTCGTAGACGATCTCTTCCAGTAGCTGCAAGTTGCAGGCACGGCTTAGTTCCCGTGATAAAGAGGTTTTCCCAATACCAATAGGTCCCTCAACGGTAATCAATATGGACTTCATGTATGCTTCGATCCTTTTCAAGAAAATGAGAGCACTCCATATTCTAGCACGTATGTAAGCGTTTGTCGAAAACATTCGCATTGTGTCGTTTGGTATCATTTGGTACTCCTCTTTCTAAAAGAAAAACTGCTCTTCATCAAGAGCAGTCTGGTTCTTACGTAAAGTATTCAACGCGAGCCTGTGGAAACAGTCGGGCAATTTCACTTTCCAAATGGGCCTGCAAAGCCTTTGCTTGGATGTCAGGATAGACGTACTTCCCTTTCCCGTATTTCCCCCATTTGTACTTGCGCTCTTCTTCTTTCATCTCCAGCTTCGTTTTCGGATAGCGCTGGAGGATCAAGCTTTTAGCAATCTTGGTAAAACGGTGCTGGATCAGCTCGAACGTCAAATCCTCCATCGCTTCGGGAACCAACTGCCAACGCAGTCTTTCCAGTAAATCGGTATACCCTGCTTCCCATCCCTCAAACCAATACAAAGGCGCTAAAATAAAGCCGAGCGGATAACCGGCTTTGGCTACCTTCCCTGCTGCCTCCAATCGCTGATGAAAGCTGGAGGTGCCTGGCTCAAAATTTTTGATGACATAGTCAGCATTCATGCTGAAGCGAAACCGGGTATGCTTGTTGTGCTTCGCATCCAACAAAGAATCCACGTGGTGAAACTTGGTCACGAAGCGCAAACGCCCAAACTCCTGCTGGCCCATAAACTCAATCGCTCGTTTCAAATTGCCCGTAAGATGCTCAATGCTAACCGGATCAGATGTACAGGCTGCCTCAAAACGAGTGATCTCACCCGGGCGTTCCTGGATATACTTCTCAGCCTGCGCCAAAATTTCATCTGTATTGACGTACACTCGAACATACGGCTTTGTCCCGATATTGGTGTTCAAATAGCAATAATGACAGTGGGCAGCACATCCCGTAGCCAGTGGAATGGCATATTCGGCGGAAGGCTTGGAAGTCTCGAACTTCAATGTTTTGCGTACACCAATGACCAACGTCCGCTTTGCATTGCGATATTTCTCCACTTCTGTATCCCCAGGGATGCCACGAACCTGATTATGGCTGGTCGTCATCTGCATCGGAATTCCTTCTGCTTGAAAACGTTGATACAGCTCTTTCCCAAGTGGATAATTCAATGCATGTGGCTCCACGAAAATATAATCCGGAACAAACAGCTTGCTGCCTTTTTGCTCCGTCTTTTCAGGTCTTTCCAATAGGGTCGTTCCCATAGCCATCATCCCTCCTCACCTAGTATGCCCGTGCTATTCGACTGGACGTAAGGAGAAGTATGGCTGTGCCCCGTTATTTCAGGGTGTTTTTAAAATCGCGTAGCAGCACCTTTGCTTGCTCCTGTTGAGCTAGCGGTACTTGTAGTGTATAGACATGTCCTGCTTTTTTGGTCTGTTTGAACAAAAGCCTGACTCGAATTCCTTTCATTTCTAAATAACGCCGACATTCCTGAGCAATCCGTGGGAGGCCATACGATTCATGAATCGTAACCCATTTGATCCACATACACCTGCACCCCATCCTTACACACTTCTTTCTTTTACAGTAAGCAATGGACGGGTGATTGGTTCGAACAAAAGAAAGTGGCTGACATTTTAGGAAAACCGTTTTTGCCTCTGCAGCGTCTAATGGTAGAGGAGGGGGAAAAAGTGAATCTGGAACAGCTTGTTTCGCGCGCAAAAAATGGGGATGATGATGCCTTTTTTCAACTCGTCAGCCTTCATAAAGATCAACTGTATAAAATCGCCTACGCCTTTCTTCGTAACGAGACAGATGCACTAGAGGCCATTCAGGAAGCGACGTGCCGTTCCTATCTCAAGCTGGTACGATTGAAACAACCTGCGTATTTTCGTACATGGCTGACCCGCATCCTTATTCATATTTGTCTGGATGAGCAAAAGCATCGAAAACGGATTATCTTGAGTCGGATGGAAGATGACGTCGAGAGTCGTGCAAGTCTCCCGATGGACGACCAAAATGTCGAGCGTATTCAAATCGAAGAGGCTCTCGCTCGTCTCCGTCCAAATTATCGCCACATCATTATGTTGAAATATTTTGAAGATCGGACGATACGCGATATTGCAGAGGTACTCGGTCATCCGGAAGGCACTATCAAAACATGGCTGCACAAGGCTCTAGGTGCACTTCGCAAAGATCTCGGGAAAGGCTGGTGAGCTTTATGAGTGAAAATGATAAAACCAATGCGAGTCCATTCATGGTTCCCGCTGAGATTGATCAATACATTCGCAGAGGAATGGAACAAGCAAAAGAGCTGCGTCAAAATCGGAGCCGCAATCGGTGGATACGCGTGGGGTCTAGTCTGGTTGCTTGTTTGTTCATTTTCGTGTTTATTTTTTCCGTTCGACTTTCACCTGCTGTTGCCGCTTATGTCAGCTCGATTCCTGGGATGGACAAAATCGTTGAGTTTCTTCGGGATGACAAAGGCTTGCAAAAAGCAGCAGAACACAATCTTGTCCAAAATATTGGCGCCAGTGGTTCAGCAGAAGATGTGACGTTTACCATCGATCAAGTTTTGGCCGACGATAAACGGATGGTTCTCTTCTATACTATAAAGCATCCATTTACTGATAAAGAAGTAGCCCTGCACAAGATCGAGTTGTTAGACCAAACGGGAAAGGAATGGGAGCATGGTGTATCTTGGTCAAGCATAGGGAGAGAAGAACCTGTGATTCAGGATCGTATTGATATTGTCATCAATGAAGCCACTGAAATACCCGATGCAATGACTGCAAAAGTCTCACTTGCAATCAATAATCTCGAACAAAAGACTCCTCTCTTGATCGACTTTGCTGTAGATAAAAACAAATTTAAGACCTTTGACAAAAAAGTGTACCCCGTGATGAAGGAAGTCATGATCGACGGTCAGCGTTTCACGATTGAACACATCGCAGTCTTTCCTACTCAGACTGAAGTGAGCATTCGCTTTGATCCAGCTAACCAAAAGCACGTATTTGATTTCGATAAGCTGAGACTCGAAGATGAAAAAGGAGAAACATTTGCTTTTTGGGGAAATGGCGTTCCTGTTCGGGACAACGGTGAGAATGGGAAAGTATACCATCTGGAAAGTATTTATTTCGTTGAGCCCGAAAAGCTTATTATCAAAGCCGATGGCATTCGTGCCATAGACAAAGATAAATTGCAAATCGTAATCGACGCGAAGGCAGGCACATTAACAAACGTGCCAAATGATCGCTTAAAATTAACGGCACTACGTCAAGTTGATGATGTGGTGGGTATGGACTTTTCTTTGAAGGTTCCACCCCAAGATAAAAACTCTCATATCTCCTTAGGGTATGACCTGACTGACGATGTGGGAAATGAATATGATTATGTGCAAGGAAGCACCCACTCGACAGATGATGAATCCATTCAAGAATATTCCATGCTATTTAAACGAAAAACAAGCAAAGGTACGCCTACTACTTATTCCTTTCCTCTGTCCAGCTATCCTGAACGACTTCAAGGGACTTTTTCTATTGAAGTCAAATAAAAAAATGCCCCTTCAGCGATTGTTTGTACGGCATCGCTGTGGGGCATTCATTTTTTGATTCGTCAAATCAATCTACAACGGCCCAGTGATTGGTCGGCCCATGCCCGCCACCCAATTGCGGAGCAGTCTTAATAGCTTCGAAGATAAAGCGATTTGCTTTTTCAACCGCAGTGATGAGCGGTGTATTTTTGGCTAACTCTGCTGTAAGAGCCGCTGAGAACGTACAACCTGTGCCGTGCGTATGGCGTGTATGAATACGCTCATGGGATATTTCATGGAAGGCGGTACCATCGAATAAAATATCAACGACAACGTCCCCTTGCATATGTCCACCCTTCATCAGGACATTGCGGGCGCCTAACGCATGTATCGCTTTTGCCGCTTCGCGCATCTCGTCTGTCGTCTCGATTCTCATGCCAGTCAAGCATTCTGCTTCTGGCAAGTTAGGTGTGACGACTTCCGCCAGCGGCAACAACTCTGTTTTCAATGCAACGATCGCCTCATCCAGCAGGAGTTTTGACCCTCCCTTGGCAATCATCACCGGGTCTACCACCAGCTTTTTCAGGCCAAATGCTTTGAGCTCTTCCGCAACAGCACGAATGATATCAGCGTTGAACAGCATGCCCGTTTTCGCCGCGTCAGCGCCAAGATCACGCAGCACCTCATGCATTTGCTGAGCAACTGCCTCTGTCGGCAATGGATACACACCTGCTACGCCCAATGTATTTTGTGCAGTGATTGCTGTGATCGCACTCATTCCGTACACACCGTGTTGATGAAAGGTTTTCAGATCTGCCTGAATCCCAGCTCCCCCACCGCTATCTGAACCCGCTATCGTCAATGCTTTCGCAATCGTGCTCATGATATTCCCTCCTGCTTTCCACCTTTTCTCACCTGAGTATACCATCCGCTCGTCCCATTCGGTATACTAAAGGAATGTTTGCCAACAGTCATGCAAGGAGGCATCTGCATGTCCTATCGGATTTTTTATTGGTTGACCTTTTTGGTTCCAACCATCATCATCGGGGGTTTTGAATTCATCCGTCACGACTTTCTGCTGCCCTATATGTCTATGGAAGCCGGAAATGTGTACATTACCCTCTTGACGCTCCTTCTCTCTTTTTTATTCGCTACCTGGATGTTTCACACCCTTAAACAAATGAATGCACGAATTATCGAGGAACAAGCTCGTCGCGCTGTTTATGAAGAGCGGGAACGCCTTGCCCGCGAATTACACGACGGGATTGCCCAATCTCTGTTCTTCCTCAACGTAAAGCTGAAGCAGGGACACTTGGACGATGCACGGATCGCTGTATCTGCCATCGACAATCATGTGCGGCAAGCCATCTTTAACTTGCGCTCATTGCCAGAAGAAGGCAGTCTGGATCAGCGCCTTGAGAAATGGCTGGCGCAATGGAGCGCTTTATCTGGAATCGACGTTGCAAGCGAATTACATGTCAAAGACGGCTTTTTTACTCCCACCGCAGAGGTACAACTGTTCGGGATCATTCAGGAAGCTTTTGCAAACATTCGCAAGCATTCTCAGGCTAAGCATTCGTGGATTCACCTCACGACAGATGAACCAACTGGCTGGGTTCTCTCGGTTGAGGACGATGGCATTGGGATTTCTAACCCTTCTCCCGATACGAAAAAATACGGTCTGTCCATGATGCGCGAGCGAGCACGCCAGTTGAACGCATCCATCGACATTCAGTTACGACCGGCAGGCGGTACGATCATCCGCTTATCTTCTCATTCAGGAGGAAAAACACTATGAACGCTTACCGTGTATTGATCGCCGACGACCACCCGATGGCTCGCATGGCCATTCGCAGCCTGCTTGATCCCGATCCCTCTTTTGAAGTCATCGGAGAAGCACAAAATGGCGAGGAAGCCTTTCTCCTATGCGGACAAATACAACCGGACCTTGTGCTCATGGACATCAACATGCCGAAATGGAGCGGACTCGAAGCGACCCGTGAGGTCAAGAAAGCATACCCGCACATCAAGGTAGTCATTCTCAGCGTCTCCGATGACGTTGCTGACCTGATCACGGCCATTCAATTCGGTGCCCAAGGTTACTTGCTGAAAAATTTAGAGCCTGACGACTGGATTAACTACTTGCATGCCTTGCTCGGCGAGGACAGTGAGTTGACCCGCGAAATGGCAACCCGGCTCATGTACCGCTTCCGTCAAGAAGAGGCGACGGATGAAATGGTACCAGCTGTTCTGACCCCGCGAGAGCGAGAGATCGTCATGTATGTGGGAGCCGGAAAAACGAATCGGGAAATAAGCGAAGCGCTGATCATCGCAGAAAACACTGTGAAAAACCACCTGAAAAATATTCTCGAGAAGCTGCAATTGGCCAATCGCGTCCAGCTCGCTGCTTATGCAGTTCGCCATCATTTGGTTATCAAATAAAAAACATTGCTTTCTGCTCGATCAACTGTCATCCTTAGAAAGATACGTTTTCCACAGACATAAGAAATGCAGGTGATCCGCATGATCGAAGTCAAGACCTCCAAACTTAGCAATGGAGAATTAAATAGAGGTGTATTTGCAACGCAAGATATCAGAAAAGGCGACCTGATTCATGAAGCGCCCGTGCTGCCCTATTTGAACGAAGAACATGAGCATATCGAGAAAACCTTGCTCGCGGATTATGCATTTGAGTACGGTGCTAATCACACAGCCTTCTTGTTAGGGTATGGCATGCTATTTAATCATTCCTACACGCCAAATGCCACGTATGAGATTAACTTCGACAACCACACGTTTGACTTTTATGCGTATACGGACATTCAAGCGGGTGAAGAAATTTTAATCAATTACAATGGCGATGAGGATTGCGATGATCCTCTCTGGTTTTATGAAGACCAACCGAAAGAAACAGATGATACCAAATAAGCGTACGCCTTAAAAAGAAGGAAAACCCGGAAACTGACACTTGAAAAAAGTGCCGTTATCCGGGTTGTTCTGTGTAAAGGGACGTACTATAAACGCAACCATTTCGCGAAGTACTGTTCATTCACTGGATAATACGCTGTGGCAAAACGAACAAACTCAGGCGTATCCACCTGTTTGTAGGCGTACGTCTGATAATACGCTTGCAAAAACTCCCAGCCATCCGTCGCATCGCCATATGTTGTAATCAGCTTCCATAGCTCTTTTACAGGTTGACCGTACACCGGACCCACGATCGGTCCCTTGCCAAACTCATCCAGCGGCAGATTGGAAACCGATTGGGTCGCGTCAGCTTGTTCAGCAAAATAAAAGCTGGCATCCCCTTTTTTCTCAACATCGTAAAAATAGAGCGTCGTGGCAAGCTCTGTTATTCCTTCGTCCAACCAGGCGTGATGGAACGGATCATTCGAGACCACTCCATAGAACCATTGATGGGCAATCTCGTGCACCACGGTGTGACTTAAATCGGGGTCCACACTCCCCATGTGTCCGACCGTCACCACGCCAGGATATTCCATACTTGCGGTTTCATCCAGCAGGATATCGAGTTGTTTCTGGGGATACGGCCCCAATTTTTCCGTGAATTGTTCAAACGATTTTTCCGCAGCTTGCAGGGCGACTGTCATCGCTTCCTTGTCTGCTTCCTTTCCCCATACCCGAAGCTCGACACCCTTGACCGTTTTGCTTATACTACGCATTCCTTTTACAACTGCGATGAATACTTCCTTCGTATTTTTCACATTTATATTACCGCTCTGACTGCTCGATGCCTTATCCTGATCAGACGAGCTGATGACCGTATACCCTTTCGGCAAGCGGTACGAAATAGAAAAATCCGCATGGCTCGTATGATACGATTCGCCTCGAAGCGAGTACGGCTTCTTATTCCATCCGTCTTTCCCCTGGTAGGTAGCTAGCATCGGATATGCTTGCGCCAAATGAAAGCCATTTTCCGTACGGTCAAAGCGCAGTCCTTTTCGCGGAACGGTAAACGCATATTTTACGGTTACCTCTCGATTCTCATTTAGCGCAAGCTTGTCGGCAAGTGGGATGACAAGCGTATCACCCGTTAGTTGATACTTCGCTTTCACACCATCCAGTTTGACGTCACGAATTTTCACTTCCGCTGCGTCCTCGAAGAATGGAGGTTTGTTCTCTTTCGTAAATGCATTGGGGAGGAAATAAAAGATCAGCTGATCCCATTCGTCCTTGGAACGATTTTCAACGATGATCTTGGCCTCAGCGGTAAACTTTCCTTCTGGTGACATCTCAAACTTCAGGTCGTACGAGCCTTTACTGCCATCTGCTATAGGCTTGGCTATGAAGTCGTCTCTCTTCCCCACCGCAGGAGACTGCGCCCCTACCCGTTCTGGCATCCACCAGCCACTCCCTGATCCACCGAGGACCAAAGCCAACAAGGAAGCCATTGTCGTGGCCTTGAGCAAACGCTGCTGCCACTTGATTTCCTTCCTAATCGATATCAACGTAAACCCTCCCAACCTCTCTCCTTATCGTCGAATCGTTTTCTCGAAAAAAGATAGCCATAGACCGGGCTTCACTTCTTTTTCATCCGTCAAGGTAAACCCACGTCTTTCATACAATCGAACAGCCGGTTCATTCAAGGAACCAGTTGCTACGACGATCCTGCTGCAACCATGCTCGTGGACAGAGGCTAGCAATTGACTCGCGATTCCCTTACGAAAATGAATAGGGTCGACAATCATTCGGTGAATATCCAACGTTTCCCCCTCGATCATAAAAGAAACAGCCCCTGCCAGCTCGTCTCCCTCTATGTAGCCATAAAACGTTTCCCCACATGACCTCAGTTGTTCTACTGATTCTCGCAGAGGTGGAATATCTTCTGTTCCAATTAACTCCGCCTCTACACGATACGCTCTTTTCTGCATGTTCCAAAGTTTTTGTACCGTTTGTTCATCCTGTAAATCTAGTCGCACGATCATTTTGTTTCCCCCGCTTTTAACTTTCTGGAGCTGATTCAAAGCTGTAATACACATAAGGATCTTTGGGAGCAGAGACAGCTTCAACCTGAGAGGCTTTGAGAACAAGCATGTCATATCCGTCTACCTGACGCAGCTCTAGCTTTCCGCGTACTTTTACCCAGCTATCTTTTTTCCATTTGTCCGCATCCTTCTTTTCCACCAGAACGCCATAGACACTGGAATCTGCTGTACAGCAGGTGACGGAGAACCGCGCCACGACAAACTGCTGCTTGGTAAAATCAGGCTGTCGATATACAAATCCCATCGTCTCAAGCTCTTTTCCAGCAAATTCTTTTGCATATAGCTCCATCGTAGTGAGTCCGTCCAAGAACATTTTGTCATTCAGTTCAATCACTGGTTGTTTATGTAAAAAGACGGCTATATCCGTGTAAAAGTCACCAAATCCCACGTTCGAGAATCGTTGCCGCAATTGCTCATCGTCTGTTGCTTGCACCGGGGGTATAGCTACTTGATTGGTAGCCTCTGGCTGTGGTTCTACGTTTGGCTCAGCATCTTCTTTGACTCCTGCTGTCTGCTTCACATTCTCTGTTGCATTCACATTCGCATTCGCCGTTACATCCGCCAGCTTTCGTACATCATTGCTGAGTAGCGTGATCCCCCGCTTTTCCGCTACATCACTGCCAAGAATTTTATCCGGCATGAAAAATCCCATTACGATGGGTAGCACAAACAATCCATAAACCAAAAAGGAGCCCATGGGTGTACGTGGTACTTTGTGCTGCTCCTCACAATCGCAATCGTAAACGCTACTGCCAACAAAAATTTGCCGTATGCTGACCATTGTCAACAGAGCCAGTATGACGAGCGTGACATAGCTGAACATGTGCAATCGGGGTGCGAGATAGTGACTGAGTGCTTCCGACAGAATCAAATAGGCCAACAAAGCTGTAATGCCCGCCAAAATCAAACTGCGCATGATGTGATGACGCTTCAATTTATTTGGATCCATATTCTCCTCCTTACATCGGCATAAGCATCGTGATGCCAATCACCAAAAGCGTAATAGCTACGACCAGCTTGACAACAAAACCAAAGCGAAACGTTCCAAATAGCATCAACGTCGTTTTTAAATCGAGCATGGGACCGAAAACCAGAAATGCAAGCAACGAGCTGCTTGAAAACGTATTGGCAAAGGAAGCAGCAATAAACGCATCCGCCTCTGAACAAAGCGAAAACAAATACGCCATCCCCATCATGACAAAATGGGAGGTGAGCGGCGTTTGACCGATGTCCATGAGCGTATCCCGGCTGATGTACACCTGTAAAAGCGCACTGATAAACGCACCAAACAACAAATATTTCCCCATGTCAAAAAATTCGTCCACTGCGTGGGCAAATGTCGAGGACAGCTTTCCACTCGTCGCTTTTACATGATCGGCTTCATGACTGATTTGCGCTTCCATGCCGAGCCGTATCGGATTTTTTTTGACAAACAAGAAGACAAGCATGCCCACTATGAGCGCAACAACGAATCCCGCAACGCCCCGGTAGAGAGCCATTTCCGGCTGACGGGCGAAAGCGACATAGGTCGATGACAAAACAACGGGATTCACAATCGGTCCCGCCAATAAGAAAACAATCCCGACTGACAGCGGCATCCCTTTTTGGATCAAGCGACGAACCACAGGGATAATGGCACATTCACAGACAGGGAACAAAAATCCAAGCAACCCGGCAAACGGCAGGGCCACGAGTGGATGTTTCGGTGTCCAACGCCTCACCTGCTCTTCTGTCACAAATGTCTGGATAAATGCCGAAAAGAATACACCCAAGAGGACAAACGGAATTGCTTCCAGCCAAATACTAAGGAAAAAGGTTTTCACATCAAGCCATAAAGGGGACCACTTTATGCTCCAACCGGAAAACAAGCTGCTGTCACTTCCCATCGTTAACCAAACGACACCTAGACCAAGCAGAAGCGCCCCGATTATTTCAACTAAAAATTGGCGAATCTTCAGAATCAAGCGGGAGTTCTCTCCTCTCTTTTTGTAAATAGGTATCATTCCTATTTATATACAGACACCTATTTTTCCTTCTTGTCCTTTACCTTTTTTACAAAATGAACAGGTTGTCCAGCCTTCCCTTCCCCTTATATCCGTCTTATAATGGTGAAAAATCGTACGGTTCGGGGTGAATGAAGTGAGCGAAGACATTCAGCGCGTTCCCACTGATCTAGAGGTTTGTGAAGTCCAGACGATCGATGAAGAAAAAGTAAACAGGCTTCGGCCTAGAATGACGGAAACGGATGGTGTCGCCCCTCTCTTCAAGGCTCTCGCAGACGATACGCGAGCAAAAATTATTTACGCGCTGGCACTTGAAGGAGAACTATGCGTTTGTGATGTCGCAGCAACCATCAATAGTTCGATCCCGAATACCTCTCACCATCTGCGCTTGTTAAAAAACATGGGTCTTGCCCGGTACCGCAAAAGTGGCAAGCTCGTCTATTACTCACTCGATGACGATCATGTCCGCCATTTAATCATGTGTGGTATTGAGCATGCTGCCGAATTGAGGCAATCAAAACCGTAAATCCACTGGCTTTTAAACAGGTCCGTCACTAATAGTGGCGGCCTTTTTTACTGATTTTCAAAAAACATTCAAATGATTACTTGAATATAATAATGAGTATGGTATGATTTAGGTAATCAATTACCAGAAAGAAGGCCCGAATCATGAACGACTATGACGTCATCGTAATTGGCGGGGGGCAGGCAGGACTTGCTCTCGGATCTGCACTCAAGCGTAAAAATCGCCGTTTTGTCATCGTGGAGCAAAACCAACGGATCGGGGACAGTTGGCGGCAACGCTACGATTCGCTGGTGCTTTTTACACCACGTAAACATAATCAACTACCTGGTCTTACGTTTCCCGGAGAGCAGAATACGCTCCCAAACAAGGATGAAGCGGCAGACTACCTAGAATTGTACGCCAAACATTTCGAATTGCCTGTCATGCTTGGTACGACCGTTATGGAGCTCAGCAAAATTGGTTTCCGCTTCCAAGTACGGACACAAGACCGTCTGCTCTACGCGAAGCAAGTCGTCATCGCAACAGGGCCATTTCATACGCCGTTTATCCCAGATATTGCGAACAGCTTGGACCACACCGTTCATCAACTGCACACTTCGCAGTACAAGAATGAGAGCCAGCTTATCGACGGCCCAGTCCTTGTCGTTGGCAGTGGCAACTCTGGGGCACAGATTGCGGTAGAGCTCGCCGCTCATCGACCCGTTATTTTTTCACAGGGAGAATCACGCTCCTATTTGCCAAACTTCATATTTGGAAAACCTATATTTGATTACATGAAGACATTTGGATTACTCGATGCTCCCCACTCCACTTGGATCGGCAAGAAAATGCGCAGCTCACCCGATCCGATATTCGGCTACAAAAAGCAGGTGCGCGAGCTCTCTCGCTCAGGAGCATTGCGGTTGGTTTCTCGAACCGTACAGGTTAATGGGCAGACCGTTTATTTTGCAGATGGAACAGAAGCAACAGTCAATAACGTAGTGTGGGCCACTGGCTTTCGACCAAACTACGATTGGCTGAGTATTCCAGATGTGCTTGATTCGAAAGGCAGACCCATTCATCTTCGGGGTATCACAAAAGTGCCTGGCCTATCCTTTCTTGGACTTCCATGGCAGCATACGAGGGCGTCAGCGCTTATGGGCGGCGTAGGAAAAGACGCCCTTTATCTAGTGGAACATTTATAAATTATTTTCTATAAGGAGGATTCTATCATGGGCTTTCACCATCACGATCATGGAGATGGACACGATCACGATCACCATCATCATGGAAAAGGAGCCAGTAAACGAGCTCTTCTCATTTCTTTCCTCATCATTGCTGTATTTCTGGTTGTAGAAACCATCGGGGGCTTCCTCACCAATAGTTTGGCGTTGCTCTCTGATGCTGGGCATATGTTGAGCGATGCATTAGCACTTCTATTGAGCTTGATCGCTGTTCATTTCGCTGCACGACCACCTTCTGCAAAGAGAACATTCGGGTTGAAACGTTTTGAAATCTTGGCTGCACTGACCAATGGTGTGACACTTGTACTGATTTCCTTGTTCATTTTCTGGGAAGGGTTCCAACGCATGTGGAATCCGCCTGAGGTTGCCAGTGGCTCCATGATCATCATCGCCACAGTCGGACTCTTGGCGAATATTACTGCAGCCATGGTACTCATGCGTGGCGATACCAAAAACAACGTCAATGTACGCAGTGCCTATCTCCACGTTCTCGGCGATCTTCTCGGTTCTGTCGGGGCAATCGTTGGTGGTATCCTGATGTGGGCTTTTGGCTGGTACATTGCCGACCCGATCATCAGTATCGTCGTGGCAGTCCTGATCATGCTGAGCGCATGGCGTGTAACGAAAGAATCCGTCAATATTTTGCTGGAAGGCGCCCCTTCACGCCTGGATACAACAAAAGTGGAAGAGTCACTCAGTCAGCTGCCTGGAGTTATCAAAGTGCATGACCTGCACATTTGGACGGTTACTTCCGGATTTGATTCCCTGACCTGCCATCTGGTTGTCGAGGACGATTTGCCCAGCTACCCTGTGTTAAATGACGCTCTAAGTCTTTTGGAAAAAGAATTCGGCATTACACACGCTACCATCCAGATTGAGAACTCCTCTACTCGACATGGTGACTTACATTGCCAGGCAACTTCCGATTCGCACGATCACGATCATAACCATGAGCACGACCACGACCATCCACATGATCATAAACAACATAGCCATTCCTAAAAAAAGAAAACCATCTCCCGGCATTCGAGAGATGGTTTTTCCTGTGGATTAATCTTCCATCGTAGACAGGTCACCAGTTGGTAGACCTAATTCCCACGCTTTCAAGACGCGGCGCATGATTTTTCCGGAACGCGTTTTTGGCAACTTGTCGCGGAATTCGATTTCACGAGGAGCAGCATGTGCAGCCAGTCCTTCTTTCACAAACTTGCGAATTTCTTCCATCAACGCTTCACTTGGCTCATACCCAGCTCGCAGCGCGATGAATGCTTTGATAATTTCACCACGAACCGGATCTGGTTTACCAATGACGCCTGCTTCTGCTACTGCTGGATGCTCCACGAGCTTGCTCTCTACTTCAAACGGACCGACTCGCTCACCGGAAGTATTGATCACATCATCAATACGGCCTTGGAACCAGAAGTAGCCTTCTTCATCCTTGTATGCAGAATCCCCGGATACATACCAGCCTGGGATGCTGAAGTATTCTTCGTACTTCGCTGGGTTGTTCCAGATTTGTCTCATCATAGCTGGCCAACCTGTACGGATTGCCAGATTCCCCATTCGATTCGGTGGCAGCTCATTTCCACGGTCGTCAATAATCGCTGCGTATATACCTGGGAACGGCTTACCCATCGATCCAGGCTTGATCGCCATACAGCGATAGTTAGAAATCAGCTGAGCACCTGTTTCCGTCATCCACCAGTTGTCATGAATGCGTTGATTAAACACGCGCATGCCCCAGTGTACGACTTCCGGATTGAGCGGTTCTCCAACGCTCAGGACGTGACGAAGACTGGATAAGTCAAATTGCTTGACGAGTTCATCCCCTGCCCCCATGAACATACGGAACGTAGTCGGAGCACTGAACCAGATCGATACTTTGTTCTTCTCAATGACTTTATACCAGTCTTCCGGAGTGAAACGTCCGCCACGTACAACAATTGTTGCTCCATTCAACCAAGGTGAAAAAATGCCATAAGAAGTACCCGTTACCCAGCCAGGATCGGCTGTGCACCAATAAATATCATCCTCTTGCAAGTCGAGAATCCATTTCCCAGTTTGGTAGTGCTGGATCATGGCATTGTGAACATGCAGAACACCCTTTGGCTTGCCCGTTGAGCCTGAGGTGTAATGAAGGATCATTCCATCCTCACGATCAACCCATTCGATTTCCAGCTCGGTAGAGGCTTCTTCCATCGCTTTTTCAAAGCGGATGTGGCCTTCTTTTAGCTCCTCTTCTGCACCTACAACAATCACGTGTTTTAAGGCAGGCAGGTCGTTAACGGGTATGCGTGGCAATAGTGCAGGTGTCGTAACGATCGCAACGGCTTCGCTATTTTCCAAACGATCACGCACAGCCGCTTCCATGAACGCCTCGAACAGCGGTCCTACAATTGCGCCAACCTTGATTGTGCCTAAAACGCTTACATAAAGCTCCGGCGAACGCGGCATAAAGACGAAAACGCGGTCTCCTTTTACAATGCCCAAATTCCGCAAAACATTCCCGAATTTATTGGATAATTCGCTTAATTGCGCGAAAGTATAGGTCTCGTCTCTCGTCGCATTGCTGTACATCAAAGCAATTTTGTCTTTCCGATCAGTAGCGAGATGTCGATCAATGGCTTCATACACCATGTTCACTTTCCCGGTTTCATACCAAGAGAATTGCTTCTCCACATCTGCCCAATCAAAATTCGCATATGTTTCGTCATAATTTTTCAGATTATAAGGGCCTTCCGTTGCTGGAATTTTCTCAACGTTCATGTCTTCACTCTCCCACTCTACATCGTTTTTCTCACTACGCAACATTCATAATATTTCTACATTTTTTGCGTAATTCCTCCTGCCAGAACCTACTTATTCGATTGCGAACTTTTTCTTGTATAATGGACAGTATTCTTACCACAAAGGAGATGGCTGACCTTGATGATCTGGTTTCTTTTACTTGGCGCTATCGCTTTGTTGCTTTTTCGGGCCTATCGCAATACATTCGATGTTCAAATAAAGGAAGTAGCAATACCCTTGCAAAAATCCCGGCACCTTCAACAACCGCATGATTTTGAGCCGATTTCGATCTTGCATTTGTCTGATTTGCACATGGAAAACTTATCTGTATTGCCCCAGCGCATTGTCGATGACTTTTCGCAGCGTCAGGTAGACCTGATTGCGATTACCGGAGACTTGCTCGACCGCGACAAAAACATTCCGAAGGCAGTTGCTTTTGTGCAATGTCTTCAGCAATTACAGCCGACACTCGGAACTTATGTAGTTTTTGGCAATCACGACTACGTGCTTACCCCTTTTAAGCTTGCACAGTTAAAATCAGAGTTGGAACGAATTGGCTGTCGTGTTCTTGTCAACGAAAATGAAACAATCTATCACAACGGGCAGCCCCTGAACCTTATCGGTGTGGATGATTTCAGCACGCGCCATAGCAACCTCGCCAAGTCTTTCTTCGGTGTTCCCGAGACAGGAGCAAGGCTCGTCTTGACTCATGATCCTAATATAGTTTTGCACATGAAGGAGTATGCTTACGATTATTTGTTGTCAGGGCATTTTCACGGAGGACAGATCCATTGGCCTTGCCCCTTTCATCTTGTAAAGATGGGGAAACTTCCGAAGCAAAATATCGTGAAAGGTCTTCACGAGATGGATGGTCGACCCTTTTACATCAGTGAGGGCTTGGGGCAAACAGGGGTAAACATCCGTCTGCGTTCCCGCCCCGAGATCACCTTGCATGTACTGGGCAGTGATGCTCCACTTCATGAGATAGCCTCTCCAGCACCGGCTCTTCAAGATACCGCTGCCGTGCTCGCCCTCGACTAAGGTATAATAGTCTTACTATCGTGTCGAGATGGAGGTCACCTTGTGGAAAATTGGAAGAGAGATGTCGAGCACATCCGACAAGCGACGAATTTACCTATCAAATATGTACAAGTCTCACAAACAGAAGCAGCACGAGCCCAGCAGGATTGGGGACAAAAAGGCTGGGAGCAAGTTGCCGTCCATTCGAGCAAAGATTTGATGACAATGATCCTTATCGAAACGGCATCCTGGCATGCTTCAGCCCGAGCGTTGTTGGATCTGATTTTTCCTCATCTGGATGATCCAGCGACGCTTCCCCTCCCAAAACAGATAGCCAATTGGCTTTCAAGCATAGTCTCCGGCTCCCCTGTTGCCATCCCTGCTCAGCTGGAAGCAAAATGGCCGTGGAAAGAAGCGCGCGTCTCCTTTTTATTAGAGCGATGCAGACCGGATCGAAAGGGCGAATGGGATTTTTTGCAGCCCTTGCTGCATGATTTTTTTGAAGGCGTACCCGATTTCATTCCGTTAACACAAACACATGCCCTTCTCGTCGTCCCTGTCTCCATACTCGATCATCAAAAAACGGCCCCAGAGCTTTTAGAGTGGGCATCTGGCCTACATGATCTGATTTCGATGGAATGGATGGAACCTGTTCGCCTTGTTGTCGGATCGCCAATCACGAATCCACTTGCATTGGGCGACACTCTTTTACAGCAATTATCACTAGCTCGTGCCCTTCAAGCCTATCGGCCACAAATGATGGTCGCTGGAGATTGGTCTTATCCGCTAGAACGATGGGCAGCTTCTCTCCCCAAAGAAATAGCAGCCGCTCTCGCAAATGAGCTGTCCGCTGTCATAACTGTTCCGCACATGACAGATGAACAACTGGAAACATTAGATACGTTGTTCGCCAGACAATTGAATGTAAGCGATACCGCACGACAACTTTTCCTTCACCGGAATACACTGTTGTATCGATTGGACAAGCTGACGGAACAAACCGGATTAGACCCGCGATTGTTTCCTGATGCCGTCTTGCTACAGCTCTACCTCCTCTTTCGTCAAAATTAACAAAACATTTTGTATATACTGTCCATATCCAACCTGCATGTGAATTGGTACCCTACCCTTATAGTCATCCAAGAATTTTCTCTCTTCACAATCCCGAGGAGGTGCCTTTTTCATGGCTAAGGTAAGTCTTTCCCACATTTATAAACGATATGGAAACAACGTTACGGCAGTTGACGATTTTCACTTGGAAATTCAAGATCGCGAATTCCTCGTTCTCGTCGGACCATCTGGTTGTGGAAAATCTACCACGCTGCGCATGATTGCAGGTCTGGAAGAGATTTCGGAAGGTGATTTATACATAGGCGATCGCCGCGTCAACGATGTAGCTCCCAAAGATCGCGACATCGCCATGGTGTTTCAAAGCTATGCACTCTATCCGCATATGAATGTATACGAAAATATGGCTTTCGGCCTGAAATTGCGCAAATTCTCCAAATCCGATATTGATAAGCGCATTCAAGATGCAGCGCGAATCCTCGATATTTCGCATTTGCTAGACCGGAAACCAAAAGCGCTATCCGGGGGGCAAAGACAGCGTGTCGCACTAGGCCGTGCGATCGTGCGTGAGCCGCAAGTATTTTTGATGGATGAACCGTTGTCCAACCTCGATGCAAAGCTCCGTGTACAAATGCGCACGGAAATTTTGAAACTGCATCAACGCTTGAATACCACGATCATTTATGTGACGCACGATCAAACGGAAGCCATGACCATGGGAGACCGAATCGTCGTCATGAAGGACGGTCTTATCCAACAGGTGGCAACCCCGACTGAAATCTACAATCATCCAGTCAATCTGTTTGTCGCGAGCTTCATCGGCTCCCCTGCGATGAACTTCGTGAAAGGGAATCTCTCCGAGAAAGACGGAGCACTCTATTTTGATGCGCAAAATATTCATGTACGCTTCCCAGAAGATAAAGCCAAGACTTTACGGGAAAAAGGTTATGTAAATAAGCAGGTTATTTTTGGAATTCGCCCGGAGGATATTTACAGCGACGCTTCTTTTATGGAAGCAAATCCATTTGAGAGCACACTGGAAGCAGAAGTTGAAGTCGTAGAAAACATGGGCTCCGAATTGTACGTCTATTTCCACAATATCGGGAATACCCAGATGGTGGCGCGCGTGGATTCTCGTGAAGCGCTAAAACCAAAGATGAAGGTAAAACTAGCGATGGATCTTGCCAAATGTCATGTATTTGACAGCGAGACAGAAGTAGCAGTATTCTAATAGCGAAATGAAAAGGAGTGTCCCAGTCGGCATTCCTTTTCCTATTTTTTTGTGCAAAACCTTTTATAGAGAGAAAACAACGAGAGAGAGAACGTGGAGAGGAGCGGATAAGAAGTGGCTTATCAAATCGTCTTTTTTGACATTGACGGAACCTTACTGAACACCGATCACATTATTCCACAAACAACGGTGGACGCCGTACAAACATTAAAACAAAACGGTGTCCATGTCGCGATCGCAACCGGCCGAGCTCCTTATCATTTGATGCCAATCGCTAAGCAACTGGGCATTGAGACATTCGTGGGCTTTAACGGGTCGTATGTGCAGAGTGAAGGGAAGATCATCCAGCACACGCCAATTGCGACAGATACATTAGCAAAGCTCGAACAAATGGCAGAGGGTCATTCCCATCCGATGGTATTTTTGAGTGCAGATCACTTCTATGCCAATGCAATGGACCACCCACATATCATCGAGTCTTTTGATTGGTTGGGACTGGAATACCCAGCGTATCGCCATCGCTACTGGGAGGAAACGCCGATTTATCAAGCATTTCTCTACTGTGGCGCAGATGAATCGAGATACACGGGTGAATTCCATGACGTCTCTTATATTCGTTGGCATGAACACTGCATGGATATTTTGCCCCCGAACGGCTCCAAAGCAAAAGGAATTGAAGCTGTCTTAAAACATTTTGGACTCACTCAAGCGGATGCTGTTGCCTTTGGAGACGGATTGAATGATAAAGAGATGCTCTCCTTTGTTGGCATGGGAGTAGCGATGGGGAATGCTCATGAAGAATTGAAGCCGTTCGCCAATATGATCACGCGCCACGTAAACGATAATGGCATCCAACATGGTTTAGCAAAGCTTGGTTTAATCTAGTCACGTTAAACTGTAAGCTATTTCCTTCATAAACACTCCCTTCATGTGCACGATATAGATAACAGCACTGGAGGGAGTGAGTTTTTTTGCGCGTCTGGCCTTTTGTTGCCGCTATTGCCTTGGTCGGTCTCGTAGTTGTCCCGTTTCGGATGAATCAGCATGCAGAACAGGAAATGCGCGAACCTCATCCCCGCGTGACATCCGTTCAGGCGAGAATTCCACGGATTAACTACATTGAACAGGTAAAAGACGTTCGTCGTGACCTGGAGAAAAAAAGTCATATCCAAACGCTTCATCATAACCAACGTGACCGCAGTCATTATGTAGAGAATGAAGTCGTCGTGCGCTTTTCCCCTCGTCCCAAGCAAGAAAAAATTGATCAGCTTGTTTCCTCTTTGGATGCCAAGATCAAGCGCGACTTTGACAAATTTCTCATCATCAAATCAAAGAGCATGACTACCAAGCAGCTCATGAAAAAACTGGCTGAACATCCTGACTCCGTATATGCCGAGCCAAATTACCTCTTACTCCCGAACGTGAAGCCAAACGATCCGTATTACAAGGAATACCAATGGAATCTTCCTCTAATCGGCATGGAGAAAAGCTGGGATGTCAGTGAAGGTAGCAGTGATGTTATCGTAGCAGTCGTCGATACAGGTGTGGATATGAAGCATCCAGAATTTGCTGGAAAGCTGGTCAAAGGCTATAACGTTTTGGATGGCAGTAACAAACCTGAGGATGATAATGGGCATGGAACCCACGTATCTGGGGTCATCGCAGCGAAAACGAATAACAGTGATGGCATTGCCGGGATGTCCTGGAAGAGCAAGATCATGCCGGTCAAAGCCATTGGCGCAGACGGCTCGGGATCAGCTGTAGACATTGCACACGGGATTTATTGGGCAACGGATAACGGAGCCGATGTTATCAACTTGAGCGTAGGCAACTACACCTCCTCTGCTGCTCTACGGGAAGCTTGTCGCTATGCCTTTGATAATAATGTCGTGTTAGTCGCTGCTTCCGGAAACGATGCGAGCGATCAGCCTAGTTATCCTGCGGCCTATGATGAAGTCCTCGCCGTTGCCGCTGTCGACCACCGTAAAGAACGCGCGGATTTTTCCAACTTTGGTGATTATGTAGATGTATCTGCTCCTGGGGTCGATATTCCGAGCACGTACATTTACAGCGACTATGCCTCGCTATCAGGTACTTCGATGGCTTGTCCTCACGTCGCTGCACTCGCTTCGCTTATCCGTTCCGTTCATCCCGATATGAACACCAAAGACGTGATGAATCTCATTAGACATTCTGCAACTGACCTTGGAGCCCCGGGCCACGATCAGTTATACGGGTACGGGATGATCAATGTGAATCAGGCCCTTCGTCAAGCCCAGCCGGTCGAAGAAGTCAAAACGGAACAGCCTCCAAAAACAATCGGCGGCTTGCTCACTAAGTTTTTTCAACGTCTGCGTTTTGGTGCGCAATAAGATTAGTGAGCAAAAAAGCTCAAAAATAAAAAAGGTGGTCCATTCCACCTTTTTCCATTTGTATAGAGGCACGGCTTTTTTAAGCTCGTGCTTTTTCTTGTTGCATTTGTTTTTTCGCTATGTAGTCTGTCTCGTAATACTGCAAATCATTCCGCAACTGTTCGAACACTCTGGACAAGGATAAGGTCAACTGCTGCAACTCAGGGACGACCTGCTTGCGAAAAATGATACAGTCCTGACCCGTATAGGCCAACCGACCATCTTCTTCGTAAACCTCACCTTTGGGGTAATAGAAGTTATTTATACAGGTATGGTATACCTGATATAATACTTCCTCGGCAAACTCCTCATGAAATCGTGCGCGTCGGAGTGATACTCCCAGCCTTTCGTATGCATTTTCGCAGTAGACTAATAGGTGGCGCAAGTCGGAAAGATAGTTACGGTAATACGTTTCAAATTCTTCAGGATCACCCGATGCGGATACAAGACCAGATAAGGTAACCTGATTCAAAAAACGCTCTACTTCCATGCTGACCTTTTTCAACTTGGTGTACGTCTCCTCGCACAATTGCTTTAGATGAGTCGCTGACATAAAGTCCCCCTAGTGTTGAAGAATCTGCTTTTTTATAATAAGTATAAAGGAGAGATTATTTATTACACAAGGTTTATTTTTATACAACTTGACTGCCAAACAAGATCCTTGTAAACAAAAATAAGGCTACGCCATCACTCTGGCGCAGCCAAATCCTTCCACTTATGCCGCCGTTTGTTCTCTAACTTTCCCCTTACTTTTCCTTATCTGCAACAAATAAATGACATAGGCTGCGAACAACCCGATGAGTGTCATGAAACCGAGAACCATGAAGTCGTTCATGACAGCTGACAGCCCGTGTCCCTTCGACAAAATTTCCCTTACACCACCCAAGAAATAGGTCAGCGGCAAAGATTTTGCAATCGCAGCAATCCCTGTTGGCATCGACATGATTGGCCAAGTATAACCCGATAGCATGAAAGAAGGGACTGCAATCATCATTCCGATCTGAGTAGCTTGGAGCTGGCTGCTGGACACAAAGGAGATGGCATACCCGATAGCCAACACCGCCAAGTTAAACATGGTAGCCAGTAGCATTAGATCAAACGTGCTTCCGTAATAAGGGATATCAAAACCTTTTAACAACAGTGTAAACGCGAGGAACATGTTGAGGGTTCCTGCCAGAAAGTACGGCAACAATTTGCTCGCCGTGATCGCGAAGAAGCTATGGCGAGAGAGTGTATCCTTCCAGGTCCCCTCTTCTTTTTGCTGGGCAACGGACAATACGATTCCAAGGAACAGTACTTGCTGAAGCACTGTACCTGCAAGACCGAATACCATGAAGGACAGATAGCTGAAGGTCGGGTTGTACAACACTCTGTATCGATAGTCGATACCCGTAAACATGTTTTTCCCTTTTTCTCCCCATCCGCCAATTGCTTCCATCTTCTTCAGCGTGGTTCCTGCTGAAACAGACTTAATTGCTGTATTCGCTGCTCGAACTGCCGTATTCGAAATCATCATGTTACTGCCGTCGATAACAGTCAGTACCTCTGCCTCTCTCCCAGCCTTTACATCCTTTTCTAATCCAGCAGGTATGATCAGGGCGATATTTGCTTCGCCCTTGTCAACCAACTTCATTGCATCTTCTTCTGTTCCTACGATTGACGTGATCCGAAATGTATGATCGACCTCAAAAGCGCGGTAGAGCTCACGACTCAATTCGGTTTGATCGGCATCCACCATCACAGTAGGGATCTCCATCACTTTTTTCTCACTGTACAGAAAGCCGAACATCGTCAAATAAATCAGTGGAACGAGGAAGAGAATATTCCGAATGGTTTTGTTTGCAAAAAGATTTTTCCATTCGCTCCAGAACAGGTGAGAGAAACTATTCACCATTACCAGCTCCTTCAAGATGCCACTCAACCGTCAGACCTGGACGCAATTCCGAATCGGACACCAATAGCTTCACCTGGAAGGAACGAATGTCACGATCACCGAGTTCTTGTGTCGCTTTTTTTACGGCAAAGTCAGCAGCAGGAGCTACAGTAACCACTTTGGCGTCTACTTCTCTGTTCAGGGCTGGGACAAACAATTTCACTTGATCGCCTGTTTTCACATTCGAAAGCATGTATTCATTTACATAAAATTTGACATAGTTGTCTGATTTTGTTTGGATCGTCAATACAGTGAAGCCTTGCGAAACCAGCTCTCCCTTTTGAACGGCAACTGCTTTTACAATACCGTCTACTGGAGCTGTCAGCTTGGTGTTGTTCACATAGGCTTCCATTTCAGCCAGTGCACCTTTTGCCTGCATGACGTTCGCTTCTGCTGATTTAACATCCAGCTCCTTCAAGCCTACTTGACCTCTCCCTGCTACCGCTTGGTTGTATGCAGCTTTTGCTTGATCCAGTTGTGCTTGTGCGGCATCGACCTGCTCTTTGCGCGATCCAGTTTGAGCCATTTTCAACTGCTCTTCTGCTGCTTTAAACTCCGCTTGGGCTTTATCTGCTTGCATCTGCGCCTCTTCCACTTTCACTTGTGGAACGGCACCTTCCGCCATTAATTTCCTCATTCGTTCCAAATTCGTCGCGGCAATTTGATTCGAAGTTTGTGCTGCTTGTAATTTCGCTTTGAGCTGCGTAATTTCTTCTGAACGCGCTCCATTTCTGTTTGCGTCAAGCTGCGCTTGCGCCGAGTTGACTACTGCTTTTGCTTGGTCGACTTGGGCATTGCTGGAGCTATCTGTCACTGATACTCCTTTTTTCGCCTGATCAAGCTTGACGAGTGAAAGCTTGTAAGCAGCTTCAGCCTGTTCCTTCTTCGCAAGGATTTCCGCGCTGCTCAGCGTGGCAACTACTTGCCCTGCCTTTACTTCGTCTCCTTCTTTCAGGGAGAGCTGTTCGATGGAACCACCCATTTTAAAAGAGAGGTCGACCTCTGTTCCTTCGATTACACCTGCTAATTTCGTTGTATTCTGACCAGCCATGCTACTCACATTCGAACCAAACAATACGGTTCCAAGTACTGCAATACTCACTACAAAGCCACCTACACCGATCCATGCACGTTTGTTCATCTGTCTTCTCCTCTTGTTTTACATTTCTCTAGACTATTTTGGAACATTCCTGACAGCAAATAACGAAGTGTCTGTTTATCTGCGGCACTGTTCACTGGCTCTTTGCGAAACTGCTTGCGAAGTACGGTAAAACCAACCATGCCAAACAACGAGGAAGCAAGTGTGCGAATATCGATATCCGCCCGGATATACCCCTGCTGCTGCAGTTCTAGCATGTGTGACTCCATCGTGCTGAAATAGCCACCTAGCAGATTGCCAACCATCCTGTCGCGTTGTCCATCTCCTGAGAACGCACTCCGCAACAGGAAACACAAATCTTGATTCTCGGAAAAGAAGCGAAGATGCTCATCCAGCACATTCAGAATACGATCCTCCAAGGAAAGCTCTTCATTCTGCATTACATGATCTACATGGTAAATCAGCATCTTCACGCCTTTTTCTATCACGTACAAAAACAGCTCTTCCTTTGTGGAAAAGTGATAATAGAGGGTTCCTTTTGCCACCTGTGCCATTTCCGCGATTGCATCCATGGTCGTTTCGCTATACCCCAATTGGGCAAATGCGGTTAAAGCTCCGTTTGCAATTTGATCTTTTTTGGATGGTGCCATCACTCCTGTCCCCTTTCGATCTTTTGAACTGACTGGTCAGTACAAAATTTATATTACGAATACTTCCTAGTTTTGTCAAGCAGCCATTGCTCTATGTACAAAAAAAAGATCGCTTTGTGGGCGATCTTTTACTTCTCTATAATTTGAAGGTAAGTCTCCATCGTTGCAGGCATCGGCGCGACACCAAGGTTCTCCCTCAGTTTTGCTACACATTTTTCATACCAGCGGATTGCCTGTGTGCGATTATTTTGCTGATAATACGCAGTCATAAGTAAGCGGTACGACTCCTCCCAGCAATCATCCACCCGCAGAATCGCTTCACACCAGCGGATCGTTTTTTCCAACTGCCCGTCCTCTAGCAAGATTTTGGCTAACCTTTCTGCTCCGCGTAAAAACAGCGTCTGCACTCTCTCACGCTCTTCTACACACCAATCCTCATAACGGCATTCTGGCATGTAATCGCCCAAGTAATAGGCAAGCCCTTTTTCCAACAGGATAGCCCCCTGACGCCGATCTGATTCTGCCAAGCCCAGTGTAACGAGCTTCTCGAACTCTTCGACGTCCATATGGTAGCCTGATGCCAGGTTGAAACCGTAAGAGCTGCCATGGCGTTGAATGAAGAATGTGTCTGTTCTGGCAGCACGATCTGGCTCGAGGGCTTTGTTCAATGCATTTAACGATACTTTAAAATCGCGAATGGCTGCTTCTTCGATACTGTCTGGCCAAAGTCGGTTCATGATTTCTTCCCGGGCTAACAAATGGTGTCTCTTCGTCAATAAAAGCTGAAACAACAGCTTGGCCGTCCCACGCTGCCATGCCTTTTCGCTCAATTCCCGCTCTCCCAGCCATACACGGAAGGCGCCCAGTGTCTGAATACGAAGGGTATACCCGGGGTGGAATGTCACGTTTTGCAAGCCCAAATCATTTAACAGCTGAGAGACGTAATCCGGCGATACCTTTCGGCGCTCTGCCTCAATCAGAATCGGCATCAGCTGCTGTACATCATGCGGTGTAAGCAGCGTTGGTCTCTGCAAAAGGAATTGATATTCACCGGACTTCATCAAGGACAAAGCTTGCGTCACCGCAGGTACAAACAAATCCCATTGTTTTTTGCGATAAGCCAAGAAGCTCAGCCACAATTGACAAATGACGACATTATAGCTATCCCCGCAGTGACTGAGTCGGTCGGCACAATCGATAAAGGTGGCCCACGCTTCCTCTTCTTTCCCGTATTTGGCATAGGCAATCCCAATAGCCATACGTACCAGACTGCCTAACCAGTCGTCGCGCATTGCCTCTGTCTCTTGTATTCCCCTGTTGCCATACAGAAGCGCTTGGTCGAGTGCCTTTTCTCTTGCATAAAGCAAGGTTAGTCCCAGAAGCGTTTCTGACTTTCCGCGTGTGGATTGGAGCTCCTCCATGATTTGCAAACCTTTTTCATAAAGCTCGCGAATCTCGTCCGTAGGCAATGTTTGACTGATGAGGGCCGCATGCGCTTTTCGAACATAGCCATTCGCCTCTACAAAAGGGGAATGCGCCGCACGTCCGAGTTGTATGGCAGTTTCTGCTGCTTCCCACCCTCGCTCCCATTCGCCATTCAATGCATACACAAAAGATAGCAGTAAAGAGGTTTCCCGATACGATCTGGTCAGTGGGGGATGCTTCCCTTGTTCTACCTGCCACTTACTTTCCAAGAGCTGGATGGAGGACTGCAGTCGGCCAGTACGAAACAACAGGCGTGATTCTAGCTCAACCTCCGTCTGCTGCTCTAATTCCTGGCTCCGTTCATACCAAGCTGCCGCCTGTTTGGCATCTCCGCGATTCGTATAAATTTCTGCCAGCAAGCGGTATAGCCTCGGTGCCATCTCATTCTCTTGTTCAGATGGGGGCAAAAGTTGAATTGCCCTCTTGAGCAGCTCTTCGGCCCGGACGCCTTGGACGCTGTCGAGATGGACGCGTGCTTGCCCTTCCAACCCGCGGCACAATCCGATTTGATCTTGCTTTTGTTCACATTGTTTCAAAAATTGCTCATAAGAAGCAAAGGATTTCGCATATAGACAGCGATAGCGTTCTACCTCGCCCTGATAAAACAACAGCCAATGCTCTTCGCACTTGATATGCTCTGGTAACAGCGTTATCCACTCGTATAAAAAGTCCAGCTTCCCTGCTTGCAGCAACCTTTCTGATGCTTGGCACAGCCACTCACCCAGCATCTCCCACTGTTCAACAAGACGCAACCGCCCAAAAGCTTTTGCCTCGTCCCCTTTACGTCTATACCATCCTGCGGCCCTTTGATTTACATGCACGTACGTCGCTTGATTCGCAGCCAGCTTGCTCGACAGGAGACGCTGAAATAGCGGATGAAAGGAATAATGAGAATCTGCTTGGACATGCAGAAAAAGATGACAACGCTGTGCTTCCAACAGGTGCTCGATACATCCCTCCCCGAGTATTTGCTTGCAATCCTCCAAATCGAATTGTTCGAGAACCGCTGCCTCCATCAAGAAGCGCTGCATACCTGCATCCAGCTGTGTCCATACTTCTACTTCCAGCAAATGCAACAATCGGGATAGCTCACGCAGACTATCGGACACCGTCTGCCCCCTCGTTACCATTTCACCAAAAGTTCGCAGCGCCATCACCCAGCCTTGCGCCACCTCTTCGACTCGACTCCAATCTTCTTCGGACAACGTGATGTCGTATTGATCAGAATAAAAGGCCTCGCTCTCCTCCAACGTAAAAGAAAGGTCATTGGTTGTAAGCTCCAGACACTCTCCTCTTGCGGACAACAAGTCGAGATTGGACCATTTCGGTCGGGAACGCGTTAAGATAACCAGCTTGACCTTTTGTGGAAGCGCCTCAGCTAATCGTTGAACAAATTGATCAACTTCACTCCCATTCTCAATTCGTTGGAAATGGTCCAAAACAAGTATGTGGTCAGCCTGGAGCTTTACGCATTCACCGACAAACCAGTCGACCAGTACTTTACTGTCTAGCGACGGCACCGGACTTTGCTCAGTGATGTCTTTGAATTGTTCTTTCAATACCTGCCCAAAACCAGAATGAACCTGCCGAACACTTTCGACGAGACAAATGACAAACGCAAGAAGGGCATCGTCTCCATCCTGAATGGTAAACCAGGACGCAGCCAGTGCTTCATCATGTAGAAATGTAGCCAAAGAAGTCGTTTTGCCATAGCCTGCCCCTGCATGAATGAGACAAATCTGCGTATATTTCAACAGGCGTAATTTTTTTGCCAATGCAGGCCGCCGTAAAACATATGGCTTCTGTCCTGGAGGAGTTATTTTGGATATAGGGATGTGGATTGGAATCATATAATGTGCACTCCTTGCCGTTCTCCTGCTCTTCTTTGACTATTTCCCCATTTCTAACTATTCTCCTGCCATTTGACCCTTAATCGACAAAAAGCCCACCCGGGAGTCCAGGTGGTGCTCTTTCAATCCACTAAATTATATCCAATAACCGTATATCCAATATCATTTAACAGGACTTGAAATTCCTCGTCACTGATGTGCTCTCCGTTCGTAATTCGTGAATGCAAATCTGCGATTCGGTCATAAACAGCGCGATTGGTAGACACGTACAAAATGTTAAAGCGTGTTTCTGCCTGTAAGCTTGACCTCATCCGGTTCACAACACGTCTGTGCAGCGAATCTGGATGTCCATTATCGACTCGCACAATTTTTCCCGGCGTATACGGGATCGACGTCTGTGGATTGACTTCGTCAGGCTTTGGTGTATCAACTGGCAGCACACCTACAATCAAGTTATCCTTGTACGCTAATACCTTGATATCGGCTACACCGGGCAGCTTTTCCGCACGCCCTTCCAAGTACGTCACCAGCTGCGGTTCTCGCTGATGAACCCTCTTTTGGCTAATCATGGCTGCCGGTCCTTTGTCCCTACCGACGTTATCGTTCTGGAAGTTAATTCCGAGAGATTCAAATTTGGCCTGATTTCCGTTCTGATCTTCGGTGCCCTGTTCTTTGTTAGGCGAACACCCTGTCAGCAAGCCGGCAAACAGGAGTACAGCAACGATACTCCTACTTATTCGTCTCACAACAAAAACACCTCCTTGCACTTAGTGTGATGTGCAGGAGGTGTTCTTACTCAGGAAGTAGCTGCCTTATTGAGCGATAAACTCACCATCTACTGTATCTTGTTTTCCATCTTTTTCTGCTTTTAAAGTAAAGCTACGAATGCCATCATGCTCACCTTCCAGTTGGAACTTGAAGGTGCCATCCTTATTTACTGTAACCTCATATGTGTCATCTCCGACGATGACGACAACTTCTGAACCTGCTTCAACCTTCCCGGTAACCTGGTAATAAGCAAAGACGTTCACTTTTTTACCCTCAATACTCGCTTTATCGAACAATGTTACCTGTGTATCGGGTTTTTTCTCGTCTGTTCCAGGCTTTGCTGGATCTTTCGGCTTTTCCTGTTGGCCGACTTGATTAGGGTTCACATTATCCGCAATCAATACCGTTTGTGTCTTCGGATCCCATTCAACCTTGTAGCTCAGAGCTTCCGCGATGAAACGAACAGGCACTACAGTACGCTTGTTCACAATCTGTGCAGGTACGTCGAGGTTGATGGTTTGTCCATTTTTGTTGGCAATTTTTTGAGTAACGACCAATCTGATGTTATCTTTCCCTTTGTTGATGGTAACGGTACGAGTTTGTTCATTCCATTTCACTTCAAATCCAAGACTCTCTGCAATCGGACGAATCGGAACCAATGTCCGCCCTTGGGAGATAATAGGTGCTTGGTCAGGAAACGCAATTTGTTTTTTATTGTACTCCACCTTAACAGCATTCTGTACGGTTTTAGGCACTACAGGTGCAGTCGCTGCCGCTGCAGAAAACGCTGCCATCGGTACCAAGGCAATTGCGAGCAGTAATGAGGTTACTTTTTTCAGCAATACATTCACTCCATTTCCAAAAAGGTTCACACGATTCTTAATCTACTATAGGATGAAGGCTGTTTCAAGATTTTCCTGTAGAAACCCTTTCAAAAGAACATTTTTTCCTAATCCCCCTCCTCTTTTTCGTTACTTTTTTCTGCTCCTTTTGACCTAATTTCAAATTGTTACAAAAATGCAACCATCTTGCTTTCCAAAAACGTTACAATAGACAAGAAGCGACAGTATTTTATCTTGAAAGAGGCAATGAATGATGAATAAATTTCTCCCTTTCCTCATCCTGGCACTTATCTTAACTTTAATTCCTCCAGTAGGAAGCTCCGCCAATACGACTGCCATCCAATTGGGAAGTGATGTACTGTTCAATCAGTTCCACTATCTCATCGAAGGCAAAAAAGTCGGATTAATTACGAATCAAACAGGTCAGAACAGTCAAATGGTTAGCACGATCGACATGTTACGACGAGATCGCTCCGTCCATTTAGCCGCTCTCTATGCACCTGAACACGGCCTCGACGGAAAAACGGTAGCAGGAAAACAGGTAACGAGCTTTGTTCATCCCGTCTACGCTATTCCGGTCTACGGCTTGTCTGGATCAACTCGCAAGCCGACACCGGAAATGCTCAAAGACATTGATATTCTTCTCGTCGATTTGCAGGATATTGGATCGAGAACCTACACATACATATCTACCTTGCAATACGCCATGACTGCAGCAAAAGAACAAGGAAAAGAAGTAATGGTACTGGATCGACCGAATCCCCTCGGTGGAACGATTGTCGAGGGGCCAGTAGTTGAACTACCTTACCGTTCCTTTATCGGAGTGGATACCCTCCCGCTTGCACATGGCATGACCATCGGAGAGCTGGCCTTGTATTTCAATCGTACCATCGGTGTAGATCTAACCGTTATTCCGATGCAAGGGTATACACGTAGCTTGATTTATCAACAGACAGGATTGGCCTGGATTCCGAGTTCTCCGCATCTCCCTAACTTGACCTCGGTTTTCGGGTATATGGCAACTGGTTTGGGTGAGGGTACCCCCCTTCGACAAGGCGACCATTTCACTTGGATCGGGGCAGAGGGTCTAGATTCGCACAAGTACGCCGATCTGTTAAATGGAAGTCTTCTGCCTGGCGTCATCTTTATTCCTGAGACGAAAGGAACTGCTGGGGGCGTCCGCCTTCAGATCAACGATCCACATCAGTTTAACCCGGCAAAAACAGGTATTTACGCGCTAGCTTATGCCAAGCAATTACAATCATTCCCTATACCAAAAAGTACGAGTATGCAAATCTCCATGTTCGACAAGGTGATGGGTACCAACAAAATCGGTCTGCTTCTCGAACAAGGCAAATCCCCTCAGGAGATTGTTTCCTCCTATGAAGCGGATCTTAAGAAATTTGTTGAGCTGCGGCAAAAATATTTGATCTATGGCGATGAACCGTTTATCCCGATGCAGCCGCTTCAACAGAAGCAACCAAAGCAGCCTGAACAACCAAAGAAACCGGAGCAACCGAAACCAGAACAACCGAAACCATCTAAGCCAGCAAAACCAGAGACACCGACTTCACCGCAGCCTGACAAACAAAAAGGAACGACCAATCAAACGAAGAAGCCTGAACCAGCTACAAAACCGATCCCTCAGACACCGAAGTCTTCTGAGAAGATCGCCTATTTAACCTTTGACGATGGACCTTCACCTGTCACTCCACGCATTTTGGATACGCTGAAAGCGAATCAAGTCAAAGCCACTTTCTTTATTGTGGGCCGTGAGGTAGCTGGTCATGAGGCCATTCTCAAACGGATCGTAGCTGAAGGACATGCGGTGGGAGGACATTCGTATTCCCATAATTATCAGCTTCTTTACAAAAATATGGATGGCTTTTTTGCAGACATGGAAAAAGGTAGTCAAATGATTGAAAAGGCAATCGGCGTAAAACCAACCGTGTTCCGCTATCCAGGTGGCAGTACAAATACCGTTAGTTTGAAATATCAAGATCCCACACGTTATAACAAGCAGCAGACCGTGATGCATGCGATCAAAGCAGAGGCGAACCAACGTGGCTATACGTTTATCGACTGGAATGTAACAAACGGCGATGCTAGGAGCAACAAGTACACAGCCGCACAGGCACTGGCAAATGTAAAGCAGCAAGTAAAGTCACAAAAAGAAATCGTTGTCTTGATGCATGATTCCAGCACCAAGTCGCCAACGGCTGAAGCTCTCCCCCAAATCATTTCGTACTTGAAAGCAAAAGGTTATCGTTTTGAAGTCATTCAAGCAGATCGCCCGACTGTTTCCAACGTCAAATAATCACAGCAGCAAAAGCCCGCTCCATAACAGAGCGGGTTTTTCTGTGCTTTAGACCTTGTGACTGGCTAAGTCGTCAGTGTTTCGTATCGGAGGCGCAACTCTCTTTTCAAGATTTTTCCACTGGGGTTTCGAGGAAGATTGTCAGCAATCACTACATATTTGGGTGCTTTGAAGGAGGAAAGGCGGTCTTTGCAAAAAGCAAGCATCTCGTCAGCAGTCAGTAACTCACCCGCTTTTGGGACAACAACAGCCGTCACTGCTTCGATCCAGAACGGATGGGGAACTCCGATCACAGCGACCTCTGACACTTTCGGATGTTGATAAATAAGCTCTTCAACCTCCCTGCTTGCTACGTTCTCTCCCCCCGATTTAATCATATCTTTTTTCCGGTCAACGACCGTGATATAGCCTTCGTCATCCATGATGCCTAAATCCCCGCTGTGAAACCACCCTCCTTGGAAGGCAGCCTGTGTCTTTTCCTCATCTCGGAAATACCCCAGCATCGCATGGCTGGTCCTGTGTACAATTTCACCAACACTTCCACGAGGGACTTCATTCCCGTCATCATCGACGATTTTCGTTTCCACATTTAATGCTGGCTTACCTGCAGAGCCTGGTTTTCTCATCTGATCCTTTGGTTGTAACACAGTTGCTAATGGCGCCACTTCCGTCTGGCCGTAAAAATTGTAAAACTGAGCGTTTGGGAGGCGTTTCCCGAGCTCTTTTAACACTTCTACTGGCATGATTGCTGCCCCATAGTAGCACTTTTGCAAAGAACTCAAATTACGCGCGACAAAATCGGGAGACCGCAGTAAAGCAATCCACACGGTTGGCGGGCAAAACAACTGAGTCGCCTTATACGCCTCTACTGTCTGTAGCATCAACGCAGGGGTTGCCTGTTCCAAAATAATTCCACTTCCACCTAAGTACACGTACGGTCCCAAAAAGCAGTGAAGCTGCGCACTATGGAACAAGGGAAGTGCATGAACAGCCACATCATCCTGCGTCATCCCGCCTTCGATAATCGAGCTGACATATTCGGAGATAATGCTTTTATGAGTGAGCATAACGCCCTTTGGCTTTGATTCCGTTCCGCTGGTATACAAAATCTGCACAACATCTTCGTCCACTATGTCTACTTCAGGCTCGTGGTCGTCTGCCGCTTCAATCAGCGTGCGAAAAGGCAACCATTCCCCTGCTCGTTCTGCTGGTTTGGACATGAGGGAAAGCAGCTTGGGGGAAATTCCAGCTAATTGGAGTCCGTCTTGGGCGAGCTGCAAGAATTCGGGAGCTGCGAAGCACGCGCTCACTTCCGCATGACCGAAAATATAGGCGACATCTTCTTTATTCAACATGAAGTTGATCGGCACCATGATGGCCCCTGCTTTTGCTATCCCAAAGTTTAGAATCGCAAAATCCATCGAGTTACGTGACAATACTGCTACCCGTTCCCCTTTTTGCAAGCCTTTTGAAAGAAGCGAATGAGCTGTCTTGTTTGCAAGCTGATCAAGCTGCGTGTAGGTCAATACTTCTTCCTCAAAGTATAGGGCAGGCTTATCAGGATTTCGTCCACGACTTCTTCGCAAAATATCGCCAAGTGCATTTCTACGAACCCTTTGCGCTTCGAACATGCAAATTCCCCCATCACTTATAGTCTCCTCTCCATTATATAGTAGTTTTCTTTATTTTCTGATATTTTTACAAAAAAGAACCGACAACCAACTCTCAAAGCGCTCGACCATAAAAAAGACCCCAGCTTCTCAACTGGAGTCGGTTCATTTAATATTTATGGCGGAGGGAGCAGGATTCGAACCCGCGTGAGCTTGCACTCTAACGGTTTTCAAGACCGCCCCGTTATGACCACTTCGGTATCCCTCCGTATAATGTAGCGTAGTTTGACGGCATCCTAACCGTTCACCAAACGTAAACTTACGTAGCGAACTCGTCAACCTATAGCGTACTCGGACGCTAACATTATTATATCACTACGGTGTAACTTCGTCACTTCCACGGCGGTTTAAGCGTATCAATCGACGTTATGGACATCCGTAATCTAATTAGAAGTTGCTTATATTCCGGTAAATGATTATTTTTATGTAAAGAGCAATTTTGACTAGATTCGGAGGTTATTGGATGACAAAAGTAAATCATAAGCGGTTTGATTTGAATACCAAGATAGATTTCATTTACTACTTACGCTTTCTGATCGTTGCTGTAGATAAACGACTACGTGGATTAAAGCAACATTTAAACGAACTAAAGAGAGATATGGAACGACTAGGCGTTGCCGAATATTCGCAACGTAAAATACCAGCGTATGTTTATGAGAGGCATAATGACGCATTACAGTATGCACCTGGCTATCTCCTAAATCTAATTGGGGATCACTCAGAATCCGCGGCATCTTATAAAAAGTTCAGAGAAATCGCTGAAAGAAGGATATCAAGAGGTGCAGATTGGTCGCTACCTAAATTGAGTGACGAAATAAAAGATGCTATAAAGCGTTTAAACAACGCTAGAAATTGGGGATTACACGTGCCTGAGTCTCTAATTAACGCGCAAATTGAAAGTGCTAGGGAGGTATATGGAATCGATGCAAGAGCCGAAGCCCTTACTAATCCTGAACTGATTAAGGTAAACTTTTTCACCTATTTTAATAGCGAATGGTTGCTTAGTCTTTACCATAGCGAGATGAGCAATTACGAAGAATTTCGCAACGTGTATCAACAAATGAAGCGTGATTATTCATCTTTAGTTGGGAGTTCTGTAAGAATTGAGCCTGTTCATCACGATTTAAGACCATTTGAAGATGAAATTCTTATTCCACAAACTTCTTTCCTTATGCAAAACAGAAAGTTCAAAAATTAACATAAGATTGAACAATTGCACCCCACTCATCGAATTTATCAATAGGGATTCCGTTCCCTCCGAAAATTTTCCGCACACGAGCGTAGACAGGTACGGGCAAATCCGGAAATATAAACGCGATCCTGCCGTCCGGCAACGAACGAATCTCGTACGGAATGAACCGCTCGTCGAGCTCGCGGCGGATTGCGGAGGCATCGCGCCAGGATACGGTATAGTAGAAGGACGGGTCGAGCGGTAGGTCACGAGTGGGTACGCTCCTTTAACGGTAGTGATCGGCACAAGCCGCTAGGCTCGATGTACTCCGCTGGTTTAGGACAAAAAAAGAAACGCCCACTTCAGGCAACGTAGTGGGCTATAACTCTAGTCTTACTTTTTGATCATGATCATCCTTTTGTTTTCTTCATTTTGAACCTTTGCAATCGAAAACCAAGGAACGTCAATTTCAACATAATAGTTGTCGTCTTTGATGAGAGATGCCCAGAAGTCACCACCACCCACGAGTTGCTCGAGTTGGAACATTGATATGTACGCACGAATAGAGACGGGTTTAGCGTTGATCACGAAAATTACCTCCAAAATTTTTTATTCATATTACTTTACAACAAATCGAATATTGGTACAATCATCCAAAAACTAAGACAATACTAATAAAAAACGCCCTAGTAATGGAAATTAAATCCGTCACCAGGGCGTAAGCGTTCCAAATAGAACGTGCGAAGCGACTACATATCTCTGATCCCGTGTTCTCGTGAACAATGGTAGTCAAGAAAACCAAAAGTATACGCTGCGAGAGTCATTAATTTATTGATATCTCCTTCTACTACTCTAACATCGTATGAGTTATTATCATCTCTCTGAAAGTTCAAATCTTGCTTACTTAAGTCGATGTTTAAATTATGAGCAATTCCATTCCTTAACTTATTAAGTTTCTTTATGTTAGTGAAAATATACTCAGGTATGAGGCCCATGTTATACACTAAATTTAACTTGATAGAGAATGTATACTGGCTATTAGTTAATATTTCCTTTGCTGTAGGTGATTTTTCCCTAATCAACCGGTCTATCAAATACTCTACGTGCAAATGTATAGCAAGTGTTACTGCCGAAACATCATTTAACTCCCTTAAATAATCAAAAAAATGCTCTTGAATTTGAGTAAATCCCTCATCCATGTAAAATACATCTCCTCAGCAGTTTACTTAACTATCGTTACTTTCGACAGTCCTCTGGAAATACCTCCCAAAGCCATGACTGGCTTGTCTAACGGAAACAAAAAACGCCCACTAGCGATCTCTCGCCGTGGGCTTTCGTCATTCTACGCAAGTGCGTGCATTTCCCGTGCCAATCTGTACGCGAGCCTGTCTATGTCCGCCTCTTCGCGTATAGTAACGCCATTCATCGAGATGTTCACGACTGGCGCGCCGCCAGAACCACCGGAATACTCGCGATTTTCCTTCGCTGTTAGTACTCTTTCGCCTTTATGCATCTGGACGGTCATTCCGTCACGAGGCACATACGAAATCCCATGATAGGCCTTTTCATCCGGTTTCTTCGGCTGCGGTGAGAGCCATTCCCATATCTGATTCCCGGCTTTATCACCGAGATTGAGCGCAGGATTGGCGTTGAGGATCGCTTTGCCCAATGCGCTATTTTCCATCTCACTTCGGAGGCCTTGCGAAACGCTCGTAGCAATTCGGGCCCCGATTGTAAGTCCGGCTTTTGCGATATCTAGCGCGTTTTCTTCAAGGAATGTGCCGAAGTCTTTCGCGACCCTCGCCGCTCCGTCCTTCATCATCTGCTTTCCGCTATCCTCATACCACTCGTCGAATCGCCCCACTAGAGCGTCGAAGAATGGCGTAGGTTTCATCATCTGGCGGTCCATTATTTCTGCCTGCTTGAATTTAAATTCTGCCTGACCCGTTACCTCCCACTTTTTCGGGTCGTTAACGTACGGGTCCATAAAGTCACGGATGCTCTTTCCCATATCCTCGAAAGTAGCCGTAATCGCCGGACCATACTGAGTCGCGATATCGGCAAACATTAGCGAGAGGTCCTTGATTACCGGAAGTAATGGTTGCATCGCAGAGATTTGTATTGTCTCAATTGCGCCGCCCAACTGCTCCATTGCGCCTTTTGCGTTGTCCATTTTCTGCTTGGCTACGTCAAGGGCCGTTACTTTCGACATTTCCATGTGGAATTTACGCACGCCGTCCGCACCGTCCGTCGCAAGAATGGTCGCTACTTTCTGAGCATCTTCCCCGAACATTTGTAGGAGCACGGCGCTTTTCTTCATGTCCGACATTCCATTTAGCGATTTTTTCAGGACATCAGACACTTCCGACAGGTCTTTAAGCTGTTCTTTCGCGTTATAAAACTGGTTCGTTCCGCTTTTCGTAATAATCCCAAGCTTCTTAAATAACGCAATGTTTTCCTTTGTTGTTGGCTGTAAACGTCCCAGCATCGTTTTTAGACCAGTACCAGCGGAGCTTCCCTTGATGCCGTTATTCGCAAGTATCCCGAGCGCCGTGTTCATGTCCTTAAACGACATACCGACAGCAGCCGCAACCGCCGACGTTTCCGCGAGAGCATACCGGAGATCGTGAACGTCCGTAGCCGAAGCATTTGCGGTTCCGGCAAGGATATTCGACGCTTCTTCCGCCGCGAGAGTCTCGCGTTTAAATGCGTTCAGCGAGGTCGACATAATTTCGGATGCTTCCGCGAGCTCAAGTCCACCCGCCGTGGCGAGGTTTAACGCTGCTTCCAGTCCACCCGCTTCGACCGCTGCCGGAGTCAGACCGGACTTGAGGAGCTCTTCGATTCCCTCCGCTGCCTGTAAACTCGAATATTTGGTAGAGGCCCCCATCTCCATTGCAAGGTTCGACATCCGCGTCATTTCTGCACTGGATGCCCCTGTTAGCGCTTTAATCGAGGACATTTGACTTTCATAATCCATTGCCTTGTTAAGGGATGAGAAAGCAAGTGCGGTAGTTCCGGCGAGTGCCGCGGTAGCCGAGAGCCCGCCCATTACCTGCTTTAAAACGGATGAAGCCCCGTCTTTTAACGTGAGTCGTCCAACAAGATTAAACACCGTCTACCGCCACCTCCCTTGAGATGCGCTTGAGAGCCCGATTGCAGGTCGAAATTAATCGCAGGACATCTACCGCACCCTTGCGGATCGGCCGCGCCCCTTCCGGCATCGTTTTGCGTAGAGTATCGATTCGCTTGATAAGCGCGTGTATCTCGTTTAATTTGCGCCCGAGAAGCGCTACATCTGCGTTTTCATCGTGCTTTAACTCCGCGATAGCCTGACAGAATTGTACGTAGTCTGCCGCGTTGAACGGTCGAGTTCGCGCCAGGACTTCGGTGAGACGGTTCAGTCCGTCCTCTGCGATTTCACCGATTTTGTATAGGTCCATCGTTATTCCTCCCCGTTCACCATCTCGGCCAGTTTGTGGATATCCGCCGCGATCTCTGCGTCAGACTTACGTGGCAATTTCGATTCGTTTTCATGCTCGATTACATGGACATCCGCGAGTTCCCTCTGCAACTTGTACCATAGTTCGATCGCTTTTATACGTGGCTCCGGCATACGAATTAGTTTTATAAGAGCGGCATCCACCTCGCTTCCGTGAGCGTGTAGCTTATCGCGTGAGATCATACGGTGGTACTCATTGAACTCCGGAATCTTCATCCATTCGTAAAGCGTAGACCTGGAAATACCGATCCTCTCCGCAAGCTCATCCTTGGTTAGTTTCTTTCCACTTGATAACTCACAGAATTCATTCGCGACAAGGTCTTGGGCCGCTCGTCTTTGTTGGTCAGTCAAACTCCGACCAATATCTGCTCTTCTTTTTGCCATGCTCATCAGCCCCTTATATTAAGTGCTCAATCTCGCGGTAATGACGCCAGGCGGCATCCAGTTCCGCTTGATACACTTCTGGATCGTTCTTTAGCCGTTCAACTTCCGCTTTTATCTTGGCTTCTCGAATATGGTGAGGCTCGGCGCTTTTATAATCGTAGGTATCAGCCCATGGTGACTTGTTTAAGTGTTCCAAGAAGAAACTAAACCTGCGCATCTTGGAGGTTTTGTCAATCTCACCTTCTTTACCTTCGTTAATGGATGCGTTAATCTCGTCCATCTCTCGCAGACACCACTCTACGCTGCTCGCGATAAGACCGGAGTGAAACCCGATGCACATACACGCCAACTTAGCCGTCTCGCGGTACTTCTCCAATTTCGAAGTGTCAACGTGAACCAACGAACCGGCCGCGATAATTGCCGCATACTGGACCGCGATCTTGTAAAACGGTGCCAACTGTTCCGCCAAGATGATTCCGAGCGGAATCGGTACGAATTTCTCCGGTGGCTCGGGCGGCTGACCTTTCGCGATTCGGCTGGATGCGACTCGTTGTCGGTGCTCCTCCGTCTTTGCTTTTATCTCGTCCACTGTTTCTAGTGCCATCTACATACCTCCGTCCTTGAATACAAAGAAAAGGGCCACCCATAAGGGCAGCCCCATTGTCCTCTTATTGCAGACCCTTGATGCGGGCGTGCGCCTTTTCTTGGCGGAACTCAAGCGTATACTCTCCAACGATCATTCCTCGTTGATAGTCACCCGTACGCGCAAGTAACTCATGCGTGAACGAACGCCCACCCAGCGGACGAATAGCAATTCGGTTTGTGTCGATGAAAAACAACTCGTCTGACTTGAGGTTATCGTTCATGATAATCGGGAATCTTCCGAAGTCATTAACGAGGTGGTCAACGACCTGACCGCGGCTTGTTTCCGCTTGAGTAATACGAATCTTATCGCTAGTCAGCGCACTGATAGCGAGCTTTTGCTTTGCCGGAACGATAACCGCATATTTACCGCCACTCGCGAATCCTCCCGTGGAGTAAATCTTTTGTGCCGCACCGTTCAGAATATCCACGCTAATCGGTGTGGTGGCTGCCGTCACATTCGTCTGGATGAAACTGCGCATACCTCGCATTTGGCGTACTCGTCCTTGGTCGAACTTCAACCCGTTAATGATAGCTTTCTCAAGCTGCAACGCGAGCGCAAGCTCTACCTTCGACTTCTCATATCCGTACATATCGCTCACACCATACTGAGCAACTTCTTGGGTGGTGCCTGTGACTTCTACGCTGTCGTCAAAAATCTGCGTCACGTTATCAACCTTTTGACGAGGCTTATAGCGCGACTCGCGCGCATCAGCTCCTTCTTGGCCCTCAACAAATAGAGCTTCGATTTCCGCGTCTTTAACGATAGCCGCCGCAGTTGATCCACCATAGCCACTAATAACCGTCAAGGTCTTCGTTGCCGAGTCTAGGGATTGTACAAGTACCATCTCCTCGTTAATCTGCGCAACAATTCCTGGACGAAACGCCTCTACCTCCGAGACAACAAGGGCGGTTGCTGCGGCAGTCGTGGCGGTCGTAACTTTGGCCTTTGTCGCGAACACTTCGTCCTCATACCATGTGTGTGTAGTGGATGTCACTGGATTACCGAACCCAAGTAGATTAAGCATGGGAGTCTGATCCGGATTTAAGAGGAGAATTTCATCTACTACGGATTGTTTCTTGCCAATCAAGTCATAAGAGTAAACTGTTGTCATAATTATTTACCTCCAAATAGTGTTTGTTTTAGGGATGAAAAAACAGCGCGATCCTCATGTCGTCCAGTCCGTCGAGCCCTTTCCGCTGCCTCGTCGAGCATTGCTTGTGCAGACCTGTCTTGAGGCGGAAAATTCGATGGCCCGCCGATAGTCTTCGGCTCCGCCTTTGGCTTGGCGACCGCACTCGTCAGCGCACCGATAATCTCGTCGATCCCCTGCGGCTGACCGTTCTCGTCGAACGTTACCCCTGACAGGTTAACGATTTGAAGCAGTTTGTCCGCATCTGCAACGCCTTGTTCCGTAGCCTTGCGGTAAAATACGTGCTGAACCGTCTGCTGTTGGAGTGCCGTTTGTACCCCTTTTAGCTGGCTGTCCCATTCCGCTCTCATTGCATCAATGTCAGCCTGGGTGAATGTTTTCGCGGGTTCAGCTTGTGTCTCAGTGTCCGCAACTTGCTCTTCGGTTTGTTCTACTTGTTCCATTCGTCATCTTCTCCCCTTCTGTCGCAATTTTAGTTTTTTGATATGCTCGTGCCCTCCGATTTTCAGGAGCCATTTGACAATCGGCGGCAACGAGTTACATCTAAAAGCGGGTGGCATTGGACTCACCTCCTCGCAACTTCCCCCTCTTTTTATGTGCGTATTTGGTACGAAAGACGGCGATTTCTCCCTATTTCCGCCTGCTTTTTGGGAGCGTCCGGTAGACGGCAAGGGAAATATATCCTCGCGTTTGATAGGCACCAAAACTGCCTATTTGCGTACACGTTTCCGGCTATTCGCGTGCAACATCGACACCGAGTATCCTCCGCATTGAACGCTTCCTCCCGTTGGGAACACGATACTGCACAGCGATCCGTTTTCCGTTACGGTAGTATTGTGCGGTAGGTTCAACGTCAGGATAGTAACGGCGGATTCTCGCCATGATTCCGGTATCCTCCGTGTAGGCTGCGAGATAGTCGGCGTCCAAGCGCCAAAGGCTATTGGTCATCTCTTGACTTTTTCACCTCGTTTGTCATAAAATTAAATTGGATATTTATGCCCAAAAACCTGACGTATGATCAAAAAATAATTAGGCGGGCAATTCACGAAGTCTCTGCGCGCTTTCGGGAGTCAGTCCGAATTCCGCCACGATCCGGATAGCTAACTTCCTGCTAACTTGTTTCATTCCACGCTCAATCTCACTGATCATTCCGCCTGTTACCTTGATCCGTTTGCCGAACTCGTCTTGGGTTAGCCCTTCTACTGCACGTAACCGAATCACCAGCTCACTATCAACTTTGACCACTTCACTCACTCCCTTTTCGTCAACTTCCTACTGCATACTCAACTACAAGGGCAAAATAAATAACCCTTTGTAGCCCTTCCCACTAAATAGCACGGTTGTCCAGACTGTGACGATGATTCCGATAGTTCTGCCATTCGCACGCACGCATCCATTCTGCCGATACCTCCCGCGTATTATAGATCACGACTTCGCCCGGTTCCTCCGCGTCTCTCCATCTCGCATTGCCTTTCGGATTATAGCGTTTACCCTCGTATTCCGATTCCGGAACCCAATTCGGAGCTCGACGTCCGTTCCGAAACCGCTTGTCCATATCATCCGCGTTTTCTTTTGCGTAATCACCACTGTCTCGCGTCTCATTTCGTCCCATCCGCGAGTCCTTTGTCGGAGTCTCTGAATAGAACGGTATCTCGCGCAGCTCTACCGGACTATAGAACGGATACTCTAACGTATGGCGCGCCTGGTCTTTCTTCAAACGCGAATCACCCGTTCGACCCACCCGCTGCCGAATCTTGTCCTTATACGCCAGACACTCGTCGCCGCATATCTTCGCGCGATTATTCCGACTCCGGTCGAGAAAAAACCATTCGCATACCTCGCAGCGCTTGATCCGGTGGCGATTGCGCGATCCAATACGGAGCCGCCCGTAATAACGGAGCAACACGAATTCCGCCGCACCTGACCCGATGTATGGCCGCTCCTCCACCGCGTACCCGTCCGGCACCCTTGTCTTTTTGAGTCCGCGCGAATGATCCTCCGCGAGTATGTAGTCCGCCAGATGATCGAGTAGCGCCGGAACAGACTGGCGACTGTTGATTAACGTATGGGCAGACGTGCCGACCGCGAGTAGCGGCTTGTCTTCCACTTTCGTGTGGTCCAATTGCGCCCAATCTTCGGAAATGAGCTCGTGGGTGATTGCGCGAGTTATTTCGTTACGTGAGGTGAGCGGCGTTTCCGCGTGCTTCCGATAGTGTGCGCGCTTGTGATTCGGGAAGCCCCGGCGAGAGATTGCGGTTAGACCTGCGTGTTGAATCGACTGCTTCTGCAAACAACGACCTCCTTATCGAGCGATTCCCGTTTGCGGGACGGCGGCTCTTTCGTTTTTAATTGGTCTTGGCTTTGCGCGATAAGATATGTGTTAGTTCATATATGACTGACCTCGCGATTGAAGGAACGTAGTGACTGATTGATGCGATATCTTTTTATCGTTCTTGTTCTTTAGTTCTTGTTAATTCGTTATTATTACTTTCCTATGAGTGGGATTCCGTTGGTTCCCAGACTCAGGAATCCGTGCCATCCCGTAAATAGGAATCGTATCTTTTCGGATAGAAAAGCGGTAGATACAGTTTCTTGACGTTCCCCATCCACGCCACTTTTTCGGTCATGACGAGCCCCTCCGATTCCAGGATAGAAACGAGTGGTCTGATCCGGTCGCCGTGAATCCCGGTATCTCTCCGAATCTGCTCAACGGTCGGGTACGCCCACATATAGAAGTCATTCGTCTCTTTACCGTGAGCATGCGCCTGGAGGTACATGTAGATCGTCAACGCGTCCCGAGCGGTCGCACCGTCATACTTCGCGGTAAGCTCCGGCATTATTTCACGGTAGATGGCGTGGGGAATCGGCGTAAATCCGCCGCCCCCCTCCGATAGCGATCGATGTTTCTGCGCCAATGCCATCCGCGCTGGCTCGATAAGCTTCTGGTAACGTGGATCGCGTGCTTGCATTCGTTCACCCTCCGTCCATAGCGTAGTACAGTCGTTAATTTACCGCAGGAACACGCCGCGAGCCCGCCAGCTTACCGCGTGGCTTTTTATTCATACTCCCTACTCTCCTCCATAAGTCTAATAGTTAAATCAATGTGACTTTCTGTTAATGCCTCAATTATCTCCATCGGGTCTGTTAGTTCTCGAAATACTCGAAAGTCTTCAACTCCTATTTCTTCTTGGATTTCAATTAGTGACCTATTGTCATCCTCAAAGATGATCATGACATCAAGCTCCTCAACTTCACCGCAGCCACAATAGCAAACAAATCCAACTTCAAGGTAACGTGTTTTGTTTTCCATTCTACATCTCTCCCATATCGTTTATTTTCCGTTTGCTTGTCCGACATCCGACCGTCCGCATCCGTTCACATGGCGGTTCACCTTCCTTCTACTCTGTTATTCGTACGTAAACTGATCTCGCACATTATCCAGACAAATTTTATCCTCCATCACCAACGGTCGAGGGCACCAAATTTACGCATCAACTTAGATAGACGGGCGCGTTTAAATCTCGCACACTTTTCGTAGAAATTTTTCGGCGTCTTAGGGATTACCGTACGCGATCGCCTATTTCGCGCACCCTCTACTTTACTAAACGCCCGAGTTTCGTTTTTGCACACCCTCTATCTATTAATTCGATTCCCGAACTGTTTTGCACACTTTCCGAACAAAAAAATAAACGCCGTTGGCGCGGCGCTTTCGTTCATTATCGATCCCATTCCGTTGGCGCGAAACGAGACCCCTTCGTTATCGGCCCGCCTATCGCCGACAACTTCATCGGCAAGCGGTATTTATGCGTTCATGTCTTTCACGATCACGTTATGTTCCGCAATACACATTAAAAACTCCGTAAGGCCGAAGTGGTAAAGAGAAGATATATCAAAATCATCTCCGACCTCTATCTCGAATAGCTCCGCGTCCGTAGAGTAAACCCCCTTGTGCCCATGAACCGGTGTTACCGTTGCGCAGGCAAGTGACATTTTATCGTAGGTAATTGCGTATCGATCGGAGATTAGTATCCCATCGAAGATATCCGCGACAATTGATTCATTTATATCATCGTAGGACACTAAAATCTTCACATTCTTCATGATTAAACCCCTCCTTGGATTTGGCTGCGGAACTGTTCCGGCAGCATCTCATGGTATTTGAAGTAATGACCATATATCGAATAGTTGAGGTACTCGCGCATCATATCGAGCCCGCTCATGCTGGCGAGTTTATCGACGAGGGCTTGTACCATCTGTTCGGTAATCTCCGGTCCCTCAAACATCGGTCGCTCGCGCAGGTATGACTCGTAAAAATCTCCCGCCTTCTTAACGCGGCACCAGTACAGCGTCTGATTAAGCAGATAATCCTCGCTGGCTACGTAAAGACAATGCCGATCATCGATAAGCCACCCTCGCGCAGTAAAGTAATCCTCCACCTCGTCGTCGTAAAAACGAAGTGTGATCGGTGTCATAATCCCGCCCTCCATCCAATCGTAGTGTTGACTATCCCGGAGTCGTTCCGGATCAATTCGATCAAAGCACGTTCAGCGGCCTTCATGGTCAGCACATCCCCCTTCGTTCCTGCTCCGCGATTACTGCAAGCATCCAGCGCAGTCTTGTCCGAAGTGAGAGGCGTTGGTACGTTCCGGCTTTCATCCTCATTTCACATCACCCTTTTGAATAACGATATCTTGTATTTAGGTATATGGTATAACGTTATTTTGAATTCGTCAATACTGTTATTGCGTTATTTTTTCGGATAATTTACAATACAGATATAAATAGTTTGCGGAGGGGTACCGGTGGGCTTTGTACTTATCGTTAAGGTAGATGAACAATTACGCGTTAGAGGATGGACACAGGCTGATCTAGCGGAGAAAACAGGGCTCCGTCCCAGTACAATAAGTGAGATCGTTCGCGGCTCACGGACGGTTATAAATAAAGAGCATATCGCAAAGATCGCAGAAATAATGGGGATAACGGACATTACTGAGTTAATCGAACTTAAATCAACCGATAAAGAATAGAAAAACGCCCATCGACCGGAATTTCTCCGATTAGTGGGCGTTTGTTACTTATATCATTTCCTCGTTACAACCCTCTCTTATTTATAGTTTTCCCGATTTTCTAATTTCACCACCTGATTAAGCGGCGAATGTTTCTCATGCTCGCTTTTTATATAGGTACTTGATAGATGGGTGTACCTGAGAACTTGGCGCGGATCGACGTGACCAAGTAGTAATTGGAGTAACCGCGTATTATTGTTCGATTCCAGAAACAACGTGGCACCGGAGTGTCGAAAAAGGTACGGATATATGCGTAGATCAAGTCCTGCTGCTGAAGCGTATTTCTTTAGTCGATGCCGAAAATGATTTGCACGGATTTTATCTCCATATATAGATAGAAAAACGTACTCCGATTTTGATCTTCTGCTTGTGAAATCTAACAACTTCCTCAACATTCTCAATGTATAGTCAGTTACTGGCACTATCCTTGATCGCCTAGATTTAGTTATGCTTGATCTCAAGTGTATTACGCCCTGTTCGAAGTCAATGTCTTTCTTCTTTAGAGAAACAATCTCAGAGGTGCGACAAAAAGTATCGATTGCCAAGACTATCATCGTCGCGTCCCTATAGCCTGTATAGCTAGTACGGTCTGGAGTACGAATAAGTTTCCTAAGTTGGAGTATTGATAGAATTCTAATGTCACCCTCAGACTCTCTAACATTTTTTATGTTAGCAAACGGATTTGTGTCAATGAGATTCTCCGCGTGTAAAAACCGGAACATGGTCCTGAGTCCCTTTAAACGTACATTAACGGTTACCGGTGAGAGCCCCTCTGTCTGATACCTTTCCGGCTTGTGAGAATGTCCATCCCATTTAAGTTTAGACTTGAGCATCCAGGTTATATAGTTCCTGATGATAGTGGGGCTGACGTATTTCACGTTCAACTCAAGTTCATTGCTTGTTAAGTATCCGCAGAAAAATCGGTAGTTTTCACGATAGGTTTCTAATGTTCTCTCCGCTACCCCCTCCGCAATCTTAGCGTGGTAAAAAATGTCAAACAATTCATCTAGCGACTCTATTCGGTTAATACTGTCTCTTACATATTCACTTTCCGCTCTCCTGAGTAACTCAAAAACGTCATTCAGAGTATACCTTTGCTGCACATCTTCTTGATCAATCAATCTATTTCATCCTCTACGATTTTTAATATGTCTAAAACTTACATTAGAACTCATTGAAAAAACAGTCTGCTTCCATATTTGTTTTTAGCCGATATAAAAATAGGTATAATTTTAGTTAACGCATAGATACCGAGATTAGCGATACTCGACGCATCATAACGCATTTGCACGAAGACCACACGCAAGATAGCGTTACATAATCGAAAACAATGATTTCGCGCCTTAACGTAAACAAAAAGAAAAACACCGGTGCACGTCCGATGTCCTTCGTTTTGATTGCGTTACTCAGCGGTAATGTACTCGTTTGTAGAACCACAGTGCGGGCATTTCATTTGTAATTTGACGACACTCCCTCTGCGCTCTACTACGGTAGCTCTCACATCGTATGAGCCAAATTCCTCCGGTTTTTCAAGGTAATGTGCCCAACTAAATGTTCCATTACATTCGTGGCAATACCACTCAGACGAAGTAAACACGGTTCCCATATCTCGCCACCTCCCGTCCTAGTTCTTTCGACAGGGATTCAACGAGTCCTCCCTTTTTCCCCTTTAACATAACCAAAAGATAAAGCGTAACATACTCGCGGTTCTCGCGTTAAGCTTCGTTCGTGTCGTCAGTTTCGTTCTTTAAAAGTGGCAAAATAATTAAAAGCTGTCCCCAAAATTCAGGAACAGCTTTACGTGTTATTTGAACCTACTCTCCGTTACGACCTCTACGTACCCGACATTCTCAGGATTCCCTTCGACGTCCTTTACTACACGAACGTTATAGAACCCGCCCACTTGTCCGTAATCAAGGTATAGCGGCTTCTCCCTCTCAGTTGTCGCGCCGTCCTCTACCGCAAGCCCCACCGCACGCATCGCCTTTATCGCGTCAACCGGGTACTTGAACGCCTCAGACGGACGTACCTCGATCCTGGCCGCGACTCCTTCGATGAACATGACGCTTATCTCGCCTGTGTCCTCTTTGTACGTATGTCGCACGAATGGCGTCTTCTCTTCCGTTGAGAGTGACGTCCACTCTCCGGTTTCTGTTGCGGTCGGATTGCCGAGTAGCGCCGTTACGTCGGCTTCCGGTTTGCCTGCGATAAATTTGACGGTGGATTGCGGTTCGGACGTTGTCTTAGGCGAAGCTTCCGCAGGCTTTGCGTGCTCGTTCGTCCTTCCCGATTCTATGCTCTGCTTGAGACTCTCCGGTAAAGATTCCAAGTTTCCGTTCGTGTCCTTAAACTCGCTACATCCCGTTAGTATCGTGAGTGCTAAGAATATGTACAATGGCCGCTTCATGCGCACACCTTCCGTTTTTAACCAATATTACCATAAATAACATAACTTTAATGTAAACCACAATCTCACTCGTACGAAAAGCCATATTAGTTTAACATAACTAAATATTTATTAGCCGAAATCTGTCAACAATCATTTTGCTGAGTTCAGTAGGAACTTAAATCATACAAAATGGAGAAAATCGACTTTTATAACTCCTAATCGTCGGGACGAATTCGATTACACGGCGTTAGTATTTACTAAAGTCGTTTAACAGGATTAAAGAAAAAATGTCGTGATATGATTATGGCATCAAACGGAGAGGGAGATGCCTTTGGAGATAAAAGATTGGCTCTCAATTGTAATGTTCGTTTACACCATCGGTAAGGACGCATTTCAAAATCTAAAAAAGAAAAAGCGACGCCGCCCGGCCAGGAGCAATCGTCGCAGGTAGTGAACACAAGGGGAGTCGTTTCTCCCCTCTTTAGAGTTTATCATAAAGAACCCCGAGGTAAAATTTGATTCGCGCGAGGTGTAAGTACCAGAGAGCGGGGTTTCGGCATACCACCTTGGGGGTCAAACCGTAATCGTTCCGTTATGCAATTGATATCCATTCCCAGTTAACATAAGCGTAGATGTCGGACTCAGCTCGTTTTCTCAAACGTGATAATGGCGCGGGTTCTACGCGTTGTGGATAATTATCGTTTATACATCGTTTATACAAACCGCATAACGGCGCGGGTTTGCGCGATCCGGCCGCTTTTATTTCCCATCCGTTTATGCAGCCGTTATGCAGCGTGACCCCTGAGTTTTCGGAGGGCGTCCGTGCCGGGAGCGTCCAGCGGATGTAATCGCGTATTCTGTACGGAATTGTTCGGTCGTACCCGTTCGCTTTATTACGTTAAATGACGATAGTAACGCTGATTATCGCAGTCGGAGAGGCAGGCGTACGCTTACGCGCTGTACCGGACTAAAGCGTTGGTACAAAAAGAAAACGCCAGCCCCTGAGGACTAGCGTAACCGTTTCGATCTTGATTGCGTGAACTTATCATGCGCATCACGTATATCTTCCGAGGTATGTTGGACGTATTTTCGTACCATGTCCATCGAAGAGTGCCCTAGGATACGCTGTAACGCGACCATATCTCCGTTTTCTTTTAAGAAGTTGAGGGCGAATGTGTGCCGGAAGGTGTGCGGCGAGCAGCGTACCTTATCGACAATTCCTGCTTGCTTGCCGTACTCCTTAATGCGTGATGAGATGCCGGACTCCGTCAAAGGCTGACCGTAGTTTGCAAGGAAGACGTGTTTCACATCGGGAAAGTACGTATGGTTTTCCGCGATAAGTTCCATTAAAAGGCGTACAGTCTTCGTACTTATTGGAATGACGCGTGCTTTCCTTGTTTTACTTACAGATGCCGCAATTGTAATCAAGCGAGTCTTCAAATCGATAGCGTCAGTTGTTAATGAGGTAATTTCTCCAATCCTCATGCCACTTTCCAAAAGTAGCTTCATTAGTACAAAATCACGGAACCCCGCATACCTTCGTTGATTAGGCATGTCCAACAAGAGCGCTGCTTGTTCGTCAGTGAACGCGCCGATCATATCCTCTTCCACGCGTTGCTTTTTGATGTTCGCAGCCGGATTCCTTGTTATAATCCCCTCGTTAAACAACCACTTGTAGTACGCTTTCATTGTTGTAATCCGGATATTAATACTCCCCGGACTTAATCCCTGGCGCTCCTTCGTCTTCTTAGACTTGATCGGATGATCCCCGTAATACTGCTTGTTGTACGTCAGATAGTAAATGTACTCGCGTAGAATTTGCGATGAAATCTCCTGTGCCATCTGCACTTTCGGACGTGTTTCGATGAGCCAGTCCGCAAACCATCGTTGGTGGTCGCGATAATCTCTTAACGTACGCTCGCGTAAACCTTCCGCAGCCTTGGCGTGAATAAACAATTCGAACGCCTGCGAGATCGTGTAGTTTGCGGAAAGGATGTGCGGAACAGTCGCTCCCCTTCCGCGGGCAATCGTTTGACCTTTGCGCATAAATAAAAACAACCTCCGTATTTTAACGTGAGGTTGACGAGTTCGTTCGCTTATTTTCGTTTCGCGTGTTCGGTCAATTTCCGCCGAATACGCTACATATGTTTCCATGATTCCGCTATCCTATCGTGACACCAACCGTTAAACAAACGTTGGTATGACGGGCTTGAGCGAGATATGGCGGAGGGAGCAGGATTCGAACCCGCGTGAGCTTGCACTCTAACGGTTTTCAAGACCGCCCCGTTATGACCACTTCGGTATCCCTCCGTATTTCAACAAGATTAACTATATCACAACTCTACTATGATTTGCAAGAGCTCTTTCCTCATTTCTTTTATCGCTTGATGGCAATGAGTTTCAATTCCGTCATTTCTTCTATCGCGTATTTGACCCCTTCCCGACCAAGTCCGCTCTCCTTTACGCCACCGTAGGGCATATGGTCCACGCGAAATGTCGGAATATCATTTACCATCACCCCGCCCACGCGAAGTTCTTCTGCCGCTTCCAAAGCCAACGACAAATTGTTGGTATAGACACCAGCCTGTAATCCAAAGCGGGAATCGTTGACCAACGTAATGCCATGCCGGACCGACTCCACTGGATTGATGAGAACGACAGGGCCGAGTACTTCCTGACAAGATACTTTTGCATTTGCCGGTACACCCGTCAACACCGTAGGCTGGAGCATCCGATCCACGATCTGTCCCCCACACTCCAAACGCGCCCCTTGTAGGAGTGCCTCATGAATCCACTCCATCGCACGTTCTGTTTCCCGGGGATTGATCATAGCGGAATAGTCCGCGTCCTCAGAAAGCGAATCACCACCGCGTAGTGCTCGTGTTTGTTCAACAAAACGTTGAACGAAATCCTGATAGATTTCTTTGACCACATAAATTCTTTGCACAGAGATGCATACCTGCCCAGAGTAGGCGAAGGCGCCAAAAACGCATCGAGGTATCACTTCATTCAGTTGCACATCGCGATCAACGATCACTGCCGAATTCGATCCCAGCTCGAGCGTGACTCTTTTCATACCCGCTCGATTGCGTATATCCAGCCCAACACTTGGACTCCCTGTAAAGGTCACCGCCCTGACTCTCGGATCAGACACGAGTTGATCGCCAACGCTCGCCCCACTACCCGTGATCACATTGAGGGCGCCAGCAGGCACACCAGCTTGCTCTGCGAGCTCTGCCAGAAACAATGCGCTAAGCGGTGTCTGCGATGCTGGCTTGAGAACTACGGTATTGCCAGCAGCGAGAGCAGGTCCGACCTTATGGGCGACGAGATTCATCGGAAAAGGAAAGGGTGTAATTGCACCGATGACTCCCAGTGGTTCACGCATGGTATAAGCCAAGCGTCCCTCTCCCCCGATCGCTGCATCGAGTGGTACGGTTTCGCCGTGGAGGCGTTTGGCTTCCTCTGCTGCAAACTTATACGTCTGAATGGTTCGAATCACTTCACCACGGGCTGTTTTGATTGGTTTCCCCGCTTCTATTGCGATGATCCGCGCCGCTTCCTCCAAACGTTCATTCATCAAAATCGAGATTTTTTCAAGCAGGAAGGCGCGTTGATAGGCAGAAAGGCGCCGCATGACGGCAGTCGCTTCGTGGGCCGCAGCAATTGCGTTTTCAACCAATGATGAGTCTGCTTGCGAAATTTGTGCAATCTCTTGACCCGTACATGGAGAGAGTAGCGGTGCATGAACAGTAGCTGGCACCCATTCTCCCCCGATAAAGCACGTTTTTTTCATCGGCATATCCCCACTCTCATTGATTAGCGTTCACCTTGCAATCATTCTCCTTCATACACGTGCCTTCCTGTCTTTAATTTGAAATATTTGGATATCTCTACTCTTTCACACTTTCAGCTACACCGCACCATTCTAGTAACGTCAGCGCAAAGATCTCCGCACAACGGAACACCTCATCCAACACGATGTGTTCATTCGGGTAGTGTGCAACCTGTGTGACGCCAGGTCCAACAACAATCGCTGGCGTATTGGCCAAAGCAGTCAACAAACCACCGTCTGTTCCCCAAGGCGATGCTTCCACAATGGCACGATCTCCTGTCACAGCTTCAAACTGCGCTTGCAAAATATCCATTAACGGATGATCGAGCTCCACTGCTCCCGGAACCCAACGAGCTCCGAACCACTCCAGCTCAACAGGCTGCTCCGCAAACCACGGGTCGACCTCTGCCAGCTTTTTGAGTGCTGCCGCCATTTCCGCTTTGGCATCGTCCATCTGTTCTCCTGGGGCAACTCCCATCCTTCCTTCCAGCTTGACGAGATCAGCTACAGACGAAGGCCACTTGCCTCCCTCAATCACCCCTAGATTAATCGGGATTGGAATGGGCAGCTTGGCGTAAAGCGGATCGTCGAGTCGATCGTTACGCTCTTTTTCCAATTGGCCAATTGCTTGAACGACGAGCATGCTCTTTTCGATGGCACTGACTCCCTCGTAGCGGGTCCCTCCGTGAGCAGAACGGCCTTTGACGGTCAATCTGAACCACATGGAACCTTGCTGCTTCGGGAAAATTTTCATATTGGTCGGCTCTGGAATCAGGGCGGCATCCGCCTTGTAACCACGAATGATCGTCGCCAATGTGCCTGCACCACCACTTTCTTCTTCTACGACGCTTTGAAAAATGACGTCGCCTTTCAGTTGCACACCCAACTTCTGTAGAACCTGGATCGCTAGCAGGGAAGATAAGTTTCCACCCTTCATGTCGGTTGCTCCGCGCCCGTAAAGCTTGCCGTCCTCAACCTTCCCGCTAAACGGATCATCACTCCACTGTGCCAGATCACCCGCGGGCACTACATCCACGTGTCCGTTTAGAATGATGGACCGGCCCTCTCCTTGTCCCTTCCACACACCGACGACATTCGGGCTGCTTTCAAACGTCGTACGCGGGGAGACAAAATACGGATGTGACACCAGCTCTTCGCCTTCCATGACCCATAAGTCAACGTCCAGCCCCATCTGCTCCAAAAGCTCTGCAATGCTTTGTTGAATGGATTGCTCTTCTCCTTGTATACTCGGGCTTTTTACCCATTGCTGCAGCAGTTGAACAGCGGCCTCGCGATCTTTTTCCAACTGCTCCCGTATAAGCACCTGCCAGTTTGCCATGTTTTTCCCCCGTTCCATGGATTTGTCTTTGCTTAGCGGAAAACGCCAACCTCTCCGTCCATCTTGAGTTCGGCTTCCGTTGCTCCAATCACGTCAGCGACACTGTATGGATACATGACTTCTCGCAGGTACAAGCCATCTGGCATGACCTCCATTACAGCCATGTCCGTGATGATCAAATCCGCAGCTTTTGTCGCGGTTAACGGCAGTGAGCATTCCCTAACGATTTTCGAACGTCCGTTTTTATCCAGATGCGTGGTCACAACCATGACCTTCTTGGCCTTTTGTGCCAGCTCCATAGCTCCACCCATGCCAGGGACACGCTTGCCTGGAACGATCCAGTTGGCAATGTCACCATTTTGGCTTACTTCCAGGACTCCTAAAATCGTCATATCCAATAGTCCACGTCGGATGATGGCAAAAGCAGTCGCACTGTCAAAAAAGGATGCCCCTGTGGCAAGCGTGACAGGAAAACCGCCCGCATTGCATAGCATGGCGTTCTCCTCGCCTTTCGCAGGGCTTGGTCCTGTACCAAGGATGCCGTTCTCCGCGTGAAACATGACTCGTTTCTCAGCTGGGATAAAATCCGCAACTAGCGTTGGAATGCCGATTCCCAAGTTAATAATCATGCCGTCTTCCACTTCCAATGCTGCGCGGCGGGCAATACGTTCACGATAGCTCTCGGTTTCTTTTACTTCTCCCATGCCCATTGCCAATTCACCCCTTCACTTTGGACGATAAAGTTCACGAAAACGCCCGGGGTGACGATTTCTTCCGGGTCGATCATGCCTACCTCTACTATCTCATCCGCTTCCACGATGGTAATGTCGCCCGCCATCGCCACTAACGGATTGAAATTACGTGCACTAGTATCAAACACCAAATTGCCAAAGCGATCCGCTTTTTTCGCATGTACGATAGCCACTTCGGCAGTGAGCGGTGTCTCCAGCAAGTATTCCTTTCCATCCAGAACGACCTTCTGCTTCCCTTTTTCCGCGATCGTCCCGATACCGACATCCGAGAGAATGCCTCCCAGACCGACTCCACCTGCCCGTACACGCTCTGCAAGTATCCCCTGCGGGCAGAACTCTACCTCCAGCTCTCCAGCCGTCATTTGGGCCCCTGCGTTCGGATTTGAGCCAATGTGAGAAGCTATCACTTTTTTGACGCGCTTTTCGGTCACCAGCTTACCTATTCCGATATGCGGGAAAGCAGTATCGTTACTGATCAGCGTCAGATCACGCACGCCCTTATCTAAAATTCCCTGAATCAATGTAGGCGGGTTGCCCACCCCACCGAATCCCCCTGCCAACAGCGTCATCCCATCGCGAAAATGGGTGAGCGCTTCGGACAGGGAGACGACTTTTTCAAATCGGTTTGTCATTCTCGTTCCTCCTTCTCTATCCGATCAGTGCTTTGTCCTGGAGCTCCTGCTGAACAGCTATCACCGCTTCTTTCAGCAGAGATATAAGTTCATCGATTTGCTCCGTAGTAATGGTCAGTGGAGGTGAGATGATGACAGCGTCTCCTGCCACTCCTTCGATCCCCCCCATTGCCGGATAAATAAGCAGGCCTTTTTCAAATGCTTTTTGAATGACCTTCCCGCCTACTCCCCCCGAAAGCGCAAACGGCTCTTTTGTCTGCTTGTTTTTCACAAATTCCAGCCCGCACAGCATGCCAAGACCACGTGCATCTCCGATCAACGGGAGCTCGTCTGCCAGTTCTTTAAGGCGGGCAAGCAAATAGGCACCTTGTTCTGCCGCTTTTTCGACGAGCTGATGCTTCTCTACATAGTCGAGGACAGCCAAAGAAACCGCAGCGGATTGTGGGTTAGCACTATACGTATGTCCTGCCATAATCGAGCCGCTGCCTTTTGTAATCGTCTCAATGATTTCGTCCGAGACAATCGTAGCAGCCATAGGCGTGTAACCGGCACTCATGCCTTTGCCCAATGTCATCAAGTCAGGTACGACGCCCCAATGGTCGACCCCAAACGCTTTCCCCGTACGCCCTACTCCTGTCATTACTTCGTCTGCGATAAACAAAACCTCATACTTATCACAAATCTCGCGAATACGTTGGAAGTAACCGTCTGGCGGCACGACCGCTCCCCCAGAAGCCCCGATGACAGGCTCTGCGATGAATGCCGCTACCTGCTCAGGTCCTACGCGCAAAATTGCGGTCTCCAGCTCGTTTGCACACGCAAGCGCATATGATTCGAGGGACATGTCTTCTGGTTTGCGATACGGATATGGTCCTGTGATCGCCGGATAGTCAGCCAATAATGGGGTGAAACGCTTTCTACGTAAGACGTGTCCAGACATCGAAAGTGCGCCCATTGTAATCCCGTGATAGCTCATCCAGCGGGAGATAATCCGATTTTTCGTTGGTCTTCCTTTTTCCTGCCAGTATTGAATCGCAATTTTTTGTGCTGTCTCCGTTGCTTCCGAACCGCTACTGACAAAAAACGTCCAGTTCAGGGAGCCTGGTGCCCACTCCGCCAGCTTTGTAGCCAGCTTCTCCACAGCATCGCTACTGAAATGCGAGCGGTATACAAAGGAAACTTCCTTGGCTTGCGCATACATCGCTTCAGCCACTTCTTCTACACCGTGACCAATGCTTGCCGTCACCGCTCCGCTGGAACCGTCGATGTAACGATTCCCCTCTTTATCGTAAAGATAGATGCCTTTTCCGTGAGAAATAACCGGATACTCTTTGCCCAATTCAGGCTTGATTACATAGCTTTTCGTCATTTTCGTCGCCACCTCGCTTATTCTCTACCTCTATCCTAGCTGACCAGCACGCAAGAGCCATCCGACGTGCTGGCAAAAAAACATGGAAAAGAGACAAAATCTTTTGTACATTTTGTATAAGAGAACCTTTACCGAGAGCTTTTGGAGGAGATGCCTGATGACCATCACGATAAGAGAAGCACTACAACTGCCGGATATGGTTCACACCAGGCTGATCGCAGGAGCAGGCGGACTCGACAATCCGATTCGTTGGGTAACAATTGTCGAGGTACTGGAGGATACGAGTCGCCTGCAAGAAGGCGAATTTTTGATAACAACCGGCTTTGGACTGGCTGAGCATACAGAAAAGCTCGCTTCTTTTATTCCTTCGTTGGCGAAGCAAAAGCTGAGTGGCGTTGCGATTCATACAGGCTTTTATTTACGGGAAATTCCCGAGACGTTTTTGACCTTGGCGGATCACTATCAGCTTCCATTGATTGAAATTCCTACGGAGATCAACTTTTCAACCATAACCAAAGCCATTTTGCAGCCGATCATGAATCGGCAATTTGAAACGCTAGCCTATTCCTCAGCGATTCATAACCGAATGATTGATGCTGCCCTGTCCAAGGGAGGCCTTCCTGCCATTGCTGGCGAGCTCGCTGCGCTTACGGGAGGCGTCGTGTCGCTCGTCGATGCATTAGGCTTTGAAGTCACACAGCATGGCAGTTCGGAAGCACTGCCTCTTGATCAGTCTCAGGAAATCGCGCATCGTGTACCAATTCGCGCCAATCGCGAGCATTTTGGCACGTTGACCTTAACGAAGCCCGAACACGCCTGGAAAGAGCTCGATGACGTCGCTCTACAGCATGCCTCTACCTTATGTGCACTCGAATATGTAAAGGAAAGGGCGGTAGCCGCAACGGAATGGCGGTTAAAAGGGGATTTTGTGGAGGAGTTGCTGAATGGGCAGCAGATGACACATCCGGAGCTGGAGAGCCGTTGTCGCATGCTTGGGTACCCGCTTACTGGTCATCATCTCTGTGTCGCTGTTCGTGTAGAGGTAGCCGATCAGACGATGCTCGGAGACATGCATCAAAGTGTCATTACGTTGATGCGGAGGCTTGGTGACCGTCATCAGCGCTCTTATTTGCTGCGCGAACGACCGCATTGCCTCTTGTTTATTTTGCCGGATGATCAGACGAGCCTACGCCTGTTGGAACAGCTTACTTCCCGCTGGAGAGGGCTGCACCCTGAACTTGCCCTACAGATCGCCTTGAGCAATCCCTGCGAGCAATTACCAAACGTCGTCAGTGCCTCCGAAGAAGCGATGTTTGCTCTACAAGCGTACCCGCTATTGGCCCAATCCCCGCAAATTTTGCGATACCGGGATATGCAGGGCTATCAGTTCTTGTTTCCGTACCATCGTGAAAAAGAAAGCTTGCTCCGTCTGTGGAACCCATTGCTGGAACCATTAATTCGCTATGATACGAAATACAATCAACAGCTTCTCGAAACCCTTGAGGTGTATTTGGCTCAGAATGGAAACGGGCTACAGACCTCGCAAGCCTTGTATATCCATCGACATACGCTCAAGTACCGGTTAACCCAAATTGAAGAAAAAACAGGCTACCGCCTGGAGGATGCTCATCAACGCTGGCAGCTTCAATTGGCCTTAATGGCCCGTCGTTTGCAACAGCAGTTGTATCCTACAAACAGGTAGCCTGTTAATCCCTCGTCGGGCGAAGTGGCTTTACCCATATATTCATGTCTTCATAGCCTGAAAAGATCGTACAATTGTTAATCAGCCGTCCTCGGTATGCATAGCCCATCTTGGCAGCCGTCACATTCATTCCTGCTGATTGTGCCCGGGTCAAGGTGTACAAAAAGTAAATCCCCGTCTCCTCCATCCTTTGTTCCAGCGCGATAAACAGTGGTTGGAGGAGGCCTTTCCCTGCATGGTCTGGATGGGTCGCACAATCCGTCATTTCCGCAGAACCAAATCGTTCGGATACTTCAGCTGATGCAGCACATGCAATCTTGCCTTCAAATTCAACGACATAGTAGATGGTACCTTCCTGCATGGTTTTGCGAATGTAGGACGGATCGTTCATCGGTGTAGGATACGTCGCGAATACCAGTCCATACAAACACGCCAATTCCTTCGTGTCTGCCTCCGTTGCTTCACGCAGGTTGTATCCCTCTGATAATGATTTCTCTATCGTACTCCCCGCTTTTGACAGGCTCAACGTAAGAATTTCCTCGGCAAGTTTTTCTGCACCAGAGGTAGCCCGCTCTTTTGTCAGATAGCAGGTGAGCATCTGTGCGTTTTCCCCTTGAAAAAAACCATCAATGGTTCCCTCTAGCTCGTACCCCAGGGATTGCCATTGTGGAATATCTTGTTTCTTCCCGTACACAATCACTTTTGTTGCCTCTGACTCTTCAGCCAGCTCCTTCATGACCCGATCCCACTGCTCGATTTGTGATGGTTCATACACGTGCAGCTTTACGCGGCCATTTTGTCGATCAATGATCAGGTCGCCAGCATCCTGTGCGCCTACAACATTTATCACGGTCTTCATCCTCCCCTGCAATACTCCTCCTCTCATTGTAGCAAAACGAGTAAGACCGTCATCTGCCAATCTGTATAAAAAAGCGTTCCTCATGCACAAAAAAACAGAAGGTGGGCATTCTGTTGGGTCATATTTACCGGTTCTTCATACCATGAGAGTAGGTGCTTCATGTGCGGGAAGGAGGGTGTTTTTTGTGAGCTGCAATAACAATTTTGCCCTGATCCTTGTCCTCTTTGTCCTTTTGGTCATCGTACTCGTCGTAATCGGATAGACTTCTGGAGATGCCTCTCATGTCAGGTCGTATCGAGGGGCCCTTTACATATCATAGTAGAAGGTAATGACACGCTCGAGAAGGGAGGAAGCCCTCGTGCCCCCACTTATCTATGCCCATCGTGGCGCTTCCGGCCTGTTTCCGGAAAATACGATGGAATCGTTTCAAGGAGCCGTCCGACGAAAAGCCAATGGGATCGAATTAGACGTTCAGCTCAGCAGTGACAATAAGCTGGTTGTCATTCATGACCATAACCTGGAGCGCACGACCAATGGTTCCGGTTTGGTTCGCCATCACACATTGCGTGAACTGCGTCAGCTTCGAGCAGATAAAGGCTCGTCTATGCGACTACCAAAAGCACACATTCCAACCCTGCAGGAGGTATTTCAGTCGTTTGTCGACTCACCACTGCGCTTCATCATCGAGATGAAAAATTTCTTCCTCGATCAACCTCACTTAGAGGAGCTCGTCATCGAACAAATCAGACGTTATCAGCTAACAGAGCGAACTATCATTTCAACATTCAACTTCGACAGCCTTTTACGAATCAAGCAATTGGATGCCAGGCAAACAACAGGACTTTTATACGTGGGACCACTCGTCAAGCCTTGGGAAGTAGCCAGCAGATATCGTGCTGATCAACTGCACGTCCCCTATGATCAATTGACGGAAGACTTGGTCAAACAAGCAAAGCAGCATCATATTGAAGTTTTGAGCTGGACGATAAATACTGGTCGGCAAATCCAGCGAGCCCTTGACTGTGAGGTAGATGGTCTGATCACCAATTACCCGAAGCGTGCGAGAAATCTGATTCGCAATCTTTAAAAAAGAAAGGGAGCCCTTAAAAAGGCTCCCTGTTTGTTGCTATGACTTTTACGTGCGTGGTACGAATAACTTTCCTTGCCAGCTATTCCGCGCTTTCAGTTCTGCGTCAATGCCATTCAGAACTTCCCACTTTTTGCGACTCCACATCGGTCCAATCAAGAGATCAGGTGGTCCGTCCCCTGTGATTCGATGGACTATCATTTCTGGAGGTAAAATTTCCAATGTATCTACAACGAGCTTCGTGTACTCTTCCTGCGATAGGAATTCCAATAGACCTGCTTCATATTGCTTCACCATTGGCGTTTTACGCAGCAGATGCAACAGGTGTATTTTGATTCCCTGCACATCCAGATGTGCCACAGCATCTGCCGTCTGCATCATCTCTTCGTGGCTCTCTCCTGGCAATCCGTAGATGATATGAGAGCATACACGGATGTTGTGCTTGCGCAGCCTCTCTACAGCGTCCACGTAGCATTGATAATCGTGCGCTCGATTAATTAACTGGGCTGTGTGCTCATGGACTGTTTGGAGACCGAGCTCCACCCACAAATAGGTGCGCTCATTCAATTCAGCCAAATACTCCACGACGTCATCTGGCAGGCAGTCAGGACGTGTGGCAATGGAGAGTCCGACTACGCCTTCTTGTTGGAGGATGACTTCGTACATCTCCCGCAGCTCCTCCACAGGTGCATACGTATTTGTGTATGCTTGGAAGAAGCCCAAATACTTGGCTTGTGGCCACTTCTCGTGCATGCGATTTTTCACATCATGGAACTGTTTTTCCAGATCCATTCTGCGGTCACCGGCAAAGTCTCCAGATCCTCTCGCGCTGCAAAACGTGCAGCCGCCTGTCGCTACTTTCCCATCCCGATTCGGGCAACTAAAACCGCCATCCAGTGGAACCTTGAAAATCTTTTCGTGAAAAGTCCCTCTTAAATGATAATTCCATGTATGGTATCGTTTATCGCCCCACAACAATGGGACGTCGTTGTTGTGAATATCTGTCGCGAGCTTCATTGCTGTTTTCCTCCTATGGGCACCGCTACGTCTGGCGCTGGTGCCTTAATCCCGTTGGCGAACGCTACTTGCTTGATCACGTCATTATACCAAATTCGGCAACGGTCTCGCTACTTTAAGATAATAGGAAAACCACAGGTGAATATTCCCCCTGTGGTTTTTGCTTGTTTACGTCACTATTGCTGGATCTCCTCGATACGAATCGCGCGTGTGTGAGAGGTATGACTCCACTCCTGGTTTTTCTTCGTAAAGAACGCGTAAAACATAATCGGAAGCCAGGTCAGGAAAAAGAATGGCAGCAAGAGGAGCCCGAAATACCCCTTCCACGGTACTTTATCCAAGTAGAGAGCCAAGAGCGGCAACAGGTAGAACACGGCAGTAGAACCGTATACCAGCCATGTAGGCAAGATCGTGGATACTGTTGTCAGCGTACCGATATCAAAAAATCTTGCCAAGAACAATACCGACATCATCGTCACCATCAGCACATACATCGGTTGGAAGAGGTAGAAGGCTGCGTCAAGCATTCCCAGCTTTCTTGACTTCAATCCATTAAACAATACAGCTCGAATGTAGCGTCCTGCCACATCGTAGTGCCCTTGCATCCAACGCAAACGCTGGCGCATAGACGATTTTAAGTCAATCGGTTTTTCATCCCAGACCTTGGTGTCATGCGCCCAAGTCGGGTAAATACCGCGTTCAATACAACGTGTTGCAAACTCCAGGTCTTCCGTGAGACTGGTTGCTCCCCAGCCCATTTCTTTGAGCAGGTTGCTCTCAATGCACAAGCCAGTTCCGCCCAAAGTGTTCGGCAGTCCCAAATTGTGACGAGCCAGCTGCCACATACGGTTTGTAAACCAGTAGGTAACCGCATAGGACAGCGTAATCCAGGAATCAAACGGGTTCTTGGAGTCGAGGTAACCTTGAATCACACGCGCTCCTTTGCAAAGACGGTCATTCATTACTTTCAGGAAGTTTTTCTCAACCAAGTTGTCAGCATCAAACATGACGACAGCGTCGTACTGCTTAGGTCTTGCCCAGAGGTTCTCCAGCATCCATTCGATGCCGTAGCCTTTCCCACGCTTGGATGTGTCAAAACGCTCACATGCAATTGCACCATGCGCCCGACTAATTTCTGCCGTGTTATCTGTACAGTTGTCGCAAATGACGAAGATGTCGTACATTTCACGTGGATAGTCGAGTTTCTTCAGGTTTTCAATAAGCGGAGCAACTACGGCGCTCTCATTGTGAGCAGCCACGAGCACAGCAAACGTCTTTTGCGGCTCAGATGTTACTTGCTCTTTTTTGCGGAACAGGCCTGCACAAGAAACCAGTGTTTGGTACGTGCCGATTACGCCCACCGCAGAAGTAAATCCGATGAATAATCCCTCAATGATCTCTCTAATTATACTCATGGGTTCTTCTCCTCGACCTAAACCAGATTGGGTCTGATCTGAATTTAGGTAGTGTTGTTTTTCCAACATTTCTCTATTGTTTTTCTCTCAATTGGCAGTTTACATCAAATACGATTCATAAGCAATGACCCAAAAGTGGGAAAAAATAAGGCACTGCTATCACCTTTCCCACCTTTTTCTCTTTCTATTCGACAGTGCTTCGCAGTTGGCAGAAAAAAAAGCCCTTGTCGAAAAAGGCTCCGTTTATTTAGAAAAACACAAACGCTCGTTTCCATTTCTTCCTGATTGTTTCCGGGATTGGTGCGGTCGGCGAGACTCGAACTCGCACGGGTCGCCCCGCCACCCCCTCAAGATGGTGTGTCTGCCAATTCCACCACGACCGCCTATAAACGCTGATTTTGCACGTGTTTTTCTGTTGACACGAAGTACGTGTTTGAGTATACACAATCAAATTTCGCAAGTCAATATCGTTTTCGACTTGGATGGAGCCCATATTTTTCCTATCAAGCTATCATTTTCTGGCTCTGTCTTCTAGTAGATACGTTTGTCGAAAAAGAAAGTTACATGTCGCAAAAATTTTAAAAGAATGCAAGCACTTCTCTACAAAAATATCATTGTTTCGTCACATTTTCCGAGTAGAAAGGGAACCATATTCTGTGATTTTCTTACATAATTTATGACAAATTAGACAAAATATTTCCAATCTTGGATGGAAGTTTTTTTATTATTTTTTTGAACTAGGTCCTTTTGACTGACTACTTGCTTCTGATTTCCTCTTGAAGAGCGCACTATCTTCTACGAAAAAAACCTCCTGCGGACGCCACAATGTCCTAAGGAGGCTATCTTTTATAAACGCGTGGCGTCCCAGGAGAGATTCGAACTCCCGACCGACGGCTTAGAAGGCCGTTGCTCTATCCTGCTGAGCTACTGGGACTAAAATGGAGGGAGTACCCGGATTTGAACCGGGGATAAGGGTTTTGCAGACCCGTGCCTTACCACTTGGCTATACTCCCGTGTTATTATGGGGCGATCGATGGGACTTGAACCCACGAATGCCGGAGCCACAATCCGGTGCGTTAACCCCTTCGCCACGACCGCCATAATTTTTATGAAGTTTGGTAGCGGTGGAGGGAATCGAACCCCCGACCTTTCGGGTATGAACCGAACGCTCTAACCAGCTGAGCTACGCCGCCAAAATAAAAATGGCGGAGAGTGAGGGATTCGAACCCTCGCTACGCTTGCGCATACTAACGGTTTAGCAAACCGTCCCCTTCGGCCTCTTGGGTAACTCTCCGTGATTATATGCACCTTCAAAACTAGATATGCATGATTGCTAAGAGTGTGTGGATAAGTCCTCGACCGATTAGTATTCGTCAGCTCCACGCGTT
>NZ_JAOTNO010000004.1:0-537966 GCF_041644655.1 Brevibacillus sp. BD137 | reverse complement strand
ACTTCAGGGCGGCTCTACTTCTAAACGCTCTTACTTCATTTCATTGATTTCAGCGCGGATTTTCTCTACAAACGCATCCACTGTCATCGCGCCTTCATCGCCCACTCCGCGTTTACGGACGGACAGTGTACCGTCAGCCACCTCTTTTTCACCGATGACCAGCATGTACGGGATTTTTTCAACTTGTGCTTCACGGATTTTGTAGCCGATTTTCTCATTGCGGCCATCCAGCTCTACACGAATACCGGCTTGTTGCAGTTTTTCTCTTACTTGTTCTGCATATGGCATGTGCACTTCGCTGATGTTCATGATGCGTGCTTGGATTGGTGTCAGCCAAATCGGGAATGCACCTGCGTAGTGCTCGATCAGGATACCGATGAAGCGCTCCATGGAGCCGTACATCGCACGGTGCAAAACAACTGGACGGTGCTTCTCGTTGTCTTGACCAACATAAGTCAGGTCAAATTTCTCAGGCATTTGGAAGTCCAGTTGGATCGTTCCACATTGGTGACGGCGTTTCAGCGCGTCGGTAATTTGGAAGTCGATCTTCGGTCCGTAGAACGCACCGTCTCCGTCTTTGATCTCATAGGCCATACCGAGCTCTTCCAACACTGTTTTCAGAGAGCTTTCTGCTGCTTCCCACAGCTCATCAGAGCCCATGGAATCTTCCGGACGAGTGGACAGAGCCACACTGTATTCGAAGCCAAATACCTTGTAGATGCTGTCAATCAAAGTGATCATGCCTTTGATTTCGCTCGCGATCTGATCAGGACGGACAAACACGTGCGCGTCATCCTGGCAGAAGGTACGCACCCGCAGCATTCCATTCAACGCCCCGGAGTACTCATGACGGTGAACTTGCCCGAACTCAGAGTAACGGATCGGCAGGTCACGGTACGAATGCATCTCGTTTTTATAGATCAGCATGTGACCTGGGCAGTTCATTGGCTTCAAGGCGTAAGTCGCGTTATCTACTTCAGAGAAGTACATGTTCTCTTTGTAGTGATCCCAGTGACCAGATTCTTTCCAGAGACGCTCGTTCATGAGGAACGGAGAGCGCACTTCTGTGTATTGTGCCAATTGTTGCAGACGGCGGGAGAATTGCTCCAGCTCGTTGCGAACAGTGAAACCTTTTGGCAGGTAGAACGGCATGCCTGGTGCTTCCTCGGAGAACATGAACAGGCCCAGTTCTTTACCCAATTTGCGGTGATCGCGCTTTTTCGCTTCTTCGATGAAGTGCAGATATTCATCCATGTCTGCTTTTTTCGGCCAAGCTGTACCATATACGCGTTGCAGAACTTGGTTTTCTGCTTTTCCGCGCCAGTATGCACCTGCCACGCTCATCAGCTTGAATGCTTTGATGAAGCCAGTGGACGGCAAGTGCGGTCCACGACAGAGGTCGAAAAATTCGCCTTGCTCATACAGCGTGATAGTCGCATCCTCTGGCAGGTCGCGAATCAGCTCCAGCTTCAGATGATCGTTCAGTTCTTGGAAAATCGCAGTTGCTTCATCGCGGCTTACGACTTTGCGACGAATCGGCAGGTCTTCCTTCACGATTTTTTCCATTTCTGCTTCGATTTTGCCTAAATCCTCTGGGGAAAGGGAAACCGGAATATCCATGTCGTAGTAGAAGCCATCCTCAATCACAGGACCGATTCCGAACTTCACTTCAGCGCCGTAAATACGTTTTACCGCTTGAGCGAGCAAGTGAGCTGTACTGTGGCGGTATACTTCCAATCCGTCGGCAGAATCGAGGGTAACGATTTCAATCGCTGCGTCATCTGTGAGTTCTGTGTACAGATCAACAACCTTGCCGTCTTTTTTACCAGCTACTGCCTTTTTCTTCAGGCTAGAGCTAATGGAGCCTGCGATGTCTTCGATAGTAATCCCAGCGTCGTATTGACGAACGGCTCCATCTGGGAAAGTAACATGAATTTGTGCCACTGTGGATTCTTCCTTCCTGTATCTGTTTTGGTTGAGAATATAAAAAAACACCCATCCCCAAAAAGGGACGAGTGTGTTCTCGTGTTACCACCCTACTTCAAGTCTGCGCACAAAAACAGACTCCTCATTCCATGTAACGGTATCTAACCGGCATACCGATAGTAAAAGCCTATGCTTCGTTCCCGGCAGCTACTCGAAGGTGGTAGATCAATAACAGTTCGCAGCGAGCTTCCAGCCTGTGGCCCGCCTCTCTAGAGCGTCCTTACTATTGTCCGTGTCCTTCTCATCGTATTTATAAGCGATGTAAAGTTGTTGTTGCTATTATAGTTTAGAGGGATTATTCCCGTCAAGTACACGTCGCTCGGATAAACATAGGGAACAAGAGTGGCAAGTAATGAGCCGACCGTCAAAAATACTGCGGATCGTCTGTACAAGCCCAGGCTTTTCCGAAGCCATATGGAGCACGATACTCTCAGGAGCCAGTGTAACCAAAGCACTGACCAAATAATCCTCGTCTCGGCATTTTTGTTCGTCCATGTTCAGAACAGTATCCAACTGTTCAAGCCAAAGACGATCCCCTTTTTTATCATAAAGATGGAAAGGTTTGTCCACACTAGGAACGACATGAACGATTTCCTGCTTGGTTTCCTGTACAGCAATGAAATAGCGCAGCAGTTCGACAAACTCTTGGTATTGCTTGTCTTCCAGATATTCGTCAATACCCGTTTCCACGAGTTCGAACAGCTCGTTCCAATGCTCCTGCAGTCGAAAGCGGATGAAGCCCAATACGTTGATCGTTCTCTCCCACTCCAGATAGGAGAAGACATTGCGATATACGTTTGCCTTGCGTGTCGTAGCCGTTAACAGTTCCCCGCCATCCAGCTCGACTTCTTGGCACATGCGTTGAATATAAGGAAAAATTTCCGCCCACTCGGTTTCCATCTGCTCGGCAGCGAGTAAGTCTGCGGCCATTTCTTCCATGATTTTCGGTTCCTTCACCTGAATGACCCATTCGGCTAATGTAAGAGCAACGAAGGCTCTTGCCCAATCGATGGTCTGCGCGTCATACTCACTCTCACACCAGCTTTGAAAGTAGAACAAGAGGTATCCATTCTCTTCTTGCTCCCTGTATGTAATGCGCACCGGTGCAGTGTTGACCCGCTCCGTCATCTCATTTACGATAGCCCGATACGTGTCACAATGCTCAGGGACATTCTCCAGCAATACGCGAAACGTCTGCATAACCATCCCCCCAACCCGCCATTGTAGTTACAGTATATGTCCCGTCAGGAGCGATATACTTTTAAACGGTTGGAAACTCAGGGAAGGTTGCAGGTAAAAAGTTCCTGATTAAAATGCCAAAAAACGCTTCCCTGCCAGTTTCCCTTTGTTAACAGGGGACAGAGAAGCGCTTTTTGGATTTATTGTTTTTTTAGTTTTGCATGACAAAATCACGTTCTGCCATCTCGCCGTCTTTGAAAACGCGCAGGATGTCATACTGTGTGTTGCGCTGTGCAGGAATTTTGCCTGCGCCGCGAATCAGCTCCAAAATTTGGTTCGTGTTGACCTTGTACGTACATGCTGCTGCGGAAACAACGTTTTCTTCCATCATCGTTTGGCCGAAATCGTTCGCTCCATAAGAGAGAGAAAGCTGACCGTAATGCGGGCCCATTGTCACCCAAGAAGATTGGAAGTTTTCGATATTATCCAGCATGAGGCGGCTGATTGCCAGTGTTTTTAAGTACTCCTCCGGCGTGTTGTTGACAGCCTTCATGTTGGTGTTGTCCGGTTGGAAGGTCCAGACGATGAACGCTTTGAATCCGCCTGTCTCATCTTGTGCATCGCGGATGCGCAACAGAGAAAGTACGCGCTCCTCCATCTCTTCCCCAAAACCAATGACCATGGTAGCTGTACCCGGCAAGCCTGCACGGTGTGCGGCTTTTTGGGTATCAATCCACTCAGTCCACGAGCCCTTCAAACGGGAAATCTTCCGACGTGTACGATCATCGAGGATTTCGCCACCCGCTCCCGGCAAGGAATCGAGACCTGCTGCCTTCAGCTCTTTCAGCACTTCCTCGACAGACATGTTAGAAACTTCCGCGATTTTCATCACTTCCGCCACAGACAGAGAGTGCATCGTAATCTGCGGGAAGCGCTCTTTGATCGCACGCAAGAGGTCGGTGTAATAATCCAGCTTTAGATCAGGATTGGTGCCGCCTTGCATCAAGATTTCTGTACCGCCTACATCAACGGTCTCCTGAATCTTTTGGAAAATCGTCTCTCTGGGAAGAACGTATCCTTCAGAAGAGCCTGGGGGACGGTAAAAAGCACAAAAACGGCAATACGTGTCACATACGTTCGTGTAATTGACGTTGCGACTAATAACAAAGGTCGCAATCGGATCTGGATGATGCTTCTGCATAACCAGATTGGCGTAATGTCCGATCTTTTCGATTTCATTGCTCGCAAACAAAGCCAGACCGTCTTCGAGACCCAGACGTTCACCTGCGAGAGCACGTTCCAATATAGAATCGATCATAAGGATCACTCCTTGTACCATACGTAAATTCCATCCCACATCATAACACAATACCGGGACATCGGCTATAGCCCGAGGTGCTGGCAGATACACCACCATACGCGAAAAAACCCTGCAAGAGACAGGGCTTGGACTCGCAATGATTCTTATTCTTCTTCATATCCAATCTGTTCGTACACTTCTGGCTCCCAGTAAATCACGGTTTGCGCTAATGGCAAATTCGTTTCGCGCGCTCCGTTTGGTTTTCCATTAAAATAGATGATTTCTGTTATGGATACCCGATCACCACGTACGTCAATTTCCCCTGATACTTGCAAGTTAGTCCCGTTTGGTGCATAGAAAACGACTTTTCCCGAACCCAATGTTTTCATTGGTTCCTCCCATGATGTTTGTCCTGTTTCCCTACATTTTAGTGGATAATCTTTCCTAGCGTCAATGAAAAAGCAAGGACTTCATTACCAATATTCCGACCTAGGATCATCTCATTGGACCACTCATTTTTTAACCGTCTCTGTAACTTGATGATGATTCCGATTAAAATATATCTTCGATTGTTTATTGTGGGTCAAAACCAAAAGAAGGGTTATATACAAGAGGGCGATCAAGAAAGTTCCATTGCTTATATCCAGTAAAATCGCCAAACTTATGCAGACAATCGACGACTTTAGTAACCTCATCTGTATGAAGATGAACAATACAGTGGTGATGATCAGTGGAAACATTAATCTTCCTTGCATTCTTCCTAACACGTAGCTTTGATCCAACATATCTTCTGGCATCGTCACCGCATTGAAAACCATTTTACTGGCCCAGTGGCTCAAGTTCATCGGATCTGCCTGTGAAACCACAAAATAGAGGCCTCCCAATACGATGACTTGCAACAGCATAAACCCTTGAATGACTTTGATCGATAATGGCATTTTCATTTAATAAATATCCCTTTCGTCATGACATTCCACACTTACTTATATTCGGGATATTTTGGAAGTCGCTTGATGGGCCAATCGTCCTATTTCCTCATTTTCCCTTCCAGCATCTAACTTCAGTTGTGGTCTTTCTTTGGACAAACTGGCATAAGATGGCTACAATAGAAAAAACCCCGTAAGGAGATGCTCATGCTCGAACATATCACACAGCTATTCATGCAATATGGGATGTGGGGACTCGCGGCCATGGCATTTTTGGACTCATTTATCAGTCCAATTCCTCCGTTTTTTATGCAAATTGCGATGAGTCTGCTCGATCCAGGCTCAGCGATTCAGTTTGCGACAGTAGCCTTTACTGCTTCCGTCCTCGGCGCTCCCATCGGATTTTTGTTGGGGAGATGGCTGGGAAAACCACTTTTGCACAAGATTCTCCCTGAAAAATGGGTTATCGTAGCGACGGAAAAATTCGCAAAAAACGGGGATGCTGCCGTCCTAATCGGTGCTTTTACCCCCATTCCTTTCAAGGTTTTCACTGTGCTCTCTGGCGTATTCAATTACTCGCTGACCAAGCTCATGTTTTATGCGATCATCGGGCGGGGATTGAAGTTTTTCTTGATTGGCACCTTGTTTTATTTATACGGAAATCACGCAAAGGTTCTGATCGATGAATACTTCGAGATCACGCTGTTGGCGGTAGCAGCAGTGGTTGCTGCGACCTGGTTTATTTGGAGCATGCGCCGCAAGCGGTACGCGTAAAAATCAAAAGCGCCTTTGCCACCTCACCAAGTGGAAAAAAGGCGCTTTTTGATTATCAGGTCGGAACAATAGCGGACTGTTGGGCCCATTCTTCTACGCTGACCAACTGATACTCCACCAGTTGGGTAAAGAACTGAACATCCAGCAAAGAATCGACTTGAATCCCCCGCTTTTCTCGTGAAGGGAAATGCTTTTCGGCATACAGTTTTGCCAAAATATATTTGCGCGCATTTCCCTCACGTGTCACCTGATCCTCTGCTTCACTGACGATGCATGATAAGGTGTACAAATCTACCATATGGTCTGCGAGCGTTTTTAATTTGTACGTTACATAATCGTGGGTCTGTTGCATGAGATAGGAAATATTTTCCGCCAGGATGGCCAGTTCTGTTCGAGTCAGCTCGGCGTACGGCTGTGAAAAGGCATGCTTCCAGCCAGCTATGCGCTCCCGAAGCATTCTGCTAAACACTTCGTGGCTGTTTTCTTTTTGCATCACACGCAAAATATCGAGTGCCAGTATATTCGAGGTGCCTTCCCATACGGTCAAAACTTGCGCGTCACGCAACAGACGCGGCGTCACGTATTCCTCGATATAGCCGTTACCGCCATGAATTTCAATCGCGGTATGGGTTGATTTGACAGCTTCTTCCCCTGTACGGTATTTCAGCAAAGGAATCAGTAGGCGTGCAAGCGCGTTATCCTCTTTGCTCGCGGAATGAGACTGCAAACGATCATAGACAGCAATCATATCAAACACGGCTCCCGTGCTGACCTCTGTATCCAATAAGAGGCTCACCAGCATTTCTTTTACCATCGGGTACTGATCAATTGGCTTCCCGAATGCACGGCGTTGCTCGGCATAATACCTCGCTTCGTAAAAAGCTCGACGCATAATCCCAATCGAAGCAATCGCGTTGCAAATGCGCGAGAGGTTCAGGGCTTCTGCCATGTATTTGAAGCCGTTCTGTGGCTCCCCGATCAAATAACCCTCTGCCCCGTTCAACAGTATCTCCGCAGATGGTACGGCGTTGACGCCCAGCTTTTCTTTCAAGCGGCGGACCTGGATGTGATTGCGTTCATTGTCAGGCTTTACCCAAGGCACCAAAAACAGTCCGAGCCCTTTTGTCCCGCGTTCCTCCTCATCGATTCTTGCCAAAACAGTCGCAACAAATGCTCCGGCATTGCTCGCAAAAAACTTTTCTCCTGTCAATCGGTACACTCCGGGCCGACCTGCTACTGGCTCTGCAACGGTCAAATTCGCACCGACATCCGACCCGCCCTGTCTCTCGGTCAGCCAAGTAGCCCCTTCATACAAGCGAGTGCGGTCACGAGAGGTCAGTCCTGTCAGGTACTGCTCCTTCTGTTCTTCGCTGCCGTAACGATCAAGTAAATAAGCGGCTGACATCGACAAGGTGACAGGGCAATAAAAGCCCGGCTCAGACTGGCTCACGAGATAGCCCATGAAAAAGGAATAGCTGTACGGCGCTTTTCTCCCCAACTCAGGGATGTCTTGATACAAATAGCTGACGATGCCTGCTCCGTAAACCTCTGCTACTGTTTCCTTGTAGCCTTCATTGGTAATAATCTCGGAAATATCCTCGCCCAGCCGATTGTACTTGCGCAATCTTGGCTTGCCTTCCCTGTCTGTATAAGCGGCACGCTCATCAATGGGTCCTGCCACTTGCGCACCTAACCAGCTCAACTGCTGTTTGGCCCATTCATGCATGGAAGCAGGGAGATAACGTTCCAGCAAGTAATTGAGATTGGGATCTGCTTTGAAAAAGTTTTCCCCGTGTGGCATACGGGGGTGCGGGATGTTGTCACTGTAAGTTCGCTGATCGATGCTCGTTTGCAAATCACTCATCGCAGCTCCACTTCCTTTTGGGAACTGACATCACGCAATACATGCTTCAGGACTTTTCCGCTCGTGTTCCGCGGCAGCGCAGGAACGATATTCACCTGTCGGGGGAGCTTGTAATCGGCGAGATAACCGCTCAAAAAGTCTTGGATTTCCTCTAGCCAATCTCGATTGTTATCGACACCTGATTTTAGCACCACATAGGCCGTAACCGTCTCGCCCCACTCAGGATGCGGCAACCCTACAACAGCTACCTCAGCAATTGACGGATGACGCTCCAACAACTGCTCGATTTCCTTGGGGTAAACGTTAACCCCACCCGTGATCATCACGTCTTTTTTGCGATCAATCATCCATAGAAATCCATCCTCATCTACCCGTGCAATATCGCCCGTATACACCCAGCCATCTTGTATCGATTCTGCTGTAGCCTCTGGATTGTTGTAGTATCCTTTCATTGTCCCTTCCCCGCGCAAGCGAATTTCGCCCACTTCGCCACTGGCGCATCGCTCTCCTCGCTCGTCTACGACCTCCATTTCGACGAACAATACACCACGATTGCCTATACTTCCGATTTTCTCTGGATGCTCTCTGTGCAAGAGGCACATTCCGGTCGGCCCTGCCTCCGTCAAGCCGTAGACGCATGCCAGTTTATCGCGTCCATAAGCTTCTTCCATGAGCGCAGCCATCTCTTTGGACAAAGGAGCCCCGCCATACATCCAATATTCGATGGAAGACAAATCGTACGCCGCAAACTCGGGATGCTTCATCGTCAGCAAATACGCCACAGGCGCTCCGAAGAAATGCGTAATCCGATGCTGCTGCACCAGGTCCAAAAGAAGCTGCGGCGAGAAGGTCAGAGCCATTACCTGAGTGGCGCCAAGCATGAGCCCTGCAATGAAAAAGAGATGGAGCGGAGCCGAATGACTCAGCGGCATCAAATGTAAAATTCGAGAACGATGTGTCATCGTCAGTTCAATCGACATCATTTTCGCGACAGTCAATAAGCTTCTATGTGTATAAAGCACCCCTTTAGGTCGTCCAGTCGTTCCAGATGTATAGAGGATACTAACCTCGCTATCTTCGTTCATGTTCACCAAATAGGGCTGTAGAGAAAGCGCATTCATTTCATCAAAAGATACGTCAGTGGCATCCCACTCAGCAATGCCCTGCCAATTCCCTTGACTCGTTCCTGTTTTGATTGCCACAAGCTGCGGCGTTTGAAGGACCCACTCATTCACGATCGGCACGAGGGCATCGTGAACAAGAAGTGCCTTTGCTCCGGCATGTTCACATATATGTCGTACTTCTTCTTGAGTTGAGCGCGCGTTGATCGGCACGACGAGTGCACCAGTGCGAATGACGGCGACGTAAAAAATGGCAAACTCCGGACAATTGGGCATCAGCATGACGACCCGATCCCCTTGCTCGATGCCAAGCTCCCGCAAATAGAAAGCCCACTGCGTAGAGCGTGTATCCCACTGGGAATAGCTGACCTCTACATCTCCTGCAACCAGAGCGGGCTTGTCAGGGTATTTCCTTCCGTTTGCTGCGAGCAGAGCTGATACGTTCATCGTTTCTCCTCCTCATTTTCTTCAAGCAATTTTTGTTCAAAGTTTTGCTTGTAGACGAGAATGTCTTCTCTCAGTTGTCGGAGTTCCATGATTTTCTCGTCGATCTCAGCCAGCTTTTGATTGCCGTACTCAATCGTTCGCAAAAGCTGCGCCCGACCTGTACGATCCTCGTCGAACAGCTCAATCATCTCGCGAATCTGATCCAACGAAAATCCGAAGCGCTTCCCTCGCAGAATGAGTCGCAGCCTGGCACGATCCTTACGGTTATAGTGCCTGCTGCCCTTCTCTGTCCGACTGGGGAAAATCAAGCCTAGCTCTTCGTAGTACCGAATCGTTCTGGTGCTGACATCTAATTCTTGAGCAAGATCAGAGATGGTCCACGATTCTTCCTTCTGTATTCCTTCTCTGTTCATGTCCAGCGCCCCTCACTTGCATTTATAAAATTCAGAATTCACCGAACAAAATGATTGTAACTGCCGTTTACGTAAACGTCAACTTGATGAAAAATTTATCGGGTCAATCACCAATCTATTATTCGCCCATATATTGTTATTGTGATTTTTGGGGAAGGAGGTGAAGCAATGGCCGTCATCAAAGCGAACTCCAAAGATGTCGATATGCTTGCCAGACTGATTCGAGCTGAGGCTGAGGGTGAAGGTGAGTTGGGCATGTTGATGGTTGGCAACGTTGGGGTAAATCGGATTTTAGGTAACTGCCTTGACTTCAAAAACATTCGCAGCATGCGTGACATGGTCTATCAATCTCCGGGAGGATTCGAAGCGGTCCAGAGGCCGTATTTCTATCAACGGACCAGGGATAAAGAAAGACGATTGGCACAGCGCGCAGTCAATGGCGAAAAGACCCGTCCGGCTAGCAACGCATTATGGTTCTACCGGCCTTCCGGAAACTGTCCAGCTACCTGGTGGGATCAACAAAACTCCGGTCGCTATAAGGCACACTGCTTCTTCGTTCCAACACCTGCAGATTGTCCACGCGTCTATTAAAAGGAATAGATAGATAAAGGAGCGAGTTCATCATGAGTCAACAAATGCCTTACACTGGTTACCCTCAACAACAATTCGGTTACGACATGTACCCATCCGCACAGTATCCATACGGCATACCTCAGCAACAACAGCAGATGATTCAGCAGCAGCAACCTCAACTGGTTCCGATGCAACCAAGCGGATCCTTGATTCCTGGAATGCCCATTACTCCTGGGCAAGTGCTGGAAGAATCGTACATCGAAAACATCCTTCGCCTGAATCGAGGCAAAGTCATTACCGTGTACCAAACGTTTGAAAACAACAGTCAATGGAACGCTAAAATTTTCCGTGGCGTCCTTGAAACAGCTGGCCGGGACCACATTATTATCAGCGATCCACAAACTGGCAAACGATATTTGCTCCTGATGGTCAACACCGATTACATCACGGCGGACGAAGAGTTGAATTACATCCCGCCTCAGCTTCCAACAGGAGTTCGGTAAGCAACCAAGCACAAAAAGACAGTTTCCTTCGGCTATCCCCGGGAACTGTCTTTTTGACGTATCTACCATTCCATGCTATTAATGAGGGAGATACACAACCGCTTTGCAAAGGATGAGGAAGAGTGGCATTTGGGATTACACGAGACGAACTAAACCGTTGGAAGCAAGCCGTTAGTCAAGGCGAATTGGCATTTCTTACACATTATTGGCTGGACCCCCGGTTTCCTGGAATCAAAACCGTTACAAAAGTAGGCTGTGCCAATTATTCGTTACTGACAGACTGGTGCCTTGTCAACGGACTCGATCCTGCCTACATTCATAATCGTGCGCCCTTTCCGCATTTTGATTTACTTGGCGAAAAACAAGTCCAGATCTTGCAAAAGGAAGGTCTGTGGGATCACTTGGAGCGCTTCCGCATGCTGGAAGATGGACGAGACTAGGACGGATCTTTTTGCACGTGATAGCCTCGATCACCATATGGCGCCAGCTTTTCCATCCATTTATCTTCGAGTTTTTCCAATGCACCTTTCAAATCAAAATACGGATGGTCTTTCTTTTCAACCTTCTCTAGCACTTCGATTTCAAAAGCGTCCGGACCGTATTTATCCCAGTCTTTTTGCAGCTGTCGATTAGGATGCGAGCCATGCTGAAGCATGAACTTTCTACCGTTGATCGTTTTTAGGTTATTCGTGCTGGCGATGAAGACTTTGTCAGTTTGCTTGTTCTTTATTTGATAAACACCTGCATCGGTTTCTACTTCCTTGTACATCTGCTTGAGCTCTTGCTTGCGGTTCATCTGCTGCGCCCCCCGTTCCTCTCCTTCACTTTCCACAGCGATCCTCCAATATTGACTACCGTCCGCCTGTCTATCCATCAATCCAGCATCGACTAAATATCTCCGCAAGGTCACATAATCATCGTAGAGACCTTCTAGAATCTCATTCACTTCCCGCTCGGTGTAGAAACGATCAAGCTCGAATTTTTTGGAAATCTCTTCGAGTAGGATGAGTTTATGCTTTTGCTTGCGTGGGAAGCGCTCTAATCGACCTGATAGTCCATTCGGCAGGAATTTCTTTACGACCGCGGCATACTCTGTGACATCGCCATCTTTCGAGGTGTTCTTTTGCTTGCTTGATTTGGCATCGTTGGACGATTGATGTTTATCCGCTTCATGCAATAACTCCATCATGACCAGGAACACCTTGGCCTGGCGTTCTTTCTCCTTGAGTGCAAAGCGGTGATTACGGATCGTCGATGCACTGCCGATCCCCATTTCATTTTGAACCTCGGCGTCTGTCTTTCCTTGGTAAAAAAGGCGAAGTAAATTAACTTGATGATCAGACAAGCCCGTCAATCGTTTATCCAACTGGCTCAGGTGGGTAAAGACAGAACCGTGCGTAACCTCGATATGATGGCGGATAAAGCGAGACGCTTCGTACAGGACACCCTCCACTGGATAAATGATTCCTTTCTCCACCTGTTCCCCGCAGAGCAAACACATAAAATGTTCGTCTTGTTCGATGTAACCTTGCTTCCATTCTTGAAGAGAAGCGCTCCAAAATGCTTCGTGAAGACTCATATATAAACACAACCTTTATTCGTTTGAGTTATTATAGATAACTTATCACCGTGTTTATTCCCTGTCAAACAAAAAAAGCTCTCCGTTGTATTCGCACAACAGAAAGCCTTTTTATCTATGCTTCACTGGCTCGCATCGAAAGACTTGCTTGAGCCAACTCTTTTAAAAATGTCAAACGGTCACCTTTGTAGAAACGTCCTTCTGTTGCTGTACGTTTCTGCCGATAGCGGATGGCCAATCGGTTTACCATGCGATTAATCTCCAGATGTTGTTCCTCTTCCATCGTAAACCGTACAGCGTATTCGTAATAGTCCGTTTCCCACGGAATCGTGCGAACTACGTGGCCGTACATTTTCAGAGCCTGTCCGCACAATTCCGTCGCAAACTGCAGAACGAGCTGGTCATTTGCTGGCATTTTGAGATGAGAAAGAAAACGAAGTCCACCTGCCCCAATATCCTCGATCAATACCTGCGTGCTCCCAATCTCCATGGTTTTCCCTTTGACCAGCACAATGGTCATGTCTGCACAGAGGGCGTATTCTAGACGTAAGCGAAAAAATTCACGTTGATGCCCCTCTGATCTACCTGGCATTGTTTTCTCCTTCTTTCTCATCTCATAGTGGGTAACACGCAAAAGAAAGAGCGCCTGTCATCTTGGCGCCTTTCTTTTTATTTTTTGGGCTTTCGGTATCTGATCTCCTGCTCCTTCACCTGAAAACGATTCCATAATTCCCTTTCATCATGTGTGATGGAATCATGCTTTTCCAGCCGGAAGAGGAGTCTAACAACCACCCAAACAATCAAAAGAAATGCAAAAAAGATAACCAGTGTTAGAAAGATCATAAATCGTACCTCCTCCCATTTACTAACAACATATGGGAGGAAGCAAAATAAGATAACCAAATGTGTCAAAAACGTGACGAACCTTCTTTTCTAAAAGGTTGTCACACTTCTCGGCTTCTCGGAAACAGCAAACAGTCTATCCAAAATGGGGAGCTTTTCTGGTGCATCCAGCTCCAACTGGCCGTATTGATACAGCTTTCGTGCCGTTACTACCCCCATCACGAGTGAAGAAAAATCCGAAATATCTAGCTCCACCGAAACGTCAGACTCCGCTGCCTCTCCTACTTCCGGACGTCCATCGACAAACTTGATGAGCCATGTCCCTTCACTCTCAGGCAGGAACGAATCGTGGATCGTCAGCTTTACATTCACTGTTTCTGAACCAAATCGGTGGTGGGACAGCTGGCGGAAAAATCCCGGTACATCAATAATCCGATACATCAGACCGACTCCAGATACATGGCTCTCATGATAAATGCTCCATAAAATCGAATCCGTTCCATTGCCCGGATCGGATAGCAATAAGTGAAAATCTTCGTCCGGCGTCGTGAACTCGATTCGCTGAATCTGATCGGCCTGACTCCGCAGGAAAGAGAGCAGTTGTGCAAGTGCTTCGCGGCTCTCATACTGAAGCTCTCTTACTTCTATGTTATTGATGAGTTTGTTTTTTTCATGAGCGCTCTGGAACTGGAAAGCGAGGTATCCGGCGAATTTCCCTTCCTTTTTGTAACCGACGACAATCATTTCAGGGACATCGAGGAGTCTGTCCCACTCACGGTCTGTTCGCTTGATCATGCCATGGGTTTGACGGGCGATGCGATGATAGCAAGCAGACAGTTCTTCTTTGTCCTCTTTTCTTATATAAACGATTTTGTCCTTGCCTACAAACGGCAGGCTGGACGGCTTGAACTTGTATTGATGAACCTTGGTCCCTATTCCAAAACCCATTTGCTTGTAAAAATCAACACGAAACGGATAGAGAGAGACCAGCGAGATTCCCCGTTCCCGATAGCTGGAAAGAAAACCTTGAAGCATCGACATGGCGACCTTTTCCTTTTTATGCAAAAGGTCTACGGCGACCAGCCCAATTCCGCCAGTCAAGAGCGGTGTACCAAGAACGTTCATAGGAAAATCGTACCATTTCATTATACCCGCTAATTGTCCATTACGGTAGCAGCCGTGGTAGCTGACATGTGGATCGTTTTCGATCGTCTCCCTTATGCGTTGGGCAAATCGCTGTCTGCTCTCTGCACTCAGTAGATTGCTTCCAGGGTAGCTCAACGCTGCAATTCTCACGACCTCATCGATATCGTCAATGGAAACCGGGCGAATCTCCTCCATCATCTCATGCACTCCTGTCTGCAAGAAATTGGGCATCTAGGAAAATAGTATCGATGAATGTAACGGCTGGCAATACGAAGTTTGCATTTTTTGGAAAATTGTAACCAAATATTGAAAAACGCCCGCACGCGGCGGACGTTTTCGAATTAGTGTGTCTGCTTGACTCGGTTTCCTTTTGCGATCAAAAGGGTCAGAACAAAGCTGCTTATCGCAAGCACGAAGGTCCCTGTGAAGACCACATGAACACCACTAGCCAATAAGTCTCGGATCTGTGCCAGCTGGGCCACAGGGATCGATCCGTGTTCAAACGAGGCCCCTAAATTCGTATGGCCACCTGCTACAGTCACCATGTTGAACAACATTCCAAATACCGCTGCCCCGAAGGTTTGGCTAAATGTACCCGTGAATGTATTGAGGGCAATGGCAGTCCCCCTCTTGTCGACTGCAACAGACGATTGAATTTTTACCATAACGATTGGGGAAATGAGTCCCATTCCCAAACCAATTGAGCCCACAGCTACATAAATGAGGTATCCCGCTGAGTGAGTGGATAGGAAGCTCAACAATGTTGTCGCTACCGTCAGAACGGCTGTCCCTGCGATAAATAACTGTTCCGCTCGCAGCTTTCCTAACAAGTTCCCCGCAAGGATAGAGCCGATCGTCCAGCAAACTGGCATCGGTGTTAGAACAAAGCCAGCCATCGTCGCGCTTTCGCCCAAGACTCCCTGGCTCCAGATCGGCAAGTAAACCACCATGCTGATTACAATTCCATTGGTCAAGAGCGTCAGCAGATTGATCATGGTTACATTTCGATTGGTAAAAAGCGAAAGCGGAATCAGCGGCTCAGGCGATTTCTTCTCCACCGATACAAACACTAGATAGGTCACCAAAGCAAATACGATCAAGGAAATCGTCACTGGACTGGTCCAGGATTGATTCTGGCTACCTGTTAACAAGGCATACAACAAGGCGATGGTCCCGACCGAAAAAATAAGCGCGCCCGGATAATCGATATGGCGCTTTTCTTTGACGGCAAGCTTTTCCTTGTACAAAAAGATGAGCATAAAAAACGATACAAGTCCAAAAGGCAAGTTAAGAAAAAAGATATAACGCCACGTCAGTGTATCGACCAAAAATCCTCCGACCAACGGACCTGCCACACCGGAAAGTCCCCATACAGCACTAATCCAGCCCTGCGCTTTTGCTCGAGCAGTCTGCTCCGTATACAAATCACCGATAATGGTCATCGTAATCGGCATGACTGAACCTGCACCCAAGCCTTGAATGGCACGAAAAATAATGAGCTGCCACATTGACGTCGCCACTCCACAGAGCGTAGAACCTAACAAAAAGATGCCGATCCCGATTAACAACACGTTTTTTCGGCCAAATAAATCAGCTAGTTTACCGTAAATGGGAGCAGATACGGCAGTGGCAAGCATGTAGATGGCGTATACCCAGCTCACCTGTTCAAAGCCTGCCAAATCACTCGTAATGCGCGGTACGGCTGTACTCACAATCGTTCCTTCCATCGCAGCAAGGAATGTCGAGAGCATAAGGGCAATCATAATCTGTAGTCTCATCTCGATCTCCTCTCTCTCTATGTACGCATGATCGCGAGTAGCGAAAAAGCATTGTTTAGTATACCACATGAAAGAACAATCTTTCTTGACGAACGAAAAACCTCGTCTTGTCAAATAACAAGCGAGGCATTGTTTTTCCGTTCAGGGTTATCGATTGGCTGCATTGGCTGCGCGTCGTTTCACTGCTGCAAACACCTGCTGGTAATAATGTACTTCATGCGGTACAAAGTCAGCCTTGGCCGCGATCATTGCTATATCCTTTGCTTCACCATTTTCCATTAGCAAAAATCCATTCACCGTCATCTGCCCAATCTCGCCCGCAAACAACCGCTCTAACTCACGCAGACTGACCCAAAACAGCCCCGTGACTTCTTCTTCCTGTATACGGTACTCGCCTAAGGGTTGATCGCATTCATACAAAAATGTATGGCACATTTCCTTATCAATGATAGAGGGGGCAACCATTACATCACGAATTACGCCTAACTGGTCCAATTCCTCAAAGCTCACGGACAAGCCCAGCTCCTCCTCCAATTCCCGTACGCCGTCACACGGCTGTTCCGAGGCGAGAAGATGACCGGCAGAGGTAATGTCGAGGAGATCTGGACAAGTATCCTTTTGTGGATGTCTTTTTTGGAACAACATTTCGATCTGATCATCTACTACACGATAAATCCAGCAGTGAAAGGTCTGGTGCCACAGCCCCAAGCGGTGTGCTTCGCTACGCGCTTCTACCCCGATGTGCTGTCCTGCTTCGTCAAATATGTCTAGCTGCTCTTCCTGCATGTTTTCCACCCCATGACTTGTCTCTTGAGCATTTCTCTTCCCCAAGGTACATTCCCGGTCCAGAACGTGAATTCCTCTATTGACGAAAAAAGGGACAGCGACAAGCGCCATCCCTTCTATTTCTATTAGTTGATCGATACATCATCCAGCATCAAGTAGCCAACAGGGCTCAGCCAGAAGCCATTTACATTCTTGGATGTAACCGCCACATGATCAATCGTACGGATTGGAAGAATCGGTACTTCCTTCAGCTCGATTTCTTGCAGCTTTGCGTAAATTTCATTGCGTTTTTGCGCATCTTTTTCGCGACGTCCTTCTTCAATCAGCTTGTCTACCTCTGGATTGTTGTAGAACGCCATGTTACCTGCGCTGCCTTTCGAAGTGCTGTGGAAGACGTTGTACTGGTTGTAGTCGCCATCCCCTGTTGCATTGCCCCAGCCCCCGATGAACATCGCATGCTCACCATTGTCTGCGTACTCCAGATACGCACCGTATTCCATTACTTTGATCTCCAAATCAATGCCGATGCCTTTCAACTGTGACTGGATGACTTCTGCTACGTTCATGCGCTCTTTACGGTCATCTGTCACGATGGTTGTCTTGAAGCCGTTTGGGTAACCTGCTTCTGCGAGCAGTGCTTTTGCTGCATTGACGTCATAAGCGTAATCCTGGAGATTCGGATTGTAGCCGATGACTTTTGGTGACAGCGAGGAAACAGCCTGTGTTCCAACATTGTTGTATACCCCTTGTACAATAGCTTGCTTTTCGATTGCATGTGCGACAGCTTGACGTACACGTGCATCATCAAATGGCTTCTTCTGCACGTTAAAGCCGATGTAATCCACACCCAAGCCTTCTGCACGCACCATGTTCATCCCAGGAGATGCCTGTGCCCGCTCTACTTCCGTCACGGGAAGCTGGTCGCCGATGTGCGCTTCGCCTGCTTCGATCATCGCTACACGCGTCGTATCTTCTGGAACAACCTTATACAATACTTCATCTACCTTTGGCTTTTCACCCCAGTAGGTATCATTTTTTGCTAGTTTCATTTCTTGACCCGGTGTCCATGATGTAAATTTGAAAGGTCCGGTTCCCACAGGCTGCTTCGCCAATGTATCGGAATGCTCGGCAATTGCTTTCGGGCTGATGATACTTCCTTCTGAGCTAGCCAAGATGGAGAGCAGCGGTGCAAAAGGATACTCCAGTACGAAATGTACTGTCTTATCATCTACGATCTTAATTTCCTTGATCATGGAGAAGTTGGATGCACGCGGTGATGCAACCTTTGGATCGAGTACACGTTCGAACGTCTTTTTCACAGCGTCTGCTGTAAAGGGTGTACCATCGTGGAACGTAACGCCCTCACGGAGCTTAAACTCCCATGTCAAGTCATCGAGCTGTTTCCATTCAGTTGCTAGAGTAGGCTTGTACTCGCCGTTTTTATCGCGAGAAACCAAGCTCTCGTACACTTTTCCATACACATAGTTTGCCGAAGGAATATTGGAAATGAAATGCGGGTCCAGATTATTGGCGTCTGCCTTGCGAGCGACAATCAGGGTTCCCCCTTCTTTCGGCGCTTCAGCAGCAGTTGTATTCGTCGAACCGGATTGCCCCGAGCTTGCACCACCACATCCAGTCAGCGCAACACTAACCGTCAATGTCAGAGCCAACAAGGAACCGACCATGCGCGTTTTCTTCATTTGTGTCTACCCCCTGTAGAATACTGTCGAAAATTCTGAATGTATTTCTTATTTGCATTATACGGTAGATTCCCAACCGAACCTTTCAGCATCTTTACATCAATTTATAATATTTTTACTTTTATTTAATTTCACGCAGATGAAAGATATGAAAAAACACTCGATTTCGTAGCTTCGGGTGGAGAAGCATGTTTCCAGTCTTCGCTTCGGCCTACGCCCCGCAAGGGGTGAAGACTGTCCACTTCGGAATGAATGACGGGAGCCGCTTCAAAAGTGGTAGCCTCGAGGAGGTGTTCGCACGTTGAAGCTAAAAACGCTCCCGTCATTCATCCCTCCGCTTGGTCGGGCTCCAGAGGCGCTACGACTGGAAACACGCTTCTTTGGCGTTGCTCTTCTTGATTTTCCGATCTGTATATTGAAAGACAAGAAGAGAATGATTGAAGGTTCTTCATGATTGTCCTTTTTTAGCATTCTAATAAATGGGTTTGATATAAAAATCATATTTTAGTTAGCTAAGTAATATTTTATCATCTTGAATCGACTTTCAAATAATTAAACAAAGCTACGCCAGAAGAAGTGCATTTCCAGTCCGAGCGCCTCTGGAGCCCATCTCAGCGTAGGAATAAATGGCGGGGAATTTAAGCTTCACTTATGAACTACCTCCTCGAACTTCTACGTTTGAAGCGCTCCCGCCATTTATTCCGAAGCGGACAGTCAATCCCCTTGCGGGGCGGAGGCCGAAGCGTAGACTGGAAATGAACTTCTTCCTTCACTACGGCTACTATTACTAGCAAATGAAAAATCCGACCTCCCTAAGAAGATCGGATTACGTTTCCTACTCTTTATTGTTTCTGCCAAACCACCTTGCCCGAGAAAACCACTGCTTCCTTCGGAGATTGTCTAGCCACAGCCTCAGCGGAGCATTTGGCACGGACGAAAACCACATTTGCCTCATCTCCGACTTTCGGCCAAACTTGATTGCCAGCTTGATCTAGTGGAGTCACGCCACCAGTAACGAATCCCAGTGCACGCGATAGAGATCGCTCATCGATCCACCGGAACCGTTCAGCCAGACGGTTTGCTTTCTGTAACATATCTCCGGTTCCAAATGGGTCCCAATGATCAGTAATGTTGTCATTGCCCAATCCAACATGGACGCCTTTTGCATGAAGCAACGGAATTGGGATGGTTGGCATATCAATGGGAACAGCCGACATGACAGCGATTTGCTGCTCGGCGAAAAGCTCCGCGACCTCTTCCGCCACCGCAGTCGGTACCTCTCCTAGCCCGTAAGCATGGCTGACAGTGACTCGACCTTGCCAACCCGCATCCTTCGTCATTGCAGCCAATTTTTTCATCATATAAACACCCAAATGACCAGGCTCGTGCAGGTGAATGTCCACATCCGCATTCGCTTCAACCGCTATATCCATCATCGTATCAAGAGATTTCTCGATATCATCGTCAAACGTGGCAGGATCGACACCACCGACGAGTCCGGCTCCATGCTTCATCGCCTCACGAACGAGGGAAACAGAATCACTGCGCAGCAAGCCATGTTGGGGAAACGCGACAATTTCCCAGGAAAGTTTTTCACGGTAAGTCGCCAATGCCTCCAATGTGGCTTCCAGATTTTTCAGCCCAATGACCGGGTCAATGTTGCAATGCGTCCGCACGTGAGTAGCGCCGTGCGATTGCACTAACTCCAGCAGCTTTTCTGCACGCTCACGGGCAACGGGAAGCTGGAGGGGTAGCAGTTCCTGCTCTTGCTCGATTCGAAAAAAACGATTGGGAGCAGGAAGAACAGCTTGCCACGGACCTCCATAAAATGTTTTGTCTAAATGAATGTGCATTTCCCGGAAAGAAGGAAGCATCAGTAGGCCTTGTGCATCCCATACAGATACCCCGTCAGGTATATCTGACAGCGCAGGTACGATTTTCTCAACGCGACCGTCCGTGAGCAAGACGTGGAAACGCTCCGTCTTTGTTCCCTTCACGATGCCATTCTCCTCTATATACCCACATTCCAGACTCGCATTTTTGATCCACAAGCTTGCTTTCATGCTTCGTCTCCCATCCTTTTCTCTCTAAATGTTTGCGTTATTCGATCGTAATGCCTTTGATCATCATATACCCAGAAGGGCTGATCCAGAAGCCTTTGATGTTTTTGCTGACTGCAGCGACATGTTCAAGATTGCGGATCGGGACGATTGGTGCTTCTTGCTTTTCAATCTCCAACACCTTCGCATAAATTTGCTTGCGTTTTTCCGTATCCTGCTCGCGGCGCCCCTCTTCGATCAGCTTGTCCACTTCTTTATTCACATAGAATGTTGTGTTACCTCCTTTGCCCAAAGAGCTGGAGTGGAACAGATTGTACTGGTTGTAGTCAGCGTCTCCAGTGGCATTGCCCCAGCCACTGATGAACAGCTCTGTTTCACCGTTGTCTTCTGCATCCAAATAAGCTCCATACTCAAGCACTTTTACCTCTACTTCAATGCCGATTCCTTTTAACTGGGACTGAATGACTTCCGCAGCATTAATCCGTTCCTTGCGATCGCCTGTCCACAGGGTTGTCTTGAAGCCGTCTGGGTAGCCTGCTTCTTTTAACAGGGCCTTCGCCTTATTCGGATCGAACTCGTATCCTTTTAACGCCCCATCGTATCCTAGAACCTTCGGACTCACTGCTGAATTCGCTTTCGTTCCGACATCGTTGTACACACCTTTGATGATCGCATCTGTCTCAATCGCATAGTTGATCGCCTGACGAACACGGATGTCGTCAAACGGTTTTTTCTTGGTATTGAACCCGATGAAATCTGTCCCTAAACCCTCTGTTCGGTACAAGCTCATATGAGGGGAATTACTGACGCGGTCAATTTCCGTTACCGGCAATGGTTCAGCGATGTGCGCCTCTCCCGTCTCTACCATGGCTACGCGGGTCGTGTCCTCCGGTACGACTTTGAAGACGGCCTTCTTGAATTTTACCTTCTCTCCCCAGTAATTGTCATTTTTCACGAGGACAATCTCTTGGCCAGGTGTCCACGATTCGAATACAAACGGTCCTGTACCGACGGGATGTTTGCTCAGGTCCTTGCAGTATTGCTCTATTGCTTTTGGACTGATGATGCTGCCTTCGTGGTTGGCGAGAATCGACAGTAATGGGGAGTACGGGTAAGCTAACTTGAATTGCACGGTGTAATCATCCACTACTCTTATGTCCGAAAGCATCTTAAACTGAGACGCGCGTGGAGAGGCGACTTTTTCATCGCGTACGCGTGCGAATGTTGCTTTCACCGCTTCGGCGTTAAATGGCGTACCATCGTGAAAGCTGACTCCCTGACGTAGCTTGAACTCCCAGGTGATGTCGTCCAACTGCTTCCATTCCGTGGCTAGCATTGGTTTGAACGCCATGTTATCATCTCGCTGGACAAGACCTTCGTACACATTGTGATGGACCACACTCGCTGCATTGATCGCTGAAATAAAGTGCGGGTCCAGATTGTTTGCGTCAGACTGCCGTGCAATCACCAGCGTCTGATCTGTTGCCGGAGCTTCCTTCGCAGTCGGAGTCCCTGCCGTACCTTGCTCTGTACCCGATGAACAGCCTGTAAGCACGAGGCCAACGCTCAGAATACCTACCAGCATTGAACCTAGCATCTTCTGTTTTTTCACTAGACTCGCCCCCATTTTATTCTTTCTGTGTATAATCAATCAGCATAGCTCGTTCCCAATGGGCGAGACTATGCTGATCGTGAAGCACTTTTTTGCTGAAATTATGGCATGGTTACATCGTCGATCTCAATGTGTCCTGCTGGGCTGATCCAAACTCCTTCTACGCCTTTTTGAATCGCTGCGAGGTTTTCTGAGAAGCGATAGGGTACCATTGCCGCTTCGTCCATTTCGATTTGCTGTGCTTTTTCGTAGATTTGCTTCCGTTTTTCTTCGTCTTTCTCTTTGCGGCCCTCATCGATCAGCTTGTCCACTTCCGGATTGCTGTAGAAAGCATGGTTGCCGGCTGCCCCTTGCGACTTCGTGTGGAACAGATTGTATTGGTTGTAGTCTGCATCTCCTGTGGCATTTCCCCAACCGCTGAGGAACAATTCTGTTTCGCCTTTGTTAGCTGCTTCAATATAAGCACCGAACTCTAGCACTTTCACTTCCAAATCGATGTTAATTTGTTTCAGCTGTTGCTGTAGCACCTCTGCCAAGCTTACTCGTGCCTTGTTATCATTCAAGTAAATGGTTGCTTTGAAGCCGTTTCCGTATCCAGCTTCCGCCAACAGCTTTTTGGATTTTTCCAGATCGTAAGGCAAGTCTTTTACATTCGGGCTGTAACCAACCATGGACGGGGTAATGGAGGAATGGGCAACCGTCCCGACATCGTTGTAGACCCCTTGAAGGATGGTTTTCTTATCGATTGCATGTGCAATCGCTTGACGAACGCGTACATCATCGAATGGCTTCTTCGAGTTGTTAATCCCGATATGATCGCTAGCGAAAGCAGGGTAACGGCCAAGTGTCATACTCGGAGAATTTTTCACCCGATCGACTTCTGTCACTGGCAATTGCTCAGCTACATTCGCCTCTCCTGTCTCGACCATCGCGAGTCTGGTCGTATCCTCTGGAACGGTCTTGAAGACGACTTTATCCAGCTTCGGTTTGTCGCCCCAATAATTATCATTTTTCACCAGGACGACTTCTTGACCAGGTGTCCATGATTCGAATTTATAAGGCCCTGTTCCCGTTGGATGCTTGGTCAAATCTTTCCCATACTGTTCAATCGCTTTTGGTGACAAAATTCCCCCCTCTGCACTGGCGAGCACAGACAAGAGTGGTGCATATGGATAGTGCAGGATGAATCGAACCGTTGTATCATCCACCACCTGTACTTCTTTTATGGCTTCAAACAAGTTGGCGCGGTTAGAGCCTACTGCCGGGTCTTGGACACGAGCAATCGTCTTTTTCACAGCTTCCGCATTGAACGGTGTGCCATCGTGGAACGTCACACCAGAGCGAAGCTTGAATTCCCATGTCACATCATCGAGCTGTTTCCATTCAGAAGCGAGTGAGCCTACATATTTGCTTTCTTTGTCCATCCGAACGAGACCCTCGTATACCTTGTGATGAATGATGGCGGCGGAATTGATTTGCGTTAGAAAATGTGGGTCAAGGTTGTTCGCATCAGACAAGCGGGCGATGACGAGTGTCCCGCCTTCTTTGCCAGCTGGTGATGAAGCATTGGTTTGCCCTGAAGAATTGGAAGTCCCTCCTGCTTCAGGTGCTTGTGAGCAGCCTGCCAACGCTGTAGAAACCGCAACGGTCATGGCAAGCAGCGTCTGGAAAAAGCGCGTCTTTTTCATGTAGTTATCCCCCTCTTTTGTGAAAAACGTCTCGATGTTTTTCATCAATGTTGATGTGACCGCTTGCGGTCAAAAAAACGGTCGTGACCGCTTTTTGCGCCAGATGTACTTGAATATTTTGAGCATTCGCGCATATTTCATTTTACCCACTATTCTGTCACGGTGTTTTCACTCTCTTTACTTGTATTTTCACTTTCTTTACTCTTTTTTTCACTTTTTCTACTTTTATGCGAATCATGCAATAAAAATAGACTTGGAGAATATGTTGCTGTAGTGGTGGGGAGGAAACAGGAGAAAACGCTCAGATTCTAGGGCCACCCCTTGGGGGATTGACTGCACGACTCCATGCAAAAAGCGAAACCGCGTCCAAAGTAGTCGATTCAGGAGGTTTTTCAGAGGTGGACACTTAAGAGCGTGTTTCGCTTTTTGCATTCCGTCTCGGTCGGTGTCCCTAAGATCTTCGCTTATTTCTCCTGTTTCCTCTACGAGCTTTCCGTGCTTAAACGGGTTTTTAAACAATTAAAGATTGAAGAAGATCATCAGTTACGCCAGAGAAGAATATTTCCAGACGTAGCGACTTGTGGAGTCCTACCAAGCGGAGAAGGGATTTGCGGGCAAAAGAAACGCAACCATGCCCGCGCGACGAAGCGGCTACCACTTTTGCGTTTCCCCGCAAATCCCTTCGGAGCGGACAGTCTTATCCCTCAGCAGGACGGAGCCTGGAGCCTAGACTGGAAATATTCTTCTCCCCACCGCAGCCACAATACTGGCTTCGCCAAGATTTTTGGTGAAGCCTTCGTACCCAAAGGGCAAAAGTCTTCCATGTCGATATGAATTTTTATAAATACTTATCTACTAAAAAAGACCCTCTCCATTTGTGGAGAAGGTCTCTAGCTACTGCTATTGAATCGTGACTTGGCTCACGTCAATGTACCCTGATGGACTGATGTACACACCCTGTACATTTTTTGCAATGGCTGCGAGGTTTTCACTGCTGCGGAATGGCAGCAACGGCACCTCCTCCATCTCGATTTGCTGCGCCTCTGCGTAGATTTCCTTGCGCTTCTCTGGATCTTTTTCCTTACGCCCCGCCTCGATCAGCGCATCGACTTTCGGATTATTGTAGAAGGAATGGTTGCCTGGCACACCTGCTGACGTGCTGTGGAAGAGGTTGTACTGGTTGTAATCGGCATCCCCGGTCGCATTACCCCAGCCACTAATGAACATTTGCGCTTCCCCTTTTGCCGCCAATTCCAAATACGCGCCGAACTCCATCACTTGAATCTGCAAGTCGATGCCAATTCCCTTCAGCTGGGATTGCAGTACTTCTGCCACATTGATTCGTGCCTTGTTGTCATTGAGATAGATGGTTGCCTTGAATCCGTTGGCGTAGCCTGCTTCGGTGAGCAATTGCTTCGCTTTATTCAAATCGTAGTCTGGCGTTTTAATATTCGGGCTGTAGCCGATGACTTTTGGCCCTAATGACGAGATCGCTACTTTTCCGACATTGTTATAAACCCCTTTAATAATTGCTTCCTTATCAATCGCATGGGCGATGGCCTGACGAACGCGAACATCGTCAAAAGGCTTCTGCTTGACGTTCATCCCGATATGGTCAACCGCGAATGATTCAAACCGCCCCAAAGACATGCTCTGCGAGTTCTGTACCCTTTCGAGTTCAGTGACCGGTAGCTGTTCTGCGACATGAGCTTCCCCTGTCTCCACCATGGCTACACGTGTTGCGTCCTCAGGAATGGTCTTGAAAACGACTTTTTCCAGCTTCGGCTTGTTTCCCCAATACTTCTCGTTTCTCACTAAGACGATTTCTTGTCCAGGTGTCCATGATTCAAAGATGAACGGCCCCGTCCCTACTGGTTTCTTGGACAACTCTTTGCCAAATTCCTTCATCGCCTTCGGACTGATGATGCCACCCTCGGCACTCGCCAGAACGGATAGGAGTCCTGCGAACGGATAATGTAAAATAATCTCTACCTTCAGTGGGTCAATGACCTTCACTTCTTTAATCATGCCAAACATGTTTGCTTTAGGAGTCGGATTGTCTTTGTCCAAAATGCGGTCGATCGTCTTTTTCACCGCTTCCGCATTAAAAGGCTCCCCGTCGTGGAAGGTAACACTGTCACGCAGTGTGAACTCCCAGGTGACATCGTCTTTTTGTTTCCATTCTTTTGCCAAAAGAGGTTTGTACTCGCTATTCCGATCCATCATGACCAGACCTTCATAGAGCTTGTGCTGCGTCACCGCCATGGAGTTAATCTGGGTACTAAAATGCGGGTCCAGATTATTGGCATCGGACAAGCGCGCAATAATCAGGGTACCACCTCCACCCGCTGCGGCGGATGAAGACGCGGGGCTAGTCGAAGCTTGATTGAAGTTGGGCGCGGAATTCGTCCCACTGGATGTCTGACTGCCACCACAGCCTGTCAAGACTGTGGAAACCAAGACAGACAGGGCGAGAATGGATCGTAGCATGTGCTTCTTCTTCACTGTGAATGCCCCCTTATTCTGGATGATAGAATGAAAAGAATATGACATGACTAAATATTACTAATTTTCTTACTATTAATCTTTTCATTATCTTTACCTTTCTTTTCACTTTCTTTACTATGTCGTTTTTGAATGTTCAAAATAACTCTATTGGAGCTACCTGCCATAGTGGAGGAGAAGAAAAAGCACAGGTCTCTTCGACTCTGACACGCCAGCTAGGCGAATTGACTGTCCGTCTCCACTTAAAAAAGGGGACCGTCGAGCCAAAGCCACCCTACGGGCGGACGTTTCTCAAGGAAGAAGTGTTCGACAAGCGTGATCCCCTTTTTGAAGTTCCGACTGGGCAGGCTTTGTCAAGGTCTGCGAGCCCTGTGCTTTTTCTTCTCACCAGTTTTGCTGGTTCATCGGTACCTTCAAAACTTAAAAAGATAAAAAAACCATCCCTCAAAAGAGATGGCCGTGCATGGAAGACCATTTACAGTTCAACATCTTTATCCCACCGTCTTTCCAGATCCCTCACGGTCGAACTTTTCTCGACATCCTGTTCATTCTTGTAAGTTCCCAGCATGACGTCAAAAACAGGGCTGGTAACACCGTACCAATAATGTTCGTTTTTGAAGTGATGCCATAGATGGAGCTTTTTCATCCAGCGCCCCCATGGAGATATGGGTTGAACCGGGCGGTGGGCGATATAATGCGACCATTCATAAAATAGCAGAAATCCGATCACGCCTGTAGCAAAGGCAATGGTCACAATTACGTCGGAAGTGAGCAGATAACAAATGGCTCCCGTTCCTGCAATGAGAGGCAAGCTGTACCACACGGGCAAGAATAACAGGTGCAAGTTGTTGGGATCGGCGTGATGATCGTAATGGAGGCGCTTTAGCATTTGGAGAAAAAATGGATTTCGAGGCGGTTTGAGGTGAAAGAGAAATCGATGAATCAAGTATTCGCTTGCCGCATATCCAATCATCCCCGCCACGAGTGCCACCCATGTTTTCAACACGTACCATTCAGAAAGAGTGATAGACAAGCTAATCAGAAATAGGATGCTCATGATGAGAATATCCGGAAACGTAAAGAATTCCTTTAGATACTTTGCCTTCAACAAAAACGCCCTCCTCTTGTGTTCCTTCACTTGTCTTGTTCCAACACGGTTCGGTTTCTCCTTGTAGACTGGGGTGATTGATCCCCTATGTTTCAATAATATTCCTCATGTAGTAAAGTAAATCTAATAATGACCAGAGGGGTGCGCCAATGATTCGGGCATACTTCATTTCGGGCAGTTTTAAAGAGGTGAAAATTTATTAGAAAAAAGGAGAATCTATTTTGAATTTGTTATCAAACAATTTTTTCCAAGGCGAGCTTCTTCGCTTTACTTCCCTATACCCAGAAGATGTGGAACAGTTGGCACGGTGTACAGAGGATTATGATTATCTACGGATGGTAGACACCGATTTTGCGGTGCCGCAAAATTCCAAGCGCTTCAATAACTTCGAAAATTCAAGCAATAAAAAAGTCGTGTTCATGTTAAGAACCGTAGGAGACAACAAGCTAATCGGTTTTATTCTTTTATTCAAGATTGAATGGAATAATCAAGCAGCCAGTTTAGCCATCGGTATCGGTGAGCCTGAAAATCGCAACAAAGGGTATGGTACTGAGGCTTTGAAAATGATTTTACGCTATATCCTTTCACGAGTTAAATTTAAACCGTGTTGGTTTGGATGTCATCCAGTATAACGAACCTGCTATCCGCGCTTATAAAAAAGCAGGCTTTAGAGAAGAAGGTCGCTTGCGTGAATCGGTGCTTCGTGACGGGAAAAGCTATGATCGTATCATGATGGGGATCTTAAAGAAAGAATGGGAGGCTATCCATAGCCGAGATCACGATCATTAATACCTCAGACATAATCAAAAAAGGCATAGCCCTCTCCCGAAAAAGAGAAGGCTATGCCTCTTATATTGCTGGCGTGACTATTCTGTCACCTTTACCGACCAGCCGAACTTGTCTTCACGCTCACCGTACTGGATCCCTGTCATCTCGTCGTACAGTCTCGTAGTCAGTTCCCCTGTTTTTTCACCGTTGATGATCATCTGATGTCCGTTCCAGTTCAGATCACCGACTGGGGAAATAACAGCGGCTGTTCCCGTGCCGAATGCTTCTTCCAGCTCACCGTTGACGTAAGCGGTATGCAGATCTTCCATGGAAATCCGCTTCTCTACAACTGGAATTCCCCAGTCCTTGAGCAATTGGATGGTCGAATCTCTCGTGATACCCTCCAGGATGCTGCCGTTCAATGCTGGGGTCCACACTTCCCCTTTTACCTTAAAAAAAACGTTCATGCTGCCTACTTCTTCAATATATTTGTTCTCTACGCCATCCAGCCAGAGCACTTGCTCATAGCCTTTTTCTTTTGCTTCCACTTGTGCTTTCAGACCGCCTGCGTAGTTACCTGCCACTTTTGCGTTTCCTGTTCCGCCTCTTACCGCACGAACATAGTTGTTTTCTACGTAAATTTTCACGGGCTTCATGCCACCCGCATAGTACGCTCCAACTGGAGAGAGCACGATCACCAATTTGTACGTATACGAAGCGCGCACACCAAAGCATGGCTCTGTCGCGATTACGAAGGGACGAATGTAGAGAGACTGTCCGCTTTCTGTTGGAATCCATTCTTTATCTACCGCCACCAGCTGTTTCAATGCCTCAACCATGAATTCCTCGTCGATCAGCGGCATGCTCATACGCTCTAGCGAACGGTTCATACGCTTGAAATTTTGATCAGGACGGAACAAGCGAACCTTGCCCTCTTGATTGCGATAAGCTTTCAAGCCCTCAAAGACAGCTTGTCCGTAATGGAACACCATTGCTGCCGGGTCCAATGTCAGCGGAGAGTAAGGGACGATTTGTGGATCATGCCATCCTTTACCTTCAGTATAATCCATGATGAACATATGATCGGTAAAATGCACACCGAACCCCAGCTTGTCAGAAGCTGGTTTCTCTTTTTTCTGTTCTGTCCGGGTAATTGTTAACTGACACTCCATCTTCTACATCTCCCTTAGTATTAAATCCGCGATTTGAAACTTGCTATATATACAAAATAGCAACAATTTTGCATGATTTCCAGCGTAAGTTTGTCCTCCCCCTACAATTTCTCTTGTTATTTAGCGAAAACTTCGCAAAAATTTCGCGATCGATTTTTTTCTTCGCAGGCAGGATGAAAGGAATAGGTATCCCGAAAGGAATGGATAGTGACAGAATGAGGAGGGATATGTATGACCACGCAGCTTCGCTTGCACGGAAAAATTGCCATAGTAACAGGAGCCAGCCGCCTTCAAGGGATTGGGGCTGCTATTTGTAAAATGCTTGCCTCACATGGGGCCGATATTTTCCACACGTATTGGACCGCCTATGACCAATCCATGACGCATGGGATTCAAAAGGATGAACCCGCCATCTTGCAAGAAGAGATCAGACGCTACGGAGTCAGATGCGCCGCGATCGAGATTGACCTGTCACAGCCTGATGGCTACAAGGAGGTGCTCGACGCAGCTACAGCACAATTGGGCGCTCCGAGCATCCTCGTCAACAACGCTTGTTATTCAACAAATGACGGCTTCGAGGCGCTGGATATCGCCAGTTTGGACGCACATTATGCCATCAATGTGCGGGCAACCACAATGCTCAGTGTGGAATTTGCACGTCGCTTCTCCCAACAACGCGGAGGCCGAATCATCAACCTGACATCTGGTCAGTCCAAAGGCCCGATGGTCGGTGAGATCGCGTATGCGGCAACAAAAGGAGCCGTGGATGCCCTGACGACGACACTTGCTGCCGAAGTAGCTACGAGAGGGATTACGGTCAACGCTGTAAATCCAGGACCCACCGATACAGGCTGGATGAATGACGAAATCAAGCATTCCCTTTTGCAGCAATCTCCATTCGGCCGGATCGGACAGCCCGAGGATGCAGCGCGTCTTGTCGCTTTTCTGGCAAGTGACGAAGCGCAGTGGATTACGGGACAAATCATGCATTCTGAAGGCGGGTTCATTCGGTAAGTGAAAAAGCACAATCCGCCGTTTCTAGCAGATTGTGCTTCTTCTATTTATACAGGCTATGGTTTGCTTACGATTGGGAAAGATGGCTTGAACAGCTCTTTTTCGCCCATCTGTTGATAGTCGCGCTCGACGTAGCCTAGACGCATTTTGTCAAAGTAACGCTGTCCTTTCGATCTGATCTCTTCCAGATCAACTCCTGGCAGGAGGCGGTCTTTCATCACGGTGCGCCCGGCGATGATGGAGAGCTTTACATCACGGCCTGAGCCACACGTGATGATCGTACGGATTGGATCATCAACCGCACCCATGTGAAAACCATCCAGATCGATGGCAATGATATCTGCTTTTGCCCCCGGCGCCAATCGTCCCAAATCATCCCTGCCAAGGAAGCGTGCACCGCCCAATGTCGCTGCGCGGTAAATATCCGCGTAGCTGGAATCCGCAACATCGCCTTCCACCAAACGGGACAGCATGCTGGCTGTGCGAATGTTTTGGATGAAGTCAGGCGGGAACGTATCTGTTCCAATCGCGATGTTGACGCCGCGACGCTTGTAACGGGCAAACGATTCGAGGGCCTCACCGTGGCGGCCGACTACGAGCGGGCAGTGAATCACGGTCGTACCTGTCTCTTGCAGGATTGCCAAATCGTCTCCCTCGCCGAATTTCGCTTTACTAAAGCCTGGAATAAAATGTGCGTGCGGAATTGCCGTTTTCTTTCCGAGGAAGCCGATCTCATTCAGGAACTGAATCGGTGATTTGTTATGACGACGATGGATTTCCGTATATTCATAGAGACCTTGTGCAGCATGCAGACGGATCGGACATCCGAGCTCCTCGCTGTAGTGCTTTGTGTTGATCAGGTTCTCTACAGACTGTGACTCGATTCGCTCTGGTGCCAGCATTCCACGGATGAGTCCGTCGTGAGCCCCATCGAAATCTTTGACAAATTGGACAGCCCGCTCCAGCCCTGCTTGGCCCTCCGCTTCGTTCCACAGTACTTCGATCTCTCCATTTGCCTTCACGACACGCATGCCGGACTGATAGCTCGGCCCCATGTACATACGCAATCCCAAGCGTCCTGCATGAACAGCTGCAGCTGCCAGCTCCTCATACGTTTCCGCCCAGCGCTTGTAGAAAACGGATGTAATCGGCATCGCAGTCGTTACTCCATTTAGAATCAGTTGACTATAGGCGTAAAGGGATTTGAATGCCTCTTCCTCAGGGGTCATTACCTCATGGTAGCCTTTACGGTAGTAGTCTTCCGACCAGAGCATGTTTTTGTTTCGAGCAGAGGCTTGCTCCAAATGTACGATGTCGTGATCAATATCACCCAACGCATTCAGGTCAATGAAGCCCGGACTGACTACTGCATTGCCCGCATCGATTACTTCATCTACCTCGCCATCAAAATGGTGCCCCACATACAAAATGGTGTCATTCTCGTAAACGACTTCCCCATCTTTGATAATCACATGATCTTCGCCGTCAAAACCGATGACATATTTTGCGGTTATTTTCTTTTTCATGATGATCCTCCCTACTCTTTCTCGTTCCGACCTCTCCACTCGGTTGTATCCTTCGTTATTATAGGAAATATTCTGTAAAATTTGTTTCAAAACCTTTACGTGTATTTGCACAATCTTTACTCCTTTTCGAAAACAGGCAAGATTCCATACAATACGTAAAGATCATGCAAAAACTAGTAAAAAAGATGAAAACCCTTGTTCAAAATATTCACTACAATTAAGAGAGACAGCTAGACTGGACTCTCATCCACTACTTTAAAGATAGAGAAAGGGCTGATTTCTAGTGATACAAGCTTTTTGGTTAACCAACGTCCGTCTCGATAAAGGATTTGAAACAGGAGACGACGGCGTCTTTCACACAATCTCGGAGATCTGTCATTTGAAAATCGAAGACGGCAAAATCGCAGAGATCGTATCCGCGACCGAACCACTCGACACCCCTTTACCGCAAGAAGATGCAAAAGGTTTATTGGCCCTCCCCTCTTTTGTTGAAAAGCATAATCATCTGGATAAAACGTATGCAGGCGCAACCTGGAAATCCTGCCTTCCTCCGAAAAAACTGATCGATCGCTTGGAGTTCGAAGCAAAAGAAATGCCGCTGATGACGGGGACGACCAAAGAGCGCGCACAAGCGATGCTCCAGCTCCATATCAGAGGCGGTGCCACACATGTGCGCACACACGTGAACATCGATCCATACATCGGGCTGAAAAACCTGGAGGGTGTGCGTACAGCCCTGGAAGAGTACAGCGATCGTCTGACGTATGAAATCGTTGCTTTCCCACAGCAGGGGCTCCTACGCACACAAGCAAGCTCCTTGATGAGACAAGCAATGAAGGAGGGCGCTACACTGGTTGGGGGCTTGGACCCGGCTGGGATTGATAATGAATTGGAAGGCTCCTTGCGTGAAATGATGGACATTGCGGTGGAAGCAGATGCGGATGTCGATATTCACCTGCATGATCCGGGGACACTCGGCTTTTATACGATCAAAAGACTGCTTGATCTAACCGAGGAAGCTGGCTGGCAGAACCGTATGGCAATCAGTCATGCCTTTGCGCTCGGAGATGTGTCGCTGGAGGAGTCCTCGGACATGGCAGACCGATTGTCCCAGCTGGGAACGATGATCATGACAACCGTTCCGATTAATCGTGCAATGCCACCTGTTCCGATGCTTCATGCCAAAGGCGTACAAGTCGCACTTGGTTATGATGGGTTCTACGATTCGTGGTCGCCATATGGTACAGGCGATATGCTGGATAAGCTAAACCGTCTGGTGGAGCGCTACCGTTGGGTCGATGAGAAATCATTGGTGCAATCGTTGTACTTCATCACCGGAGGAAAAACAACGCTCGATAAAGATGGCAACCGTGCATGGCCAAAGGTTGGCGACGAGGCGAGCATCGTGTTTGCAGAAAGCTCCTGCTCTGCGGAAGCGATTGCGAGAAAATCTCGTCGGGCTGCTGTTATGTTTAAGGGGAAAATTGTGCATGGTGCTTTGGAGAGAATGGAAGAAACAAAGTAGCCAGTTAGATACGAGGGCTTCGCTGATTTTTCAGGGGAGCCTTTTTTCTTTGGGTTTAAATCGAGCCTTTGGTGGTGGGGAGAAAAAAGAAGAAAACGCTCAAGTTCTTGGGCTACCTGCTATGGGGTCATCCCTGCCCAGCTCCATGGAAAAAAAGAAACCCGCGTCCAAAGTCGCGCCTCTGCGAAGTATTTCAGAGGTGGACGCTAAAGGCAGGTTTCTTTTTTTCCATTGCGCTTCGGTTGGTATCCCAAAGACTTTCGCTTATTTCTTCTTTTTTCTCTTGCCAGCTTGGGTGTTTGTTCGCGACTAAAAGCTTGAGCTATTGAACCCGTCTTTTATACCCAAGCCTTTTTTAAGAGCTTCACACCAAGCTGGATTTCATCAGTTGATAAATTACTGAAACCAAGTTTAATAATCGGTTCTTCCGTTTTGTTTTTTATAAAGAAGAGTGAAGTCGGATAGACTTTAACTCCCTGAAGGAACGCTTGTTGAATGAGCCATTCTTCTGAACGCTCCAGGTGAACTTTGACTAATACGTACAGACCAGACTGCTCCCCAATGATTGAAATATGGTGTTTGAAATGCTTCCTTAATTCATAGACGAAGTGCTGCATTTTTCGTTTATAAACAAGACGCATGCGTTTAATATGGCGATTCCATTCCCCTTCTTCCATAAATTTCGCCATGGCGAATTGGCTAAGGAGTGAAGTGGTGCTCTCGAAATGTGCGAATTGATTTTTATAACAGTTGATCAGTGGCTGTGGCAATACCATATAGCTTAAACGAATCCCTGGCAGAAAGCACTTCGAGAAGTTTCCGAGATAAATAACCCTCGTTGAATCGATGGAAGCGAGAGCCGGAAATGGTTGTTGGGTATAGCGGTATTCACTATCATAATCGTCTTCGATAATATACCCTTGCCTATTTTTTGCCCAATGCATGAGTGCGTGCCTTTGCTGAATGGGCATACTTACCCCATATGGACTGTGATGGGACGGCGCTACATAAATCAATCGTGATTTCATTTGTTCCAGGTGTGAAAAATCAGCACCTGTCTCATAAACGGGTAACGTTTCCAGTGTAAAACGATTTAATTGAAAAGCTTTCCTAGCGCCATCATAACCAGGGTCCTCCACAATCACGCTAGAAAAATCATGTTTCAGGACAAGACCGAGATACACCAGCATTTGTTGGGTACTACTGCCGATAATAATGGCATCTGGTTCTGTTCTCACCCCACGAGACTGGAGTAAATAGGCTGCAATCTGCTCACGCAGGCCCCATTCACCAAAAGGTTCCCCGTACCGAAAGCTGTCCTTTTCCGTTAATACCTGATTCGAAATCCTCCGCCACGTTTTTAAAGGGAAATGCGATTGATCGACAACGTCTGCGCGAAAATCAATGCGCACAGAGGGTACCGGCTCTGTTTGCTTGTGAGTAGAAGAGCTGCGGGCCTCATGAAATAAAACGGGCTCTAACTCATTCACAAAATAACCTTTTCGGCCTTCTCCACGAATATACCCTTCCGCAACCAGCTGTTCATACGCCATTAACGTTGTATTACGGCTTACATGTAAGGAATCTGCGAGTTGACGAATGGAGGGCAATGGCTCATCCGCCTTTATGTCGCCTTGTTCAATAAATGCTTTAAATTTCTCATAGATTTGTTTGTATTTAGGAGAGCTATCCTTGAATGTAAAAATGGTATTTTTCATTTGCAACCCTTCTGACATGTATATTTGTTTGTTATTGTATCTTTTTTTATGTCAGTTTGTATAATACGCTTGGTTCAAATACAAGTTGAAAGGATGGTTACTATGTACATTCCTAAGCTATATCGCATGGAACATGATGAGGCCGTTCAAATGATGAAGGCTAACCCGTTTGCCCTATTGATTACCGTTGATGAACATCGCCCGTTGGCTACACATATCCCGTTGGAAATTCGTGAAGAGGAAGGGAAAATCTATGCAACTGGGCATATCGCATACGGAAACATGCAGAAAAAAACGTTGGATAACAATCAAGATGTTTTGCTGATTTTTCAAGGACCACACGCTTATATTTCGTCAAGCTGGTATGAGAGTGAACAGGTTCCCACATGGGACTATCTCGCTGTACATGCGTATGGGACAGCACGTATTCTCACGAAGGATGAACTCAAGTCGGCTTTGGATACGATGCTGACACACTATGAATCTCACAGAGAAAATGGTCGGCTCTGGGAGACATTTGATCCTGAATGGCTTGAGAGAGAAATGAAAGGAATCGTTGGTTTTGAAATTGAAATCACCTCGATCCAAGGGGCAGCCAAAATGAGCCAAAATCGCAACAACACCGATTATCAATCGATTGTGACAGAGCTTGAAAAATCAAAGGATCAAGAGGAAATTCAGGTTGCTCAGTGGATGCGTGAGCAACGAAAAGAGTTATTTAAGTGATCAGCCTATAGATACAACAAGGAGTTGCTTCTTATGGAGTTTTCAACTATTTGGCTATTTGTCGTTGCCGCTTCTACATTGTTACTCATACCTGGACCAGCTGTGCTCTATATTATGGCAAGAAGTATCGATCAAGGGAAGAAAGCAGGTCTCGTATCAGTTCTTGGAGTGTCTCTTGGTGGTTCTGTTCACGTTTTAGCTGGTGCAATCGGAGTTTCTGCGATCCTTATGACATCAGCAACAGCCTTTCATATCGTGAAATACTTGGGCGCTGCTTATCTTATCTATTTGGGGTGCAAGGCATTATTTTCAAAATCTGATAGCACGGCTTCCGAAACTCCAAAAGCCCCTCGCAAAAAATTACGTAAGATTTTTTACGAATCAGCGCTTGTGGAGATAATGAACCCCAAGACAGCACTCTTCTTTTTAGCCTTCTTTCCACAATTCATATCACCTACTGCTGGGTCAGTCACCGTTCAATTTTTGCTGTTAGGAACGATATTTATTATCCTCGCTTTTATTAGCGATGGTCTGTATGCCGTTCTCGCAGCAAGCATGAGAAAGCGGATTGTGGGTAGTACAGCGAGTTCAAAGGTAATGAATCGGATCACTGGTTATTTTTATATTGCTCTCGGGATTTTCTCCGCCTTTGCGAGCCCCTCCAAAACATAATCGACGAAATGAAACGGAGAGATAGGTTATGTCCAGATTTATTATTGAAGATGATTTTTGGTCGTTATTTCCGCATGCAAAAATAGGCATCGTGATATGTCAGGGGATTGATAATTCAAGGAGGGACGTTGAAAAATACGAGCAACTGCTGCAGGAGGCAGAAAAAGAAGCACACAAATTTTTACACGTGGAGGAATTTAGCAGTAATCCTGTCATTTCCGTTTGGCGAGAAGCTTTTCAGAAATTCAAGACCAAGAAAGGGGCAAGGAGTTCCATTGAAGCTTTATTAAAAAGAGTGAAAAATGGCAATCCGATCGGAAGCATAAACCCGCTTGTTGACATCTATAATTCCATTTCCTTGCGTTATGGATTTCCCTGTGGTGGAGAAGATATCGACACTTTTGTAGGCGATATTCGGCTGACACAAGCAAAAGGCAACGAACCGTTTCTCCCATTGGGAAGTAGTGAAAATGCTTCGCCATATGAAGGGGAAATTGTTTATAAAGATGATGACGGTGCCATATGCAGATGCTGGAATTGGCGTGAAGCTCAGAGGACGATGCTAACAGAAAACACGAAAAATGCATTCCTCTGTATAGAATTAATCGATGAAACAAGAATCGATGAATTCCATATGGCACTAAAAGAATTATCTGATCTCGTGCCACATCATCTTGGTGGTAAGGTGAAGCTGGAAGTGTTCGATATCAATCATAAGGAAATGACCATCTTTGATTAAGGTCAAATGGCAGCCAAATGCACTGGCTACAGGGCCTAGCGTGGCTCCAGTCTAGAACTTTATTATCCAACTTTATTTTCAATGAACAATTGGGACAGTTAGTAATAACTTCCTGTCCCCTCCTTAACGAGAAGAACCTCCTATCTCTTTGACAGGAGGTTACGTACGTTATCCATTGACGCAATTTGAGTATCTACCCTTTTACCTGAACCGGGAATACTGCTTTTTTTCCTTGAAAGGTTGCGATGATTTGCACTTTTCCCTTCTCTTTGGCCGTAACTCGTCCATTCTCGTCAACCACGGCCACTGCTTCGTTGGAAGAGGTCCATCGAATCCCGTTCGTCAGAGCTTCTTTGGTATCGTCATCATAAACGGCCGTAACCTTAAGTTCTTCCGTATCGCCTTTATCCAGTTTCAGTTTGTGTATTTGCATTTGCGGCTCAAGGGAGACGATGGTTTTTGTTTTGCCGTATTTGATCAGATAGATGTCTCGCTTGTCTGCCATTGTTGTGCTTTTTTCCCAATATTCCCCCAGTAACAAATACTGGTCATTTCCCTGGGGAACCGCATTAGCAACGCGTATTTGCGGGAACGAGATCGTTCTCTCCCACAAAAGGTCGCCAGATTGATCCAACTTCTTGAAATTCCATTTGGAAGGGTCAGCGTTTATCGAATCCGTCATCCCGATCAGCATATAGCCATCATCCGCTGTCTCGGACAACGATAAGCCTCTTTCTCCGTCCGACACTTCTCCGTTTCCCACTTCGGTATCGTAAAGCTTCTGCCAAACAACTTTCCCCTCCGCATCGATATGCCACGCAACGATGTCATCGAAACTCGGGTCAGAGTTGAAGCGGTTGGTGTATCCGGTGACGAGAAGCCCTCCATCGGTCGCAGGGAGGACTGATTTGATTGTGATCGAACCTTTCTGTTCGTAGGTATGTTCCCAAAGCTTGTCCGCTTCTTTGGACAGCTTTGCCACATACAGATGAGCATCACCGGAGAACACACTGCCTTGGACAAACATTTCCCCGCTTTTGGTAACATAAATCCGATGAGCCGAGTTGCTCAACGGCTTATCCCATTCGATTTCACCTGATGCTGCAATCTTCACGATATTGTACAGGCTCTGTCCGCTCTCTTCGAGGTATTTATGTCCAACTGCGACCACACCACCGTCGGATGTTTCGGCGAAATCGCTGTACAACAGGAAGTATCTATCCGGTATCATCGCCCCTCCTTCTACCTCAATTGCTTTCGTCCACTCCTCATCTCCGGTTTCACTCAATTTGATCAGCTGCAACTTATCCGGCTCCGAGCGCAGCACTCCCATCACTAGATATCCGCCTTCTTTCGCCTGCTCCACGTCGGCGATAAAGAACTCTTCCGGCATACGCTTTGACCATTCTTCCCGTCCCGTTCCATCTGCTTTCACCAGCAAAGGGGGGAGTATGCGATAAGCACTGTTCGTCCCGTTTGCCCAGACCAGCCCACCGCCATCTTTCGTCGGGACGACCTTTTGGACCAATTCCCGCGTCTCCTCTTTGGTATAACGCTGTTCCCATTTCAGTTGGATTTCATCATCGGCAGCGGAAGCTTGTCCGATCAGACAGAGCGATGCCGCCAACGAGAAGGCAAACATCCGGATCAAGAACCGCCGGCAACGGAAATGATTCTTTTCCCTTGTTCTCATGTTTTCCACACTCCATTTTTAGAGATATTGGAAATGTTTTTCCAACCTATTACTACTTATATAAGAGCATGGCAATCTTGTACAGTAACCTTATTCCTAGGCAATAACACGGAAGCACGCCTTCATTCAGCCTTTTTCCTGAATCTTCCTACTTTGTGACTACTGGAGGGGATTACGCATACGAACGGGATTTCGATGAAATGGATAAATTCCCAACTGCATTCTCTGGATTGTACCCACTTTTCTCTTCGGTTCAGCCTATCGTCAGTGGAGCATTGCATAAAAATAATTCCACCATGTTGCCAAACATAACTATATTTAAGACGCAGCCCATAATAAAAAAAGCAGTGGTTTAAGACCTGAAAATTAAGTCTAAGACTACCGCTACTGTTTCAGCCTGTTATTCAACTAACGATGCCGGTTAGCTTAATAACCATATCCTGACTTTAGAACATTCCATTCTCATTGGGGGAATCAGCCGGTATGGGTTGGCCTACATCCCACATTTCAACGATTTGGTCGTTATGGAAACGGAAGATATGAACCACAGCTCCCCCAAGATCCTCTTGGTTTTGCTTCACATGAGAATGAACGGCAACGATATCCCCCTCTTCGATGGCACGTTTCACTTCGAGAATCTTATGTGGATTCTTTGCGGCGTTCTCTTCCATTGCCAGCATGAGAGAATGAGCATCGCCACGGAAAAAGGGATTATGGTGGCGGAAATTCGGACTCGTGTATCTTTGGTATGCTTCTCGCACATTCCCCGACGCTACCAGTTGCAAAAACGACACCGCATTCTCTTTGAGAGTAGTCCTCATAACAAATCATCCTTTCTTTAATAAACACACCCGTTCGTACGACACATCTATCTATGCCCAACTTTTTGCATGTTGTAACGTTATCGCAATAAACTCCGTCATCGCCGGAGAAATCCACTTGTTTTTGTGATAAACGACTTGCGCGATAATAGCAGGAAAGCTACTGTCACAGGGAATGATTTTTACCTTTTCTTGATCAATTTCCTCTTTTACCGTCATTAACGGTAAACAAGTGATACCAAGCCCGCTCCTTACACATCGTTTGATTGCCTCGATGCTCCACAGTTCCATCATTTGTGAAAAGGCAAGCCCGTGTTCTTCCAGGTATTTTTCGAACATCGCACGATAAATACAGTCTTTCCCATTCGCAATAAAGACCTCCCCAAGCTTTTGATCACTGCCGTTTTTACCTAGCGCATTGATTGGAGTTTCAGGACCTCCCACTACAACCACAGGCTCTTCTTTTAAAGAATGAGCGATGAAATTCGGATCACGTAATTCTGGTAGCATGACAAACGCGACATCCGCACTTCCATTCAGTAGCGCTTTTTGATTATCTCCACAGGAGGCATTGCTTAGCTGGATACTCACTTGGGGATATTTCTTCCGATATTCACGCAAGATAGGTTCCAAGCGATAGACCGTTATCGACTCAGGAGCCGCTATTTTCAACTCTCCTCGCACGTCCTCCGCGTCACTTGCTATGCTTTCAATCTTGCCATACGTATTTAGTATTTCTTCGGTATACCCAATTAACCTTTTCCCCACATCCGTCAGCTTTACTTTTCGCCCCATACGATCAAACAGAGGTGCCCCTATATGTTCTTCGAGCGCTTGAATATGAGAAGTCACAGTAGATTGCGTGTAACCTAGTTGCTCTGCTGCCTGAGTGAAGCTTCCCGATTCCACGACTTTTTTGAATGTGACAAAATGGCGTATTTCCATACTCTTACCCGCCTTCCCCCGAAAACAATCTTTACTATCATAAAAATCAATGGATTCCTTCATTTATTTCGTTTTTACCGATAGATACGACCTATATTACAATCAATCATGGAACGTATTCAACTGCTCACGATTGAAAGGAGAGATTTCCTCTATGAATGTTGCAGCCTTCCTTTCCTATCTCCTAATTACTTCGATTACCCCCGGCCCTAGTAATCTTTTGGTGATGAATGAAGCAAGAAGATATGGAATCAAAGGTGCGATCCCCTTCTTTTTTGGAATTATGACCGGGTTTATTATTCTTGGTGTAGCCACTTCTCTATTAACAACGAGTCTGTATCAGTGGATTCCGACAGTAGAACCTTACTTTAAGGTCGTAGGTGCCGCGTATTTATTGTATTTGGCATGGCAAATTGTATTTTCAAAGAAGAAGAATCATCTTGCTACCGATAGCGAGTCATCTTTTTTCTCTGGGCTGTTTTTTCAACTCCTCAATGTAAAGAGCATTTTGTATTTTTTAACGGCAATGTCTACCTTTATTCTTCCGTACCATGATTCACAAGCAGCTATGCTTTTTTTCATGTGTATAACCATACTGATTGGGTGCGCAGCGTTATTATTGTGGGCCATATGCGGGGCGGCCTTTCAAAAGGTTTTCGCCAAATACGATAAGCAAATCAACATGGTCATGTGTTTGTTGCTCATCTATTCTGTCATTACCATTTTCTAGAGGAAACCGCTCATCTTGCCTGCTACGTTGAGGTATAATGGTTCAAGGCAAAGGGGGCGGGAAGCTGTGGCATGGTTAATCGGTCTGGCCTGTAGCGCTGGGATTGCGGGGGCGGCTTATGTAAAACGGTCGCTGTCTGGTTCCGGCTTTTTGGCGGCGGTGATATTGGGCACCGTGATGTACGCACTCGGAAGCCCTATCTGGTTCGGCTCCCTCATCGCTTTTTTTGTCTCGTCCACCTTATTATCCAAGTGGAAAAAGCATAAAAAGGAAGAGGCCGAGAGCGGTTATGAGAAAACAGGGAGACGCGATGCTGGCCAGGTGCTCGCAAACGGCGGGCTCGGGTTGCTGGTATGTATGGCAAATTGGGCGTGGCCGCATCCGCTATGGTGGTACGCGTTCCTCGGCGTGATGGCGGCGGTCACAGCCGATACATGGGCGACAGAAATCGGCGGCTTAAGCCGGAAGCCTCCGCGATCGATCAAGACGGGGCAGCGTGTTCCGCCTGGTACTTCTGGCGGTGTTTCTAGTCTGGGCATGGGTGCTTCGCTTGTCGGTGGACTATTTATCGGCGGTGTAGCTTGGTTACTGCTTGCGGTAGCCGGTCAACCCGCACCGGATGTGATCACACCTGCCCTTAGACTGGTAGCGTGGATCGGCATAGCAGGACTGGCGGGCCTGGTAGGGTCACTGGTCGATTCATGGATCGGTGCAACATGGCAACAAATGTACCGTTGCAGCGTTTGCGGTCGTGAAATCGAGCAGGCCCGTCACTGCGGCAAGCCAGCCGTGCGAATCCGCGGTCGCGCTGGTTGGAACAACGATGCCGTCAATGTCGCTGGCTCACTTGCAGGTGGTGCTTTCGCCGTCTTATTGGCGCTGGCAATCGGCTTGCTGTTTGACCTATGACTTATAAAAAAACGGAAAGACTTCGTATCACCAAACGATACTGAGTTTTTCCGTTTCTTTATGTTGAGGCACAAGTCTAGGCGATTTTCGTCACTTTCTTCGCGTTCTGTACCATTTTTGAGACACACGCCCAAAGTATAATCCCAATAAGGAGAAAGCCGACATTCATGCTGATGACGCCTCCCCATCCGTATGCGGACCAAAACATTCCTCCGAGTGTTCCTCCTACACTTGAACCCGTGTAGTAGAAAAATAAATACAAAGAAGAGGCCTGTGCTTTGTTCTGTAAAGCAAGCTGTCCTACCCAGCTGCTTGCAACCGCATGCGCTCCAAAAAATCCAAAAGTAAAAAATCCAAGTCCTACGATCTTCATCATAAGATTCGCTTCCCACGTCAAACAGACACCAATCAAGGCAAGGAATAAGCTTGTGAATAACAGCCTTTGCTTACCGTGACGATCTATTAATTTTCCTGTCCAGACGGAGCTGAACATCCCGATGATCATAATGAAAAATGTCCAGCTTATATGTGATTGGCTCAGTGAATAGGGCTTCTCGAGCAATACATAAGCGATGTAATTGAACAACGCTACATTACTCCCTAAAAGGATAAAGCCGATGACAAATAAACAAATAAGACTTGGAGCCTTTAGATGGTCCATTAAAGACAGACCTAACTTTCGCATGACGAATGGGCGTGCTTCGAAATTTTGTGAAGGCGGTAAGGTGTTCCAAAAAACCAGTGTGGCAGCCAAACTGATGAGGCCAATTCCCCCTATTGCGATCTGCCAGCCGAAGTAGTCACTCATCATGCCTGAGAAAACCCTGCCAAACACAGCACCAATTGAATTGCCGCATATATAGAGACCCATAGCCGCTCCCAAACTTTTGGATTCGATTTCTTCTCCAAGATAGGCCATTGCTATGGAGGGTAAACCCGCCAATGAAATACCTTCAATCGTTCGCATTACCAAGAGAACATGAAAATTCGAACTGAATGCTGTGAGAATACAAAACACAGACGAAGCGAGCATGGAAACGATCATGATTGGCTTGCGTCCCCATACTTCAGACAACGAACCAAAAATGAGCATACTGACAGCAAGAACCATTGTCGTAATGGAGAGGGAAAGGCTTGCTGTCGTTGGACTAACCGCAAATTCCTTTGAAAATTCTGGCATCAAAGGCTGTACGCAGTAAAGAATCGCAAACGTATTGAAACCAGCGGCAAAAAAAGCAAAGCTTGTCTTGCGGAAGAGTGATGTGCCTTGTTGTATCATGTGATCACCATATCATTTCAGGATGATTATGGTTTCATGGTACCACCATTTATTTATGATGTATAATTCATTATAATCATGTTTTTCATGCATTCATGTAATGAAAAATCCGAACGGAAAGTGGTGCTTTCGAATGGAATGGCAACAGTTCGAATATTTTCAAACCCTGGCAAGAATCCAACACGTGACACATGCTGCCGAAGCTCTTTCGATTTCCCAGCCTGCCCTCAGTCGTTCGATTGCCCGATTTGAGGATGAAATAGGCGTGCCTCTATTTGACCGTCAGGGACGTTCGATTCGACTCAATAAATATGGTCAGCTCTTTTTAAAGCGAGTCGAAAATATGATGAAGGAATTTCATGAAGGAAAACAAGAAATCATGGATTTACTTGATCCAGATTAGGGAGAGGTGTCTCTTGGATTTCTGCACACGTTAAGTACGAGTCGAATCCCTGATTTACTTGCTTCTTTTCGCTCCCACTACCCAAACATTCATTTTCGACTCGGACAAGGTCCCTCCCATACGCTTATGAATCAGTTGCAAGGAGGAGAATTTGATCTTTGTCTACTTGCTCCTATGGATATGAAATCTCCCTTTGTATGGAAGCCGCTTTGGGATGAAGAGCTTTTTGTGATTGTCCCCAAAGACCACAAATATGCAAATCGTACCTCCATTACTTTGAAAGAGATTGCAGATGAATCCTTTATCCATTTAAAAGAAGGATACTCCCTTCGTATCACTGTCGAGCAATTGTTTCAAGAAGCGGGAATTACACCTCCCATTACATTTGAAGGAGAGGAAGCAGATACCGTTGCAGGGCTGGTCGCTGCTGGATTGGGAATCTCCCTTTTGCCCAATTTAAAGGGAACGGACCAGAGTAAGATTACACAAATCCCTGTCAAAAGCCCGAAGTGCCAACGGACAATTGGAATTGCTTGGGTAGAAGGGAGATATTTATCACCTGCCACTGAAAAATTTCAACAATTTGTTATGGATCATGCCTGCGATTTTGAATAGGAATGGGTGAATCTACGACTCCCCCGCTTGCCTTGATTGCCGTCGCCAACTCATGAGTACCAAAGACAATGAGATTGTCGTGAGGATCATGCCAAGCACTTGCAAACCCTCGGTGCTAAACGTATCTCCCATTACAATGCTAATCAATAATGAGGAGAGAATGGTTCCCAGGTATCTCGATGTATTAAATAATCCGGATGCGACGCCAATGATTTCTTTTGGAGAGCTTTTGAACAAGGCTGCTTGCATTCCGACATTGTTTAACCCGTTACTAATGCCGAATGTCGCTAACGCCACACAAACACTGACGACCTGTGCATCTTGGTTGAACATCACGAGCCACAATGACCCAAATGTCATCAGTATGGCGGATGCTAACAATGCTGGCCGAGGTCCTGAGTGATCAATCCATCGTCCTGCTAGTGGAGACACAATGAGTGAGCATAAACCTAAGCTGAGCATGAGCATTCCAGTATGAAACTCGCTGATATGACGAACCATTTGCAAGTAGGACGGAAGCCCGAAAAAAAGCGAATAAAAAAGGACGTTAACGAGCATGAATTCGATATTGACCCACGTCATCGCAGGGTACTTCGCGAATGTCCTTAGAGGAATAAACGGAGAAGTTGTTTTTAACTCATGTCGTACGAAAGCCCCCAATGCAACGAGGCCGATCCCTCCAACCATGATATGCCACCAAGAGACATGCCCCGATGATTTTGCTGACAATAATCCAACGAGCAGTGCAACCAGACCGACTGCGAAGAGCACGATCCCTGTTGCATCAATCAGCTCCAACCATTTTCGAAAGGACATGTTTTGTGCAACAGATGCTGTCAATTCATCCTTTGGAATCATCCTCCAGGCTAAGAGGAAGCTCGCCACCACGAACGGAAGATTAATGAGAAAGATCGCAGACCAATCCCAATAATGAAGCAATACTCCGCCAATAAAAGGTCCAATCGCTGCTGCTCCAGATAGGAATATGGACAGTACGGAAAGCGCAGTCGCTTGCTTCTCCGTAATATGAATTCGTACAATCGCCATTCCAACGGCAACCATCATGCTTGTTCCGATCGATTGCACAATTCGGAATACAATGAGCCACCCGAAGCTTGGTGATAATGGAGCCAATAAGGAAGCAACGAAAGATACGACAAGCCCGGTAAGAAATATCTTCTTGCGGCCGAACAAATCACTTGCCTTTCCCATGACAGGTTGAGCGATTGCACTCGCAATGTAGAACGAGAAAATCATCCACGAAACAACCGTGAAATCAAGACGGTACACATTTTGCAGCCTTGCAATCGCAACAGAAATCATCGAAGAATTTAATGGGTTCAACAATATCCCTAGTCCAACGGAAATCATCAACCACCTGTTGTGAGCCCCCATTTCCAGCCCTCCTTAAAGCGTTTTGATGATATCGTACTGGAAATCAAACATTTACTCCAACGCATTTCGTGTTATGATTTCATGGATTGAAAGGAATGAATGGAGGAGCTACATGGAACTTCTTCAACTGCAATACTTTCTTACCGTAGCTCGTATGGAGCATGTGACCGAAGCTGCACGAAGTCTGCACGTGACTCAATCGTCTCTAAGCAAAACGATTCAACGATTAGAGGAGGATCTGGGAGTCCCTCTCTTTGATCGTACAGGGAGAAAGCTGCGTCTGAATGGGTTCGGAAGCAAATTCCTCAGCAGGGTGGAAAGAGCCTTGTTTGAATTGGAACAAGGGAAACTGGAGCTTCACGATTTGTCCAACCCGGAGCATGGTACGCTTGAATTAGCGGTGACTACGGCAAGCACGCTGCCCAATATCCTTCGCGAATTTCGGAAAAAGCGGCCCGATATCCAATTCCATGTACAAATGCTCACCACGCAGGAAATGGTTACGCTTCTTCATAGAGGAGAGGTCGATTTTTGCTTGTCCTCCCCTCCTATCCAAGACGATGACATTGAATGTGAAATCGTGTTCATTGACCCTATCCTCGTAGCTGTTCCAAGGGGACATCGACTAGCAGACCGAAGTATCGTATCTTTGACAGAGCTGAAGGATGAATCGTTTGTCGGTGTAAAAAAAGGGTACGGTACACGCGATTTCGTAGACGCTATATGCAAGTCGGTTGGATTTGTACCTACCTATGTGTATGAGGGAGATGAACCTGCACGGTTGATTCAGCTGGTGGAAGCAGAAATTGGCATAGCCTTCATCCCCAGCACGGCAAGAGATTCTCGTGAACAAATCACGTATCTAAGAGTCGAGAATCACGAATTGGTTCGGGAAATCGCATTATTATGGAACAAGAGTCGGTACATTTCGCGAGCTGCCCAAGAATTCCGTGAGGTTGTTGTCGATTATTTTGGAAATGTTTGCAAACTTGAGGGGTGATGAATCATGAAATTTCACGATTGTCCTACTTGTAATACCAACAGTCAAGAATGTATGATCGTCATCGAGAATGCGTTGCACCCTACAGCAGAGAGATTAACGTGCAGGAAATGTTCCTGGAGCGGAAAGTGGTCGGACATGAAAGTGCGCGAGATTCCAGACGAACCAATCCCGGGTGTCGAACCGATTACCGACTATGGTGTGCTACATTCAGATCAAATTCGACTTCGCTATACAGGTGGTTGTTGCCCTCATTGTGGGGGAGATGATCCTTTATGCTGGTGCCATGCATTTTAGGTGCAGGCAAATGAACAAAAAAACAGACACGTCACAATCGCGTGTCTGTTTTTTTGTTGGCTACAGGAGCCCTTAGGATAATGCGATCTTCTTCCAGCTCGATTCGCAGCTTGCCGTCCGCCTGAATCGCCTGGAGGTACTCCATTGGGATCTGCAGCCTCCCCACCTGATCAAGCACCGCCAATTCCTCATGTGTGTCCGTGTTAGCTGACTCTTCCAACGAATCGGAAGTGTTTTCTTCCGTTCCTTTTCGCCGCAACAACTCGCTGGACGTTTTCCCATCCCTAATGGCTACGACGCGATCCACTTTTCGCGCCAGCTCCAAATCATGCGTCACGATGACGACGGTTAGCCCAAACGATCGGTTCAGCTCTTGAAACAAATCGAGAATGATAGCTGCCGTTCGAGTGTCTACACTGCCAGTCGGTTCATCTGCCAAAAGCAGCTTGGGATCGTTCGCCAACGCGATTGCAATGGCTACCCGCTGTTGCTCCCCGCCGGAAAGTTCGCTTAGCTTGTTCTTTTTTCGGTGGCCCAGCCCCACCAGTTCCAACAACTCGTGGGCGCGCTCCCTTTTTCGCTTGCCCCGCAAAAGCATTGGCATCTCTACATTTTGCAAAGTAGATAGATAAGGGATCAGATTGCGGGCGTTGTTCTGCCAGACAAAGCCTACGGTCTGCAAGCGGTACTGAACCAATTCGGAAGTCGTCAATCGAAATAAATCAGCTCCCGCGACGGAAAGCTTTCCTGCCGAGGGACGGTCTAGCCCTCCCAGCATGTTCAGAAGCGTTGATTTTCCGCTGCCGCTATTCCCGATGATTCCCATCAGCTCTCCGGTCTCTACCCGCAAATCCAACCCTTGCAGCGCCACCACTTCCAGATCATTTGCCTTGTAGATTTTCACCAAATTTTCGCATACGATCATTTGATTAGTCCTCCCCCAGCTTTACGGCTTGATGGATCTGCATCCGTGACAGCAGAATACCGACGACCCCGATTCCGATAACCAGTGTCACAGCAATGAACGTATAAATGATTTGCTCATCTTGCGGCATCGAAATGACGGTAAAGGGAGGAACTTGCTTATCGGCATGCAAATAGAGACTGAGTGCAGGCAAAAACAGGCTATTTGCCAGTTTGCCAGCTGTCATTCCCATCGCAAAAGCGACGCCAAACGTCAAGAGCTGCTCCCACGCGAGTATGGCAAGAAGCTGTCTGAAGGGCATTCCCATCGCGCGGAACACGCCGTATTGCAATTTTCTGGCTCCAAGTGTAAGCACCCAGTACAACACGTAGCCGATAAAGGTGACCAGCATGGAAAGCAGGAACCCAAGCGTCAGCGATCCGTTCAGCCCCAAATAAAATGCGTTGTTTTTCATCTGGATGACTTGCTGTTTGGCATTATTCAGCAAGGCGAGCTTGACTCCCTCTTGTGACAGACCCTTGTAAAGCGATTCAGAAGACGATCCCTCTTTCATTTTGATCCAAACCTCATACGGCTCCATGCGAATCTTGTCTTGCACGAACGGTAAGTTGGCGACTGCCAAATACTGTTCTTCCACGCTGTTTCCGTATGTGCTTTTTACAGGAGTAGGGTTCCAGCCCGGCCAGTAATCTACGATGGCATACACAATCATTTCAACCCTGCGCGAATCCCCCCAACCGAGCAGAATGGTTTGTCCCTCCACCACGTGCAGTTTGTCAGCGAGGCTGCGAGACAGCAAGAGGGCACGTGGTTCTTTTGCTATCAAATTCAAATAATCGTGGAAGTGATGCGGCAACAAGTCAGACTTCATCCAAGCGGTCTTTGCAAACCCTTTGGGGTCGATCCCCATCAAGGTGATGTCCTTCACAGGATCGCCCTGAAAAGAAGCCTCCGCCAAGCCGTTCACAAAGACTTTTGTTGCATGCTCAACCTCAGGCAGCCGACTGTACATTTCGAAATCCGGCTCTACATACTGAACCGGAGGAGCTACGGGCGCTTGTACCACTTCTGCCCCCTCACCTTCTTCCGCATTCAATCCTCCCCGATAGACCGTTACTTCCGGTTTGTCGCTCTGCCACTCGGCCTTCAAACGAATATCCGCGCCGATTTGGTAACGGATTCTCTCCTCTGCATTTTGATTGATCGTCCGTGCCATGCTTGCACTGAACATTCCTACTGCGACCGTAATCGTCACAAATAGCATGAGAAAATGATACTGCCGTGGAGCTCTCCCTACCTGAACCAGCGTCGTATGCAGAGAAAGCGGGAAGAAGGAACGTCCTGCCCAAAACATCAGACGCAGGAGCCACGGGTACAATCGGAGAAGCAGCAGGCCAAAACCGAGCGAGAACAGAACGGGCACAAAAAAGAGAAGGAAATCGATCGAGACGGCCGAAGCCCCTTCGCTCGTTTTTGCTGCGGTTTCAGCGGCGTTTTGATAGGAATACCATCCATACCACGAGACCGTAAGCAGCAATACGTCTAAAAACAGTCGGTGCCAAATGGCATGTCCACTCATTCTCGCCATGTTTTGCTTGTGCGTGACGATATTTTGCTTGGTTGCCAGAAATACAGAAATCAAAACGAGTGTGATACAGGCAAGCACCATCCACGCAGCATACACGAAAACTTCGCGACTCATGGTGACATCCAAACCTTTGCGATCGACGAATTCGAGAAATCCATTCGAGATGCCAAGTATCTTGCTAAGCTGTATCCCCACAAATGGACCGATCAGAAAAGCGCATAACCCCAAAATGGCGATCTCCATGAAATAAATAGAAAAAATCTGCATTCTGCTGGCTCCCCTGCTGCCCAGCACAGCGATTTCCGTTCGTTGCCTTTCCACAATTAATCCCGATATCATCACGAGATAAATGCCCAGCATAATGAAAATGGGGATGTAGAGCGACCAGAGAATGGTTTTGAATTGCTTCTCTTGCTCATTGTACTTGCCGACGAGATTAGCCGCCGGAAACTGAACGTTGATCTCCGCTTTTTTCAATCCATGCTGTTGCAGCTTCCCTTCAATTCCAGTCACCAATGAATTCAGCTTCTCTGTATCGCTGATCCGAAAGGATTGGTAGTGAAGGGCCGTATACATTTGGCTTGAAATGACCAGATTTTTCTCTTCCAAAAACACACGCCGAAAAAGCCGTTCATCCAATACGAAGCCACTGGAATATTCACTCATCGAAGCAAACCAATAAGGATCGTTCCCCTCTTTTTCCTTGAAAACACCGACCGGCTTGATTCGCACCTTGAGTCCTTCTACCTGGCTCGTGGTCAACTCATACAAGCTACCTAGCACCATCCGGCGGTCCTTTAGCGCTTTTTCCGTTACCAGCGCCTCGTACACGCCATCAACGGGGGTTGCAGCAGGCAAGCGACCGTCAACGAGCGTCATATGCTGCGCAAGTCCACTCAGCGAATAGATCCGCGAGCTGTCGGAACTGAGTGGGCTCTTCTCCTGTATGTTTTCCTGAATGGCATTAAACGGAATGGTCCGCAAAACTGTCACTTCTGCATACACCGGGACATTCAGTTGAGCGATTACTTCGTTTTGCAAATGAGCGGTCATTTCGTCTACAAGAACCGCCCCATTCTCCCCCAGTTTGTTTTGATTGACCGAGATCAGTAAGCCACCAGGGAAGCGCTTCACATTCTTCTGGTATTCCTCCATATCCTTGATCAACATACGTTGAAGTACCCCTGACGTAAACGCCGGTATACTCGATACCAATCCGACAGCGACGACCAGCCCGATCAACAGACTGCCGACCAGCCAGCGGTTATTCATCATTTTCCGCAGGATCATTTGCAGCATCGCCACGACATTGTCCCCCTATTCCAAAATAACCAGTTGGCCTGCCGAAAGACCCTTGCGAATCTCAACCTCCGTCTGGGTCATGATCCCAGTTTCCACGTCCACTTCCTTCTTGCTATTCCCGTCGAGCACCCGGACGTACTTCCTGCCCGATAAATCATGAAGTGCCTTTCTCGGTATAAAAAGCGTCTGATCCTGCTTGTCCACAATCACTTCCATACTGACTCCTGTCCCGATCTCCAGGCCCTTTGGAGGGATTTTCGGTGTAATGAGTAGACTTCTCTGATACAGCTTCGTCAAATCCTCTGGTAAATTGGAAGGGACATGCAGGGGCGTCTGAACAACTGTCCCCTCGCCTTTTTCGCCGTCTTTTCCGGTGAGAATCACTTTCATCCCTTCTCTAACATCTTGCAGCGCCTCTTTCTCGGGCGCGATATACATGACGAACAGCTTGTTCGGGTCGCCTATCGTTACCAACTTTTGATGCGCTTCCACCTCATCTCCCACCTGCCCGTTGCTTGTAAACAGCACGATGCCGTCAAAGGGCGCGGTCAGTTTGGTCTCGTTCCAACGCTGTTGCAGGTTCTTCAGGTCCATCTCTTTTTGCTTCACGTTTAGTCGGGCACGCTCCACCACGTACTGCTGCTTCTTGGGATCCTGTAATTTCGCCAAGTCTAGCTTAACCTTTTCCAATTCGATCTTGGCTAGCTTGGTCTCGTTTACCTTGGCGTTCATCTCTGCCTTCAAAACGTCCAGCTTCGCGGATTCGACTTCGTAGTGATTATCCTGCTGGGCTTCAAGCAGCTCCAGTTTTGCCTTCTCCACTTCATACTTGGCCGACTCGATCTCCCTCTCCATTTCAGCCGCATCCAATTCAGCAAGTACCTGTCCTTTTTTCACCTTATCGCCCCCTTGGACAGAGAACGACTTCAGCCGCAGTCCCTTCGTCTCTGGGAAAGAGAGCTCCGCCGTTTTCACGGTCGTGAAGGAAGCGTTTCCTTTCACACTTTTTACGATTGGCCCTTGTAAAACTTCTGCTACTTCATATTTGATAGGCGACGGCTCTACTAATGGCGGAGCCAGAACCTCCTCCTCCTTAGGGAATAGGGAACAGCCCGTCAACAAGAGGAAAACGCTCAAGTACGCCCATTTTATTTTGCTATTCCTTGATACGACCGTCCTCCAATTCATAGACATCATCCGCCACCTCCATTACACCAGGATCATGTGTCGTCATGACAATGCTCATCGCACCTTCATCGACCAATTGGCGAAACAAACGGCTAATTTGCAGACCCGTTTTACTATCCAGCTCAGCTGTCGGCTCATCTGCCAATAGTAGTGTCGGTCTGTTCGCAACAGCCCTTGCAATCGCACAGCGTTGCTGTTCTCCACCGGACATCTCAAACGGCCGATGATGCGCCCGTTTGGACAGCCCAACGAAATCGAGCGATTCGCGAACACGCTCCCTCCATTCGGCAGCAGGCGCACCTGACAGGCGGAGCCCAAACTCGACGTTTTCAGCGGCTGACATCAGCGGAAGCAAGCCAAACGACTGGAAGATAAAGCCCATGTTCTTTTGCCTGATCCTCGTTCGCTCATAATCCGATAGCTGGCCGATTTCTCGCCCCTGAAAGTACACACTTCCTACCGTCGGACGATCGAGTCCACCCAAAAGGTTTAATAGAGTCGTTTTTCCTGATCCTGATCTGCCTTTTAGTACGAGCAATTTTCCTGATTCTACGCGCATTTTTACACCCGCAAGCGCTCTAATGGCAGCTGCCCCTCTACCAAACGTGCGCTCTACGTTTTTTGTCTCTGCAATGAACGACAAAATGACACCCCCGAATAAATATCTGAAAAATACAATATTTATTTATAGTAACTCAATTAGAAACTATTATTTAATAAAACTGGAATAAATTAAGATAAACAAAAATAAACAACTGACCACTATAACCACTTACAAAAAGAAAAAAGGCAAAACCCTGTGGTTCTGCCTTTTTCTTATTTCCTTTTCGATATTACAAAGCCCCAGAAACGACATTCCCTCGGAACATGACTGCTTGGCGCTTCGCACGGCGTGCAACTGCTTCTGCTGCCGAGGATGCATGAACGAATACGATATCCGCTTCGTCGCCAACATTCGGCCACAGGCGGTTGCCCTCTTTATCCAACGGCGTCTTCCCGCCTGTAATGAAGCCCAGTGCTTGGGACAGGGAACGCTCATCCTGCATGCGGAAGCGCTCAGCCAAGCGGCCTGCTTTTTCCAAGCTGTCGCCTTGACCAAATGGCGACCAGTGATCGGTAATACTGTCGTCTCCGAGGGAAACAGACACGCCTTTCTCATGCAGCAATGGGATTGGAATTGTTCCTCTGTTCACTGGTACAGTGGAAGTGATCGAAATGCCCAAGCCAGCTAGCATTTCTGCTACTTCCCCTGCTTCTTCCAGGCTGATGTCAGCAAGGGAGTTGGCATGGCTGATGGTAACGCGACCTTGCCACCCTGCTTCTTCGGTCATTTTGGCCAGACGTTTGAATGTAAACACCCCGAGATGATCTGGATCATGCAAGTGAACGTCGATAGGTGCATTCGCTTCGACTGCCAGCTCAAAAATGGTTGCGAGCGATTTCTCGATGTTTTGATCCACTGTCGCCGGGTCTACACCACCAACGTAGGTCGCGCCCATCTTCAAGGCTTGGCGGATGTTTTCCACTTGGTTGCTTCGCAAAAGACCTTGCTGCGGGAAGGCAACGACCTCGCACTGCAATCTACCGCTAAATGTCTCCAGTGCAGCCATGGTCGCTTCCAGGTTTTTGAGTCCGATGTACGGATCGATATTACAATGGGAGCGAATATGGGTGGAGCCTGCGGACAGCAGCAATTCCAGCATTTTTTCTGCGCGCTCTTGTGCTGTTGGCAACAGCTTCGGCATGAGCTGGCTCTCTTCTTCCAGTCGACCCAGGATGCTTTTTACTGGCGTCACGGCTTTCCAAGGGCCACCATAGTACGTTTTATCGATGTGGATGTGCATATCCCTGAATGACGGCAATGCCAATAGACCGCTGGCATCCTTCGTTGGCAGCTCGGTTTGTGGAGCTGCGCCACTCACAATCTGTGCAATTCGTCCGTCTTCGATTAATAGATGCGCCACTTCAGTATCTGTAGCAACCACCTTGTCATTTTCTTTGCGGTATCCGCTCTCCAAGCGGACGTTGGTAATCCAATAGGCTGTAGACATCTATCCATGACATCCTTTCTATTTAAAAGTAGTACTACCACTCACCTGTAACCCGGTTGCCTTGGAAAAGAACGACCTTGCGCTTCGCACGTCTCGCAACTGCTTCTGCTGAACATGTCGCTTCGACCGCCATCAGGCTCGCCTCATCGCCAACCAATGGCCACAGGCGATTCCCGGTTTCATCGAGAGTGATCCGCCCCTCTGTCACAAAGCCGAGTGCTACGCCTAACGATCTTTCATCCGTCAAGCGGAAGCGTTCAGCCAATCGTCCTGCTTTTTCCAACAGGTCTCCACTGCCAAAGGGGGTCCAGTTGTCTGTCAGGCTATCGTTGCCGAGCATGACGGCTACGCCTTCTTGATGCAGCAACGGAATCGGAATAGTCGGGCGATTGATCGGAACGGTCGATGCGATGGAGATGCCAAGCGAGGCTAGGCGTTGCGCCATCTCTCTGGCTTCTTCCTGCGAAACATCGCCCAATCCCATCGCGTGACTAATCGTGACACGTCCCTGCCAACCTGCCTCTTCCGTCAGAGCAGCAAGACGCTTCATCGTAAATACTCCGAGATGCCCTGGATCATGCAAATGCATGTCAATGTCGGCATCCGCTTCTACAGCCACCTCTAGCATCGTTTGCAGGGAACGTTCGATGTCGCCATCTACTCCACCCGGATCGACGCCGCCTACATGAGTGGCGCCTTGACGCAGTGCCTCACGTACCGTGTCGCGTGCTTGTGTCCGCAGCATGCCATAATGCGGGAAAGCAACGATTTCGTGGGAGACGCGGTCTGCATAAGTCTCAAACGCACTTTTCATTCCTTCCAAAAACCCTAGCCCAACCTGTGGGTCCACATGACAATGCGTTCTTACATGCGTAACCCCTGTTTCCACCAGCAGCGAGAGAATATTTTCTGCTCCTGTCTGTGCCTGCTTGAGATACATCGGCAACAGCCCTCTGTCCTCAGCATGGCGTTCGAACAAGTTTTTTACGGGAGTTGTTGCCTTCCATGGGCCGCCGTAATACGTTTTTTCTAGATGAATGTGCTTCTCGGCCATAGACGGCAAAATCAGTAAGCCCTTCGCGTCCTTTTTAGGCAGCCCATCCTCCAAAATTTCACTAGAAGGGACAATGCGTGTGATTTTTCCATGCTCAATGAGCAAATCGCACAGCTCTGTCCGCGTTCCACTGATCACGCCTTCTTCCCAGTCATACCCGATTTCCAATCGAGCGTTGACGATCCAATAAGGAGAAGATTTCACCGGCTTTTCCCCCCTCTTAAACGTTCACTTCTTCCACTTGACCAGAAGCGAGGTTGCCTTTGAAGAATACAGCGTGTCGATCTGCACGGCGTGCGATCGCTTCTGCCGAGCAGGTCGCATCCACGAGGATCAGGCTCGCGTCTTCCCCTTGTACAGGCCACAGCTGTGTTCCATTGGCATCCAGCGTCGTTTTGCCCCCTGTGATAAAACGCAGCGATTGAGACAAAGACAGCTCGTCCAGCCAACGATTGCGTTCTGCCAGTCGCCAGAGGCGCTCCAGTACATCGCCATTTCCGTAAGGCTGCCATGTGTCAAAAATGTTGTCGCAGCCGACCGCAACGTCTACACCATTGTGGTGCAGTAGCTGAACAGGTGGGATCACGCGACTAAATGGCACGCTGGTGATAATCGTAATGCCTGCTTCCCGCAGGATCGTCGCCATCTCTTCAGCTTCTTGCACGGAGATGTCTCCGAGCGCAAACGCATGGCTGACTGCCACGCGGCCTTGCCAGCCAGTGTCTACGGTCATAGCTGCCAATCGCTTCATCGTGTAGGTCCCCAAATGGCCTGGGTCATGCAAATGCAAGTCCACACCTGCGTTTGCTTCTACCGCCAGCTCCATCATTTGATGCAAGGATTCTTCTATATCGCCATCTACATTAGCTGGGTCTACACCCCCGACATGAGTCGCACCTTGGCGCAACGCCTCACGCAAGAGTGCTTTTGCATCTGTACGCAACAAGCCATGCTGCGGGAATGCCACGATCTCGTAGGTGACTCGATCCGCGTAGGATGCTAATGCTGCTTTTACTGATTCCAAATTGGAGATGCCCACTTCCGGGTAAATGTCCACATGTGTACGCACGTGTGTCGAGCCATAGGACAAGAGGATCTCCAACAGATTCTCCGCACGCTCTTGTGTCGTTGACGGCAATCCCGGCAGTGTACGCTTTTCAATTTCGCAGCGTTCAATGATATTAGATACAGGAATGACAGCCCGCCATGGCTCTCCCTGAAGCGTCTTGTCCAAATGAACATGCTTCTCTACAAAAGATGGGAGTGCCAATAAGCCTTTTGCATCCTTTTGCAAAATACCGTCTGTAAGCTTCTCTGTCGCTGATACAATACGCGTGAATTTTCCGTCTTTAACCAAAATGTGAAACAAGGATGCCTCTGTCCCCGTGACGACACCGTTTTCCCGACGGTAGCCCGTCTCCAAACGAACATTGGTCAACCAATAGGTAACGCCCATCCATTATCCACCCTCTCTTTGTCTCTCTCCATTCCTTTCTCCCCCATTATCTAGGAAGCCGAAAGACTTGATTTGCACAATCTTTACGTCTATTTTCACTATTTTTACGACTTGTTCAAATTGCCTTTACTTCGTACATTTTTCTGATAACTTTGACGTAAGCAAAGGAGGGGTTACACCATGAAGGTTAAGATCGCACCAACCAATCAAGCTCTTCCGCCGAAAGCAGCGGTTACACGCCCTAGCAGATGGCGGACTTTTTACAGGAAACTACGAAAAAACAAACTCGCCATGGTAGGCGGCTGTATCGTGATTTTTTACATCGCGATTGCCCTGCTGGCACCTTTTATCGCTCCCCACGATCCATATGAGATTGACTTGGTTAACAAGTTGAAACCACCATCTTCTGAACACTGGATGGGTACCGATGACAAAGGTCGGGATGTACTGAGCCGTCTTTTATACGGAACACAGCTCTCGATGTCCGTCGGATTTGTCGCCGTCTTTATTGGTGCATTTTTCGGAATTATTCTCGGCTTATTATCCGGTTACTACGGCGGCTGGGTAGATACGATCATCTCCCGTATCATCGATGTCCTCCTCGCCTTCCCGGGAATCCTGCTTTCTCTAGCCATTGTCAGTGCCTTAGGGCCGAGTCTGTTTAACGTTATGATCGCCGTTGGTATCTTCTCGATTCCTGTATTTGCACGGATCGTCCGCGGCTCTACTTTGACGGTGAAAAAACTGGAGTACATCGATGCGATCCGCTCACTCGGTGCCAATGACTTCACGATTATCTTTCGACACATTTTTCCAAACATTTTGTCTCCTATTATCGTACAGGCAACGATGCGCCTTGCTACCGCGATTCTTTCCGCCGCTGGCCTTTCGTTCCTCGGACTGGGAGCACAGCCTCCTCTGCCGGAGTGGGGCGCCATGCTCAGTAACGGACGCGACTTCTTGTTTACCGCTCCGCATCTGGCCATGTTCCCTGGTTTCGCTATTGCAACTCTTGTTCTCGGCTTCAACATCTTTGGGGACGGCCTCAGGGACGCTCTCGATCCACGAATGAAACAATAGGAGGGAATGCTACATGTTTGTTTACATTACTCGTCGCCTGCTGCAAATGATTCCCGTCCTGCTCGGTGTCGTTCTGGTCGTCTTTTTGATCATGCAAATGGTTCCTGGCGACCCGGCAGTATTGCTTGCTGGTGAAGGCGCTTCTGCAGAAACGATTGCGAAAATGCGTACACAGCTCGGCTTGGATCAGCCGATTATGGTTCAATACGCACAATATGTCGTCAACGTGTTCCAAGGCGATCTTGGGACATCACTTCGCTCCAACCTCCCCGTGTGGGATGAGATCATGGCACGCTTGCCTGCTACTATTGAGCTCGCCGTTGCCAGTATTTTTGTAACGGTTGTCCTCGGAATGATCGCAGGGATCATCTCTGCTACCAAGCAATACTCTGCTGCTGATATTACGATCATGGTTATTGCCTTGCTCGGTGTATCCTTGCCAAGCTTTTGGCTCGGTTTGAGCTTGATCTACACGTTCTCCGTCAAGCTGCAACTCTTCCCGGTCGCAGGCTGGGGCACCTGGAAGCACATGGTTTTGCCAGCGATCACACTCGGTACCGCCGGAGCTGCTATCGTTGCTCGTATGACCCGCTCCAGTATGCTCGACGTCGTACGTCAGGACTACATCCGCACAGCAAAAGCAAAAGGCTTGCGTGAAACAGTCATCATCTACAAGCATGCTTTGAAAAACGCCTTGATCCCGATTATTACCGTCGTTGGCTTGCAGTTCGGTTTCCTTTTGGGCGGTACGGTTCTCGTAGAATCTGTCTTTGCCATCAACGGCTTGGGTCGTCTGATCGTCGATGCGATTCGCATGCGTGATTTACCTGTCGTGCAAGGCGGCGTACTGATCGCTTCCATTATCTTCGTGTTTGTGAACCTGCTCGTCGATGTATTGTATCGCTACTTCAATAAACGAATTGATCTGAACTAAGGAGGGATCACCATGGCGGAACAACAAGATATCATCCTGGACGTTCGCAATCTGCAAACGCATTTTTTCACAGAAGATGGCGTCAGTAAAGCAGTGGACGGCGTTGATTTCTCTCTAAATAGAGGAGAGACACTCGGGCTGGTAGGAGAATCGGGCTGTGGAAAAAGTATCACTTCCCTCTCGATCCTGCGTTTGATTGCCAGTCCTCCGGGAAAAATTGTAGGAGGAGAAATCCTTTTCAAAGGGCAAGACCTGACGAAAAAATCAGAAGTAGATATGCGTGCGATCCGTGGCAACGAGATTTCGATGATTTTCCAAGAGCCAATGACCTCGCTTAATCCGGTTTATTCGGTTGGGGAGCAAATCGCAGAGGTATTGCGCCTGCACCAAAACATGGGACGGAAGGAGGCTTGGGACAAAGCAGTAGACATGCTGCGTCTAGTCGGTATTCCTTCCCCGGAAAAGCGCGCGACGCAAGAGCCGCATGAATTGTCTGGGGGTATGCGCCAGCGTGTCATGATCGCGATGGCTCTCGCCTGCCGCCCGGAAATTTTGATCGCGGATGAACCGACGACAGCTTTGGACGTTACCATTCAGGCTCAGATTCTCGAGCTGATGAAAAAGCTGCAAGTCGAAATGGGCATGAGCATTATCATGATTACCCACGATCTTGGCGTTGTTGCAGAAACATGCGATCGGGTCGCGGTCATGTACGCAGGAAAAGTCGTAGAGTACACGACTGCACAAAACCTGTTCGCAAATCCACGCCATCCTTATACAGTAGGGCTGATGAACTCCCTCCCCCGTCTGGATGAGGACGTGGAAGAGCTGCAAGCAATTAAAGGAAATGTACCAAGTCCGTTCAATATGCCAGTTGGATGCCGATTCGCTCCACGTTGCCCGCATGCAACAGAGCTGTGCCATACAAAGCTTCCTGAACTCTCGGAGTATGCAGACGGAAGCAAAGTACGCTGCTGGATGTATACGTCTGAGTGGGACGGCGACACCAAGACTGCTACGGAAGTGGGGGTATGACCATGATGACGACACAAGCGAATCCAACGAAAAAACCATTGCTGGAAGTAAAAAATCTCAAGCAGCACTTCCCGATCAAAGGCGGCTTATTGGGTCGTACCGTCAACCACGTAAAAGCCGTGGATGACATCAGCTTCACGATCCATGAAGGAGAAACACTGAGTATTGTAGGCGAATCCGGTTGTGGTAAATCCACTACCGGTCGTGCCATCCTCCGTTTGGACGAACCGACGAGCGGAACGGTACTATTCGAGGGACAGGATCTGCTGGCGATGTCCAAGAAGCAAATGCGCGACATGCGCAAGCATTTGCAGGTCATTTTCCAGGACCCGTTTGCTTCGCTCAACCCGCGCCAATCTGTATCCGCTATTCTCGGGGAAGCGTTGGCGATCCAAAATATTGTACCGGCGCATCAACGCCGCGAGCGCATAATCGAGCTGCTCGGCTATGTAGGCTTGCGCCCGGATCAAATTGACCGTTTCCCGCATGAGTTCAGTGGTGGTCAACGCCAACGGATCGGGATTGCCCGTGCCCTCGCAATGCAGCCGAAGCTGATCATTTGTGACGAAGCCGTATCGGCACTCGACGTATCCATTCAGGCTCAAGTGCTGAATCTCCTGAAATCGTTGCAGAAGCAATTCAAGCTGACCTATTTGTTCATCTCCCATGACCTCGGCGTCGTTCGTCACATCTCGGATCGCGTCATGGTGATGTACCTCGGTAAAGTGGTAGAGATCGCGGATAAAAAGTCGCTGTTCGACAACCCGCAGCATCCTTACACACAGGCACTTTTGTCTGCGATCCCGGTGCCGGACATCAATAAGAAGCAGGAGCGAATCATTCTGCGCGGAGATGTACCTTCTCCGATCAATCCTCCGCAGGGCTGCCGCTTCCATACGCGTTGCCCGTATGCGATTGATCGCTGCAAAACAGAAGTACCTGGACTGACGAGCCTGCACGACACGCACCAAGTAGCGTGCCACATCGTCCAAGTCTAATCATAGAGAGATTAAAATTTTCTAAAAACGCAAGAGATCAAGAAGCAGCATGATATGATGGTAACTGCAAAATCTCTCCATACAGAAGGGATCTCATGATAAGCTTCGAAGGTTTCACATTACTCATTCTGCTGTTTATTTTGGCTCCTATCATAGGAGCTATTGCTTTATTGTTTCTGTTCATTTTCGAGAAGCGGATTGATCTGTTAGAAAACAAGAATCTGAAGATCGAGCTGGAAAAAGAGCTGCAGCAAGCGCTCTACAATCAATTGAATCAACAAATCCAGCCTCACTTCTTGTTTAATACGCTAAATGTCATTCTGAGTCTGGCGCGATTGAACCGAACGAAGGAACTGGTGAGAGCGCTCGAAGTCCTCTCCCAGTTTCTCAAATTCAAATACAAATCCACAGAGCCGTTGATTTCATTGGCGCGGGAGATTACGTACACGGAGCAATATTTGGAGATTCAAAAGCTGCGTTTCGGTGATCGGCTCCGAATTCAGCTCGATTGTGCAGATGATCTCTTGCAAGCATCCATTCCGCCATTCGTCTTGCAGACGATAGTGGAAAACGCATTTAAGCATGGATTGGAACGAAAAATGGGCGAAGCTATCTTAGACATCCGCATAAGCCGAAAAGATGACGATGTCCTGCTTACGGTCATCGACAACGGTTCTTCCGGACTCACAGCATTCCAGAATGAAAGTGAGATCGAATCTGAACAGCCACATGAGGAGAGCGGTCATGGGTTGGACAACATCCGCAGGCGGCTCCACCTTTGTTTTGGTGATCATGCACATCTGGAGCTTGCTCCGATAGCTGAAGGAGGAACTCTTGTGTCTGTCAGGTGGCCCTGCACGTATGAACAAATCGATCTGAGGTGAGAAGATGAACGTACTACTCGTGGATGACGAACCGTTGGAGCTGGACCAACTCGAGTATTTGATTCAGCCCATGTTCCCCTTGTGGAAATTCTACAAGGCCGCAGATGGCAGCAGGGCCATGGCGATCAGCCAGAAGGTTCCTCTTCATCTTGCCTTTCTGGACATTAATCTTCCGGGGAAATCCGGGCTGGTGCTTGGCGAAGAGCTGAGAGCCCAGCACAAAGACATCGAGCTCATCATTGTAACGGCTTATCAAGATTTTCATTATGCCAAGCAATCGATCCGCCTCGGTGTCGTGGATTACATCACGAAGCCCGTCATTGAGAGCGAGCTGGTCGACATTCTGAAAAAATATCAGAAGAGCCCTGCCCTCTCTGCTTACACCCGAATTATTTCTGATGCGATGAACATCATTCATCAAAAATTCGCGGAGAAGCTGAATTTAGCTGATCTGGCCGCAGAGGTCCATATCAATCCGACGTATTTGAGCCGCCGTTTTCATGAAGAAGTAGGCGTCTCATTCTCTGAGTATTTAATGCAGTACCGCATTCAAATGTCGAAGAAGTTCCTGATCGCTCATCCTGATTGGAGCATATCGACGGTTGCAGAGCGGACTGGCTTCAACAGCCAACACTATTTCAGCACCATTTTTCGCAAGGTAGTGGGGAAAACCCCGAAAGAATACCGGGACAAGGGGAATGCATCTTGACCTACTTATCTTTTCGCGAATATGTGGTCGGTGCAGCAAAGATCGGCATCGGGCTTGGGGTCGTCTCGATCCTCGCCCGCTGGGTGACCGGAAACACGATCTTCGGTTCACCGGAAGCACTCGTCAAATACGGGATATTTGGCGGGATCGGCTTCGCTTTGATGGGAGCATTTGCCCTCAGTATGTTTGGACTACTTGGGCGAAAGGTCCGGCGTGAGTTATCAGAAGGGATGACCATCGGGGATTACATGCGGGACAAGCTACACCCGTTTGGTTACTGGCTGATGATCATCATCCTTTTGATTACGACGATTGAAGCGATGTTCGTTCAGGGAATGGCTGGGGGCGTATTGCTGAACATCTTGTTTGGCTTCCCGATCCCGCTCGGCTTGCTCTGCTTTTTCGTATTTTGTGTGCTGTTTGCAGGCATCGGGGGAATCCGCTCGATCCATCGTTTTGCCATCGTGCAAATTGTCATTACGTTTGCGGCCGTCATCCTGATTCCCGTCTACTTTTTCGTCGGAAAAGGTGTCGAGCACGTCTATAACGGACTGCGCCTTTACCATCCTTACCTTCTGGTGCTCAACAACAACGAGGGTCTTTTTTTTATCATTACCGGGCTGTTGATTGGTTTTGGACAAGTGTTTGTCGATCAGGCATCGTGGCAGCGGCTCTATATGATGGAAGAGAAAAAGATCGTCCCTACCTTTCTGGTGTCTGGACTCATTTTTGCTACCGTACCACTGGCGTTTTCCTCGCTGATCATCATCGTCCTTTTTACGGGCGGCTTTGATGATATTTACTCGCTGCTGTTTGATCTCGTACGCAAGATTGACACGATGATTTTACTTGTATTATTTGTCCTCTGTGCCTTTGGTGCGATCATGTCCGCTTTCGGTGCGGGTCTTCATTCCATGATCAGTCTGATGGTCAACAACGTCTATCAGCTGTTCCGCCCAAACGCTTCGGAACGGCAAAAAATCCGTTTGGGCTACATCCTTGCCATTGCCATCGGTGCGCTTTCGTATGGTTTGACGATCTACTTCCAGCCGACCTTGCTGGATTTGCTGTTCTTCTTTGGCATTATGTACGCCTCGCTGTTTTTGCCTGTCGTCGTCATCGTGTTGACGAAGGGCAAAGCACCTACTTTCATTTTGATCAGCGCAGTAATGGGATTCGTCGCAGGCTATAGCAGCCGGATGTACGTCGATCCGATGATGGCAATCTGGATTGCCTCCTTATGTACAGCTCTGGTCTTAACCGCCTACTTGTGCATGACCTGGCTATGGAAACGGTACATCCGAACGCCGGATCACACTCGCTGACCCACAGGAAGGAACGAATCCTATGCTACGCTCCTACTTGCTGCTCATTTTTTGCGTAACCGCTTGGGGCAGCAATTTCGTCTTCGGGAAAATGCTCGTCGCCGAGTTTTCTCCGCTCTTTTTATCGGCTATGCGTCTCTTGTTTATCGTGTTGTTTCTGCTCATCTGGTCCAGAGGGCGGCTGAAAATGCCAAAGCTCTCTCGTACGGACTGGCTCTTGCTCGCGGTACTGGGAGTTGTTGGCGTATTCATTAACCAGTGGTCCTTCTACAAAGGACTCGTTACAGCTGATCCGACCACCTCGGCCCTGATCCTGGCGCTGACGCCGATTACAACCGCACTCTTGGCTGCCTTGTTCTTGAAAGAGTCGCTGACTGGTCGCATGGCAATCGGTTCGGTAATCGGTACATCAGGGGTTATATTCGTCATTTATACAGGGGCAGAGCTGCATTTTGATGTCGGTATCCTCTGGATTGTATTGACGATGCTGACGTTCGCTACCTCGATCATCCTCGTCAGGTTGTTGGGACATCGACTCCCTCCACTCGTGACGACGCTCGTATCCAATTTGATCGGCTTCGGATCGATGCTGCCTTTTGTCCTGATCAGCATCCCTACGGCCACGGTAAGCACAAGCCTTTCATCCTGGCTTCTCTTGTTTGTCACCGCTGTCGTCATGCACGGCATTGTGACCTTAATCTGGAACAGCCAACTACAGAAGGTAGGCGCTGCCAAAGCCGCGATGTTTGCCAACCTGGAACCGTTTATTGCCATGCTTTTCGGCTTGTTATTGCTGGCAAAGCCTGTTACAGGCGTACAGTTTTTCGGTGCGATTCTCATCATCGCGGGCGTGACCTTGACCACAACCTCCAAGGAACCGCGTAAAAAGAAGAACCCCTCCTCGCTTTCATCCTGAGCAAAACAGCTCGCTGCACTTTTCATAGTAAAACAGTCGGAATTGTAGTTGAGAAGTACAATTTCATTGTTTTATACTAGAAGAAAGGCTGGCGATGTCTGTGCCGTTACATCGTGATAAGAGGAGGGACAGTCCATGTCTACCGTAAAGCTATCCCAGTGGGAAACGATGCTGTTAGAGGCAGCCCGTGCCCATGGATTCGTCGATGAAGAAATCATCCACAAGCTGAGAACAGGTGACCCTGCACCTTTTTCGGACGTGGAGGGCGGCAAGTACGATTACACCCCTCTGTTTGAACTGTCCAAAAATGATCCCCTTACGCTGGAAGCTGCGATTCGCGAAGGCTACCAGATCAAGTTCACCACTTTTAACGGGATCAAGTTTTTGCTGAACAAACGCTACAACATCCAAGCGGAGCATGACTATCAAGTCGAGGAGACAGCGCTGCACCACGTTCGTTTACCAGACGATGCGTTGGCGTGGATGCGCAGGACAATCTCCCTTAACTGGCGAATTGTTGAACTAGAAAAGCTCGCAGACACCAAAGAAACGCTCGTCAGATTCGAACTGGCAGCATCGTAAATACGAAAGAGCACTTTCCTCAGGGGAGAGTGCTCTTTTTTCAAAATGCGGGGTATTGGAAGGAGAATCATGATGACAACGACAACGCAAACGTATATCCAACACATTCAAGCAATGTATCCAGAGTTGACCATCACTTCCGCCTACTTTAACGAGATGGGCCAAAACAATGATGTACTCATCGTCAATGACGCGTACGTGTTTCGTTTTCCGAAGTACACCGCCGGAATCGTGCAACTAAAGATCGAAACGAGAATTTTACGCACGGTAAAACCATATCTCTCCCTGCCGATTCCGGCTCCGATCTATTTGTCCTTTGCCGAGGAAGCCCCTGGGCGGGTGTTTGCCGGATATCCGCTACTTGAAGGTGAGCCTTTTACCCGAGAAGCTTTTCAAGCAGCCTCTCGTCAAAACGCGGTATCGACTGTCGCTACCCAGCTGGCACAATTTCTTCATGAGCTGCATCAGCTTCCCGTCTCCTCCTTGCTCCCAGAGCTTCTCCCTGGCGATTTTGACATGGCCAAGCAGTTGACTGAGCTGTATGAACAGATTGCTTCGAAGTTGTTCCCTGCCATGCGTGAGCAAGTGAAAAGGGATGTAGCTGAGCGCTTTGAAGCATACCTGGTAGACCCAGCCCACTTTGATTTTCAGCCCTGCTTGACTCACGGAGATTTTGGAACAGGAAATATCTTGTACTCCCCCACAAAACAACGCATCACAGGCATCATCGACTTTGGCGGCTCTGGTGTAGGCGATCCTGCTTACGACCTCGCAGGACTCTGCGCGAGCTATGGGGAAGCGTTTTTGCAGCATTTCACCCCGGTGTATCCCCAGCTTGAGCAGGTGATGACCCGGATGAGATTTTACCGCAGTACATTTGCCTTGGAAGAAGCCTTGTTTGGCCTGGAAAACGACGATGAGACAGCGTACCAAGCTGGCATGCGGGACTACCTCTAGCCTTTTACAGCACCCTGTGTCAGCCCTTCCACCAAGTACTTTTGGCAAAAGGCAAACAATAGCATCGTCGGGATGACTGACAGCACCGTAGCTGCCGACATCGCTCCCCATTCGATATCGTATTTTTTGATAAAGGCGTTCATTGCAACGGGAATCGTTTTGACCGACTCTTCATCAATGAACAGAACGGCCATAATCAGCTCGTTCCAGCATTGAACGAAGGCGAAAATAAACGTGGCCGCAATTCCGGGGAGCATGATCGGCACGATGACGCGAAACAGGGCACTCAATCGGGAGCAGCCGTCCATCATCGCTGCTTCCTCCAAGGCATTGGGTATCCGTTGGAAAAAGCCCGACATGATAATCGTACAAAAAGGAATCAGCATGACCGTGTAAATGAGCATCAATGAAAACAGGCTGTTCAAGATGTGCATGTTGGACATCATCACGTACAACGGCGCCATGCCAATGAACATCGGAATCATTTGGGTGACGAGAAATCCGAACATCACCTGACGCTTTCCTTTAAACGAAAAGCGAGCCAACACGTAACCGCCGAGCATCGCGATGAACACGACCATTGCCGAAGCGACCAAGGAAACGAGAAAGCTGTTCCAGATATACACCTGGAAGTGGGAAATCTGAAAGATCTCCAGGTAATTGTTCAACGTCACCTGTTGTGGCCAATATTGAATCGGCAGCGAAAAGATTTCCTTTTGACCTTTGAGCGACGTAATGATAATCCAATACAGCGGGAAAATCGCGAACGCAAGAAACAAGGTCAAGACAATCGCTCTGCCAGTCCTCCACCCTAGATGATCACGATGCATCAGAAGTCCCCTCCCTTCTCTACTTTGGTCGCTTTCACGTAGAAGATCGTGAATAACATCAAAATCACCACGATGATGACACCCACAGCCGAGGCTTGCCCGTAGTCTTGTCCAAAGATGACTTTATCGATCATATAGGTAGCGAATATATGCGTGGAGCCTGCAGGAGCTCCATTCGTCATCGCGTAAATAATGTCCGGAAAGTTAAGAATCCAGATAACCCGCAACAGGATCGTCACCAGCATCGTAGGCATGATATACGGCAGTGTCACCCGCCAAAACTGCTGAATCCTCCCCGCTCCATCCATCGCCGCCGCTTCGTACAGCTCCTCTGGAATCGATTGCAGGGCAGCCAGAATCATGATGGCAAAAAACGCGACGCCATACCAAATATTCGCGATAATGACGGCAGCCATCGCCCAAGTTCCGTCCGCCAAAAAGGAGATCGGCGCATCGATCAGCCCCGTTTTCAAGAGCAAATCGTTAATAACGCCAAACTGGGCATTGAACATCCACCGCCAAATCAGCCCAATCAGAAAGCCGGACATCGCCCACGGAAAAAAGATAAATGCCTGATAAATCCCTCTCCCGCGAAATTTTTTCCGCATCATAAGGGCCAGCATGAAGCCAAACAGCAATTGAAAGACAAGGGAGAAAAACACCCAGTAAAAGCTGTTCATAGCAACACGCGGGAAGTCCGGGCTTGTCAGTACATTCACAAAATTGTCCAGCCCGATGAACTGAATATTCATCAAATCAAAGAGCGTGTAGTTCTGAAAAGACATGATGATTCCACGCACGAGTGGATAATACGTAAAGACCGAAACAAACAAAATGGCGGGCAAGAGGCACAAAAATATAAAACGACCTTCTTTGGAAATCCGGAACGATTTCTTCCCTTCCGGCACAACCTGCTTCGTCATCATGACGATGGGTTTTTGTGTGTCCAAGCTACCATCCCCCCACGTCTACTTTCGCTCGGCTTTTTCTTTGGTCCAGTATTGATCCCATTTTTCCAACAGGTCCTCTGCGGTGAGCTGATCGAGCAAAAAGCTCTGAATATCTTTATCCGCCGTGCTTTGCCAGGCTCCCCAGCCTTTGTAATCCACAGGACGTGAAACATCGAGGAACTTCGTCGGCTGCTGGCTCATCTCAATAAACGGCTGGAAGTAACCTGTCTTGTAAAATTCATCTTCTGCTGCGCTTTTCACGACGGGAATCGTGGAAGTCTTTTTCGCAAAATGAGTGCTCTGTTCAGGATCAGAGAGGAATGAAATCAGCTTCCACGCCTCTTCCTTGTGCTTCGAGTACGCAGTCATCCCCCACCCCGGTCCACCGACTACTTGCTGAGCAACACCCGAAGGACCAATCGGAATCAGAGCGGTCGCCCACGTCCCTTCCTGCATCTTTTCCTTGGCTCCATCAATGACATCAGGGTCTTGAATCAGCATGGCAGTCGAACCCGCTACAAAGCCCTGTACCATCTCCTGAAAGCCCCAGCTCACGGAATCTTTTGGGGAGCCTTCCTTGTAAAGCTGTTTGTAATACTGCATGGCTTCCAATGATTGCGGTGTGGAGAAGAGCGTGCGTCCATCCTTCATGAAAAAGGCAGAGTCAGGGTCGACCTCCGTCCCGTTGTAGGCCCACATCGTGATCAGCGCGTAATCCCACCCGGTCGCTCCTCCCCGGAAGCTGTACCCGTAGCGGTTTTTGGAAGGGTCCGTCAGCTTTTTGGCTGCGAACAAGAGCTCATCCCACGTCTTCGGCACCTCGATCCCTGCTTCCTTAAACCAATCCGTCCGATAATACAAGACGCGCTGGTACAGTCCATTCGGAATGTAATAAGGAGTCTTGTCCACCCAGGTGGCACGCCGTTTGGCGACGTCAGTCAGCTGATCGTAATTTTGCCATTTGTCTGTGTAGGGCTTCAAATTTTCAATAAAGCCGTTCATCGAAAACTGCTTGGCATTGAATTCACGAACTTCTAGCACGTCCAGCTCTTCTTTTGCCATCAGCATTTGAGTGATCTTCTGATCCGCTCCTTCGAATGGAGGTGAAATTAGATCGACTTTGATCCCCGGATTCTTCGCTTCAAACTGGGCTAGCATGTCTTTTAACAGCGCAGTTCGTTGTGGGCTAGTAATGCTCTCGACCATTTTTAGCGTGACGCCATTCGCACCTGACGGCGATACTGAGTCAGGAGTGGCCGTCGGCTGACTACAGCCTACCAGCAATGCTGTCGCCATCGTTAATTGGAGCGCCACAGAAATCCAGGAACGAAATCCCATACACGAACCCCCTCATGTTTTTTATTGGACAGTTCGTATTATATTAAATATTCTGAATTATAAGTTTTAATTTCTTTACCAGTTTTTTCGTTTTCTTTACTCTTTTTTCAGTGCGGCTTTCCCGACACTCTTTATTTGACTAACGGGAAAAAATACGTTAGCATTTTATATGCTATAGCATATAAATAAAGGGGTTTGAATTCTCTATGGAATTATTCAATCTGACCGGCTTTCTTCTTCACCGTACCGATATGAAAATGACGAACTATTTTAAGAAGAGGTTGAAGCAATTAGAGATCACGCCAGAGCAATGGGGCATTCTTAGTGTCATGGATGGAGAAAGAGCGATCACACAAAAGGAACTTTCGGATGCGATTGACCGCGATCAAACCACCGTCGTCAGAATGATATACTCGCTTGAAAAAAAGGGAATCGTCATTCGCACATTAAATGACGCGGATCGGCGCTCACATAACTTGTTACTCAGTGACAAAGGGATGGAGCTAAAATCAAAGCTTCTACCCGTCGTTACCGATGCGCATCACCATGTAACGCAAAACCTTACCGATGGAGAGATTGCGGAATTGCATGCTTTGCTCGACAAACTCTATCAAGTCGTAAAAGATGAATAAATAGAGGTCATATACTTTCTCCACCAAATACATGCTATAGCATATACTTAGTTTGATAATGAATAACGAAAGTGAGGAAGCCATCATGTTCCTAATCGTTTTGCAAGTCGTGGTAGCGATTTTCTTTATGTTTACAGGTACAAAAATTATTTCCGGTAAAATGGCGAATGAATTTGACCGCTTTGGACTCCCACCCATTTTTAACTTCTTAACTGGCTTTATCGAGATCATCAGTTCCATTGGCTTGATTATTGGGATATGGTTTTCAATCGCGGCACTATTATCTGGATTGCTTTTAGGCGTGACCATGTTGGTAGCTGCCTTCATTCTACTCGTAATTGCTAGAGATCCTTTTCCGAAAGCACTACCGGCACTCGTTCTTTGCATTCTCTCCTTTTTCATCTCGACGTATCATTTTTAGCCTAGACAGGGGAATACCCATACAATCATAACAGCGGCGAGCCCAAGACTTCATGATCATGTCTTCGGTCGCCGCTGTTTCATTTATGGAGTCCGTCTAGAACTTGGCTTCGCTCCTACAGAGCATCCTCAGCCCCATGAGGACCGCCCATGCTTGCTGCTGTTTTTTGAAAAAGAAACGGAGCGGTTGACCGTTTTGTACATCGATCAGCGTATCGTGGCTACTGGCCCGTAACGCGTACTCCATACCAGCTACCTCTGCTACAGGAGCATCCTCTCGAAGGAAGAGCCGCAATCTTCCGCCTTCTCTTGACGTGTACGTCCCGACGAGCTTTTCTAGCTCTTCTCTCGTTGGCGTATAGAGCGGGGCTTCGTCTTCTTTGTGTGTAAACGGTAAACCAAGGGCAGCATTTACAGCAGCCAACCATACGCCCCGAATCGGCACATTTTCCAAATTGGAAAGAACGGTGACGACTAGCCCTTTTTCCGGAACGAATCCGAAGTTCGACGACACCCCGGGCTGACCTCCGCCATGCTCAACTAGCGTTATTCCTGCATACCTAGGCGTTGTTTTGAGCGCATAGCCATACCAGGTGTCTTTTGTCAGTCGATGAACTGGCTGCCACATGGCTCTAAGAGAGGCCCCATCTACTACCTGCTTCTCTTGATAGCGCCCGGCATTGACATAGAGCTGGCCGTATTTCAGCAAATCAACGACGCAGGAGCGGATGCCTCCCCCCACTTCATAGTTGCCGAGCGTGGGCCACGATACCTTTTTCAGTTGCTGCTCCTCCCCTTTGACATAAGGGACGGAGACATCGGCAAAGCCAGCCACTTCTTCCAGGTTATAGGTCGAGCGATTCATTTCGAGCGGCGCTAGCAGGTGTTCTGTTACATAGGTACGGTAGCGTTGCCCAGTGACACGCTCGATAATAGCTCCGAGCAGGAGAAACATGTCGTTACTGTAACTGATATACTCACCCGGCATACCAAGTGGAGCAAATTGGACTTCGTTCAAATAGGCAATATGCTCGGGGAGTTTCCTCAGTTCTTCCCGGCGTAGTAGTGGTGGAACACCTGAAGTGTGAGAGAGCAAATGATGGATCGTGATTTTGTCCGTATGTATGTCTCCCTTTCCTTGTAAATCAGGCAAATAGTTGCGAATCGGGTCGTCAACAGACAGCTTGCCTTCTGCCACGAGCTGCATGATAGCGGCAGACGTAAACGATTTGGTAACCGAAGCAATGCCGAAAATGGTCTCGGGTGTTACTGGCTGATTCGTCCCCAGATCGGTAACACCAAAGCCTTTTTGATAGATGGTCTCACCATCCCGAGAGATGCCAATGGAGAGCCCCGGTACCTTTTCCTTCTGTATGAACTGTTGCACAAATGCTTCCAGAGCTGAAACGCTTGCGTGGTCCATTCCATTCTCCTGCCTTTAGTTGAAAGATTCTAGCTAGCAAAAAGAGTGTTCCAAAAGTCATTCGACTTCTTCCCATTCAAAAGAATAGGCCAACACATCGATACATGAGTCATGCGCGCATAATACCCAATGCTTGACTCTATGGGACGTAAAGCCAAATGCTTCTTTTACTGTAAAATCCCGATTTCATCAAATGTCATCCCAAGATAGCTGTACTTTACATGCACTCTGTCTATTGCTTCATGATGAACGACACTTAGTCCATAAATTTCATCGTTTTTCGTAGCAGTACCCTCATCCATTTTTTTAAAATAAGCAAAAGGAGATGTGCCAGCTTTTATCGCTACGTCCTCTAGATTCTGAAATCCATACGGCTTGGAGCCCGGATTATCAAAATCATCCGTTATGATGAACCCTTGTAAAGCATTACTAACCTGCACTTTTGTTTTTGATGGTGTTTCATCGTTATTCACTGAAACATCTATGATTTTCACTTCACCAAAGCCCTTATTACCCATGCCCACAACAACAGATTTATGATCTTCGCTTGAAGCACGGGTGCCAATATCCAATGGCGGATTACCTTTTACAAGGGAATAAAAACCTCCCACAACGATTGATAGAAGTACTATAGAAACCCACAATCTTTTCTTCAATTTTCCCATCCTTACTCGGTGTTTTTCCAGTGCTATTGAAAATGATAATTTGGTAAATTCTATCAGAAACAGCCGATGTCCTGCACGTAAGGCAGAGAATCGGCTGTCAGTTCCCTTACGAATTAGGATTGAACAAACTCCATCAGCTTCTTATTAAAGTCATCCGCCTGACATATCGGCAAGCCGTGTCCACTATTATCAAACGGAAACAGCTTCGACCCTTTGATTTGCTGCTGGGTGAGCTCGGCGCTTTTGAATGGAATCAATTGATCGTGAATCCCATGAAAAATTCCAGTCGGCACGCGGATTTGACCCAACTCATTGATGACATTCTCTCTCACTGCTGCTTGCATGATTTTGATGAGCGCATAGGAAGCGGAATCCAGCCCCATTTTGACAAACCACTGGAGCGTAGCCGTCCCTAAATTGCGATTGAAAAACTGCAAAGAAACTGTGTTTAATAACTCAGGCAAATTGGCGTACATCTGACTGATCAGCCCCTCCGCTTGCTCCTTCGAGACGCCGTATGGAGAACCCGGCATTTTCACAAAGGAAGGAGAAACCGCATCCACTAACGCTAGCTTGGAAATATGCCGCCCCTCATAACGAGACATATACCGGATGGAAATGGCTCCACCCACCGAAAAGCCTAACAAGACAGCATCCCTACTCTGTAATGCTTCCAAAACGACAAAGATGTCATCTGCCAAGCGATCATACGTATACCCGCTCCATGGTTTGTCCGATTGGCCGTTGCCGCGTATGTCCATGGCAACACAGCGGAAACCGTGCTGGGGAAGTACGTTGAATTGGTAGGAAAACATGTTATGGTTGAGCGGCCAGCCGTGAACAAAAAAAATCGTTTTACTATTCGGACCAGGATTGAGGTCTTCAACGAAAACCGTGACACCCTTTTCGACTTCAATGTACATAACCCTACCTCCTGTATCGCACCATGCACCTCTTTACACTCAAAGTATGTCACCAGTTGTAGGGTTATGTTACTACTGTCCTAAGCCCTGACTTGGATACGCATGAACGATGCGTCCTTTTCTTCCCGTGGTCGTGACTGCTTGTGCAAGGGAATGGTAGATGGCTTCTTCTGTCGCTTCTGCCGCAGCAACAAACAGTTCGTTCATGATCGGATGATCCTCGCGTAGCTGCACGCGCGTTTCCGTAATGGTTGTTGTCTGATGGGGGATTTTTTGTGCTGTGGAAAAAGCGATGACGATGTCGCCGCTTCCATGCCCAAAATGGCTGCCCGTTCGTCCCAAGCCGATTCCTGCGCGCTTTGCTACCCGAAGCAGTTGTCGATCGCTGAGCGGCGCATCTGTCGCCAGTACGATGATGATGGAGCCGTCCTCGGACTTCTCTACTGCGTTTTCATAGCTTTTGCAGCTTGTGAACAAGTTTGCTCCCAAGAAATCATTTTTGTTGCCAAAGTTGCTGAGTACCAAACTCCCCAATGTATAGGCATGCTCCTCAGCCACTACGATACGAGAAGAAGAGCCGATACCACCCTTATAACCAAAGGCAATCATCCCCGTCCCTGCCCCGACAGCTCCTTCTTCTACGGCCTGATCCGTTGCGTTCTGAATCGCTTCTCTAGCATCTTCCGGACGCACGACGCAGCGGCGAATGGAATTGAGATGACCATCGTTGCATTCGCCTACGACTATGTTGATCGTCCCGGTCGTGTCCCCGATCTCTTCATTCGTATCCAGCATGTATTGCAGAGTCCCTTGTGTAACCGCAGGGACGGAAAACGTATTGGTGAGCATGATCGGCGATTCCAGCACCCCCAGCTCATTTACTTGCACGAGTCCCGTCGTTTTGCCGAAGCCGTTGATCACATAGCTGGCTGCGGTTACCTTTTCCCGAAACAAGCTGCCGCCATGTGGCAAAATGGCTGTCACTCCTGTACATGCATAGTCGTCGTTGTCCAGCTCATGCTGGATCGTCACGTGTCCGACACGGACTCCGGCTACATCCGTAATGTCATTTTTCTCACCAACCGGCAGTCTACCAATTGTCGCACCAAGCTGCCGCATTTTTTTCGTCATACATTCCATTCCTTTCGTGCATCTATGCCGATTGCTTACACGGGACGATTGCGCAGAAAGTTCTCATAGGCAAACCCGCGCACTTCTTCTTCCTTATAATGCTTGAGCAGCTCGTTGATCAGGTTTTGGCTCTGCCCCGCATGCTCCAAGCCCACGACCTTTGCGGTAATGCCGTCAAAGTCAGAGCCGAGCCCGATATGACGCACGCCACCGAGTGAACAAAAATGATCGATGTGCTTGATTAGATCATCTATCGTGGTTGGTGTCGTTTCGTTGATAAACTGGGTGCAGTAAACGACATGTACATTCGCGCCTTTGGCAAATAACGCTTTTGCCTGTTCATCCGTCAGATTGCGTGGATGGTCGCAGATTGCTCGTGCATTTGAATGACTCGCGATCGGATATGTAGCCAGCTCAATCGTATCCCAGAAGCTGCCCTCTCCTAGATGCGAGACGTCCGTCAACATTTTATGCTCATTGTGGAACTGAATGATTTCCTTGCCAAAGGTCGTCAGTCCGGCATTCCTCGGTTCCAGCGCACCATCCGCAGCGAGATTCGCGAAGTTCCAGGTGAGGCCCACAGAGCGAACCCCTAGCTGATAAAAAATGTGCAGCTTCTTCAAATCGTTACCGATTGGCTCAACCCCTTCCAACGTCAGCAACGCTCCGATCTCTCCCTCTTGCAAACGGTCGAGATCGCTCCAATCACGGATCTGTTTCATTTCTGGATGTTTTCCGAGAACCTCTGTATAAAAGTAATGAATTTGATCCAAAGCTTTTTGAAAACGTTGCTCCGTGGACAATTCAGGTGATGTCCAGATCGCATAGCACTGTAGCTTCACCCCGCCATCGTGTAGCCGTTTCCTGTTGACGTCCAGCTCGTCCGCATCTGCAAAGGACAGAGCCCCATTTTTCTCCCAAATTTTCAGAAGTGCATCACAGTGTAAATCGATAATCGGCATTCTGGCCATTTTCATCCATCCCTTGGGCTATTTTCTTTTGATAACTCTACCTATTCTGCTAATTTTACGTTAATGTAATTTTATAAGCGATTCCAATTAAAATTTGCAATAGGCCACTTTAAAAATTCACATAATGGAGCCACTACTCATGAATATGGAGCAAATGGAAGCATTCATCTTTGTCGCCCTGACCGGGAGCTTCAGCAAAACGGCTGATTTGCTCTATCTGTCACAGCCCACAGTCAGCATGCGAATCAAGGCACTTGAAACGACTATGGGCTGTAAGCTGTTTCAACGTACGAGTCATACGATTTCTCTTACAAAGGAAGGCGATCTGTTCCTTCCTTATGCCAAAAACATCATGCATATGCTACAAGAGGGACAGCAAGCCATTCAGCGATCGCAAGGCGATGTAGAGGGAGAATTGACCATCTCCACCGTTTTTGTCTCCGCCTTTTACATTTTGCCTGACCTCGTCCAGCAGTTCCAGCAGTTGTACCCCAAAATCAAGCTGACGATCCTCACCGGACATTCTCATCAGGTGCTCGATATGGTTCTAAACCATGAGGTGTCGTTTGGAATTGCTCGTGCCGTTACCCATCCACAGATTAACCGGATTCAACTGATGCCGGATGACATGGTCTTAGCGATTTATCCTGACCATCCGTTTGGATTCCGCCACCAGGTTTCCATTGAAGAAGTCGCACGTGAACGATTGATCTTGTTCAATCGGGGCTCGCTCGACTGGAAGCTGATCAACAATGCGTTCAGCCATTTTCAGCTACAAAATAACGTCATCATGGAGGCTGACAATATCGAGGTCGTGAAGCGGATGGTCAAACAACGGCTGGGCATCGCCTTTTTGCCTCGGTTTGCCATTTCCAAAGACTTGGACGAAGGGGAGCTCCAGGAAGTAGACGTCTTGAATCTGCCACAAATCAACCGGAACTTCGAGCTGATTTACCTCAAGGATACACCTGTTCACGGGATTATGCGTACGTTTATCGACTTTTTGATGCAGTGCAAAGCCTTGCAGCAGTAAAGGGAAAAGGATGCCATTGGGACGCCCCTTATCTGCCACATTCTATTCATTCAGATCCTCTGGAGGTGATTGCCCATGTCGTCTCAACTATTCGAACACGCAGCCAAAACATCTATTCTGCAGCAGCCCGTCCAAAAAACTATTCCCCCACCTTCGTCATCCATCAAGCAAGATAGCCCGTCACGCCTTATCCAGCTGCAGAAGTCGATTGGAAATCGTGCACTGATTCAGTTAATGAAATCACAAAAACAAGGAATCGCGCATAACAAACTGCCTATCCAACGCTTTAAGGAAGAGGATGAGCTTAATACGCGTCGTCGAGTAAACGCAGAAACAGCTAGAGGCGAAGCTTTTCAAAATAATGAGATGCAAATGGATCATACCATCTCACAGCATTCCCTTATCACCTTCAGCGAGTTATTAGGAGAAATTCAGCAATTGCCGAATAAACCATTTGAGGCAACCAAGAAATCCTACGCTACTCTTATCAACGAAATAAAAATGGTGTCCGATAACGAAGAAAAATGCACGCGGATTCAATTGGTGAATTTCTATAAAAACTTGGTGCCTGGATTTCAAGGTACGACTGGGAATCCAGGTTCAAAATTCGATCCACAAATTGAGATGGTAGACATGGATGAGGAGTCGTCAATCATCGCCCGAGAAAAGGAAGTCTCTGTAGTACTAAGAGAAATCGATTCGTATATACGTAAGCTCTACCATTTGACCGAGCTGTTTCCAAATACAAAAAGGAATACTGATCTGGCCGAACAGATGAATGAAGTGCTTTCAAAAATATTGAATGACATAAAGACATGCTTGAAGAAAGTACGTAAAGAGTTTCCACAGGAACCAGGCTATGATGAAACCATCTGGTACAAATCTGCAACGAAAAATGTGAAGCGCGTCCCTGCGGAATGGCTAAAACCGGGAGCAGGCAAGTTAGAGGATTTGGGCTCAAAGCAGCATTTATTAGGGTATGGAAAAGACAAAGAAGCGAAACCAAACACGCAAGTCCCACATGATTCTTTCAAGGAAGTGACCTTTACCTGGGATTACCAGCTAACCGAATTTGATGAAAAAATCAAAGTGAAAGTAGTCATTTCAGAAAAATGCTGGAAGCACATTTACGCTCGGCATAAGCTGGAATACTTTGCGGGCGATGTGCAGGCGATCAATACATTTTGGAAGGACGATCCACATGAGAAAATTACCCAAGAGCTCCTAGAGCCCGAGATCAACCTTCTCATCGAAAGATCGACACTCCAATTACGTGCGTTGCAAGAGGGCGATAAATATCCAATAAACGAAACAGCACACCATTTGTTCTTCCAAGGAAATATGGAAGTCGTGGAGGAAGTGCAAAACATCGCCGAACCTGTAGCGAACTCCCAACCAGTACACAAAAGGAAAAACAAAAAGAGGAATCAGAAAAAGGTCCCCAAAGCTGCAACCAAGCCCCCCATTAAAAGCATCCACATCACATTGGAATCTGTTGCACCGCAAAGCCCCGAGCTAGCCTACGCAGTTGAACCCACTCTTCTGCAAAATGAATATTACCAAAAACGAGGGTTACAAAGACTATCTCCCCCAAAACAAGGAAGCCAGAGCGTCGAAGAGAAGTAGCCATTCAAAAAGCTTCGCATCACCCCAACCACGTGGGTTCTGATGCGAAGCTTTTTTAAGGAGGCACTGCGTCTCTCTCATGCTTTTTTCCGTGCTCGCAATTCTGTACGAATGATGATCTCTGCCGTCACGACAAGTCCAATCAGGGCGGCATATACACCGATTGTGTAGCTGAGCTCATACGGCAAGCCTACCACCTTCTCTACGATCAGCTTCATGAGATGAATCAGCATGTTGGTAAATAAGAAGACGAAACTCCGGACCATCCATTCTTTATGCTTTATGACTTGGCGCTTTTTAATTTTGACGAGCGCCGTAATAGTGATTGCCGGCCAGATAATGTTCAACAGGTGGAAGGGCCAACTCGCCACTTTTCCTCCCGTTACATAAGGAGCCATATACCCCGATGTGACTACCACAACCAACACACTAAAAAGATAAACATAACCTGTTACTTTATGTAGCTTGCGCTTCTGGGCGAGCAGCTTGTCCGAAAAGTTAGCCACCCCACAGATTAGGGCAATCAGGGCGAAAAACAAATGGACGTACATGACCGTAAGCCAGATCGATGTGTTCATTCGCTCTTTGTTGAAATCAGACTTGTGACTGAGAAAGCCTTTTGCTTCTGGATCGATGATAAAGTTTTGCACGAGTGCATACGCGATCGCTATACAGGCGACGAAAATGACAATCGAATACGGTTTGATACGGTTCATCCTGTCACACAACCCTTTGTTCGATTTTTTGATACCGAACGGTTCGGTCTCTTTTTGATTTTACATGATTTCCTTCTTTCGTACACGAGAGAAATGTTACAATAACTTGGACGAATATAGACCGTGTTGGCCGAATGAAAGGACTATCGCGATGCGAAAAGGCGAAAAAACAAAGCTGTATATTATCCAGAAGTCAGCAGAGCTATTTAATCAATACGGATATACAGGAACCTCCATGCAAGACATCATGGATGCCACGGGACTTACAAAAGGTGCCCTCTACAGAGGTTTTGCCAGTAAAGATGAAATTGCAATAGAGGCCTTCAAATATGCGGGTGAAGTGTTACAAGAACATTTTGCAGCTGCACTAGAAAAACAGGACACAGCCACTGGAAAAATCGTAGCCATGGCAAAGGTGTATTCTGATGCGGTAAACAATCCCCCGCTCCAAGGTGGCTGTCCGCTTCTCAACACAGCCATCGAAAGTGACCATTCGTTCCCTGTTCTTCGCGATTATGCCCTCACCGCTTACCAAGAGGTCATTTCGTTCATGCAGAGATTGCTGGAAGAAGGAATCGCCCAGGGAGAATTTCGCTCCGAAATGGACGCAGAAGCAGTTGCTTCGTTTGTCTTTTCTTCCATTGAAGGAGCCATCATGGCAAGCAGACTCACACACGATAACAAGCATGTCCATTTTGCCAGCAAGCATATTGAGCAGCTTTTACAGTCATACCGGCCCTAGCAAAAAGAAAAGAGCAGTCGCGCAGGATGTGCTACCCCTGCCTACCTGCTCTTTTTTCGTGGACTTTTCCTGCTACTTTCTATTTGATGTAGTGTACTTTTTCATGTCCGAGCAATGCTTCCAGCACTTGCTGTACTTTCACGCCTGTTTCAAATGTAACCAGTCTGGCATTGCCACCGTTCATCGCAATAGACAGCTCATCCAACAACAGGGAGAGACGGTCTTGCTGCGGAACTTCAGCCGGAACGAGCGCTTCGCCGTGTCCACCCACAAACAGATTGCTCCAGTTCACGACACTCAGCGTTCCTTTTGACCCGTACACGCGATAATCCAAATGCTCCTCATGCGCGATACCCGCCAAGCCATTGATCGTAACCGGGGTACCATCTGTCAGATGCAGAAAGGCCGATACACCTGTCTCACATAGCGCAGGATCTGCTGGATAGTCTACCTCTGAGTGGACTACATGCAGGTCTCCGAAGAGCTCGTAAGTCAGATGAGTGAAATGAGGCAGCACTTCTCGGATGAAACCGCCTTGCTCACGACCAGCCAGCCAAGGTGTTTGCTGCCATGGACGCGGCCACTGGTGAAAATGCGTCAGGATATCGATACGGCGGACATCTCCGATTGCTTCGAGTCTGCGGGATAGTTCAGGAAAAACACCTTGATAGTAGAGCGGGAAGTTCATCGCATGGACAACCCCTGCGTTATTTGCTGCTTCCAACATTTCTTGCGCTTCTGTCAAGGAATTAGCCAACGGCTTTTCACAGAGCAAATGCTTTTTGTGCGCCAGCACATCCAGGGCAATCGCGTGATGGAATTTCGGAGGAACTGCCAAATAGATGACGTCCAGCTCTACCTTTTTCAATAATTCCTTATAATTTGTGTACCAAGGCACATCGCCGGACTTTTGCGCGGCTTCCTGTGCTCTTTCCGCTGATACATCACTCACTGCGGCTACTCGAAATTTTTCGTGGGTACGGATCGCGTTCATCATGCGTTCGCCCATGACGCCTGCGCCAATCACCCCAACGTTCCATTTCACTTGATCCATCTGCCTTTCCTCGCTTCCTGATGAATGTTCGTCTTCGTGCCTCTACCCCTTTCTCCATTGATTTGAACATTCCTTCTGAAAAGCTCAGATTGTCAGCTGCTTCTGCGCTTCCTTTTTTACCCGCTTTTTCTCCTTCTGGATAGCTATGACTGTATAGAGAGAGGGAACGACAATCAGCGTAAGTAGCATCGAGAACAGTAAGCCAGAAATGATCGTAATGGCGAGAGGCTGAAACAGCACGCTTCCCGTAATCGCCATCGGTGACAGACCGGCTACTGCGGCAAAGGTCGTCAGTAAAATCGGGCGCAACCTTGCTTTCCCCGCCCTGATGACTGCATCGTTCAGAGAGACGCCTTGATGCCTCGCTTCCTCAATAAACTCGATTAGTACGATCCCGTTGCGAACGACGATACCCGCCAATGCGATAAAGCCTGCTACTGTCATGAATCCAATCGGTGTGGAAGTGATAAATAGCCCGATCAAGCTGCCCGCGATGGCGAGGTAGACTGTACTCATGACCAAGACAGGAATAGACAACGAATTAAACTGCAGCACGATCAGCAAAAAGATGAGAAAGACCGCCACAATCGCAAGCACACCCAAATCGAGCAAAACTTCCGACTCCTCCTCTGTTTCACCTGTTACATTCCAGCCATACCCGTCTGGCAATTCCAATTGCTCCATTTTCGCTGTTATTTCGCTCATCACGTCTGCAGCCGTCCGATCTCGGATATCACTCGTGATCGTGACGCTACGGGACATATTGTAACGAGGAATACTCTGCATCGATAAATCCGGCTTCATTTCTGCAATTTGCGAAACCGGAATAAGCTGCCCACGTGCATTCGGAACCGTGAGTTGCGCGAAGACTTGCTCTGTCGTCATTCCCCGCTGATCGGCTACCAGCGTAATATCGATCAAGTTTCGCCCATTGTCAAATTGTCCCATTGGAATGCCTTGGCTGATCAAACGCAACGTTCTGGTCAAATCCGCTTCGTTGATCAGCTCCTTGTCCATCTTTTCTTGATTCACATGGAATTGAAGGGAGTACTGTTCATTTCCGAGCGTGTCGTTGATGTTGTACGTTCCTTTTGACTCCATGATGAGCTGCTTGATTTGCTCAGAGATCGCGTACAGCTGTTGCAGATCATCCCCATACACCCGAATTCCAACCGGGTTACCAGAATACATCCCCGCCTTTACGCTGTACGGAATGATGTTCGCTTCTGGATACATCCTCTTAAACTGCTCCGACCACCGCGCCACCACCTTGCGCGCATCCATTTTGTGATTGTCAAAAGTAACGATCAATTGCGCTACATGTTCACCTGTACCAACCGGCGGTGCTGAGGGCATCATCTGTGGCGCATTGCCACCTACGAAAGACGAAACCTTCTGAATGTGTGCCTGTTTCGCGATCCATTCGGAAACACCCAGGGCAATTCGATCCGTTTCCTGTAAATTGCCGCCAATCGGCGTCTTTATATTCACAACCATCTGTGGCCTGTCATCATCAGGGAAAAGCTGAACAGGAACAACCGCAGCGAGTCCGTAGATAGCAGTGGCAATCAGTACTCCGCTCACTCCTGTTTTCAGCGGATATTTCAACATGGCTTTCAGAACACGATCGCCATACCAATTCGTCAATGCATCGATTTGTTTGCCTAATAAGCCCGCTGGCTTACGGTAGTCCGTCTCTGATTTGCTCCGTTTCTTGTTCCTTCGCTCGTTCCATTCCCGGTAAATCGGAATGATCGTAAGTGACATGAACATCGAGGCCGCCATCGTAAAAATGATAATGAGCGGTACCGGAAAAATAAACTGGCCTGCATCACCAGGCAGAAACATGATCGGCCCAAACGCAGAGATGGTAGCAAGGGTAGCAGTGACAATGGAGATGGCCACTTCCTTCGTCCCGGCTACAGCAGCCGTGTACGAATCCTCGCCCAAGACAGATAATCTGCGCTCGATGTTGTCATTTACCACCACTGCGTCGTCAACCAAAATACCGAGAACAATGATGAGCCCGAATACGGTCATTTGATTGAGCGTAATGCCAAAGAAGGGCAGAACCACCATCCCAGCTGCCAAAGAGATGGGGATCGCCAATGCAACCATCAAGGATGTCGTTACATTCAATCCAAGGATGCAAATAAAAAGTACGGCTATGATCGCAATGATCATTTCCAGATACAATTCGGAAAAAATACTGCCGATTCGATCCACTTGCAAAAACACAGGCTCTTTTTTCGCCCACGCCGGGAGACTCTTTTCCAACGTGGCAAGCTTCGTATCCACCGCTTTTTGCACAGCTGGAACATCGCTTCCCAGCTCAGCGTTGATGCTAATGGTCGCAGCAGGCTTCCCGTTGTAATAGGTTCGATACTCCACCCGTTTGGTACTGTCGGAAATGGTGGCAATATCCTTCAAATAGACGGGCATTCCTTCCTGCGTACGTGTCACGACTACCTTTTCAAAAGTCGCTACTTCATAGCTGACTGGTAATGTGAGCTGATATTTTCGCGTATCAATATTGACATCACCTAGGGGTGTTGTTTCGTTTTTCGTTTGGACAGCATGGATGACTTGCGCCCAGGAAATGCCGTATTGTTGCAGCTTCTGTGCATCGACCGCGACCTTTACTTCCTGCTCCGGCAATCCTTGGATCGAAACATCGGATACGCCTGGCACGGTTCGAAGCTGATCCTTCCATAGATCAAGCATATCGCGTAGTTGGAGGATTTCTTCAAAAGAGTTGGCTGTGATTTGAAAGGTCTGGATGAAAGTCCGGCTCATGTCATCATTGATGAAGGGCTGCTCTGCTTCATCGGGTAAATCGGCCTCGGCATCCTTTACCTTTTTCCGTACATCTTCAAACACCGTTTTTGGTTCAACGTCATTCTCTGTTTGCACGTTGATAATGGATACACCTGATCGGGACTCCGAACTAATGGATTTGATTCCTTGCACCTCGTTGATTTTTTCTTCCAGCTTCTTCGTGACTGTCTGCTCCACCTTTTCAGGAGTCGCTCCCGGATAAACGGTGGTGATGGTAGCCATGCTGACGATAATGTCTGGTTGCTCTTGCTTCGGAAGCGTAACTGAGATGAACATACCAATCAGCACGAGCATCGAAAAGAAAACGAGGGTGATTTTGCGCTTGTTGATGAAAAACTCGATCATGGCTGATTGCCTCCTTTCACGGTGACAGAGTCCCCGCCAAGCAAACGATCAGCACCTTTCGTAATCAACATGTCGCCTGCTTGCAAGCCAGCAGTAATTTCCAAATGATTGTCAACATACTGACCAATCGTGACAGTGGTCTTGATCGCTTTTCCATCCGCTAGCAAAAAAACGTAAGGCTCAGAACCACGGCTAAAAACGGTTTTGGCAGGGACAAAAATGCCTTTCTTTTGAGACAAGGTTCGCTTTGCGCTGATGACTTGCCCTGCAAACCAATCTTTTTTGGTGTTATCAATGACGACTTCCACGCTAATCGTGCCCGTCTGCTCGTTCGTCGCCGGATAAATCGTCGTAACCTTTCCGATTCGTTTGTCTTCATACAAACGAATCTCGACCTCATCTCCCACCTTCCACGCTGAGATGTCCTTGTCCGGTACAGGCAAGACTGTTTTCAACTGTTGGATGTTGCCGATTCGATAGACAGGAGCCCCTGAACTTGCGAGTTGCCCAACATCAGCCATTTTCGCTAGCACTGTTCCTTGAATAGGTGCTTTCACTTCCGTTTTTGCCAAAGTAGCTGCAGCCTGATCGCGAGTGACCATCGCCCCTTGGTAGCTGGCATTTGTCGCGCTGATATCCTCAGTCCGAGCGCCTTCTATCACTAGCGAATACGTCTCTTGCGCTTCTGCATAATCTTTATCTGCTAGTTCAAAGGCATTCTTGGCACTTTCAAATTCGGTTTCGGAGATCGCCCCATTTTTATAGAGCTGTTCCATGCGCTGATAGTCTTTCTGTGCTTGATCCCGAGAGATTTTCTTCGCTTCGACTGCTACTTTCGCTTGCTGAACTTCTTGTTCCCGGGCTCCGTTTTTTACTTTGGAAAGCTCGGCGCTCGCACCATGCATCTCAGCATTTGCCAATGCCAACTGGAGAGAGTAGTCTGTAGCATTGAGGCGGGCGAGCACTTCTCCCTTCTTGACAACATCTCCTTCTTTGTATGGCAATGACTTGATTTCCCCGGCTACTTCAAAAGAAACAGTCGTCTCTTCGATAGGGGCAAGTGTCCCTGACAGTTCACTGCTCGATTGGAAGCTTTTCAGCTTGATCGGCTCCGCTTCCACAATTTTGGCCTCGGCTTGGACTTCGCTTTCCGTTGACGGCTTCATCTGATTGCAAGCCGTCCCAATCACTGCAAGGGAGATGATCAGCAACATCCCCACCACTTTTCTTCCCGTCTTATTCATGTAGGCCTCACTCCTATTGCTTTATAGAAAAGTATTCCGGAATGAATATTCATTCCGTTTTGTTCAAAAGAAGGATCAGAATTAATGAATTCTGATCGCATCCCAGCAAGCTTCCTCTACACCGGCAAGCAATTCCGGGGTTTCTTCGATTTCGCCAGCCTTGATGCACTTGTTCAATGCGATGAATGCCCCGTCCATAATCGCAATCAATGCATCCGCTGGCAATGGACGGATAACCTTATTTTTTTGTCCCCGTTCAATGAATTCGCATAAAAATGTTCGCAGCTTCATGTATGCTTCGCGGCTGGCTTCGTCCAGGTAGTGACCGTTTGTATGGGAATCCAGAAACAGCAAGGCATTCAAATTCTTTTTGGCGTAGCGAATCACCTGATTCGCAATATGCCGAAATTGCTCGCGTAAGTCATCAGATGTGCGAGGATAACCATCATTGATTGTCTCAAGCAGCTCCCACACACATTCTTGAAACAGCGTATTGACGAGCGCTTCTTTGTTTTCGAAATAACGATAGATGGTACCTGCACCGACCCCTGCCTTTTCGGAGATCATCGGAACGGTCGTCCCATCAAAACCGCGATCTACAAACAAATCGAGCGCTGCATCCAAGATTAATTCGCGCTTGGTTTCAGACAAGTTCATGACTCCTCTCGTGCGGAATGAATTTTCATTCTGGAGGAAATTATAGTATACATATTGCTGGGGTGTCAAATAGCACTTGCTTGGATTACCTGTTGGCTGGAGATTTTTGGTTGCGGGCGATTATGAGGATGTTTAGTTTGACCCAGCATTATTACAAAACAGCTAGAGAACCGGTGTAGTAACCATGTTCCCTAGCTGTTTCTTTATCCAACTGCTTCGTTACCCAATGTGCAAGCCAAATGTTTTATCTCTAAACGAAACGGTCTCCCTATCTGTTATTTTCGCAAAAGTCACACCCGAAACGAGTACACTTTCACGCAAAACATGATCAAAACGCTCCAATGCTGCTCGTAGCTCATCGTCTACATCCAGTGTAAGCTGGACACGTTTATCGATGGGCAAATCCAGCTTTTTGCGTGCATCCTGAATGACACGGATGACTTCACGAACCAAGCCTTCTTGCTCAAGCTCTTCTGTGAGTGTCGTATTCAGTGCCACATGGAGCTGATAGCCGGATGCAGAAGCAAAGCCTTGCTTCCCTTGCTTTTCCACGAGCAGCTCATCTAGCGTAATCAGCATACTCTCGCCTGCGACCTCCACATTCAAGTAGCCATTGTCCACTGCCTTCTGTGTATCGGCTACGTTCAATTCTTTTAGATACCCTTGGATAGGCCCAACGAGCTTGCCGTACTTTTTCCCGGCTACCTTCAGGTTGAGCTTGAAATGATACGTCACAAAGCTGCTGTCGCTTTGCTCTACCCGAATGTTTTTGACATTGATCTCGTCTTCGATAATTCCAGCAAACCGCTCGAGGTTAAATGGCTGCTCCATCGTTACGATCAGCTCGGACAGTGGCTGTCTGGTCTTGAGTCCGGTTTCGTTGCGGACATTTCGCGCCAGCTCCACGATGTTTCGAGCGGTTTCCATGTCCCGCTCAAGGGTTTCGTCGATTGCTTCTGTGTTCACTTTCGGATAGTCAGTCAAATGAACGCTGCCTTCTCCCCCCAGATTGCCATACAAATCTTCTGCGATCAGCGGCGCGTATGGTGCGATCATCTTCGCCAGCGTCAGCAACACTTCTCGCAGGGTCTGGTAAGCAGATACTTTGTCAGGCGTCATCCCACTGCTCCAGAAACGATCCCGCGAACGACGGATGTACCAGTTGCTCAACTCGTCGACGAACGCTTCGATATGCCCCGCCGGATTCATGAAATCGTAGGTTTCCAGACCTTTTACCACGTGCTGCAAGGTGGTATTCAAGCGGGAAAGTATCCAACGATCCAGCTCGTTCACAGGTGGTTGCGATGGATGCTCTTCTGACTTGAATGCATCGATCAAGGCGTATAACGAATAAAAAGCATGCGTGTTATGGATCGTATCGATCACTTTGTACTTCGCCTCGGCGACGATCCGCTTGGAGAACCGCTTACTGCTCCATGGCGCACTGTCAGACAAAAGCGCCCACCGGAACGCATCTGCACCGAACTCCTCGATTACCTCCCACGGATCGATCCCGTTTCCTTTGCTTTTAGACATCTTCTGACCGTGTTCATCCAAAACGTGACCGGTAGAGATGACCGCCTTGTAGGGTGCTTTTCCGTTATATAGGGTAGAGACTGCCAACAAGCTGAAGAACCAGCCCCGCGTCTGATCGATTCCTTCCGAAATGATGTCGGCTGGGTACTGCTCCTCGAACACCTTTTCGTCTCCGAATGGATGATGGTATTGAGCAAACGGCATCGAACCGCTATCGAACCACACATCGATGACCTCAGGTGTCCGCTCCATCGTACCACCGCAAGAGCAGCGCAGCTTCACCTCATCCACAAACGGCTTATGCAGCTCCAGCTTCTCGTCGATTGGTGCCACAGATTTCTCACGCAACTCTTTTACACTGCCTGGTGCATATTCACTGCCACAATCCTGACAAAGCCATAGATTGAGCGGCGTCCCCCAATACCGATTGCGGCTAATATTCCAGTCTACAAGCTCTTCGAGGAATTTCCCGAAGCGCCCTTCGCGCAAGTGGCCCGGATACCAGTCGATCTTGCTATTGTTTTCGATCAGCTGATCCTTGATCGCTGTCGTCTTGATGAACCAGCTCTCCATCGCGTAGTAGAGCAGGGGCGATTTGCAGCGCCAGCAGAACGGATAGCTATGCTCGTAGCGTTCCTTGGAAAACAGCAGACCGCGATGTGACAAGTCTTTGACGATATCGACGTCGCAATCCTTCACGAACCGACCTGCGAAATCTGAGATTTGATCAGTATAGCGACCAGCCAAATTCACGACGTTCACGAAATCAAGTCCATGCTGACGGGTCGTGCGATAGTCATCCTCCCCATGCGCTGGCGCAGTATGCACGATACCCGTTCCGCTCGTATCACTGACATAGTCCGCATCGACGACGATATGCCCATGGTTTACCTTGATATAGCCAAAAGGCGGCTCATACGGGGTACCGACCAATTCTGCGCCTTTGTGCGTGGACAAAACCTCGTAGTCTTCCTTGAAGACTTTCTCCGCGAGATTTTTTGCTACGACGTACACTTCATTCTTGTGCTTCACCCGCACGTAATCGAGCTCTTTGTTAACAGCCAAAGCCACGTTGGCTGGAAGTGTCCATGGTGTCGTCGTCCACGCGAGGAAGTAGTCATCGCTTGTCTTGCTTTTGAATTTGACCGTCGCACTCAAGTCCTTCACGTCTTCATAGCCCTGCGCCACTTCATGGGAGCTGAGCGTCGTCTGGCAATCCGGGCAATATGGACTGACACGATGCCCTTTGTACAGCAGTTCTTTTTTATGAATGTCAGAAAGGATGTGCCAGACACTTTCGATGTAGTCGTTGGTCAGCGTCACATATGGATGTTCCATATCCGTCCAATAGGCGATTCCTTCCGTCAGCTCGCGCCATTGCTTTTCGTACTCGAATACGCTGTTTTTGCACTCTTCAACGAACTTGGCCACCCCGTAGTTTTCGATCTCCTGCTTGCCGGAAATGCCAAGTCGCTTTTCCACCCCAAGCTCAACCGGAAGACCATGTGTATCCCAGCCTGCTTTGCGGACGACTCGGTAGCCGGACATCGTTTTGTAGCGTCCGATAAAATCCTTGATGACCCGTCCGAGTACGTGACCGATATGCGGCTGTCCGTTGGCGGTCGGAGGACCTTCATAAAAGACGAAGTTTGGCTTTCCCAGCCGATTGTCCATCGACTTGCGGAATGTATCGTCTTTCCTCCACTGTTCCAAAACGCGTAACTCTCGTGCCCTTGCTTTTTCTTTTACGTCTACTTTCCTCATCATGTACACTCCTTCTTCTGTAGTTTGCGTAGAAGTGTAGGTTCATAGAACGCAAAAAAATCCCGCCCCCTAAGGGACGAGATTTGATCTCGCGATACCACCCTTGTTCCGAAATCTTCATGCAAGCATGTCATTTCGGCACCTCTACTACGTACCATCATACGCGTCCCTTGTAACGGTGGGATTCCGGGTCAGCTTACTCCAAATGCTTCAGCTTTCCTTCTCGGAGAGGATTTTCGGCTAAGTCTTGAACGTTGGCTTTCAGCACCAGGGCCAACTCTCTGGGGAACAAGGGGATTAGCTTACTCTTTCTCGTCAATGAATTTGTTGGTGTTATTTTTGTTACTTTACTTTTTACACGGTTTTCTAAAAAATGTCAAGGGTTAGGCCACGACGCGCTTCACGCTGCGACGGCTTTCCACCTGCGACAAGAACAAGCTAAGAACCAGGATAATCGCGCCGAACAAATACGGTGCGTTCAAATGCACCCCGTACAACGTACCTGCCACTGCTGGGCCAAAAATATTCCCCAGACTCATATACGCATTGTTCATCCCCGCTACGAAGCCCTGTTCATCCCCCGCACGCTTGGAGATCAGCGTGTTGATTGCTGGACGCATAATCGATGTCAGGGTAAAGAAGAGAACCGTCATAATCAGCATATACCAGAAGTTACCCGACAATAGCATCATCACCATCGAAACAGCAGACAAGAAGAACGTCACGTTAATGAGTTTTTTCTCGCCAAAACGAGTAATGAGCTTACCGATCAGCGCTGCCTGCACAATCGTACCAGCAAGTGCTCCCACTGTGATAATGATGGAAATATCACGTGGAGTATAAGCGAACTTTGCATCGACGAACAGCGGGAAGATAACTTCGAAGTTCGCCAAGCCAAACGTCATCGTAAAGACCAGTACCAGCATGATGAAGTACGACGATTGGAACGACTTGCCGAGTTGTAAGAAGATGTTTTCCTGTTTGTCTTTGGCGTTTCGTGACGCGAGCTGCTTCTCTTTCGGAAGAGATTCTGACAAGAAGAAGATGGAACCGAGTGTAGCTACCGCACCAACTGCCGCGGAAATGTAGAACGGCATACGCAAGCCAAGCTCTGCCAAAAATCCACCAATACCAGGTCCGATAACAAATCCGAGAGACATGGCGGCCCCGAGCATCCCCAGTCCTTTTCCGCGTTTATCCTCGGTCGTAATGTCCGCTACATACGCCAGCATGGATGGAATCATCGCTGCTGCCCCAATCCCGCCGATCAGACGAGAAAGGTAGAGCACCCATGTCTGTTCAGCCAAGGCAAAAACCAGGTTGGAGATCGTAAACAGGACGAGTCCCATTACAATCATGATTTTACGACCGTACTTATCTGACCATTCCCCCGCAATCGGAGAAAAAAGAAATTGAGTCACACCAAAAGCCGCCACCAAGTATCCAGCCGTCTCCCCACCCGCGCCGAACTCTTTAAGAAACTCGGGCAAAATCGGAATAATCAAGCCAATTCCCAGCATGGCGATAAACATGTTAATCATCAGGAAGAGAATCGGTCGCTCACTATTCTCTTGTGCATTCATATTCATTTATCCAGTCCTATCCTTGTAGATTTTTCTTTTTAGCCTTGCAGCTTCGCTTTCACACTCTCAATCACCGTACGCCAAATGGCAGGGTCTGTTGAAATCTGTTGCTTAAAGTTGCGGTACAGCTCCTTTTGCTTTTCCTCAAAATCAGGAGCGTCAGCAGCCGGCAATCCAGCACGGGCAGTCGTAATCATTTCCTGCACTTCTGGAGAACGAGGTCCCCAAACTCTTGCCTCGCAGCCATCCTGGTCGAGGAAAATAAAGATCGGGATCGCACGTGCTGTGCCATTGGTCAAGTACTGATCCATCAGCTCGAGATTTTCGTCACGGATGAGAAAGCGCAATTCGATGTTGCTTTCCTCGGCAATTCGCTGAATGACAGGAACACATAAGGAAGCATCCCCACACCAGTCTGCGGTCAGGACGACCCCTTTCCAATTGCGCTGGGAGAGATCCTTCCAGACAACCAGATCCTCGTCAGTAAATGTGAGCTGATCGTACACGCGGGTCAGCTCTTCTTTATTGACGTTCATGCTTTCTGTGTACGCCGTAAAGCTCATTCCTTTTTCAAACCAACTGTTATGATTCACGACAGACATACTCCGTACTCCTCCTGTATAGTGAAAAATTATTGCTCCCAAATAGCAGAAGTTCCCAAGCGATTGCGAATGGAAGAGCTTCTTGTTTTGCGGGCTTCTTTCCCTGACTGTTTCATGGTGCTTGCCTTGGCAGTCAGGTCCATAAACCACTCTCTATCTTTGGTTGCGAGGGCGAGATCGATCAAATCATGCATATGCTCTTCATCATCAAAAGAGCCTACTGGAATGCGATCCATCCACTGTCTCGGAATCACCACCAGCTTGCCGATCGTCTCTTCGTTGTCGCATTGAACCACATATACTTTCGCGGTACCTCGCAATGAATCATCTGTTTCGACGAAGCCTTGAATTAACTCGCCGAATTTGGTTTTACCTAATACCCATTCTCCGACTTCCAATAACTCATCTCGATTCATTCTGGTGCACCTCCCAATTGTAACGGAAATCATTACAGTTTCCATGTTAAAAATTTGTAAGGTTACTGTTGCGAACTCTCCTGACATCCATGACGGACTTTATCTAATACGGTTTGGATCGTGATTTGTTCCAAATATTTTGTAAAGTACATCTCTGCTTCGGTAAAAATCTGATCCATAACTCCGTGCATATTCGCAGAAACCTGACACGCTTCTTGCGGATCTCCCGAACACCAGTGCGGCTTCAGCGTACCATTCGAGATCGAACGATATATCTCGGCCAAGGTGACCTCATTCGGGTCGCATGCGAGGATATAACCGCCGCCAATTCCCTCTTTTGTCTTCACAAATCCGTTCTTACGCAGAATGCTCATGATTTTGCGAATTCTGGCTGGATTCGTACATACATTTTTTGCGATGAGCTCACTGCTTGCCATATGCTCTGGGATATGAGCCAACAAAGCCAAGCTGTGAACAGCAATGGTAAATTCACTATTCACGTCACAGACGGCCTCCTTGCGAAGAGTACTGTAATAATAATTCGTACAGTTATGAATGTCAACAATTGTGTGGGGGCAAACTTTTTTAAAACCGGAGGTTTTCAATCTGTGGTGGTCGGGGGAAGCGAAGGCACATGTTTTCCAGTCGCCTTTTTCCTCACTTCGTTTGGGCGGTCTCCTTCCAAACATGTACCTTCGCTTTTCGGAGCTATTACTTCTGCGGGGCTTTTTTAAATAAGGTTTTTAATAAAAAGGATTTCATCGCGGATTGGGATGCCATTGTCTGCGATAAGGGGGATTTCTGGTTTGATTTGCCGGGCCTTGTCCACAGCATGGATGTACATCTCGTGAAACTGATAGCCTCTTTTTTGGTAAAAGCCCATGACGTGCAGGTTATCGTTGGTGGTGACGAGCTTCATGCGGTGGCAGCCTTTTTCTTTGGCGGTCTGCTCTACTTGATCGAGAAGGGCGGTCCCGATTCCTTTGTTTTCGATCACACTGTCCAAGGAAATGATTTCACATTCCTGATCTTCGAGCACATAAGAAATAAATCCATTGATTGCACCCTCTTCACCCATTACTGCGTAGCCGTCCAGCGCATCGCATTGGAAAACGCCACTGGAGATGACCATTTGCGGACTTCCCCAATGTTTGATAAAAAATTCAGTGATGACGTTTTTGTCCAGTTCACTTGTTGAAATTATCTGCATAGCATTCACCTCTCCAAAATGATAGAAAATAAGCCCTCGCTTTTGAATCAGCAAGGGCTCTACATCGTTACGAACGCACATCCAGCAGTACTTTTCCCGTACTCTCCCTACTCTCTACCCACGCATGGGCACTTGCTGCTTCTTCCAATGCAAAATGCTTGCCGATCTTGATGTCAAGATGTCCATTGGCCAAATAGTCCAAAACTTGCTTGGCAGTATCCTGTAACAAGTGTGGACGCAGCTTGCGTGTCGTACCAAAGCTGAAGCCTAATACAGAACGGCAGCTTGCGTGCAAATCGATTGTCTTGATCTGACCGATTTCGCCGCTGGCATTGCCAAAATGGACGAGTCGGCCGTACCAAGCGAGGCACTCGAGACTACGCTCGCTCACCGTTCCAGAAATCGAGTCCAAAATGACATCGGCTCCCGCACCATCCGTCAGCGCGCGTACACTCTCCACAAAATCTTCGCGATCATTGCAAATCACATGGTCGGCACCAGCTGACAAGGCAATTTCCGCCTTTGCTTCATTACCGACTGTGCCAATGACACGACCCGCTCCGAGCAGCTTTGCTAATTGAATTGCCGTCGTCCCAATTCCGCCTGCCGCAGCGTGAATCAGTACGGTTTCCCCTTTGGCAATGCGGGCAACCTTCGCCAGTAGCTGGTACGAAGTAAATGACACGACTGGGCAAGCGGCTGCTGTTTCCGTGCTGATTTGATCTGGCAGTGCAAAAGTCAAACACTCTTCCGCCACGATATACTCGGCGTATGATCCGTTGGCCGGAAACGCAATGACTCGTTGTCCCACCTTCAGGCTTTGCACCTCTGGCCCTACCTGTTCGATCACGCCAGTCGCATCGAGTCCCGGGATAAACGGCAGCTTGGCTGCTCCCTTTTTTCCATACCTGGATTTGATATCGGCAAAATTGACACTGGTCATCTCGACGCGGATCAGGACTTGCGTAGGTGACATGATCGGCATCTCGACTTCCGCATATTTCATCGTCTCCGGCCCGCCTAATGCCGTTACCAAGATCGCTTTCATGAGAACCCTCCAGACAAGATTGAAATGGAACGTTAGTTTTGCAGAATCGTCATGATCGCAGCTCTTTTCGCTGCGAACTCCTCGTCGGAAAGCACTGGGGTAAACGCAGCTCGCGGAATATCCACCAATAGATCATGCCAAGATTTGCAGCCCTGATAAGCGGCGTCCATCGGAATTTCTACCGGCTGCTCTAATCGATACATCCGCACGAACAAAATGTGCAGCGGCTGTTTTTTCTTCCAATGCAAGCGCACATCTGCAAAGTTATCCGTCCAGATGTGGAAGGGCGATAGCGCGCGCAGCTTGGCTTCGTCCATCAGTTCTACATCGTCGGTTACTTCAGCAAAATATTCGATCGTCACGGTCTTCTTGTCCATTGTCCAGCCTTCGAGGGTCGCATCTAACAGGTGTTGGTAGTCTACCTTTACCATGTCGCGCTTCTGGTGCTCATAGGTTGGATACAAATAAAATTGATTGTTTTCCAAGCGGAATTCTCGTGTTTCTTCGTATAACCCACCCTTGCGGATCGTGATGATCTGCTCACCTTCTCCAAGCGCTTTAACGGCGACTGCCCATTCCTTCAAGCTAAGGGGGGATAGCGGCTGTACGATCAACTGCATGCAGCACGGCTCCCTTCTACTGTCAGAATCGTTTGATGACTTTAGTCTAGCCCAATTTCAGCTCGTTGAGAAGTCGTCTTCAACAGTTGATCGACATGCTGCATAGCTCCTTGCAGTCTCTCTGCATAATTTCCTCGCAATGTCACGTACGTAATTCCCCGCTCATCCAGCATCTGACGCAGCTTTTCGTGATTGTGCAGGCGCACTTGCTCTTCTCCGTGCACACGCAGTCCATCATCTACCCATGCGACATCTGGCTCCATCAATAGCCACAAATCATACGCTTGCTCTTTGGCAATCTGGTCAAGAACAGGGAAGGTTTGCCCGGTGTACAGTTCAGAGTAAAACTGGGTGACAATCGCTTCGGTATCGATAAACAAGAGCTTGTTGGCTTTCTGGAGCGCTTTGTATTCTTCCATTTTGTGACCATACGCGATGTGCGGGAAATACTCCGGTGTCAAAATCGTATCGCAGCCCCCGACTTCTTCGCAGATTGTGCGCCCATACTCCTCGACAAACACGGTGTTGTAGATTTTCGCAAGATATCGGGTCAGGGTCGATTTCCCGCAGCTCTCTGTTCCTACCACGACTACCTTTTTGACGAAATAGGGCTGAACAATAGCCGGGATGTGCTGCCAATGAGCGAAGACCCCTTCGTTGCGAATCTGGGTAGCAGAGATCGGTACTTGGCTGCGCGATTCATCGAGAATGATGTGTGCTGCCTCCGGGTATAAACGGCGAAAAATCGGATCATAGGCGGACTCTGAGCTAAAAACCAGATCAATTTTTTTCCCGATCTTGCGCATAATGTCCGCTGCTCCCGCCTCCCAATCGTAGCTATCGTCGCTATCCGCAAGATCCTCAACTGCAAGCACACGGACATTTTCCATGTCCTTAACCAGCGTGGACAGCCATCTCAACCGTACTTCATAGGGAATGGGCTTGATTCCTGCCTCCTCACACAGCTTTCGGTCGCGAGTCGGGCTGTGCGAGAGAACGACGTACAGCTCGTCGCAGCGGCAGGCTGCCTGTGTAATCGCGTATACATGTCCTTGATGAAGTGGCAAAAATTTGCCGCCAATGAAGCCTACGCTCCCCATGTTTGCTCCTCCCTTTGCTTGCGATACTGTTTTACCCAGTTCATCAAGCCGTAGACAGCATTCACCAAATAAGCGGACCACATGACCAGCATCGAGATATCGCTTCCGTCCTTCAAAAACGCTGCCAGCCACATGTAGATCGTGAACAAATCAATAATGATCCAGACCACCCATTGCTCGACCAAGCGCTTCACCATGAAAAGCATCGCGATGACGGAGAGAACAGCCGTCAAGGAATCAACAAAAGGCAAAGCCCCGCCCATTTGCTTCAATACAAACCCGTAGGCAATGGTTGCGATGATGCTCAAGATCGTCCACCAGATGCGTGCTCGGTTGGACAAAATCGCAATTTTGACGTCATTTTGTTTGACTTCGGACACGCGGTTTTTGCGCCACAGGTAGAGTCCTATGAATTGCATCGGCAAAAAATAGAGAAGATTCAGCATGACTTCGCCATAGTACTTTTGCCCATAGGCGACGAACGCGTACAAAACCACATTGATGATGCCCGGGTAGTAACTCCACGTCTTTCCTTTGGCGACGAGCACGACACTCAGCATCCCTGTCAAGGAGGCGATCAAGCCGATGAATGTATCATCTAGCGCGAAATACAAGTAGAGGGTAACGAGTGTAAACGAGATGAGCCAAATTTTTTCAAACCAATTCCAGTCTGCTAAAAAGCCGGTGCTTTTCGCATTCATGCGAATCTCTCCTTGAACGCTCGCAGGTTGTCCTGGCGCGCAGAATTGTCGTAGACGGCAAAAACGATGTGATCAAAAAGCTGTGCATACTGTTCCTCGATCAAAACAGTCGCAAAGTAATCTGCTACGTCCTCCGCTTTGTTGCGGAATACTCCGCAGCCGTACGCCCCCAAAATGATCGTCCGATGGTTGTGAATGGCTGCTGCCCGCAAAATTTTCCGGATGCGCTCCATCATGACAGGACCAATCTTTGCGATATTTTCAGGCTCTCGCTCACGAACAACCCCCGCATTCACAGCAGGCGCCGTAACGAAAGACAAGAGGTATGGATCAGGCAAAAGCTGATCGCTTTGATCGCGGAGCACGGGGACCCGCGGTGAATAAATCATGTAGTCGGAATAAAAGCAGGTTTTCAACTGGCGATGGTAGGTGTACATTTCCTGCATTTGCACGATGCAAGGATACAGACCAGAGGAACGCGCCAAGCTCTCTTCCTGCGCCTGACTTCCCCCTAGGAATCCTCCGCCCGGATTTTTGGCGGAAGCAAAATTCAAGCATACGGCATCTGCTCGTTTTTCAGAAACGATAAGGCGCTTGGCTGCATCCAGGCTGGATTCCGAGGTGACCTCGATCTTGGCACGCAGTTGTGCAGCTGTTGTTTGATGTGATGGCAGTTGTACTGTATCTGTAGCCAAATCATTTGGACGATACAAGACCGACTGGCTGATGGCAGCAACGAGATCCTCCGTTATGCTCTTCTTTTCTCCCGCTTTGTTTACGTAGTAGCCCTGCTCTATGATTTGCAGCGTCTCTTGCGCGATTCGTACGCGTACGCTTCGATTGTGTCCCTGATTCATTGTGATTTCCTCCCTGGTACGGGGCTACGTCTGATCCATCCATTCCGGGTTAAAGCGGAAAAACTTGGATGGGCGGTGCCCGGCATGTTTTCGATATTGATTCGTTTCCACCACTTTGTCGGCTACCTTCCTGCGAAACGCCGCTGCCAACAGCTCACGTCCCAAAATCACTTCGTACACCTGTTGTAGATCGCTTAGGGTAAACAGCTCCGGCATTAAGGCAAAGGCGATATCTGTGTATTCAATCTTGTTACGCAATCGCTCCAGTGCGTATTGAATGATTTTGGCGTGATCAAATGCAAGGTTTTTCGTCTCTACAATTTCGCGGGTCTCACGTACAGTGCGGCCCATTACTGTTTTGGTAATTTTAATCGTGGCAGACAGTTCCTCTCTCTCATGTACAAGTCGCAGCTCCAGCCATTTTTCAGTAATGGAGCCGTCAATCGTCGCCGTCTTCGTTTCTTTTAGCCACCTGTCCTCGATGCGGTACCACTCCGCTTCCTCTGCATCATCCCCTGCCTGCAGCTGTAAAGACGAGCTGTCTACCAAGGCCATGTACGACGTGCTAATAACCCATGTCCGTGGATCTCTGCCCGCATCGCCCCAGGTGTAGAGCTGCTCCAAGTAAATGTCGTCTACGTTTGTTTCCGTACGCAGCTCGCGTCTGGCCGCCTCCTCCAGACTCTCCCCAGGTGTAACAAACCCACCTGGCAACGCCCATTGGCCGATATACGGATGCTCACCACGCTTCACCAGCAATATTTTCAACGACTTGGGCGAGAGCTTACGGTAATTCTCCTCTAGCTCATCCATCACGGTGAATACCAGCATATCGACTGTCACAGACGGTCGCTCGAATTGGCTGACATCATAAGCTTCCAAGTACTCCTGTTCGGTTTGACCTTGTTTATTGACAGAAGGTTTATCTTTCATCCAATCGCCTCTTTTTGCTGCTGATTTGTTGTTGTCTTTTTGTTATTAACAAAATGTTATTATCAAGTTGTTGGTATCATATTACTCTTTCCTGTTTTTGGTGTCAACAAAAAATCGCCACTTTCAAGTAAGGGGTTTATTTGTTGAAAACAGCCGCGTAGAAGAAGCGCATTTCCAGTCCAAGCGCCTCTGGAGCCCGCCCTAGCGTAGTAATAAATGGCGGGGGTTTTCAGCTTCACTTATGGAATACCTCATTGAAACTTCTACGTTTGAAGCGCTCCTGCCATTTATTACGAAGCGGACAGTCTTCACCCCTTGCGGGCGGAGGCCGAAGCGTAGACTGGAAATGCGCTTCTTCCCACCACTCTAGCCACTTTTTAAAACAAAACAAAAAGCCCCCTGCCAGCTCATTCACTGACAGGAGGCTTCTTACACACTATTTATTGGTTATCTTAAGCAGCACTTGGATCGGCTTTTACTGCCTGAACATAATCGTCTGCTTTCTTTTTGTCGAACTGACCTTCCCAACGAGAGATCACGATTGCTGCCAACGCATTACCTACTACGTTAACAACTGTACGAGCCATATCCATCAAACGGTCTACACCGGCGATGAAAGCAAGACCTTCTACTGGGAGACCTACAGAGCCGAGGGTAGCCAACAGTACTACGAACGATACTCCCGGTACACCAGCGATCCCTTTGGACGTAACCATCAGTACGAGCATCAGCGTGATCTGTGTGCTAATTGGCATGTGAATACCATACATTTGCGCAATGAACAGAGCAGCCAGTGCCTGGTACAGTGTGGAACCATCCAAGTTGAAGGAGTAGCCTGTCGGAATAACAAAGGACGCGATCGCCTTCGGACAGCCCATCTTCTCCATTTTTTCCATAATTTTAGGCAGTACAGTCTCGGAGCTGGAAGTGGAGTAAGCCAACAACAGCTCGTCCTTCAGTACACGCAGAAGGGAAGTGATTTTGATTCCGCTAATACGTGCGATGATGCCCAATACCACCAAGATGAAGAACAACATGGCAACGTGAACCAAAATAACCAGTTTCCCCAATGGAATCAAGGAAGACAAACCGAATTTGGAAACGGTAACACCAATCAGTGCAAAAACACCAAACGGAGCGAAACGCATGATGGTGTTCACAACCCAGAACATGGCGTCCGCGACTCCATTGAAAAAGTTGAGAACCGGCCTTCCCTTCTCCCCTGCTGCTGCGACACCAAGTCCAAACAGAACGGAGAAGAAAATAATCGCTAACATATCACCACGAGCAAGCGAATCAAAGATATTCGTTGGTACAATCTTAACAAATGTTTCCACCATACCGTGGCTCTGTGTTGATTCTGCCGTGTCTACATACTTGTGGATATCAGTCTTGGTAAGGACTGTTCGATCCACGCCGACACCCGGTTGAAAGATATTGGCTGCCAAAAGACCAATGATAATGGCAATCGTGGTAACGATTTCAAAATACAGAATTGTCTTACCACCAATTTTGCCGAGCTTTTTCATGTCACCTACGCCTGCTACGCCCACAATAAGCGTGGCAACAACGATCGGAACGACAATCATTTTAATCAACCGGAGAAAAATATCACCGATAGGCTGTAAATAGGTCGCCACTGCCGGGTTGCCGTAAAAAATGGCACCCACCAGGATACCCAGAATGAGACCGACGACAATCTGCATCGCTAATCCAAACCGCTTCATTCCGACACCTCGCTATGAAAGAATTAAGATGTGACTCTCAAGACGATATGCTTACACGCATCAAACTTGAGTGGTATATAGGTGAGCATCATATCATGACTTTTTGTGTTTTCCCCTTTTTTGTATTCTTTTCATTTCTTTGTTTTTTCTGATATTATCTATCAATTTCGCGATATGATTGGGCTCATTGTATTCATTTCTGGAAAAATGATAAAATAAGGGAATCTATTTTCAGCGACTTTTCACTCAGAATGGAGCGCAGTCATGACGATTCGGAAAATGATCATCCTGCTACTAGTTCTAGCAGTCGGGTTGTTTCTTTTGCCTTACTCCGTCCCCTTTTTGCTAGCACTGTTAACTGCAATTCTGGTTGAGCCGCTCGTCTTGTTTCTTATCAAAAGACTGCGAATGAATCGGATGAGTGCGGTAATCACAGCCTTTTTCCTGTTTCTCATTTCTTTTGGGATTGTACTGTACTGGATCGGTACGCAGATTGTGATTCAGGGAATGGATTTGGCTCAGCGATTACCGGCTTATTCACAGCATATTTTTGAGTTGGTCGAGTCCTATTTGATGAGCTGGGAAACTTACTATGCGTCGTTACCTGCTGAAACCGTATCGGAAATCCAGAGTGTCTTCGCTGGGCTGAAAAGCTGGGCCCTTACTTCAGCCTCTATGGTTGCCAAAGGGATTCTCGGTGTGGCAGCCATCATTCCGGGCTTTTTGATCTCCACGATTATTTACTTGGTTGCCTTGTTTTTGATCAGTCTCGATTTGCCGAAGTTGCGTGCTGGGTTCATGAGAATGTTTACCGTATCTGCTCGTGAAAAGGTCGAGGTGGTTATCTCTCAATTGAACCGTGCCACCCTTGGTTTTTTACGTGCCCAAATCATCTTGAGTCTGATGACGTTCGCGCTGTCCTTATTGGGATTGCTCATTTTGCAGGTCAAGTATGCAGCCGTCATTTCGCTCATGATCGTTTTCGTCGATATTCTCCCCATCTTAGGCACAGGCTCGTTCCTCGTCCCATGGGCTATTTACACCTTCTTGATGGGTAACTCTTCTTTGGCAATCGGCCTGATCGTCATCTTCCTCGTGATTACGGTCGTCCGCCGCATTATTGAACCAAAGATACTCGCATCTAATCTGGGAATAAGCGCCCTGGCCGCTCTTGTCAGCATGTTCCTCGGATTTCAGGTGCTGGGATTTTTCGGGCTGATACTTGGTCCAGCGCTCGTCATTATCTACGAGGCGCTGAGAAAAGCTGGATTCTTGAATTTCAAAATCGATTTTTGATGGGCACAAAAGAATTTGGTAGTGCTACCGCCGTTTTTCGGTAATGGAATCGGAAAAGCGGCCGTTGATATAGAAAGATCTGGGGGAGAGCTTATGTGTGCATACAAAGAACTGACCACCTCACAACGGACAATCATGACGCCAGGGCCAGTCGAGGCCGAGCCTAGTGTTCTCCGCGTGATGGGGTCACCCATTTTGGGACAATTCGATCCAGAATTCACAGACATCATGAACGAAACAATGGAAATGCTTCGGAAATTGTTTCAGACAGCCAATCATTGGGCATTCCCTATAGATGGAACTTCACGTGCGGGCATCGAGGCCGTTTTGTGTAGCATAATTGAACCAAGAGATCGGGTGCTTGTACCCATTTATGGACGATTCGGGCACTTGCTCACGGAGATTGCGGAAAGGTACGGCGCAGATGTGATAACGATGGAAACGCGCTGGGGAAGTGTCTTTGAACCGCAGGACGTCATTGCCGAAATCGAGAGAGTTCAGCCCAAAATCGTAGCAATGGTTCACGGCGAAACATCCACTGGCTGTGTTCAGCCCTTGAAAGAAATCGGAGAAGCTTGCCGCCGGATGGATGTGCTGTTTGTCGTTGATGCTGTCGCTTCGATCGGCGGGACAGAAGTGAAGGTAGACGATTGGTATATCGACGCCTGTATTGGCGGCACGCAAAAATGCTTGTCGGTCCCCTCTGGAATGGCTCCGATCACGTTTAATTCTCGTATAGAAGCACTCTTGCTCCAACGGAAAAAGATTGAGCGTGGACTCGCTGATCCATCTGCCCCGAAATCTGCTCAAACCCGAACGATCCGCAGCAACTATTTTGACTTGAGCCAGCTCATGGATTACTGGGGACCCGCACGGCTGAACCACCATACGGAGGCGACAACGATGCTGTACGCCTTGCGCGAAGGAGTGCGCATCGTCCTCACGGAAGGTCTGGAGGCGAGATTTGCCAGACATCGCTTGCATGAACAAGCCTTGGTCGCTGGTGTGTTGGCAATGGGATTGCAACTCTATGGCGATCCGGCTTGCAAGCTTCCCGTCGTGACCTGTATCAAAATTCCGGACGGGCTCGACGGAGAGTCAGTCCGTGCTATGCTGCTCGAAGATTTTCATATTGAGATTGCCAGTTCCTTTGGGCCGCTAAAAGGAACAATCTGGCGAATTGGCACAATGGGCTACAGCTGCCGGAAGAAAAACATTTTGCATGTGCTAGGGGCGTTGGAAGCCGTTCTCATTCGGCATGGAGCCCGTGTACACGCTGGGCGCGCCGTTCAAGCTGCATTGGATATCTACGATCAGGAAAAAGGACAAAACAGCTAGCCCCTCTTAAGCAGAAAAAGCCTTTGTCATCCCCACTTACTCAGGGGGCGACAAGGGCTTTTCTTCCTGCTGCACACGTGCCAATAAATCGACGATGTGCACGGCTTCCATCTTTCCTTCTAGTCCTGCTCGATGAATGCCTGCTTTCATTTGCAACAGACAGCCCGGATTCGAGGTCACAAGAACGTCTGCTTGGGTAGCCGCTACATGACCCATTTTTTCGTCTAAAAGACTCCCGGCCATCTCAGGCTGCACCAGATTGTAAATACCCGCAGAGCCGCAGCAGCGATCTCCTTCGCGAAGCTGTACGTATGTAGCTCCCGGAATGGCTTGCAAGAGGCTCACTGGCTCTTTGGTCACCTTCATCCCGTTGCGCAGGTGACAGGAGGATTGATAGGTGATTCGTTGCGGCAATGACTGCCATTCTTTTGGCTCAACGAGGCGTGTAAGCACCTCGCTAATATCCTTTACTCGTGAAGCGAACCATTGTGCTTTCTCCTGCCACTCGGCATCTCTTGCCAGCAAGTGGTCGTATTCTAGAAGCATCGCCCCGCAACCACCTGCATTGGATACAATGAAATCCACGTCAGCCTTGTGAAAAGCAGCCACATTTTTTCGCGCCAGATGGCGAGCCTGTTCACGTTCACCGCTATGTGCATGGAGAGCGCCGCAGCAAACCTGGTCTGGAGCGATAATGACCTCACAGCCTGCCTCACTCAAAAGCCGAACGGTGTTGCGATTCGTCTCATTAAACAGGACATCCATGATGCAGCCGTGAAACATCCCGACACGGTACTTGAGCTCTCCAACGGCCGGAATGACAGTGCCGCCAAAGTAGTCCACAATGCCTTTATTGCTTGGTTCTGGCATGATCGCTTCCATTTCCCGCATTTGCTTTGGCAGGATGGACAGCACCCCCAGCTTGCGAACGGCTTTTTGCACACCTGAGCGCTGATAGAAGCGCAGGAGTCCGCCGAGCTGGTACATGCGCTTCTGATGAGGAAACAGGTGGAAAAACGCGAGCTTGCGGACGGCTTTGACCCACCATGGATGCTCCTGCGCCTCTTCGATCGCTTCTCGCGTCTGCTCGATCAGCTGACCGTACGGCACACCTGCTGGACATACCGGCTCACATGCCCGGCAGCCTAGACACAGATTCATTTGATCGACGAAATCCTTGTCTGGCTCCATGACACCGTCCGCTACGGCTTTCATCAAGGCGATGCGACCTCGTGGAGAAGCCGCCTCATAGCCAGTTTCCCGAAAGGTCGGACAGGCTGGCTGACAGAAGCCACAGCGCATACAGTTGGACAGTTCATCGTAATCGAGTTTCTTTACCAAGGCTTCTTTAAGCACGCTGGACCACCACTCTGTTCCGGGACTGTTTCGCAAACATTTTGTCAGGGTTCAGGAGATTGTGAGGATCGAAAGCGTGCTTGATGCCTTTCATGATCTCCATACCTGCGGCCCCTACTTTCCACTCCAAATACGGTGCCTTGACGATCCCTACGCCATGCTCTCCCGTAATCGTACCCCCCAAATCGATTGCCGCCGCGAAAATTTCCTCGAAGGCATGCTCGACACGCCCGATCTCTTCCGTGTTGCGAGCGTCTGTCATGCAGGTCGGATGCAAATTGCCGTCTCCTGCATGGCCAAAGGTGCAAATTTGCAGCCCGTAACGCTCTGTAATCTCTTGGATCGCGGCAACCATGGGCGCAATCGCGGCACGAGGAACGGTTGCGTCCTCCAATATGGTCGTTGGACGCATCCGGGACAATGCGGCGAGCGCACTGCGTCTGGCAGTCATCACCTCATCAGCTTCCTCCGCTGTCGTCGCTATTTTGATTTGGACGGCTGCATTCTTCTTGCAAATAGCAGCGATCTGCTCCATATCCCGATCAACCGTCTGTGGCTCGCCGTCCTGACCGATCAGGAGGATCGCCGCCACATCTGTTGGAAGCCCGATCTGTTTGAAATCCTCGACAACACGGATCGTGCCCTGGTCGAGAAATTCCAGCGTTCCAGGAATAATCCGGTTGGCAATGATATCAGAAACAGACCTCGCCGCCTGTGCCATATCTGCGAACATCGCGAGCATAACACGTTGTGTCTGCGGCTTTGGAATCAGCTTGAGAATCGCCTCGGTAATGATCGCCAATGTGCCTTCGCTACCAACCAAAAGCTTGGTCAGATCATAGCCCGCTACATCCTTCATCAGCTTGCCCCCAGTACGGATGACCTCTCCGTTCGACAACACAGCTTCGAGACCCAGCACGTAATCCTTGGTGGTTCCGTACTTCAACCCGCGCAGTCCACCCGAATTGAGCGCAATATTCCCACCAATCGTGGAGATGACCATGCTGCCTGGATCTGGTGGATAAAACAAACCGAGTGCCTCTACCGCCTGATGGATGTCGACTGTTCGAACCCCCGGCTGCACCGTAATCGTCAAATTTTGCTCGTCAATCTCTACGATCTGATTCATCCGGCTCAACACCAAAACAATTCCGCCACCGACTGGTATCGTGCCTCCGCATAGATTGGAGCCTGCGCCACGCGTCACAATCGGGATGTGATGTCGTGCGGCGACTTGCATGACCTGTTGGATTTCGGCTGTGCTCTTCGGCATGACGACCACATCCGGTAATGCTTGCTGCATCGGCGTCGCGTCATACGAATAGGCGACTAATGCTTCCTGTTTGTCGAGACAGTTTTTCGCTCCGACGATGGCACGCAGCTCTTCGCGAATGGATGCTGGCAACATGGAATCTCTCCACCCTTTCCCAAAGTCTTAGTCCAACAGCTGAATGGCTTCCCTGATTCTTCCATTGGTAACATTCAACAGACGTGTGGCCTCTTCCCTGCTTGATCCGGTCAGCTTCATGATAATGGCTGTCTTCGCATCTCCGTCTGCCTGATCAGCCAGCCTCTCCGCCTCCTCGTAACTCGCTCCGGTCACTTCCATGATGATCCGCTTTACGCGTTCCTTTAGTTTGAGATTTGTCGCCTGCACGCTGACCATCAGATTTCCGTACACTTTGCCCAAACGAATCATCGTCGCTGTCGTCAGCATGTTCAGCACCAGCTTTTGGGCCGTTCCTGCCTTGAGCCTCGTCGATCCGGTCAATACTTCCGGTCCTACGACGACATTAATTGCTACATCTACGCCTTCATTCATGGGCGAAGGCTTGTTGCAAGAGACAGCAATCGTCTTGGCCTTGATCTTCTGTGCCTCCGCCAAAACACCGCGTACATACGGAGTCCGTCCACTGGCTGCGATCCCTACGACCACATCATTTTGGGTCACGCCGTATTTATGTACATCTTCTTGACCTAATTCAAAAGAATCCTCTGCGCCTTCTACCGCGCGTACCATTGCGGGTGGTCCGCCTGCAATCACCCCCTGAACGAGCTCAGGCCTGGTACCAAAGGTCGGCGGGCACTCGGACGCATCCAAGATCCCTAAACGTCCACTCGTTCCAGCACCAAAGTAAAACAGTCTTCCGCCCTGTTCCAATGCGTATGTGATGACCTCTACCGCGTCAGATACTTGATCGAGGGCGCGCTCTACCGCATAAGGAACCTTCTTGTCCTCATCGTTCATCATTTGTACGATGCCTCGGACGCTCAATTGATCCAAATCACTGCTGCTCTCGTTTTTTCCTTCGGTCGTCAATGCTTGCAAGTTCTCCAGCTTCATGCTCTTTCGAGGTTGATGCATAGTCAAAAACCCCCATTTGTTCATTGACCGAAAATTCAATCCCTTTATCACCCTTATTATATGCAGTAAAATTACGCAAATCAATTAATTATAAGTAAATTTTATTTCATAATTAAGAAGCCAATGAATCTGTCTACAAACGCAAACAAGCCGAACCTCTTTCAGAAAGGCTCGGCTTGTCTTCTTATGTAAGAATCGTATTACGCAAACAAACTGATCAAGTTCCCATCCGGGTCTTTCACAATGGCATATCGCTGGCCCCAGAACGCATCCCACGGCTCACGGTGACTCTCGTAGCCATGGGAAATGATTTTGGTATACAACGCATCAAGCGCCTCCGCATTCTCACACAAAAATGCCAGCTCAATCCGATGCCCGACAGGTGCTTCCCATCCTCCATACACACCCTTGGCAACTTCTATTGTATCAAAGGCCAGACGAACACCGTCCTGCGCTACCTCCACATGCGGCTCTTCGTTTGCTCCCTCGGGAATATCGAAACCGAGTACTCGATAGAAATCCAATGCTTTTTTCATGTCCTGTACAACAATCCCTACCATATCAAGCTTGATTCCCACATCACTCACTCCTTTTTATTCATGATTTCTTGCTGGACGCGCTTTGGCAGTTTTTGGAGCACTGTTTCGTACGCATGCTCGATCATCCTTTCCCATAAGCCTTCGGGAATATCAGCGTCCAGGTAGACAGAATTCCAATGGGACTTGTTCATGTGATAGCCGGGTACGATCCCTTCGTAGGTCACGCGCAATTCCTCTGCACGCATCGGATCGCATTTCAAGGTGAGGATGCGAACACCTTTGGAATCGCCTCCGATCATGGCAAAAATTTTGCCACCGACATGGTAGCGATCGCATTCCCAATCCATCTGATAGTCATGGGTGACACTGGGCTGCTTCCGACAGTATGTATCTAATGTTTGTTCATTCACATGAATTCACCATCCTTTCTTTAGGGTAACGGGACTCACCAAAAGAAGATTGTAAAAAACGGACAACTTTTAAAGACTATCGATTCGCACGATCTGGCGAGATCATTTTGCTTGGAGCAACACCGTAAAAAGTATGAAAGCTCTTGATCAAGTGCGACTGATCATAATAGCCACTCTGGAGGGCGGCATCCGTAAAAGAAGTGCGTATTCCTTTCGCCAGCATTTGCAGCAGCCCTTGAAACTGAATGATTCGGCCAAGTTCCTTCGGGCTCATACCCAATTGTTGTTGAAACGTCCTGCGCAAGGTTCTCTCGCTGTAATTCACTTTCTCGGCGAGTGCTGCCATGGAAAGATTTCCTCTGTATTCATATAAATAGTTCATGCTGGTCAATAGCAACGGATCTGCTGGATCATCCATCCACAATCGTTTGATAAGCTCCCGCTCCAACAAAGCGATCCGCTCCGCCGTGTTGGAAGCTTCGAGCAAGGCTTCTATCACCTCATCTGCCTCTTTACCCCAGATGTCTTCCAGATTCGGATGATGACCATTGATCATGGCGACAGGGTAGCGCAAAAAGCGAGCCGCTCCCTCCGCGTAAAAACGAATACCGATCATGGATTGTGGTTCAGTCAATGGGATTACCTCATACGTCCTCATCAATCCCGTTAGAAATGCCGCCTTCTGATAGGAAGTGGCACCGAGATTGAAAATGATATCGACGCATCCATCGGGTATGACTCGGCTTGCAGGTGCTATCCCTTTACCGTCGTACTCTGAGGTCCAGTAGCAGGCGATCTCGTTCACCAGACATTTGCTGGGCATGTACTCCTGATAATGATAGGCATTTTGGGCGCTCGCTCGTTGAAGAGTCGGAGGTTGCACCGGACGGAATTGCCGCATGATTTTCGCCATCCTTCTCCTATGATTAGAACGTATATTCCCCCACAATCCTTTAACTCCTTCTTACGTCCTTGGCATTTTTTGAAAAACGTCCCCTGTCAAAATAAAAACGGTCGCGAACACTTCTGCATATGCTGGGACGAATGGATTTTTCGTAAAGTGAGGTGCATGATGTGATCTCCTCCTCCAAGTGGAGCCTTCACCAGTTCTTTTCAAAAAGCCCTTACATTCGTCCTTACCTACCGCCTACTGCTTTATATCAACCCGCAAGCTTGGACTTGTATTTAGCGAAGTATTCTACCGTCTATATCAAACCGACGAGAACCCATATGGGGAAAGGCATTATTCGTGTCTGGAAAACAGATCGTGGGGACTATCAATTTGTAAAGGAGCGCGGAGAGCCTGTGCAAGCAAATTCTTTAGCTGACTTGAAGCAGCGGCTTGCCGCGCAGTGCACAGAAAAAAATTACGTCATACAAAAAGGGCTGGATTTAGCTGAAATCGACGCTCGTCCCTTTGATATTCGCGTCATGATGATGCGCAATGGCTTGGGCAAATGGCAATATGCTGGCATGCTAGCCAAGGTAGCTGGTGCCGACAGTATTATTACCAATGTCGCTCGCGGCGGCGGATATGCCGTCACAGTCCCGCATGCCTTGAAAAAGTCTGGAGCTGTCACACCCGACAAGATAAAAGGGATCGTCTCTCAGTTGATCCAAGTCAGTCACCGTGTATGTGCCCACTTTAATAAATATCGGCACAGTGCGCAAATCGGCGTCGATTTTGCCATTGATAAAGCTGGAAACCTCTCCATTATTGAGGTCAATTACGACTTTCCATCCCATGGACTGTTTGCCAAGCTCAAAGACAAGACCTATTATCATACGATTAAAAGACTTCACTATCAGTATAAAAACCGCTTGAAACGAAAACAGAGGAAGGCATAATTGCCCTCCTCTGTTTGTCTGATTCCTGAATATGTCTTATTCGTGTGCCAATGTCGTTCCTTTTGTCTCCAGCATAGAGGTGCAGTTCGGGCAGCGCGTAGCCTTGATCGGAATCGCGGAGATGCAATGCGGGCACTCTTTGGTCGTTACAGGCGCTTGCTCCACTTCTTGCTTGCGTTTGAAACGGTTGAGCTGCTTGATGACGATAAAAATAGAAAAGGCAATAATGACAAAATCAATCACAGAGTTGAGGAACAACCCGTAGTTCAGCGTCGCAGCATGTGCTTCTTTTGCTTCGGCCATCGTCTTATAAGGAACCCCGCTCAAATTTATAAACAAGCCGGAGAAATCCACCTTGCCCAGAAGCAATCCGATCAATGGGGTAATAATGTCATTAACGAGTGAGGTAACAATTTTCCCAAAAGCCCCACCGATCACGACACCGACAGCGAGATCCATTACATTTCCTTTTAAAGCAAACTCTTTAAACTCTTTTAACATAATGACTTCCTCCTTACTCACCTAAAACATATTGTAAAAAATGGCTGACAAAGCGTTCATGATCAACCTCCAGGCATACGTCCACATTCGGCTGCTGCGCTGGATGTTCCCGTCTGTCTCCAATCGTACGGGCATCACTGGCTCCCCCGGATGTATCTACCGCAACATGCATCGGGACTGACTTCACAAACGTTGGATCAATGACGACACCGACAGCCAACGGATCATGCAGACCGCAGCCGCGCAAATTGCCCACTGTTGCGTAGGCATTCATGTACACCTCACACATATCCGCGAAAAAATGACTTAAGCGGGTATCCTTCGCTCTCCATTCCTGCAAGTGTTCGCGGGTAAGCAGCGTTTGCATCGTCACATCCAGGCCTACGAGCGTCACGGGAATACCAGACTGGAAGATGTACGCTGCGGCTTCCGGATCAGCGCAAATATTCGCCTCCGCTACTGGCGTGCGATTCCCCGGCACCGTTACAGCTCCTCCCATCACAACCACTCGTTTGACAAGGGATACGATTTCTGGAGCAGCCATAATCGCCCGCGCCAAATTGGCCATGCTCCCGACGGTCACGAGTGTCACTTCGTGAGGATTTTCCTTTATCGTAGAGATGAGAAATTGTGTGGCACTCTGTGGCTGAGCCTTTGTCGATGGATCTGGAAGGACGACATTGCCTAACCCGTTTTCACCGTGGAACAACCTTGCTTTTCCAGTAAGCTCGCGAACAATCGGCTTCGATGCCCCCTGATAGACAGGAATCTCAGACGCACCCAGCAGCTCGAGCACCTGTAAGGTATTGCGTGTTGCTTCCTCCACCGTGATATTGCCAAAAGTCGTGGTAATTCCACACACTTCAAGCGCAGGCGAGTGAACGGCATAAGCAATCGCCATCGCATCATCAATCCCGGTATCTACATCCAAAATGATTTTTTCCATGCGCTTATACCCCTCCCTGATCCAAAACAGTTTGCAAAAAGCGCTCTGCCTCTGCCATCTCAACCTCAACACATACGACCGTATCGGTTCCTACACTCGGTTTTGCCCGTAAATCGGCTAAAATGGCACCGCGTGATAATTCGCTTTTGCACTCGACTGAGAGCTTCATCTGCTCCGTCCGTATCTTATCAGGCGAGAGAGCCGCGAACATCGCTACCCATGCATGGAGCGCACCACCAGAAACGGCGAATGGCACGTCAGACATCGTCGTTCTATCGATCAGGCCAACTGCTTGTGCGAGACTCCCCAGCGTATGTACTTGCTCTTCCTTTAAACGAAACGAGCTGGTTGTATCTAATGGAACAAGCACAAGTGGCAAGCGGGCCGACAAAACGAGTGCAGCTGCTTCTGGATCACGATACATGTTTGTTTCGGCAATAGCCGTTACGTCTCCTGGTACGCTTATCGCTCCACCCTGCACAACGATTCTCGTAAATTTACGCGCTAACAGTGGATCACGCGTGACAGCCAAAGCTAACGTCGTCAAACGATCAAACGTCACGAGCGTCAAGTCACTTTCCTCATCCTGCTTCGTTTCTGCAAGGAGCCGTACACCTTCCGAGGTGCTCGTCTCTATCGTTCCTGAGAAAAGGGGCTGCTTGGCACCTGTAACAATTGGAATTTCATAGCCTGGCTGTGCAAAATCAATCAGCTTGTTAGCCAAACTTGACTGCGTGTCACTGCAAATGATTCCTGCCACTTGAACATCAGGCGACCGCAAAGCATACAGCAAGGCCAACCCTTGACCAAATCCACCGCAAAACTCGATAATCAACCGGTGTTTTTTTGCCACAATCTCATCTCCCGCTTCTCGCTATTTCCATTTGTCAAAACCGCTTTTCCTATGCTATCCAAATCAAGAGCAACCGTCAAATATCCAAATGCTCATCTCTACCTTCTCTTCTCTTGCATCGAGCCGTTAACTATTTTACACTTATTCATAACTTCGACAGAAATCGCCATCACGAAAGACTAATGCCCCATGCCATGCAAAAGGAGTATAACGGTCATGCTTTCGTTGAACCACCCAACCATGGATGCTATTTCTCTCACGAAAAACCAACTGATCCAAGCGATTGTGCAGCACCGAACGAAGCCTTATCTGCCTATTTGGGGAGAACTGTTTACAGCTTTGCGGGAAATCCAAAAGGCTGGCCAGCATTCCCAGAAAAATATACACGTCTATTCCATCGAGCCGACAGGCAACCTCTGGTATTTGTACCTGGAGAATGTTTTTTCTGTCGATCTGCCTGGGATGGGCATCACGATTTCTCTCACACAGGAGCAATTGATTGATGCCTTGCTAAAAGGAAGCTTTCAACCTACCCTATCGATAACAGAGCCGTCATGAGAAACGGCTTTTTTTGATGCATTTTGAACAAAAAAAAGCCCCAAGATCAAATCCTGGGAGAGAGTAGTACGTTATATTCACGTGAATAAGCTTATTTTATATCCCACTACTCACTCATTCCAGCTGTACATTCAGGTAATTGTACCTATTATATCCTATGAGTAAAAAAAAGAGGCGGCCCTTCTGCACAGATTGGGTGCCGCCATCCCGAACTTCCCCAAGTTCGTTCATATTCGAATTGTACTATGAAACAGTCCTATCGAAAAGTGTCAGGTTTTGTTTTCCTGTGAATTATTACAAACCCCTGACGCCTGCTTAAGGCCATCAGGGATCATTCTATTTGCTATCGTTGTTGAGCACATCAGCAGCTCTTGGTCCAAAAATGATATACAAATAGACATATTGGCTGACGCTAACACGAGGAAAGACGAACGCAACACTGGTCTTGCCCTCTTGTTGTCTGACAAAATAACGCAATTTGCTTGTTTTGATCCTTTGCACAATGCGTGTCGCTTCTCGCCATGGTACGGAAAATTGAACGCTTTTTTCCATCAGCACCAACACCTCTCACGGCTAGTATGCCCCGGATTGGTAAAATTACACACTCACTCATACCGTAGTGCGTCAATGGGTTTGAGCTGTGCTGCTTTTCGCGCCGGATACACACCGAAAATGACACCAACCAATGTAGAGGTCAAAAACGCATACATGATCGGCGACAGACTAATCGAAGTTGCCATCTGACTGAGCTTGCTAACCAAAAACGCAGCCCCAACCCCTAAGGCAATGCCAATCACCCCGCCAATCAGACTAAGCGTAACCGCTTCGATCAAAAACTGGCGGAGAATATCTCCCCGCTTGGCTCCAATCGCCTTGCGAATTCCGATCTCCCTCGTCCGTTCCGTGACAGATACAAGCATGATGTTCATCACGCCGATCCCGCCAACAATCAGCGAGATCGCGGCAATACCAGATAAAAGCGCGGTCATCGAGCTGGATACGGACTGTGCTGTACTTAAAATGTCTGACTGGGACGTGATGCGGAAATCATCGGCAGCTTGTGGCCGTAGTTTGTGATTGGCACGAAGGGCTTGCTGAATATCTTGTTGCGCCTTCTCCATCAAGTCCGACGACGCTGCCGAGACGTAGATCGAGCCCACGTTTTTGCCTCCGGTCAACCTGTTCATCGCAGTGGTAATCGGAATGATGATCCGATCGTCGTTGTTTGTCATGCCTGAGCTCCCCTGGCTCTGCAATACGCCGATGATCGTAAACGGAATCCGGTTGATCTGAACGGTTTGCCCTACTGGATTTGCTCCTTTAAACAGGTTGCTAACCACCTCTGTCCCCACGACAGCCACGTTGTATTGCATCTTCACTTCAAAGTTGCTAAAGAAGCGCCCTTGTCCCACCTCTACATTCCTCACCTGGGGGAAATCGGCTGACGTCCCCTCGAGCATACTGGAATAGTTATTGCTTCCCCAGACAATCTGCCCCCGCGCATTGACGCTGGGAGCCACACCCGAAATGGACTCTTTTTGCGTCAGGGTTTCTGCATCTGCCATCGTCAACGTATTCAGAGAGCCAGCCCCAAGGCTTACCCTGCCTTGTGTCGCCTGACCAGGTGTGACAATCAACAGGTTGCTCCCTAAACCATTGATCTGCGACGCAACAGACGTGGAAGTTCCTTCGCCGATCGCCACCATCGCAATAACAGCAGCCACACCGATGATAATTCCCAGCATCGTGAGAACAGAGCGCAAGCCATTTGCCCTGATGCTGCGAAAGGAAATGCGTACACACTCAAGAAAGCTCATCTGCTCTACCCTCCATCGACGCCCTCCTGCGATCCTCCACCACTTCATCCGCGATGATTTGCCCATCACGGAACCGGACGATCCTCTTGGCATACTCCGCAATATCAGGCTCATGTGTCACCAAAATAACCGTTTTGCCTGCATCGTTCAGCTTTTGAAAAATACCCATGATCTCTTCACTCGTCCTTGTGTCCAGCGCTCCTGTCGGCTCATCTGCCAGCAGAATGACAGGATCATTGACGAGAGCTCGCGCGATCGACACCCGTTGCTGTTGTCCACCTGACAGCTCATTGGGCTTGTTGTTCAATCGCTCCGCCAGTCCGACACTCGTTAATGCCCGGATGGCTTTTTCTCTTCGTTCCCGTGCAGGCGCGCCTCCATATAAAAGGGGCAGCTCTACATTTTCAACTGCGGTCGTACGTGGCAACAGATTGAAATTTTGAAAAACAAATCCGATTTTCTGATTGCGGATGACTGCTAACTCATCATCATGTGCTAGTGATACAGGATAGCCGTCTAAAAAAAATTCTCCCGAGGTAGGCTTATCCAGGCAGCCAATCACATTCATCATCGAAGACTTGCCTGAACCAGACGGCCCCATAATTGCCACGAAATCCCCTTCCTCAATCGACAAGCTGACACCCCTGAGCGCATAAATCTCCTGATCTCCGATGACGTACTGTTTTCTCAGCTCTTCTATTTGAATGACCGGTTTCATCTGCCTACCGTCCCCTTATCTGGACGCCGCCCATTCCGCCGAATCCTGGCATACCGCCGCCCATTCGATTTCCATTTTGACTCGTTCCAGACGAGGTCTGTGTATTCATGAGGATGACGACACGCTCCCCTTCGGTAAGCCCCTCCGTCACCTCTACCTGATCGGCAGTGAAGTACCCCATTTTAATCGGAACAAATCGATACGGCATATTCGCTCTGCCCGCTTTGCCTCCGGTGCGGTTATTCGCTTGCTTCGCCTCAGCCTGATTCCCTTCCGCTCCTTCTTCAGCTTTTTGTGCAGTAGCATCCCGTAGCACATACACGCCATCCTTACCATTTTGCGTTTGCAGCGCTTGCGCAGGTACCACGAGCACGTTTTTATGGGTTCCTCGTTCGATCGCGACGTTCATCGTCATCCCGATCTTCAATTTGTTATCCTGATTTGCCACAGACAAAAGCACATCGTAAGTGGTGACTCCAGCGTCGGTTCTCGCTTCTGGATAGATCAGCTTTACTTTTCCACGGAACGTCTCGTCCGCATAAGAACTCGTCGTAAACGTCACAGGCAAGCCTTCCTGCACTTTTCCGATATCACTCTGGCTAATTTGTGCTACTACCTCTAAATCTCCGCTATTGGAATTATCCATGATAATGAAATCATTGCCGGGTATTTCGCCTACATTGCCGTTTACCTGGACGATCACTCCATCCATCGGCGCTTTCAAGGTGACTGCCCTCCATGCCTTTTGTGCCTGTTGCAGCCCCGCTTTTGCCTGTTCTACCGCTGCTTTGGCCGATAACACTGTGGCAGCATCTGGGCCTTCATTCGCCTCCTGTAACGCTTCTTGCGCTGTTTGATACGCAGCCAGTGCTTGCTCTACCTTCACACCGGCCTGCCCTGTCGTCTGTCCGGCTGTCAATACGGCTGAGTTGTAATCGCGCTGGGCTTGGTCCAACGAGGCCTGGGCACTGTCGAATTCACTCTTGGCAATCGCACCGGCCGCTAACAAGGCCTGCTGGGAAGTGTACGTCTTCTGGGCACTCGTCAGGTTTGCCTTTGCCTTCTCCACGTCATTCGCCGCTTTTTTCCCGTCAATGTTTTGCTTTGCGAGCTCCCATTCGTTCTTGGTCTGATTGACGGCGGCCTGCAAAGAAGTGATTTCTGCGGGACTCTTGCGCTTTTGTGCCTCCTCTAGCTTGGCTTGGGCCGACAATAGATTCGCTTCCGCATTCGTCACCTGGATTCTCGCTACGGAATCGTCCATCGTCGCCAGAACTTGTCCTGCCTTCACAGCATCACCAACGCCGACCTGAATGGTAGAGATCGCATCCTTCGCTTCTTCTGCATCAGAAAACGAGAGAGACGAGCGTTTGGAAGCCTGGACAGTGCCTGATGCCTGCACGACTTCTGAGATGTCTCCCCTTTTTACCGTCTCCACTTGAAAAGCGGCCTGCGCCGTTTGTGCGGTAAAAAACGACTGATAGCTGAACATACCGCCTGAAACAATCACGGCCCCGACAGCCAAAGCCCCAACGATCCATCTTTTCTTGTTGCTTCCTGCCTTCGAAAACAACTCTCTCTTTTTCTCCTTGTGAGTCACGCTCAGTCCTCCTACTGTCTGCTTGATTGAAGACTTGTCTTTATGGTTGCGAACACTATACGGAACGAATACGTCAGGGAAAAGTCAGATGGAAACACAAAAAAAACGACCAGATAACCAGGTCGTTTTATGATCATCATGCATGAATTATTTGCGCAAAATCAACGTGAAGGTGCTGCCTGACGCTGTACTCTCCGTCAGAATCAACATACCTCCTAACGCTTGGGCAATCATTCTGCTAAAAGACAAACCAAGCCCCAGCCCACGGACGATGTGCTTCTTGTCCTCGCCTCGGTAGAATCGCTCAAAAATCAAAGACTGTTCTTCTATTGGTATCCCACGTCCATTGTCCTTCACGTCAATGCGAATCTCCTCTGCTGATGCAGATAGTGACACGACGATCCGCCCCTCCGATTCCATCGCTTGTGCTGCATTGTTTAGGAGATTGTACATGATTTGCTGTACACGCAACGGGTCGGTATCTATCATGATCGGATCAGAGGTACTTTCGATGTGCAGGCTGAGCTTCTCTTCTTCTTGCAAAATTCTCCATTGATGCGTAATTTCCCGGATTAGCTCCTGCATGTTTTGAGGTTGCCTGCGAATGCGAATGTCACCGACTGCAAAAGAGTTAAAATCGAGCAAATCCTCTACCATCTTTATCAGACGTGTCGTTTCCTTCGTGCAAATATCCAAAAACTCCTTGGCTTCCTCACCGCTCACAACCTCTTCCCTCACCGCTTGCACCAGCCCACTGATGGACGTAACAGGTGTTTTGAGTTCGTGGGTTACCCCTGCCAACAATTCGGTACGCATCATTTCCAGCTGCTTCAATCGCTCTGCCATTTCTTCAAAGGAATGGATCAGTTCATACACTTCTTGTTCGCGCTTGTTTTTATCCAATTGAATCTCGTAGTTTCCCATTACGATTTGCTTGGCAGCGTCTGCCACATCCTTAATCGGCTGAGACAGCTTTTTCGTCAGCAAATAAATGACGAGCCAGCCAAGCAAACCGAGACCTAGAAGCATGATCACAAGCAATTGGAATTCGGTCATGCTGCGTATCAGCTGTTTTTGTGGGGTGAACAGCATGACCCATCCGACCACTCGCTCCTCAACCGTAATGCTTTCCTTCACGAAAAGCACTTCGTCGCCCCGCGCAAGCTCAAACTGTGATAGGCTGTCATCCGCGTCTACCAGATCAGGCGCGAGGCGCTTCAGTTCACTAGAAAAAGGACCGGGTACGCCAAATACTGGTTGTTTGTGTTCATCCAGGATCATCATAATTGGCTTGTAATTGACTCCGAGAGACTCCTGGCGACTGTCCACAATACGAAACAAGAACGGAGCCATTTTTACCTTGCCTTCCATATCAACGACCCGATCCGCTACTTCTGCTGCCATCAGTCTCATAAAATCAAGGCGTTTTTGAGTCTCGCTATAAGAAATCCAGTAGCTGGATGCAATCCCGATCACGAAAAGGCCGATACACAAGATGATCAAGTATCGCGTCGTCCAATAGCGAAACAAAGAGGTGCGTTTTTTCTCACTCATATACGCACAGCTTGTAGCCCAAGCCACGATAAGTACGGATTTCCCCTTCGGATGTCGGCCAATTCTCCAAAGATCGCCGGATGCGCTTGATCGCGAGGTCTACTGCGCGATCACTTCCTTCGTAATCCATCCCCCACACCTGCTCGATGAGCTGTTCTCTGGTGAAAGTCTGGTTTTTGTACTGCGCCAAAAATAGAAACAGGCACAAGTCCTTTGGCGTAAACGCCAGTTCGATGCCGTGTAGCATCACAGAATATGCCTTGAAGTCGACTTTCAGACTGCCAAACTGCTTCACATGATTGCCTTCTATCAATTGTTTCGAGCGACGTAATACTGCATGTACGCGAGCGACCACTTCGTCGGCAATAAAGGGCTTGGTGATATAGTCATCGGCGCCTTTGTTCAAGCCCGCCAACTTGTTATCGATTTGTCCCAACGCTGTCAGCATGATGACAGGACACGAGCTTTTCGCCCGAATATATTCGAGAATACTCCATCCGCTTCGTCCAGGCAGCATCACATCCAGCAAAACGAGCGCAGGATTATGTGAATCAAACTTCCGCTCTGCTTCCTCGCCGTTAAATGCCTGTTCAACCCGAAAGTTGTTTTTTTCCAAGTACGCCTTCAATACCCGAGAGATGGGTAGTTCGTCTTCCACGATTAAGATGTTATGCATGCTCGTACTCTCCCCTCTGCTCGGACTCATCCTCTCTTTAGCGTAGGACATGAATATGTCAAGTAGATGTCTGGAACGAAGCATACTTTGTAAGTAAAATAAAGAGACCTGAATGCAAATAGGGAGGTTTTTCTCATGAAACGCTTAAGTGCGGAAGAAAAAAACGGTTTGTATAAAGCCATCAGCAATCGTCGCGATATTCGTACCTTTCGCCAAGACCCTGTCTCCCCGGATAAGCTCGCCATGATCTTGGCCGCTGCCCACCATGCTCCTTCTGTCGGATTTATGCAGCCTTGGAATTTTGTCCTGGTGGAAGACGACGCAACCAAGCAAGCTCTGGCAGAATGTGCGGATAAAGAACGCCGGGCGCTTGCCATCCACTACGAAGGAACAGGACGAGAGTCGACCTTTTTGGAGTTGAAAATTCAAGGGATCAAGGAAGCGCCTGTCACCATCTGTGTCACTTGTGACCCTACACGTGGCGGAGACCATGTACTCGGGCGCAATTCCATCCCGGAAACAGATATTATGTCGGTCAGCTGTGCAATCCAAAACATGTGGCTGGCGGCCTACGCCGAAGATTTGGCGATGGGCTGGGTCAGTTTTTACAAGAAGGCCGACGTACGTCGTATCCTGAACATACCGCCGCATATCGATCCTGTCGCATTGCTGTCGATCGGCTACACAGATCATTATCCCGAACGTCCACTCTTGGAGCTGCACCAATGGAGACAACGCGAGGACCTGCAACAGTTGATTTATCGAGAGCAGTGGGGAAATAAAGCGTAAGCCTTGACCCTGTACGAAAGCAAGGGCGCTGCTAACTGCGGCACCCTTTTTTCACACAAAAAAAAGACCGCCTGATCCACAGGCAGCCCAGAGAAATGGAGGGGGTAGTACGTGATTCACGGTATCTTCCTGACGTGCCCAGACACGAGAAAGGTTTCACAATTGACGTGACTCACGAACATCGAACTAGCAAAATGGGAAATTTCACCTGAAACGGAGCTCTTCCTCTCTGCCCGAATATACCTAGCGAATCGATTTATATGCGTGGACGCGTCCGGTTTGTCGGAATGGCCGCAAGCGGATCATCCGGCCAGTAATGCTTGGGATAACGTCCCTTTAAATCCTTTTTCACCTCAAAATACGCATGTGCCCAAAAGCTCGCCAAGTCCCGTGTCACTTGTACCGGACGATGTGCTGGCGAAAGCAGGTGCAATGTCAGTGGGACTCTGCCTCTGCCTATTCGCGGGGAGTCTTGCCAACCAAACAACTCCTGTAGCCGGACCGAAAGCACTGGAGCCGCTGGATCGCTGTAATCGACAGGAATTTTGGAACCGCTCGGGACGATCACATGAGTCGGAGCGTGCTCGTCTAGTTGTCTGCGCTGCTCCCATGAGAGCATACTTTCTAGCATCGTCGTCACCGACAGCAACTGTAAGTCTTCCTTTCTTTTGAAACCATACACATAGGGAGCGAGCCATTCCTCCAAGGAAGCAAGCAGTGCCTCATCTTCCACATTCGGCCAGCCTTCCTCCAGACGATGCATAAAAATCAAACGCTCCCGATACTGTCTCGCCTGCCGATTCCACGGCAAAATCTCCAAGCCTTCTCCTTTTATTCCGTCCAAAAACGCTGTTAACACCTCATCTGGAGAAGACTCCGCAGGCATATCTGCCAACAGGATCGCGCCCAACCGTTTTTGCTTGCGGCTGCGAACTGCCCCAACTGAATGCTCCCACCATACGTTCATTCGTTCAGTAATCTGCATCGCACAATCATTCAACAGCTCGCTTTCTTCCACGCTAGCCGCCAGTAATATCCGACTATCTGCACCTTGATCATCGAGTTCTGCTGCCACAATATACAGCGAAGCAGCCAGTGGTTGCTGCACGGAAAAAGCCGCCCCACGCCCATTTTGAAGCAAATAACGTCCATCCGCCCTTCGCTGGGCAATCCGGTCCGGGTACGCAAACGCCAGCAGTCTTCCCGTCGCTTCTGTACGAGTGGAAGTGCCAGCAGACTGGTTGTTTGCCCATACCCGTTTGAAATGAGCCGCCTCCTTCCAAAGTCTTTGGCATGCTCCTACATCAATCGGAAGCTCCGTTATACCACTCTGTTTATTTCCTACCCGACGAAGCAGTTCAACACGCGTACGGATATCCGCATCTGCTGACGCTTGGCGCCCCCTCACAATATCTCTTTCTTCCAAGAGAACAGCAAGCTCGCAAGCTAGCTCACCTTCCCCCAGCTCATTCGCTTTCTGAATCATGTGACCCAATCTCGGATGTACAGCCATTCCAGCAAGCGCTCGTCCATGTGCTGTGATCTGCTTCCGCTCATCTAATGCACCCAGTTGGAGCAGCAGCTCTTGAGCCTGTGCCATCGCTGGCTTCGGCGGGGGATTCAGCCAATCCAGCTCGTCCGACGACCCGACTCCCCACAAAGCCAGCTCTAATGCGAGCACAACCAGATCCGCTTCCATGATTTCAGGTGCCTGCTGTGGTATGAGCATGCGATCTTCTTGCTCTGTCCACAATCGAAAGCAGACCCCGGGTGCAAGACGTCCAGCCCTTCCTCGGCGTTGGTCAGCAGACGCCCTCGATACCTTTGCAGTCTCCAGTCTCGTCATCCCTGTTCGCGGAGAAAAGCGCGGGACCCGTTTTAATCCACTATCAATCACGATTCGCACACCTTCGACAGTCAAGCTCGTCTCGGCAATCGTGGTAGCGAGGACAATTTTACGTTCTCCTGCTTTCCCAGGCTGAATCGCCTTATCTTGTTCCTCCTGCGACAAATTTCCGTAAAGAGGCGCAATCCGTATGTTCGTGCCCACACCGCTTTGTTCAAGCAACTCTTGCACTCGGTGAATCTCTTTGGCTCCCGGTAAAAAGACAAGCATATCTCCCTGTTCTTGTCTCAACGCCTGGAGGATCATCTGGACAATCGCTTCTTCCAGACGCCCCTGCATCGGGGAAGTCAAAAAGTGCGTCTCCACCGGAAACATCCTGCCTTTACTAATAACAATTGGAGCATTCCCCAGCAAGGCTGACACGGGCTCTGCCTCGAGTGTAGCGGACATCACGAGTATTCGCAGGTCCTCTCGAAACAAGCTTTGTGCCTGAAGAGTAAGGGCCAGCCCTAAATCCGCGTGCAAATTTCGTTCATGGAACTCATCGAAAATAACAAGACCAACATCAGATAGCTCCGGATCATCCTGTAGCATTCTCGTTAAAATTCCTTCTGTCATCACTTCAATTCGTGTGCCTGGACTTACTCTTGATTCACGCTTGACCCGGTATCCGACCGTTTGTCCAACTTCTTCCCCCAACAAGGCAGCCATGTAGGCTGCAGCTTGACGTGCGGCCAGTCGGCGTGGAACCAGCATCACAATTCGGCGATTATGTAACCAAGACTCTTCACGCAAGGCCAGTGGTACCCGCGTCGTCTTCCCCGCACCCGGAGCAGCGACCAACACTGCGTTTGTCTCTTCCCGCAGCGTGTTTACCAGCTCGGGCAATACTTCATTTATCGGCAATGCATTCATGTTTTCACCTCATACGAGCAATCATCCCTTTTCATCATACACGATATAGGAATATAGGATGAGTGTGGATCGTAAACGAAAATGACTGAATAATCATTCAATAGTATAATGAAGCCATTACTATGGGAGGTGTGCGGTATGATTCACATTCATCACCATGAAGACGTGGCATGTCTGGAAGGGATTGTTCGCGTAGGGGATTGGGAATCGGCAATCTATGTTTATATGACCGATGGCATGCTGGTTGATACGGGCCCGAAAGTACTCGAGCAAGCTCTCATTCACAGGTTTCTGGAAGCCTCGTTTGATTCGGTCGTATTGACGCACAGTCATGAAGACCATGTCGGTACCGCCTCGTGGATTGCCCAGCACAAGCAGGTCCCTCTTTTCATTCACGATAAAGGCGTGAACATTTGCTCCCAAAAAGCACTGTACCCATTCTACCGACAGTTGACTTGGGGGATTCGCGATCCGTTTGTGGCCCACCCTTTGGGTGACGTCCATCACTCTCGTTCCCTCGAATGGAAAGTGATTGATACCCCCGGCCATGCCCATGATCATGTAGTTTTGCTGGACGAAATGAACGGTCGCTTGTTCTGTGGCGATCTTTTTATGGGTGTGAAAACGAAGGTTATTTTACGAGAAGAATCAATCCCCACCTTGATGAATTCCCTTCGAACCGTGCTGGCTTGTGACTTCCAATCAATCTTTTGTGCCCATTCCGGATATCATCCAGACGGGAAAACACGCTTGCAGCAAAAGCTGGAGCATTTGGAGAATCTGTCTGGGGAAATCCTGCGTTTGCATAGCCAAGGGCTTTCTTCCCGCGAAATAAACAAGCAACTGTTTCCTTCTAAACCGCTGATCATCGCGGCTTCTTCTGGCGAGTTTGACTCGCTCTATATCGTCACATCAATTCTTGCAGAACACCTTCCTTTTCAAACGCCGAATAGTATACTAGAAGGATAATCCTTACAATTCTATTGAAAAAAAAGAGGAGCGTATATGAAAGTCATCACTGTATTCCTTGCACTCATTCTGGGTTTATCTGGTATTTATCCTGCGGTTACACATGCTGCACCGAAATTTCATGATGTCGATCCGAAGAAATACGGCTGGGCCATGAATTCGATCTCCTTTATGGTAGATAAGGGGGTTGTTAGCGGTTATCCTGACGGTCGATTTCAGCCTGAAAGATTAGTCGACAAAGCGGAAATGACCGTCATGATCTATCGCCTGTTTGATCAATACAGACCGTACAAACCGAATCAGAAGACGGACTATAGCAATTACCACATCGAACATTTTTCTGATGTACCGAAAAATCATTGGGCCTACAAGGAAATCAGTTCAATTGTTACACGAGATTGGTGGAATGCCGTAAGCTATACACCTGCTGGCTACAAATTTTACCCGGACGCCAAACTCAATCGAATCGGTACAGCTAACGTCCTACCCGTCTTTATGTTAGACAGGCAAGATATGCCTGCCACGGAAGTTTTCCAAATCCTTTCCTCTATGCGAGATATCCCTCTTATTCTTAGTCCGTACGAATCGATGGAAAATCCTGTTTTACAGGAGGATGGGCGATACGCTGAGGATGGGTCAGATCGAACAAACATTCTTTATCCGATCCTGATCAGTCAGGATGGCAATGAATATTTTTTCTCAGATGACTTTAGCGGAATCACTGCCACCAATCTCGCCCTTTTGCAAAGAACAGGGATCATGACTGCATGGAACGGCAAGTTCGAGGGTGGAGAAATGCTGACTCGCGCCGAAGCCGTCACTATTTTGCACAGATTTTATAACCATTTGAAGCAGACAGGGACACTCCGCCAATACTCGAGCAAGTAAAAAACCTCCATCACGGAGGTTTTTTTGCGACACCTTATTCTTTGTCGATCGGGTTACTGATACGGTCCTCATACGGGTCGAAATAAATTTGTCCATTGGAGCTAATCACGGCGTAGTTCACTTCCTCGACACTCAAGCCTTTTTTGCCCACCTGTGAAAGTAGCCACTCGATGGTTAAGCTATGTTGACGTAAATTGCTCTGGATGATTTGACCATCCATGATCAATTCAATCGGGAATATCTGTCTCTTCCCCATTTTCAGTTTCAAGTCCCCGCGAGTAACAGGTAAAAATTGCGGTTTTCTCAGGACGGATATCTCCCCATTCAACTCCAGCACAGCATATTGAACTTCTTCGATATTAAAAATGTTTCTTTCCCGCAGCTCTTGATTCAGCGTATCCAAAGACAGCTTTTGCTTGCGCATGTTATCTTCGAGAATTCTTCCATCCTGGATGACCACCGTCGGCTGGCCCGAAAACCATTTTCGCATCTTCCGGTTTTTCAGGGAGAGAATCATCAACAAATAGGCGATACCACCAAAAGTGAGTAATGTCACGAGCATGTGCGATATTTTGGCCATGTTGTTAAAGGCAAGATTTGCCGTCAGCGCTCCCAAGGTGATCGCCGCGACAAAATCGTGATACGTCATTTGCGCAATCGTCTGCTTGCCCAAGATCCGAGTAATGATCATCATGATGGCAAAAGCCAGCACTGCTCTCGCAATTACTTCCACAATAGATTCCATGCTCCACCCCGGGGATGACGAAATTTTGCACCATACCCCAATTATAGCCATGTTTATCATTGGAAAACCTATCATGACAGTTTCGCATACAGACATTTCCTACAAATTCTTCTACAATAGAAAAAAATCATACCCATGGAAAGGAATGAAAATGATATGGCGATCAAAAAGCTGGAGCATGTGGGCTTGATGGTAAAAGACTTGAACGCCTCAGTTGCCTTTTACACCGAAGTGATTGGGATGGAGCTAAAAGGAAAGCTCGCTCATTCCAACGGAGATATTACGCTTGCTTTTCTTGGATTTCCGGGAAGCACTGAGACAGAGCTGGAGCTCATTCATGGATACAGCGATTCCCTTCCGGCAGAGGGCAAAGTCCACCACCTGGCGTTTGCTGTGGACAACCTCGAAGCTGAAATCGACCGTTTGAAGCAACGACATGTAACCTTTATCGATCAGGAAATAACCACCTTGCCGAACGGCTCACGTTATATGTTCTTCAAAGGTCCGGATGGGGAGTGGCTGGAGCTGTTTGAAAGCACAAGAACGTAGAGGGAAAAGATTCACCTTTTCCTTCTACGTCCCCTCTTCTACTTTACTTTGATCTCTTTTCTACGTCCCATATACCACTGATAAAACCCTTCTGCCAACTCAATCGGCACATCTGTTACCCCTCTATGACTCACTGGTTTGGCACGATTGACTGTTTTAATCGAAGCAAGTCCTAGCTGCTTTTGCAGGAGGCCTCTTTTGACGTTGACCTCAATAATCTTTTCTCGTTTGGAGATATATAAGGTTGTAGTTAGGCTCCCTGTTTGGAACTGAATAAAATGATCATTCAAGGTGTATCGCGTGTTGTAGAATTCAATGACTTCGAAGGCTAGGATGATCAGTGTCAACGCAATGGATATAACCCACCAGGCTTGCTCCCACCCCAAAATATTCGGCTTGAAATAGAAAAGCGCACCTGTGCCTATCATCCAAATCCAGCTCGATCTGACCAAGCGAACCCATAACGATTTTCTGGGGAGACTCGTCATTTTTTCCGTCACTTCATACGCAGGCAATATTTCTGCGATCATCTCATACGCACGTTTTATTGGTAGAAATGGATAGAGGGAGCTGACATCCTGTTTATCCTTATCCGAATCACTGTCCCCGCCAACAACCGTCAGCTTGACTTCGGCGAGACCCAACATGCGCTTTAGCAAGGATTGTTTGATTTTAATCGCTTGCACTCTATCCTTTGCGATCGAAAAAGCCGTTTCTTCAATGACTCCTTTGGCAATGTAAATCCGGTCATGATCCGAAGAAATCTCGTATTTTCCGTAACGAATATAAGTCGTAACCATGCCGAATACGATGGACAGGACAAGTAGTCCAACGGCTGTCAGCGTGATCCATATCCACGAGCTCATAATCAGCGAATAAATACCTACTACTTGCTCCTCCACGTCGATATATTCGGTGAGTTTGAAGTACGCCCAAATCAGTAACGTAATCATCCCGAGGAAGCTGAGAGAAGTGAAGGAAGCCTTGATAATCTCTTTCTTCGTTGGCGTAAAGTGAATGACTCGATCAGGATTGGTATACGGCGTACCGATTTCCTCCGGGGAGACTCCTGCTTTCCCTTCAGCCTCAGGCTCTTTCTCTAATCGCACTGCCTGTTTCGTGAATGCCTCCAGTCGATCTGCTTCGTTTACAGAAATCACCGCGAATTCCACTCTAGAATCATCGCCAACCATCCCTGTTTCAAACCGGATAGAAGTCACTTTAAAAATCCGGTGCAGCAACGTCGTATGTCGATTGACGTTTTGGATTTTGCTAAAGGGGATCGTTTGCTTTTTCTTCGTAAGAATCCCTTCGTAAAGATGGAAAGCTGTATCATCCAGCCTATACTTATACGAAACCCATTTCATAAGCAGATAGGCCAGCATCCCTCCTACATAGATGTAAAAAACAATTCTCCCGTATGTAATGAATGCGTTTGTCGAGTCATGGTTGAACACAAACAGAATCAACGCAGGAAAAAACAGATGCTTAACTTGGATGATGAGATCAAAAAGGATCGTTAGTGGATGGTATCGTTTTGCTTCCATCACTACTCCACTTCCTTTAATTTGGCGTAGTGTGCAATCTGTTCTCTCAATTGAGAAGCGACATCCCCCGGCAACCCTGGAATTTCGTGTGAGGAGCCCATTGTTTTAATCGAGATGGTGTACAGCCCGTACTTTCGCAAAATTGGTCCTTGTTTCGTTGAGACTGCTTGAATTTTCGTCATGGGAACAAGGAAATGTTTCTCTGTGATCACCCCGAATTTCATTTGCAGGAAATCTTCATCGATATCATACCGCCAGCTTTTATATAAAAAATACGGCTCGACAAAAGACCAGATCGTTGCGATCACACCGATAACGAGCAATCCGTGCAAACACCATCCCATCCATTCCTTCCAGGCAAAACGATTATCTAGATAATAAAGAACGGTCAAAATAACAATCCCGATTACAACCGTAATCCCCGCAGTAATAAGCTGTACTTTGAACGCATCCTTGGACAAGTTCTTCTGTGGTGCGCTAATTCGAGAAGGCATATCATCACTCCTGTATGTTTATTCCGCTGTCCATGCTCCCTTTATTTCATACGTAAAACATTCCGTCTGGTTTCTACGAACGAATCGTCAATTTTTCATGCAGCAAAACGAATACTCTTATGCCGTTCGAATCATACTAAATAATGGAGAAAACGGCTTGTAAAAATTATCACATTATAATCATTATAAAAAACTTGACTTACTGAATCATTTATTAAATAATAATCATTGTAAATTATATTCAAGCATGCCTCGTTACGCATGTCCTGAATATGTACTATACAAAAAACATATAAAGGAGCTAACACTATGTCACTCATCGGAACTGAAGTATTGCCTTTTAAAGCACAAGCATTCCAAACAGGTAAATTCCTCGAAGTAACAGAAGCAAACTTCAAAGGTCAATGGAGCGTAGTTTGCTTCTACCCAGCAGACTTCACTTTCGTTTGCCCTACTGAACTCGAAGATCTGCAAAACCAATATGCAACTTTGAAAGAACTCGGTGTTGAAGTCTACTCCGTTTCTACAGATACTCACTTCACTCATAAAGCATGGCACGCAAGCTCTGAAGCAATCAGCAAAGTAGAATACATCATGATCGGTGACCCTTCCCATGTGATCTCCCGCAACTTCGACGTATTGATCGAAGCTGATGGTCTGGCAGATCGCGGTACATTCATCATCGACCCAGACGGTGTCATCCAAGCTGTTGAGATTACTGCTGGTGGCATTGGCCGTGATGCAAGTGCTCTGATCAACAAAATCAAAGCAGCACAATATGTTCGCAACAATCCAGGTGAAGTTTGCCCAGCTAAATGGCAAGAAGGTGGCAAAACACTGAAACCAAGCCTTGATCTCGTAGGCAAAATTTAAGGTGTGATATAAAATGGCCCTTGACCAAGAAATCAAAGCGCAACTAGAACAATATCTCGAGCTCTTGGAAGGCGATATTGTACTCAAAGTCAGTGCAGGCACGGATGAGGCATCCGCTGAGATGCTTGCACTGATTGATGAGCTAGCCAGCATGTCTTTGAAGATCAGTGTGGAGAAAGCAGAACTCACTCGCACACCTAGCTTTAGCGTAAACCGTGTCGGCGAAGATACTGGCGTTGTTTTTGCCGGTACTCCGCTGGGTCACGAATTTACTTCCTTGGTATTGGCTCTCTTGCAAGTTAGCGGAAGAGCTCCAAAGGTCGAGCAAAGTGTCATTGATCAAATCAAAGACCTTCGTGGTGAATATAAGTTCGAATCTTACATCAGCTTGAGTTGCCACAATTGTCCAGATGTTGTCCAAGCTCTGAACTTGATGAGTATCTTCAATCCTGGTATTACTCATACAATGATTGACGGTGCCGTATTCAAGGACGAGGTAGAGAGCAAAAACGTGATGGCTGTGCCAAGCGTTTTCCTCAATGGTGAATTTTTCGAAAGCGGCCGTATGACCGTGGAAGAAATTCTTGCCAAGCTGGGTTCTGCTCCGGACGCATCCGAGTTTGACAATAAAGACCCTTATGATGTGCTTGTTGTGGGCGGTGGCCCAGCAGGTGCTAGTGCAGCGATCTATGCAGCACGCAAAGGGATTCGTACTGGTCTCGTTGCTGAACGCCTTGGCGGTCAAGTCAATGACACATTGGGCATTGAGAACTTCATCAGTGTGAAATACATTGAAGGTCCTCAGCTCGCAGCCAACTTGGAAAAGCAAGTAAAAGAGTATGGCATTGATGTCATGAAGCTGCAACGTGCCAAGCGTTTGGAGAAGAAGGATCTGATCGAAGTCGAACTCGAAAACGGCGCTGTTCTGAAGAGTAAGACAGTCATCTTGTCGACAGGTGCTCGTTGGCGGAATCTGGGTGTACCGGGTGAAGCAGAGTTCAAGAACAAGGGTGTAGCTTATTGCCCTCACTGCGATGGTCCTTTGTTCATAGGCAAAGATGTCGCAGTTGTTGGCGGTGGTAATTCAGGTGTGGAAGCAGCGATTGATCTCGCAGGTATTGTGAAACATGTAACCGTTCTGGAATTCTCGCCAGAACTGAAAGCTGACGCAGTATTGCAAGATCGTCTTTACAGTCTGCCAAATGTCACTGTACTCAAAAACGTTCAAACCAAAGAAATTACGGGTACGGATAAAGTAAACGGCATTTCTTACATCGAGCGTGAGACAGGTGAAACCAAGCACATTGAATTGCAAGGTGTGTTTGTACAGATCGGTCTGGTACCGAATACAGATTGGTTGGGCGAAACGATTGAGCGCACTCGCTTTGGTGAGATCGTGGTAGACAGCCATGGTTCTACAAACATCCCTGGTGTTTTTGCTGCCGGTGATTGCACGAACAGTGCTTATAAACAGATCATCATTTCGATGGGATCTGGAGCTACTGCAGCTTTGGGAGCTTTCGATTATCTCATCCGCAACTAATAACAAAGCCACTCCTCTTCAAGGGAGTGGCTTTGTTTATTTATTTGGTTACTTAGTACCCACGTTGATAAACGGAGTAGCTCCACCCGTTACGCTCGGCAGCTTTCCATCCCATTTTCGGATGGCTTCGAGCTGCGCCTCAATCTGTCTGAGCTGAATCAGCTCTGGCGTAACCTCTTGCTTTTGCAGACGCAGCGCTTGTGCCTGAGCTTCTGCTCTTGTGATTTCTTGCTCTTTCTCGATCTTGATCCGCTCCAAATCCAGCTTCGATTTGAGCGCTTGCTGCTCGGCCACCTGCTTGGATTCAATGGCGCGGTTGAATTCATCACTGAAAGTAAACTCGCGAATATTGATTTCGTCGAGGATGATGTTATAATTCGATAGCTTTTTATGCAAGACTTCTTTTACCTTTTGGCTGACCTCGGAACGCTTGGATACCAGTTCTTCTGCTGTGTATTGAGCAGTCACGGCTTTAAATGATTCGGCAATGGCAGGATCAACAATTCGGCTATTGTACTCCAATCCCACTTGCTGATACAGTTTATTGACATTTTCTGCATCCAAATGATGGTTAACAGCAATTGTCGTAGAGACGGTTTGCAGGTCACGTGAAGCAGAAGTCTGGCTCATTTCTGATTTTTGCACCCGCACTTCCATCGGCACCACCGTTTGAATGAACGGAATTTTAAAATGCATGCCCTCTTGTAACACTTTTGGCTGTACCGCTCCCAGTTGCAGCACAACCCCACTATGCCCTGCGGAAATAATCGTAAAAGATTGCGTGCCAAGCAAGACCAACGCAACCAGTATCACAATCGTTGCGATCAGCTTTCCTCCTGCTTGAAAGGGACTCATTTTTACAACATTTTTGTCGCTCATACTCGTCCTCCCTCTATCTATACATGCTCATTCATGTATACGAGAGAGGGGGCTATAAGTTTCAAGAAATTTATGAAAAGTACATGTCATAAGCGCTCTGTCTTCGAAGCTTCTAACAAAACATGCGCCATGCGCTCTGCCTCAATTTTGCATAGCTCAAATTCGACTTCACCAGATACATGCGAAATCAATTGGATGACTTCCTCACACCCGTGATTGCATATTAAAAACTGTCCCCACCGCACTTCCGAACGTGATACCTTGCGAGCGGAAAAGCCGCTTTGAAAGCCGCCAAGACTCATTTATTTCTCATCTCCATCCCAAAAACAATCTATGCATCCCTCTCATCTTACCCTTTCTTTTGCAATCGAGGAAAAGATGTTTATTGAAGGAGCTTCCCTTTCTCACTACTATAGAGAAAAGAAGGGAGATGATTCAAATGCGAGACCCTTATGTACGAAGAGCCGAATGCGGCTCTGAGCAAAGAGTTCTTCTTTCTCTTGGTTCAGAGCCTTTCCCATATTGAGTTGAGGATCTCTTTGCTCATCTATATACGCACATCACGCTATATAGACAGGAGCACAGCACATGAGATACAAAAATGCACAAGACCTATTGCCAGACGATCTGCTGCGGCAAATTCAACATTACGTACAAGGAAGTTACTTGTACATCCCGATCCACCACGAAAACAAACGACAATGGGGCGCATCCACAGACACAAAGCAATGGCTAAGCGAGCGTAATCAAGCGATTTGGCAAGCCTATCGCGAAGGGGCTTCTGTCAAAATGCTCGCCCAGAAACACTACTTGACCGAACACAGTATTCGGCGCATTATTCGTGGACATAAATGAGACAGAGAAAAGGTCGACCGTGTGTCTGCTCTACTCTTGCGTTACACTCCTTTTTAAGATGAGTCAGTCAGGAGGGACAACGTATGAACCAGATTCACTTTCTCGCCATTTCGTTTATGTACAATGGATCTGCACAGGTCATTACCCCTGTGCTGCTGCAAGATGAGCATGAACTGATTCTTGTGGACTGTGGTTATCCGGACTTTTTGCCACTGCTTCAGGAGGCCGCACACAAGCAACAGCTTACGCTCGACGACCTTACGAAGGTCATTGTGACGCATCACGATATGGATCACATCGGTTCTTTGGCAGCGTTAAAAAGAACCTATCCCCACCTCGAAATCATCGCCTACGAATCCGAAGCACCGTACATCGCAGGACAAAAGACATCTTTGCGATTGGAACAGGCGCAAGCAACACTGGACCATCTGGCGTCAGGTGAAAAGCAGCATGCTGAGGAATTTATTCGCTTTTTGCAGTCCATCGAGCCCTCTGTGGTTGATCGAACCGTAACGAATCACGAACGCCTGCCTTTGTGCGGCGGCATCGAGATCATTCATACACCTGGACATATGCCGGGACATATTTCATTGTATTTGATCGCAAGCAAAACACTGATTGCCGGTGACGCTGTTGTCATCGAAAACGGTAGACTCGAAATCGCCAATCCGTCCTATACGCTGGATATGCAGGAAGCGATTCGCTCTGTCCGACGCTTACTCGATTATGACATCGAGCAGTTGATTTGCTATCACGGTGGAGCGTTTCAGGGGGATGTCAAACAAGCGCTGCGGGAACTACTCCAGGCCTACGACCCGACCCAGGAGGTTTTGCACGGATGAAACAGAACAAATACGATGAGCCAAGTTTCTTCACCACCTACAGTCAAATGGCCCGTTCGGTTGAGGGACTGAACGCCGCGGGAGAATGGTACGCGTTTCGAGAGCTACTGCCTTCCCTTCGCGAGAAAAAAGTGCTCGACCTAGGCTGCGGCTTCGGCTGGCATTGCCGATATGCGCGTGAGCAGCAGGCCCGCTCCGTTGTGGGTGTGGACCTTTCCGAAAAAATGCTGGCGCGTGCCAAAGAGACGACAACAGATCCCGCCATCGAGTACCTGCATCTTCCGATCGAAGACATTAATTTTGCTCCAGAGGAATTCGACGTCGTTATCAGCTCCTTGGCCATCCATTATGTGGAGCGCTTTGACTTGCTTTGCCAACGTGTTTATCACTGTCTTGCTCATGGAGGTTCCTTCGTTTTCTCCGTGGAGCATCCCGTCTTCACTGCTCTGGCTGAACAGGACTGGCATTACGGACCCAGGGGCGAACGCTTGCACTGGCCTGTGGACAACTATCAGCAGGAGGGCATCCGGCAAACCAACTTTCTGGATCATGAAGTCGTCAAGTATCACCGAACGTTTTCAAGCTATATGAACGATCTCCTTGCTGCCGGATTTCACCTTACAAAAGTCGCTGAGCCTGGCCCTCCTGAAGAAATGCTGGATATACCCGGGATGCCAGACGAAATCCGTCGGCCGATCTTCTTGTTGATCGCCGCCAGCAAAACAGCATCCTAACTATTAAAAAGCACCCCGTCCTCCACGTCATTTCCGTGTTTGGACGGGGTGCTCTGTTATTCCCCAGAAGCCTCCAGATTTTTAAACTGGTTGTAAAACAATTGATAGTAGGTACCTTTTTGCTCAATAAGTTCATCGTGACTGCCTTTTTCCACGATCTCTCCCCGATCCACGACCATAATCGTGTCGGCATCCCGAATAGTATTAAGCCTGTGTGCAATCACAAAGCTCGTACGCCCATCCATAATGGTGAGGAGCGCATCCTGGATATTCAGCTCTGTTCGTGTGTCGATGCTGCTTGTCGCCTCATCGAGTATGAGCAGCGAGGGCTTGGCGAGTATGACGCGGGCAATCGCCAAAAGCTGGCGTTGTCCCTGACTCAGGTTACCCCCATTTTCCGTCAGCATCGTGTCATAACGCATCGGAAGCCGATTGATGAACACATCTGCATTTGCCATTTTCGCAGCGGCTACTACCTCCGTATCTGTCGCATCCGGCTTGCCGTACATAATATTTTCCTTGATGGTACCAGAGAACAAGTACGTATCCTGCAAAACAAAGCCAAAGCTGCGCCGCAAGCTGTCCCGCGAATACTCTCGAATGTCTTTTCCGTCCAAATAAATCGTACCCGAGGTCACATCATAAAACCGCGTCAGTAAATTCACAATGGTGGTCTTGCCTGCACCCGTCGGTCCGACTAACGCGATGGTACTCCCTGCCTGTGCCTCGAAGCTGATGTTTTTCAAAATCAGCTGATCTGGACGATAGCCAAAGCTGACCTGATCGAAAACAACGTGACCCTTCGGCTGTGCGAGCACAGTGGCACCCGGAGAATCCACTGGCTCCTCTTGTTCATCCAATACCTCAAACACCCGCTCCGCCCCAGCAACACCGGATTGAAGCACATTGAAAATGTTCGCGAGATCGTTCAGCGGACGGACAAACTGGCGGGAATAACTGAGAAAGCTCGCAATCACACCGACTGTGATCAATCCTTTGACAGCGAGAACACCTCCGACAATCGCCACCATGGCAAAGCCGAGGTTGTTAATCACGTTCATGATCGGCATGAGAAAGCCCGTCCAGACTTGTGCCTTCATCCCGATCTTGCTGAGCCGGTCATTGATCGTCGTAAAGTCCTCAATGGCTTTTTGCTCATAATTGAAGGCCTGCACCACCTGAATGCCTGAAATCGTCTCTTCAATGTGCCCGTTTAGCTTGCCCAGCTCCATCTGCTGATTTTTGAACAGTACGCTCGTTCGTTTGGCAATCGTTCGTGTGAGTAGAAACACGAGTGGCACTGTGATCAGGCATGCGAGTGTCAGGATCGGAGACAAGACGAGCATCATCACCAGCGAACCGAGGATCACGATCCCCCCTGACATCAATTGCGTTGTAGATTGGGAAATGGAGCTGCTGACGTTGTCGATATCATTCGTGAGCCTGCTCATTAACTCCCCATGCGTCCGCGAATCGAAATAAGCAATCGGCAGCTTTTGCAGCTTGTCAAAAAGGGCCTGCCTCAGGTTCGTGACGATCCGTTGTGAGATGCCTGCCATCAACCAGCTTTGCAAAAACGTCAGTGCCCCATCGAGGATGTACGAGCCGAGCAAGGCAAGAATGAGGATAGACAAAAAACTAAGAGCTTCCTCGCCACCTGTCATCGCATCAATCGACTTTCCGATCAAATAAGGTGCAGACAGCATGAGGAGTGCATCGACAAATACAATGGCGAATACGATCGGCAGCAGCTTCTTTTCTTTGCCAAAAGCTTGCCAGAGTCTTTTTAGCGTACCTGAAAAATTTTTGGGCTTACTGACTGGACCTCTGGCAGCACCATGTCCAAAGCCCCGGCCAGGTCTCGGTGAAAAGACAGGTTGTTGTTGCTTCTGTTGACTCACCTTACTTCACCTCCCGGCCGATTTGTGACTGAAAGATTTCCTGATAGACCTGACAAGAGGTCATCAATTCGTCATGCGTACCGATGCCCGCAACTTCTCCATTGTCTAGCACGATGATTTTGTCCGCATCCATGACAGAGGTAATTCTCTGGGCGATCAAAATGCAGGTAAGGCCAGCCGCATAGGCTCGGAGCGCATCCTTAATTTTCCCTTCTGTCGCCACATCTACCGCGCTTGTACTGTCATCGAGAATGAGGATTTCCGGCTTTTTCACCATGGCCCTGGCTATGGAAATACGCTGCTTCTGTCCTCCAGAGAAATTGACTCCTCCCTGTCCTACGCGTGTCTCATAGCCTTCAGGAGTGGCGGAGATGAACTCGTGAGCCTGCGCCATACGTGCCGCTTGCTCGACCTCCTCGTGGGTCGCCTCTGCCTTGCCCCAACGAATGTTTTCCATCACCGTGCCCGTAAACAGCATGGTTTTTTGCGGCACAATCGCCATTTTTTCGCGCAATCGCTTCGGTTCGATGTCGCGTACATCGATGCCATCTACTCGAATCGTGCCTTCCGTTACATCATAAAACCGTGGAATCAAACCAACCAAACTGCTTTTTCCAGAGCCTGTCGACCCGATAATCCCGACTGTCTCCCCCGGCAGACAAGTAAACGAAATCTGCTTGAGTACTGGCTGACCGGCTTCTCCATCATACGAGAAGCTGACCCCTTCGAAGTCGATGCGTCCCTTTTTGCCTGGAAGCTCGTGAGGTTGTTCCTCTTTCCAGCTCATTTGGTTTTCCTCCGCAAATACTTCTCCGATGCGTCCTGCCGATGCTTTGGCCCGCACAAACATATTAAATACCAGGGAAATCATCATGAGTGAAAACAGGATTTGCGTCATGTAGTTCGTAAACGCGATGATATGACCGACCTCGATGCTTCCTTGTTCTACGCCAAGCCCCCCAAGCCAGAGAACCGCGACAATTCCGAGGTTCATCGTCAGCATGATCGCTGGACTGAAGATGGACATCACCCGCGTAGCCGAAACCGATTTGGACTGCAGCTCTTCGTTTGCCCGTGTAAACTTGCCACGCTCAAAATCAAAGCGATTGAATGCCTTAACGACTCGTACCCCAGATAAATACTCACGCATCGCACCGTTCACTCGGTCAAGCGCCTGCTGTACCTTCAGGAAGAACGGAAAACCGATTTTCATATTCAAGAAAATAAACAGACCCACAATGGGCACGACAACAGCGAGAATCACAGCCAAATCCACGTTCAATTGGGTTGCCATAAACAACCCACCAATGCACATCAACGGCGCTTTGACGAATATTCGCATCATGCCGTTTACAAACATCTGCACTTGATTGACGTCATTAGTCAGACGTGTCACGAGTGAGGCTCTATCGAACTTGTTCAGGTTTTCAAAGGGTAAGGATTGCACTTTGGAAAACAAATCTGCGCGCAGCTGCGCACCGAAGTTTTGCGACACGTATGTCGCCAGCACATTGCGGATCGATGCCGCGACTGCCCCCAATGCCGTAACGAGCAGCATCAGCCCGCCTGTCTTGAGCACGTAGTTCATATCCCGGTTTGCGATACCCGTATCGATAATGTGAGACAGAATCGTCGGCTGCAATAGATCACATACCGCCTCCAACGCTAAGAAAAACATGGAAATCCCGGCGACTACGCCGTATTTTTTTATGTATTTATTGTAGAAGCGCATCCGTTCACCCCATCTGTGTTCTTACGTACAAGATAACGCTTAGCTAGCGAAATGTCACGAGTGATTGTCAAAATGAAAGTGTGGAACTTACAGGTTTTTCCTACCATTGTCGTCGAAATGATAGGCGATAGATTTTTGGTCGAATGGGAGATGAAAGGATGGCTCAATCACTGTTAAAAGGTATGGAAGGGGTTTTTATACCTGTGAAGGACCCCGGTGCCTCTGCAAAATGGTATGAAGAAAAGCTTGGGTGCAGACCTTTGTTTGTGGAAGAGGAGGCAGTCACGATGCAGATCTCCGATGAATCAAGCACCGTAATCTGTCTCGTGCGCGTAGAGAACCATCAGCCGATGACATTTCCGGAAAATCAATTTGGTGTAGGCAAATACTATAATTTTCTTCCCGCGGACATTGAGGCAGCACATCAGCTGTTAACAGAGCGTGGGGTGAGGGTAACCCCGATTGATGGATTTGGGTCTACGAAGGTGCTGACGTTTTTTGACCCAGACGGGAATCCACTTGGGATGTGCCAGTATTGAATGAAAAAAAAGGGCAAAAAGCTGGAATCTTTTTTCGATCCCGTGCTTTTTGCCCTTAGTTCGTATACTCCGTCTTTTATTCCTGTGGAACAGCGCCTTGATCCATATGCAAGAACTCCCACAGATGGCCATCCAAATCTTGAAAGCTCCAGCCGTACATGAAGCCATGGTCAACCGGGTCTTTCGATGGAGTTGCGCCCGCAGCAAATGCTTTGTTTACGATCTCATCGACTTGCGCTCTGCTGTCCGCAGACAACGCGACAATGACCTCGGTACTTCTGGTTGCATCCGTCAGCTCTTTTTTCGTAAAGGTTTGGAAAAACTCTTCGACGAGCAGCATGGCAAAAATATTTTCGCCGATCACCATGCATGCTGCATTTTGATCCGTAAATTGCGGGTTAAATTCATAGCCGATTGCCGTAAAGAAGTCGATCGATTTGTTGAGGTCCTTCACCGGTAAATTAACGAAAATTTGTTTGGATTGCAATGCCATGTGTACTTCCTCCTCGGGGTTGTTTTTCCTTGATGTCTATATCCTAGCATTTCGGATTACCCGAGGCTTCTTATGGATTGCTATTTTGCCATGTAGCCGGATTCTCCATCAGCTTGTAGACCAATCGGAGCGGACGATGGGTGACGTATACACTAGTCGCGTCTTCCCGTGACATTGCTTTGCTTTTGTTAGGAAGCGGTTTAGAATCCTCTGCATACGGAAGAATGATTCCGATCACCTGTTTCCTGTCCACATCAAAATGAACTGTATAGCCCCCCATATGATGACCTGATGTTTCATTTCTTCATACAAAGAAGCTCCTCCATTCTCTTGCTGTCGGCTGATCGACTACTTTCCTATGCGAAAATTTTCTTGGATACCCATTAGTGTCTTAAGCAGGAAAAAGGTTACAGCAGAATGTTTGAAAATGTTCAGGAATGTAACAGCGACGGATGGATCGGGTAGCCTATAATTTACATGAGTCCTGCTACTTTCCTGATAACACAAGAAGTAAGAACGGAGTGACCTGTATGTATAAACGGCTACTAGCTATCCCGATTGCCGCTTTGCTCCTCGTCCTGGCAGCCTGCGGAAATGGTGGACAAACGGGCGATTCAGCGGCATCGAAACCGACCAGATCGATCACTTACTTAGGCAACACTTATACAATTCCGGCCAGAACCAAAGCTATTGTTTTCGTAGGCTTCCCTGCTTCGTACGAAGATTCTTTCTTGCTGGGAATCCCGCCCGTCGCTGCTACGGTAGACAAAAACGGAAAGTTTCCGGCGGAATATCAAGCCATGATCAGAAATGCCAAGCAGCTCCCCTATCCTATAACAGATAACCTAAGTGAGCTGGTTGCCCTTGAACCTGACGTCATCATGACAACTGACAAGATCTCCAAGGAAGACTTGGCCAAATTGCAAACCGCTGCATCCGTCATTCCCGTCTCCACGAACGGAGCTCATTGGCAAGAAAACTTGCGTCTGCTCGCTGATGTTCGTGGAAGAGATGACAATTTGGATACCTTTATAGGTAAAGTGAAGCAAAATGCACAGGAACTCCGCGACAAGCTCGCTCCACTCCCGGAAAAGAAAGTGCTGACGCTGTGGTTCCAAGAAGGCTCCTTTTACGCCTATCCAAAGGATGAACGGTACAATAACCTGTTATATACGGACTTGGCCCTGCCTGTCCCAGATGTCGTCGCGAATATGAAGGAGCGTACTGCGCTCTCTATGGATGCTTTGGCAAAAGAAGATCCCAACTACTTATTTGTGATGGTCACAAAAGAAGACCAGCCCGCTTTCAAGCAGTTACAAGAGCAGCCTGCATGGAAAAATCTACGTGCAGTCAAAGCTGATCAAATGTACGTGAATGCAGTTGAACCAGGATTAGCTGGTGGCACTGCCTACAGCAACCAACAGTTTTTAAATGCTGTTCGAAAACAAATGCTAAAGATGAGTGAATAAAAAGATGGGCTTTGCTCATACTATACTCATCGAGCTCGGTGGTGTGTTCTCAATCAGGCTTAGTCCTTTACGGAGGCGATGTGCCATGGATGATTTACACGATCACCTAGTGAGTAAGGAAAACCGCACACTGCTTTAAGCTTCTAACTTCATACTGGAGGTAGATGCGTCGCACGTGATGATCGGTAACACCTCAAAACTAACGAGCTCGATATATGCCGTCTCCTTTATGGAGGCGGTTTTTATTTCTTTTAAAAATTGTTTATCGGGCTGTTGTGGTGGGGAGGAAACAGGAGAAAACTCTCAGCTTCTTGTCCCACCCCCAGGGTAGCGTAAGCTGCCCGGCTCCATGAAAAAAAGCGAAACCCGCGTCCAAAGTCGTTCATTCAGGAGGTGTCTCAGAGGTGGACGCTAAAAGCTTGTTTCTCTTTTTTTCATTGCGCCTCGGTCGGTGTGCCAAAGATCTTCGCTTTTTTCACCTGTTTCCTCTACGAGCTTTCCAGATTAAGACGGGTTTTATAAGCCTTAAAAGATTGATGAAATGTAAGCAGTTACGCCAGAGAAGAATATTTCCAGACGTAGCGACTTGTGGAGTCCTACCGAGCGGAGAAGGGATTTGCGGGCAACAGAAACGCAACCGTGCCCGAGCGACGTAGCGGCTACCACATTTGCGTTTCCCCGCAAATCCCTTCGGAGCGGACAGTCCCAACCCTCAGCAGGACGGAGCCTGGAGCCTAGTCTGGAAATATTCTTCTCTCCACCGCAGCCACATTATGTAGTTGCTGTAGTGCTGGGAGGAAACAGGAGAAAACGCTCAGCTTCTTGGGTCCCACCCGCTGGGGGATTGACTGCCCGGCTCCATGAAAAAAAGCGAAACCCGCGTCCAAAATAGTTCTTTCAGGGAGTGTCCCAGAGGTGGATGCTAAAAGCTTGTTTCTCTTTTTTTCATTGCGCCTCGGGCGGTGTGCCAAAGATCTTCGCTAATTTCTCCTGTTTCCTCTACGAGCTTTTCGTGTTAAACGAGTTTTAAAATCCTTAAAAGATGGAAGAACGTGTTCAGTTCCCACAGAGAAGAATATTTCCAGACGTAGCGACTTGTGGAGTCCTGCCGAGCGGAGAAGGGATTTGCGGGCAAAAGAAACGCAACCGTGCCCAAGCGACGAAGCGGCTACCACTTTTGCGTTTCCCCGCAAATCCCTTCGGAGCGGACAGTCTCAACCCTCAGCAGGACGGAGCCTGGAGCCTAGACTGGAAATATTCTTCTCCTCACCACAGCCAATACACAGCACATAAAAAAGACCCTTGTCCTAAAACAAAGGTCTTCTCCATTAAAAACATTATTCACCTAAATCAACGTTATGGTACACCTGCTGCACATCGTCCAAGTCTTCCAAAGCATCGATCAGCTTTTCGAATTGAGCTTGTACGTCTTCTGTCAGCGTTACTTCGTTTTGTGGCAGCATGGTCAGTTCAGCTACGGTAAACTCTGAAACGCCACCATTTTTAAGTGCTTCTTGTACAGCATGGAACTGTTCGGCATCTGCGTAAACGATGACAGCACCGTCTTCTTCCAAAATGTCGCGCACGTCTACGTCCGCTTCCATCAAGATTTCCAGCACTTCATCAGAGGATTTGCCTTCCAAGCCAAATACCGCTGTTGGGTCAAACATATAAGCTACCGAACCGGATACGCCCATGTTACCGCCGTTTTTGTTGAAAGCGGCACGCACTTCAGGAGCTGTTCGGTTTACGTTGTTGGTCAGTGCATCCACGATGATCATGGAACCGTTTGGTCCAAAGCCTTCATAGCGCAGATCGCTAAACGTTTCATCAGAGCCGCCCTTTGCTTTATCAATCGCGCGGTCGATAATCGCTTTCGGTACGCTGTACGTTTTAGCACGCTCCAGGACGACCTTCAGAGCACGGTTGGACTCTGGGTCCGGCTCGCCTTGCTTTGCCGCTACGTAAATTTCCTTCCCGAACCTTGCGTAAATACGACTGGTGCTCGCGTCCTTAGAAGCTTTCTTCTCTTTAATATTGTTCCACTTACGACCCATAATCCCACTCTCTTTCAATATGACAGATTAAATATGAATACTCCGGATTCCTTTTGCACACTAGCCTATTATACCTCAATCTGATGAAGGATGTTAAGCAGTGGAAGAATTTAAAAGCACAGCCCCTGATTAGGAGAGCTGTGCTTTGCTTTTACGATGCTTATTTCTTGGTCAATCCTTCGTAAATTGTCTTGATATTCCATTCCATCATTTTGATGTACGTATCACCATCTTCTCCGGGCTTTCCGAGCGAGTCCGTAAATACTTTCCCGACAATCGGTACACCTGTTTCATTCGATACCATCTCCATGCTGCGCGGATCGATACTCGTCTCTACAAACAGAGCCGGGATTTTTTTCGCACGGATTGTATCGACCACCTGTGTGACCTGCTCGGGTGTTCCTTGGTTCTCTGAGTTGATTTCCCAAATGTATGCCGCTTCAAAATCGTACGCTTCGCTGAAATATTTGAACGCTCCCTCGCTCGTCACAAGCAAACGCTGTTCTTTCGGAATCTGGTTGTACTGCTTAACCGCTTCCTCGTGTAGCGCAGTCAGCTGTTCGATGTACTTTTTGGCGTTTTGCTCATACGTTTCCTTGTGCGCTGGGTCCACCTTGATCAAGGCATTTTTTGCATTCTCTGCATACTTGATGCCATTGCGTACATCTAGCCACGCGTGCGGGTCTTCTTCGCTCTCCTTGCCTTTGGTCGTCAAGTGCTTGGCTGCTACGCCTTCACTAAGACGGAACACGGGTGCATCCGGACCTGTTTTGCCTGCTGTGGTCATCAGTTTATCGAACCAGGAGTTACCTGCTTCCAAATTCAGTCCATTGTAGAAAACCGCGTCTGCATCCGTCGTTTTTTGCACGTCAGCAGGCAGTGGGTCATATTCATGCGGATTGGAGCCAATCGGAGCGAGACTATGGATCTCTACCCGATCTCCCCCAACATTTTTCACGATGTCATACAGAATCGAATACGTGGTTACGACCTGTAGCTTGTCACTCTCTGATTTCGTAGGCTCGTTCGCACTTTGCGGAGCACCACACGCTGCCATTAATACGGTTGCTAGTAGGAAAACGAAAAACAGATTCCACTTCTTCATGACGATAATTCTCCTTTACTTTAAGAGCTCGATTCGTTTTTGCCGAGCTCGGATTGATTTCCATACCACCCCGTGTTTTCGGGAGAAGAGAAAGGCCAGGAAGAAGAGCACAGTTGCAACCACGACAATCGTGGCACCAGAGGCCAAATTATAGGTAAAGCTAAAATAAAGGCCGATAACCGAAGACAGCATCCCAAAACCGCCAGCCAAGAAGATCATGATCGACAAACGGTCCGTCAAAAGATAAGCGGTAGCAGCCGGTGTAATCAACATGGCGACGACGAGCACGATTCCTACGGTTTGCAAGGAAGCGACCGTTACCATCGTCAACAAGGTCATCAGCAAGTAATGAATGAGGTTGTTACGCAAGCCGTAGGCAGCAGCAATGGTTGGATCAAACGAAGTCAGTAACAGTTCTTTGAAAAAAGCGTAGACTGTCACGATGACGATGACCCCGATACCAACCGTCACCCACATATCTGACGAGCGCACAGCTAATACATTCCCGAATAAAATGTGATACAGATCGGTACTGCTTTTCAGCATCGTAACCATGATGATCCCGATCGCAAAGGCAGACGTGAACAAAATCCCGATCGCCGTGTCGTTCTTGATGCGGCTATTTTGGCTCACGTAGCCAATTCCAACAGCGGTGAGTACACCCGTTAAAACAGCGCCCACGAAGAAATTGATCCCAAATGCATAGGAGAGAGCCACCCCAGGCAAAACAGCGTGTGAGATGGCATCCCCCATCAAGGACATTCCGCGCAAGATGATAAAGCTACCGATGACGCCGCAGATTAACCCAACCACTACAGATGTAAACAATGCTTTTTGCAAAAACTCATACTGTCCAATTGCCATCAAGAAATCCATTATGCAAGCACCTCGGTCTTTTCGAGAAATGGTAGCTGATAGGAATATGCTCTCGACATGACTTCTCGATTCAGCACTTCATCGACCGTACCGAACTTGATCAATTCTTTGTTCATGAGAAGAAGCTGATCAAAATACGCATATGCTTTGGACAAGTCATGATGGACGACCACGATTGTTTTATCCTGAAATTGCAGCTCTTTCAAAATGCGAATGATGGTGTCCTCACTCGCCACATCAATCCCCACAAACGGCTCGTCTAGAAGCAGTAGCTCCGGTTTTTGTGCAAGTGCCCTTGCCAGGAAGACACGCTGTTGCTGTCCGCCGGAGAGCTCCCCAATCTGCCTGTCGCGGAAATCCTCCAGCCCTACTCTTCTCAAGCATTCCAGCGCCCACGCTTTTTCCTTTTTTTTCGGAAATTCGAACAGTCCGACACTTGGATAGGTTCCGATCAGTACGGTGTCCATGACGGTGATCGGAAACGTCCAATCAATCATGCTCCGTTGTGGTACATAGGCGATTTTCTTCCGGAATTCATTTGTCTCTTTCCCAAAAATCCGCACATTCCCCTTATCTCTCGGAATGAGGTCCAAGAGCGCTTTGATCAAGGTTGACTTCCCTGCCCCGTTTGGACCGATGATTCCAACCATACTCCCTAGCTCAACGTCAAACGAGACATCCCGAACAACTTCGTTCCCAAAGTAGGAGACATGCAAGTCCCTTACCGCGATAGCAGATTCCATGCTTCTTCCCTCCAAATCATAGCCCGTTGTATGATCCCGTCCAAAAAACGATGGTGAAACGGGTAATTCCTCTATGCATATATGCCTACACACAACAATGTAGTCTTGCACCAATAATATTTGCCCAAGAAAACTAATGTGGTTGTGTATAAAAAAGTTTCCCTAATGCAAAATTAAATGATTTCCATTCTCATGTCAATATCTTCTTTTTTCTGAAATACAAAAAAAGTGCGGCCTTTGTTTAAAAGAACCAACACTTCCAAAATGTTACTATTTCGTTCATAATTAAAAGCTTTTTTTCTATAAAAATAAATAAACATATGTGAAACAACAATAGTTATGTTAATATGAACATTATCTGTTTGGTAAAAATCTAAAAATTAAAAACTAACTAAAAATAGAGAGAGGTGGATCGTATGCAGGATCAAAAATTGGAGAGAGGTCTGAAAAACAGACACGTACAACTTATCGCGATCGGCGGAGCAATCGGAACAGGATTATTTTTGGGCGCAGGAAAATCGATTCATTTGGCCGGCCCATCCATCTTATTTGCTTACTTGATTACAGGCATCATCTGCTTTTTAATCATGCGCTCACTCGGGGAGCTCCTCTTGAGCAATTTGAACTACCATTCTTTTGTGGATTTCGTCAAAGACTATTTGGGGAATATGGCCGCATTTGTCACGGGCTGGACGTACTGGTTTTGCTGGATTTCCATCGCCATGGCCGACCTGACAGCTGTTGGTCTTTATACGCAATTTTGGTTTCCAGAAATACCGCAGTGGATGCCAGGCTTAATCGCCCTCGTGATTTTGTTAATCATGAACCTGGCGACAGTGAAGCTTTTTGGAGAAATGGAATTTTGGTTCGCGCTGGTTAAGGTCATCGCGATTCTCGCTCTGATTTTTGTCGGTATTTTCATGATCATCAAGGGCTTTTCTACGAATGCTGGTGCGTCCAGCTTCACGAATCTCTGGAGTCATGGCGGTATGTTCCCGAACGGCTTCAATGGGTTCCTTCTCTCCTTCCAGATGGTCGTGTTCGCATTTGTTGGAATCGAGCTCGTCGGTCTAACAGCCGGTGAAACAGAAGACCCAAAACGAGTCATTCCAAAAGCGATTAACCAAATTCCGATTCGGATTTTGATTTTCTACGTTGGCTCACTCATCGTCATCATGAGCATTTATCCTTGGAACGCGATCAACCCGTTAGAGAGTCCGTTTGTGCAGGTCTTCGCAGCGATTGGCATTGCAGCCGCTGCCGGTATCGTTAACTTTGTCGTACTGACATCTGCCGCTTCCGCCTGTAATAGCGCCATTTTCAGTACAAGCCGTATGGTCTACTCCCTTGCTAAAGAAAAGAATGCACCTGTGCCCCTTACCAAACTGACTGCCAACAAGGTTCCGGCAAATGCACTCCTCTTTTCGACGATTGTTATCCTTATCGCCGTTGTCTTGAATTACGTCATGCCAGAAGGCGTATTTACACTGATCACTAGCGTTTCGACCGTTTGCTTTATCTTTATTTGGGGTATTACCGTCATCTGTCATTTGAAATATCGCAAAACGAGACCAGATTTAGCAAAAGCGAATTCGTTTAAAATGCCGCTCTATCCTTTTGCCAACTACCTGATCCTGGCATTCCTTGCCTTCATTCTGGTCGTGCTGGCACTCGCGGAAGATACACGAGTCGCCTTGTTCATCACACCTGTGTGGTTTATTTTACTCGTTGCGATTTACAAACTGCGGAAAACAAAGACAAATGAAATAGAGATAGCAGAACACTAAGCGGCGCCTCCTGTTTTCACTTTCAACAACGGTGAAAATGGGAGGTGCTTTATTTTGGTATGTCCTCGTGATGCTCCCTTTCAAATACCCCTTCGATCACAAGCCCCTTCTTGCACTTTAGGTAGTACATAAACGGAAAATAGGAGACGCAGCCAAACAAGACTGCACCCACCCCATACAGCGACGGTACAAAAAGCAACTGCAAAATTCCCGCTACCCATCCTTTAACCTGCATACTGAATAGCAATGCTTCCGAAGTGCTCAACTGCCCCATTACGAGTAATAATAGAAAACGGAAGGCCCCATCCAAAATCCCAATTGAAACCCCAGCGCCCACGCACAGCTTTAGGTAGGACGATATTTTTAGGTATTTGACTTTTACTCTCGTCATCCACTGCACCCTCTTTTTCAAAAATTTTTCTAAGAGAAAACTAGCTTCCTTCGGCTTCGATGTGTACGATATGTAAAAAACCAAATCCAGCATGAGGTGATAGTAAACATGACACAGCAGCATTCGTCCTTTGCAAGACCTCCACTCGCAGATTGCATTCCTGATCTCGTTGCCTTTTCCAGAGGGGAGAAAAAAGCAACCCTCTTCATCCATAACGGCACTCTCGTCAATGTTCTCTCCGGTGAAATCTTGCCGAATATGTCCATCGCTGTCGTTGGCACCCGTATCGCCTATGTCGGTCCTTTTGTGGAAGGAATGACGGATGAATCAACCACGATCATCGATGCAAAAGGAAAGTATATGGCACCAGGACTGTTAGACGGGCACTGTCATATCGAAAGCAGCATGCTGTCCGTGACGCAGTTCGCCAATGCGGTATTGCCGCTTGGTACCACAGGCGGCTTTTTCGATGCGCATGAGATCTCGAATGTTCTCGGTCTACCTGGTTTGCGCATCATGCTGGATGAGGCGAGACAAACACCCATGGCTGCTTACATGCAGGTCGCTTCCTGCGTCCCTTCCACAGATGCTTCTTTTGAAACGGCTGGGGCAGAATTCGGACCAGCGGAGGTCGCGGAAGCATTGAGCTGGGGACCCGATATGATCGCGCTCGGAGAAGTCATGAATTTCCCTGGTGTTGTGTACGGGGACCCGAAAATGATTGGAGAGATTCAAGCGACACTTCGGGCAGGAAAAGTAGTGGATGGTCACTATACATGGCCGTCAAGTGATCCGCGTCTGGCTGCTTATGCCGCTGCGGGTGTAACCGGGGACCATGAGTGTGTGACCAGCGAAGATGTCGCACAGCGTGTACGCCTTGGCATGTATGCCAAAATGCGCCGCGGCTCAGCATGGCACGATGTTGCAGCAACGATCAAAGCACACACCGAACAGGGCATTGACTCCCGCCGGATGATGCTCGTGTCCGATGACCGCATCTGTGATTCGTTGAAAGAAGAAGGACATATGAACTTCATCGTCAGACATGCGATCTCGCAAGGAGTCAAGCCTGTGACTGCCTTCCAGATGGCGACCATTAATACAGCAGAACGATTCGGTGTCGCACGAGATGTAGGTTCGATCGCACCGGGTATCATCGCCGATATCATTTTGCTCGACGGGAATCTGGCTGATGTAAATGTCGTGACGACGATCGCACGCGGTGAAGTAGTGGCGGAAAACGGTGAAATGACGCTCGAACTTTCTCCGTTCCCTTACCCTGCGTTTGCCATCAGCTCTGTGAAAATCAAGGCTGAGCTCACTCCCTCTGACTTCATTATCAAGACCCCTGTTCCGTCTGGGACGATCAAGACACGCGTGGCTGTTGCCCGGGAAAATCACGTGGAGACGGACGAAGTGTTTGTCGATGTGGCTGTCGCAAATAGTGAGCTACAGATTACACCTGAGAGCACGCTGTGCAAAATGGCTGTTTTCGAACGCCATGGGAAAACAGGCGGCTCTGGCATTGGGATTGTCGGCAATGTCGGATTTAACCAACCAGCAGCGATTGCCATGACTGTCGCCCATGACTGCCATAACGTGCTTGTCATTGGAAACGACGATGAGCGGATGGCAAAATCAGCCAATGCTGTGATCAGCATGCAAGGTGGTATCGCTGTCGTGACTGGAGACGGCGAAATGGTGGAGCTTCCGCTGCGTTTAGCTGGACTGATGTCGACCGAGCCTTATGAAACAGTTGTACAGCAGTCCATGGAGATTAGCCAAGCCTTGGTGAAGGCGGGCTGCACGATGAACTACGCCTTTATGACATTGTCTTTGCTTGCTCTGGTCGTCATACCGACGTTGCACATATCAGATACGGGCTTGATTCGCATTTCAGATGCGGGATTTGAGCGAGTATCACTGTTTGTGGAATAACGATGACATCCCCTCTTTTGCGAATGTGCAGGAGAGGGTTTTCTCATTTCGCTACCCTATTCATCGACCAACTGAACTACTTTGCCTAATTGATAGAAATAGAAAACCCCACGCATTTGTACAAGATTCATCTGATCCAGATAGCGCAGCGTTTCCAAAGCGATGTTTCGCGCCTCTTTTACATCCTCTTCATTCATGCTCGCAATGGCTTCCTTTAACTCCACAACCGATAAAGAATAGACAGCAGGTCGCAGCGTACGAAGCAGCATGATTTTGCGGATTTGCGAGCGATTGAAAAGACGATAGCCATTTTTCTCATCGCGGGAAGTTGTAATGAGTCCAACCTTTTCCCAGTGGCGGATGGTTGAGCTAGGCAAAGAAGTCATGGTTGCTACTTCTCCAATCGTCATCCATTCGCTAATTCCAGCTTCCTCCACCTTACCTGCTCGGCCGTCTTCAAGCATCGCCAAATTTCGTTCCGCTAACTGCTTATCCCTCTGCAAATTAGCCTGTACCTCATTCACACGCCACAGAGCAGCCTGCAACTGTTTATCCTGGATCAACCGCATCACCTGCGCCGTCACATCCATCCCAAAGCCAGGAGACATGGCTTGAATACAAGTAAAATAAGCGACGTGTTCCTCCGTATACTTCCGGTAGCCGCTCGTTGACCGCTCCACAGGTGGAACCAGCCCATGCGCTTCATAATTTCGCAAGGCGCTTGTACTCAGCTTCAGCTTACGTGCAATATCAATAGGGCGTATGGCAGACAGCCCCCTTCCCGATTTTCTCCCATAAAGATTAAAGCTAAGTTGTAAAGTTACTTCAACCCAAATCTGCTTTATTCCTTTTATTTTGGAAAAACCTTTGAATTAGCACCAATGTTGTAAGATGAATGTGAAAAGTGGAGGGAGGCGCATTAACCCATGCACAGAGCTGAATTCGAACGGCAACTAACAACACTCATTCAAAAGGGCTATCCTGAAATGGCAGGTATGACAGCAGAAGCGTTCAGGAAAAGTCTGGCCCCGCTGCAACCACTAGCAGAAGCTCTTCCCATTCAAGAAGACGAGCAGCAAGAGGGCCTCGTACCCTTTGTTCTCGTGGTAAAAGGCGATTGGTTCGACGGAGAAAAAGCGATGCAAGCCATCGAGCGGCAAAAGAAAGCTGGCTTCAGTGTCATGGATACAGAAGAAATCCGGCGGTTTACACCCATCGAGGGCATTGAGATTCCTACAGGAATGGCTTACCTGATGACCGGAATTGATACAGGAAATGAGACGCTGAACGTCACCCCGAATGACGCGATGCCCATCCTCTTGGAGCAGCAGCGTTCTCCGCTCACGCTGGAGGAAGGGATTGCTCTGATCACTCACTTCCCGGATCAGGTAAAGAAAAACAACGGCTTTTCTCTGCTCGGCTCTCGTTGTGGCGACCGACGTATAACAGCCATGTGGATCAGCGAAAATAAACCGAAGCTAGGCTGGTGCTGGGCCGGCAATCCTCATACGTGGCTCGGTTCAGCTTCCTGCCTAGCACGTTTGGACGAAAAAACCCTTGAAGCTTGGTCTTCCCCCTATCAAGTAGACACAATATAAAAAGCCTAAGCAGCCAGTGTGTTTTGGTACGCGACCGGGGCACATCGCTTGAATGTTTGACCTTTTTTAGCCATAGAAAAATCCCCTCCAAGTAAAGTGTACCCCCCACCATTAGGTGGGCGGGCTTTTTACACTTTCTACTCAAAGAGGATACTATCAGTAATGCGAGCTTTTATGCTTACATCTATTTATTCTTCAAATTAATTTTAAATACATCACCCGCATTCCCACCAAAAACGATCATCCCGCTTTCAGGCAGTACTACCGAATGCTTGTTACTTGCCTTTGAAAAGTTCACAGTCATTCCATTCTTGTCATAAACGGCGAATCCGCCGCTTTCCGGAGTCGCAACGTTCATGACTCGGTTGGCTGATTTTGCATCGATTTTATACCATCTAGCCTGACCATCCGATGGTATGATGCATAATGAATCTTTCCCATCATTAAAGGTTGGAATAGCATCTTCACTGATATAGGATAATCCATTGATCTTTACATACTCTTTTTGATTCTTTTGATAGAAATTCAAATCAAAAGCGTCTCTTCCGGCAAAAGCAGGAATCTGAATTACATTTACTGCATTATTCTTGTCAACAATTTTAGTGCCTGAAGCGTATCCATGGCTGATATCAACGGATATCGTTTTGGTCACAAGCGCATTGTTTAGATACATCACTGAAGTGATCTTTTCATCTAAAGCGTAGTATTTTTTTCCATCCCTATTTTCCCATACCGTTTTCATTGACTGTTTTAGTGGATTGGAAGCTAACTTTTGCAATTCATAGGATACCGAAAACGATTGACCTAATCCTGGATTATTGATATAAGCGTTAAGTTTTAAATAGGTTTTTCCATTCTTCGCTCGGTCAAAGCTTATCGTTGCATTCCCATCGTTGTTTATGAACTGTCCATTGCCGGTATATACATATTTTTGCGGCGGTAACCCTTCAAATGCTAGATCAGGTGAGTGAATCTCCCCGTTCTTTATCTCCAGTTTTACCGTTTTACCTACACTACCGTATAACCCAGAGTATGCAAGCATATCGGATGGCATGTCCACTTTCACTGGAGGTTCAAATGTTTTTTCAGGTAGAATTTCTTTAATGATGTCTTTGGTTCTTAGATATTCCAATAAAATATTTGATGCAGCTAAACTATTATAGGTACTACCGCCTCCCGATGAAAGCACAGCAATCGTAATATCATGTTCGGGTAAGGTCACCAAAGCAGCGTGATACATAATCGTATCTCCACCTTTAAATAATGCTGTTATTCCGTAATCACTAAATGGTGCTAAACGGACAGCATCCCAACCAAGACCATAGTTAATCGAGTTTGTCTCTTCAGGTACCCACACGCCTTTTCTATACTCATGACTTTGCATAGCCTTTACTGACTTCTCAGATAAAATATCCGTTCGATTCCCGATTAATACTTCAGCGAATTCAGTTACTTCTTCAGCCGTGGAGTAAAGGCCTCCTGTCCCTAAGAGATTGGTATTCTCAACGGGTAAAGCTTGATCCAACCCAGAAAAATAAGTTTTTGCGAGCCTATCTCTATCAAATGAATCAAGTGGTGTTTTGGTAGAGGTCAATTGAAGAGGATCAGAAATATAGGTTTCAAGAAATTCGCTATAACGTAAACCGCTCACTCGTTCAATCAATATTTCAAGCAGCTGAAAACCATCATTGCAATATACCGAAAACTCGCCGGGGGTTGACTTTAAGCTTTCTGATTGTAATCTTACCAATAATTCATCATGATTTTTCGTATCATTATCTTCAAATAAGAAGCTATTCCCATATTGACTACCGTAAATTCCTGAAGAATGATTCATCAACATACGTGGCGTAATCTGTTTATATCGTTTATCTGCCATTTTGAAGTCCTTGATATACGTGGTTAGCGGCTTATCAATATCAATTTTTTTAGAATCAGCCAGCATCATCGTTGCAGCAGTCACGTACATTTTACTTACCGAGCCGATTCCAAACATCGTGTCTTCGGTGATCGGACTCTTGGTCTCTCTATCGTATACACCAGCACTGCCTGATAAGACAATGGATCCATGATCCCTAATTGCATACTGCAATCCACTAGCACCATATTCGGATACGATCTTCGAAGCCTGCTCCTGTGCCTTTTCTTCAACAGTATCAGGATTCGTTAGAGCAAAAGCAGGGGTGACCGGTATTGCAATAAGAATAGCGGTCATGAATACAGAAACCACCTTCTTCATTGTTAATTCCTCCTCGTGATTGGCTGAAATGATCATACAAGGAAAAAGTCTGCTAGAATAAAAATGACCCTGAAACGAAAAAAACAATCCCTAAACAACATGTTGTCTAAGGATTGTTGATTTAATATGGAAGTACGACCATATTATTAAATTCTTTATGTTTCGTTTCAATGGTCATATGACCACCGTACTTGTCACAAATTCTCGCTATGTTTGTTAATCCGATACCATGAAATTCCGCGTTTGATTTTTGGCTGTGCAAATAGGCAACTTCATTCTCCATATGATTCAAAATGTGAATGAGAAGGGTAGACTCGGTAGAATATATTTTGATTAGAATGTACCTATCTTCTGCGATTTTTACTCGTTTAGAAGCTTCCATTGCGTTATCTAGCATATTTCCTAGAGCTACACATAAGTCATAACGGTCAATATTAACTTCCTGTGAATATAAGTTGATCTTCGTATCTATTCTTATGCCATTGGCTTGTCCAATATTAAGCGTGTTTGTGACAAGGGCATCTATAACCAAATTCCCCGTATTAACGCGATGATAGGCTCCTTCGACTTTATTTAATGTAGTCTTGATATGTTCCATTGCCGCTTCTAACTCATTTCGCTTAATACATTCTTCGATGTACAAAAGCTGTTGGTTCGTATCATGAATGATTCGTTTAATCGATTTGAAGCTGTGAACTGTTTTTTCGTAATTCGCATCTTGATAGTCCATTTGGTGTTGCAATTGCGAATTCTCATGCATAAATTGAAATTTATCAACGATATTATCAAAAATATAGAAAAGAATAACGTTTAAGAGAAGAAATCCAATGACGGAAATGAAAGAATAAACGTCCTTATAAGTTAGAATACTCAGCTGGTATATACTTACGACAGGAATAACCAAGAATAATGCGTAGTAACGATTATCCAAAGAGAAATTTCTACGTTTTGCAAGTAGTCGTATGATCTGAATGATCGCAAACATGATCATGGAACTGAGTAAAATAACTTTCGTATTGGCTATTTGATCTTGTTCATTTATAGAGTTAACGCTAAAGTCTACTGAATCTAGGGAATAAAATAAATATAGCGATATAAAATTAGAGAGAGATACTAAAACACAGTAAAGTATAGAAAAAGTAAACTTCGTTTTAAATTCTACTCTATAAGATTGCGCAAAACTAAATATCACAAGAAGAGATAGCATCGAAGATAAAATAAGAGAGGTTGGTATAACTAGATATAGGTAATCGAGCAACCCAAAGATAATGAAGTAAATGAATCGGTTTTGTTTTTTAGCTGATTTATCAAATACCGAATTGAAGAAAAAATTAACTTGCACACCCATCAGAAGTATAATGCAAAAGACAATCAAATTATTTTGAATCATATCAATCGACCTTCATAATCATAAATTTGGTGTAAGTATCTTTAACCTCTTTCATTTTAGAACGACCTATAGGCAATTCCTTCCCATTGGACATGAGAACCACTCCGCTAGCAAATTTCTTCACATGAAGCAGATTAATAATAATGGAACGATGGATTTGTATGAAGTTACAGTCCTTTAAGGCCAGAGCATAATCAGAAATGATGCCTTTGCTTTCATAGGTTTGATTCGTGGTCGTAAAATGCAGCTTGCTTTTTATGGTTAAGCTTTTGGCAGCTTCAATACTAATAAGTTCATCATATTTTAATACGACTTCTTCATAGCCTGTCTTGATGACCATATACTTTTTATCAAGTGCTTGAAAGTATTGGTGTAGCTTGATGATTTTCTCCTCCAAGATCGAAGGTGAAATGGGTTTTATCAAGTACTGATATGTCATGACGTCAAAACTTTCCACCATATATTTTGGGTAACTTGTCAGAAAAATAATTTGTTCATCCAGGTTATTTAACCCTCTTATTGTTCGGGCTGTTTGAATTCCGTTCATTCCACCCATTTCAATGTCCAAAATTAAAATATGGAATGGAGTTTCTTGGCGCTCATAATAAGATACCAACTGCTCTCCCGAGTCGAATGATTCGATTACAAATTCAATATTTGTCTTTATTGACAAAGTAATTAGAATGCTTTTAACAAACTCTCTGTGTTTCTCCTCATCATCGCAAATAGCCACTCTATACATAAATGTTGTACCCTCGTTCCATTACCTTTATTTTAAAGTTCTCTCATAAACATGATACAACCTTTGGACTTTATCTAGATAGCTTTTGGATGAAACGCAAATTTGAATCCCTTAAATCACAATTACGCACATGGCACTTGTGAATGGAAAATCAATGTCTGTTACTGATGTAGTCTTTGTAACCAGCAATTTTACGTTCTAGCATACCATCCACATCGATTAAAGTTTTTATTTGTTGCTCAATATAGTGTTTATGATCTTCTAAAAGACTCAATCGAGCTGAGGCAGTATGTTCTCCTTCTAAAAACAGGGAAGCGTACTTCTTGATTTTCGAGATAGGCATTTGCGTTTCTTTTAACTTGATAACAAATCGCAGCCATTGAATATGCGAATCGCTATATCGCCTGTCACCGCTTTCATCGCGATCCGGAATCATTATTTTTTCCTTTTCATAATACCGCAGCGTATGTGTGCTTATCCCTAATAGATGTGCCACTTCACCAATCTTGCGCATAGAAACCTCCGAATAGTTTTTACACCCTTGACTTAGAGTTTACTCTAATCTGTATACTCAATGAAACATTCCATCTCAATGGAAGCTATTGAATAAATTCAGGAGGGATATCCATGAATTATACGGTCATTACGGGAGCAAGTTCAGGAATTGGTTTTGAAACTGCTTTGGCTTTTGCTGCTCGTGGAAAAAACTTAATTTTAGCAGCTCGTCGAACGGAGGAATTAGAAAAGCTACAAGCAAAAGTGGCTGACATCAACGCAAAATTGGATGTGGTCATTCGAACAGTTGACTTAAGTGTAGGTGAAAACGTTCATGACTTTTACGACAGTCTAAAGGCTTATGAGATTGAGACCTGGATTAACAATGCGGGGTTCGGAAACTTTGCTTCTGTCGGGGAACAAGATTTGAATAAAATTGAGTCCATGCTTCACTTGAATATTGAAGCACTTACGATTCTATCTTCTCGTTATGCTCGTGACTATGCACATGTGAAAGGAACGCAAATCATCAATATTTCTTCAGGCGGAGGTTACAGAATCATCGCTAACGCCGTGACCTATTGCGCGACGAAGTTCTATGTTAGTGCCTTTACGGAAGGTCTGGCACAAGAATTGAGGGAAAACGGTGCAGCCATGCAAGCAAAAGTGTTGGCACCTGCTGCCACAGAGACCGAATTTGCAAAGCGTTCCTTTGATATGGATCACTTTGAATATGCTGGTGCAGTTCCTAAGTTCCATACAGCTAAACAAATGGCCGGTTTCTTGCTCGATTTATATGACAGTGAGAAGATCGTTGGAATCGTGAATGGAGCAACATATGAGTTCGAGCTAAGAGATCCACTCTTCACGTATGTACCGAGGCCAAGCAACTAGTTTTTTGTCACTCCTAGACGTTTTCCGCATAAAAAAGAGGATGAGCAAGTCTCATCCCCTTTTTTGTGATTACACCATTACTTTGCAAATATCGTTCGTAAACTCAACCGGGTCTTGAATCGGCAAGCCTTCGATTAAGAGAGCCTGATTGTACAGAAGTGCCGTATACAAATTGACCTTTTCCTTGTCTGTGTCAAATGCACCCTTCAACGACTGGAACACCGCATGGTTCACATTAATCTCCAGTACCTTGTCTGCCTTCACACTCGGATTGTTCGGCATCGCATTCAGGATTTTTTCCATTTCAATCGTCACTTCACCCTCTGTCGACAAGCAGACAGGGTGTGACTTCAAGCGCTTGGAAGCTTTTACGGCTTTAACTTTTCCTTCGAGCAGCGATGCCATATAGTCGAACAGCTCTTTGTTGTTCTCGTTTTCGGCTTCGGCTGCTTTTTCTTCTTCGCCCGGTTCGATTCCCAAATCCCCGCTCGATACGGATTTGAATTCCTTTTCCTTGTAGTTCATCATCATTTTGATTGCGAACTCATCGACGTCATCTGTGAAGTACAGGATTTCGTAGCCTTTCTCGGATACGAGCTCAGTTTGCGGCAGCTTCTCGATTCGCTCGATCGACTCGCCGGACGCGTAGTAGATGTACTTTTGATCTTCTGGCATTCTCTCTACGTACTCTTGTAGCGTCACCAGCTTTTTCTCTTTGGAAGAGTAGAACATCAGCAGGTCTTGCAATGTTTCTTTATGCGTTCCGTAGTCGCTGTACATGCCGTATTTCAACTGTCTGCCAAATGACTTGTAGAACAGCTCGTATTTTTCCCGCTCTGTTTTCAGCAAGCTTTGGAGCTGGCTTTTGATTTTGCTCGTGATGTTTTTCGCAATCAGCTTCAATTGACGATCATGCTGGAGCATCTCACGAGAAATGTTGAGCGACAGGCTCTCGGAGTCAACCATCCCTTTCACAAAGCTGAAGTAGTCTGGAAGCAGGTCCGCGCATTTGTTCATGATCAGTACGCCGTTCGCATACAGCTCCAAACCTTTTTCGTACTCCTTCGAGTAGTAATCAAATGGCATGCTCTCCGGGATGTACAAAATCGCCTGATAAACAACGGCTCCATCTGCATTAATGTGGATGTGTCCCAGCGGCTTGTCGAAGCCGTAATGCTTGCTCGCATAAAACTGCTCGTAATCCTCAGTCGTCAGCTCGCTTTTATTTTTACGCCAAATCGGAACCATGCTGTTCACGATTTGTTCTTCCGTCACTTGTTCATATTCGTTTTCGCTGCCCTCTTTTGGCTTATGCTGGGTAATGTCCATTTTGATCGGGTAACGAATGAAGTCGGAGTACTTTTTGATAATCGCTTTTAAACGGTACTCTTCCAAAAACTCGTCGTAGTTCTCTTCTTCTGTATTCTCCTTGATTTCGAGAATGATTTCGGTCCCGACCAAATCTTTGTGACAAGGCTCGATCGTGTAGCCATCCGCACCGCTGGACTCCCATTTGTAGCCCGTGTCGCTGCCCAGTGCTTTACTGATGACCGTAACCTTGTCGGCAACCATGAAGGCCGAGTAGAAGCCTACGCCGAATTGACCAATGATGTTGTAGCCATCCTTTGCGTCGTTTTCTTTTTTGAACGCCAACGAACCGCTCTTCGCAATGACACCCAGATTATTTTCCAGTTCATCCTGCGTCATGCCGATCCCGGTATCTGTCAGGGTCAAAGTTCTGGTATCCTTGTTAACCGCTATTTTGATAAAATAGTTCTCTTTATCAAACACCAATTGATCATCGACGAGCGATTTGTAGTAAATTTTGTCAATCGCGTCACTGGAATTAGAGATCAATTCGCGCAAAAAGATTTCCTTTTGTGTGTAAATTGAATGGATCATCATTTCCAACAGACGTGTAGATTCTGCTTGAAACTGCTTTTTTTCCATGAAAAAATACCCACCCTTCCGGACTTCTTATGTATTCCTTTTTCAATATTAGCACTCTCACCTCACGAGTGCTATTTACTATTTTTATAACAGCCTTAGATTTTCCTGTCAATATGAACCTGCCAGTCTGTGCGTCCATCTGTGACGAGGTGCCGCCCCTCCTACCGTTACGAACCACAAAAGCGAAGAAGAAACCCTCGGGTCAATTGCCCAAGGGTCTCCTTTACTTGCTACTTATTATTTCACCGGAATATAACCCGTTTTTTCTACTAATTCTTGTCCCTGCGGAGACAAAATCCATTCGATCAGTTTCTCCGCATTTGGGTTGTCCGTCCCTGCTGTCACTGCGTAAAACTCCGCTGCAAATGGATACGTTCTGTTTTTTATCGTTTCCTTATTAGGCTTTACCCCATCAATTGCGAGTAGACGAATGTTTCCGTTTTGCACCATCTCCGTGGCATAAAACAAGAACGAGTAACCGATGGCATTCGAATAATTTCTGTAGTTGGCTGTTTGCTCGATGATTTCACCCATTCCTGTTACCACGTCTTCTTGAGGTGCTTTCATGAGCTCTTTACCTCCCATGATCTTCTTGAGCATCGTCTGACTTCCGCTATTTTCAGGACGCTGAAAGGATCGAATAAACTCATACCCGCCCCCGACTTGATCCCAGGAATTGATGTCTCCCGCATAAATGTCCTGAATCTGCTGGGTAGTGAGTCCCTGAACAGAATTCTCTGCATGGACAAAAAAGACAAAAGCTTCCCTTCCAATCGGGGTCAGCTTAAGCTCAACGCCTTTTTCTTTGGCTGCTAGGAGCTGTTCCTCGGAAGGAGCTGCCGCAAAGATGACATCGACTTTGCCATCCAATAAGTTTTCATACGCATTTGGCGTTTTGCTTACCATGACTTCGCTGTCGTCAAGGTCGTAATCCTTCTTGGGATAAACAGCCTGCACAAAGGAAGCGTAAAGAGGATACAAGGCGGTCGCCCCATCTATTTTGGGCAAATCAGACTGAAATGACAGTGTCGCAGGTTGATCAAGCTTTTTAATTTTGGAGCCTGTACGAAACGGTTTATATTGTTCCAGATCAACCTCTGCCTCACTGACAATAGGAATGCTATTATGGTAATAGCTGCTGATCTCATATCCTGCAACTGGCAGCGTACAAAAGAGAAAATAGACAAAGAGGGCTCTGTTCCATAACCGACTCTTTTGCGGGGCGAACATTTGCCCGATGATGTAAAGGATAAAAACGACTGTCGTGACAGCGACAAGTAGGGAATAAACTCTTCCCTGTGCGTTCAAGGCAGTCATTACCATCGCCACGACTCCGATCACAGTAATGATCGCACCCAAAACCATACAGCCGAAGACTTTTCCTACCAATTCTTTATTCATTCCTTCTCCTCCCAGTTCTCCTACCGTTATTATAAATGATTGGAAGAGATTAGGAAGGAGAAGCATACCAAACGAGCCAATTCACTCGACACCTAACCATTCCTTATAGTTTGTTGCCCATTTTTGCAGATCATTAATGAACAGGCTTGCGTGATAGCCATCACAAACCGCATGATGGACCTGCAAAGAAACAGGCAATAACGTTTTGCCTTCTTGCTCGAAATACTTTCCGCTCGTAATGATCGGCAGCAAATATCGCCCATCTCCCGAAATATTCAGATTAAACCCACTAAAGCTAACCCAGGGAATACACGAGACAGGGAACGTATAAGGCGGTTCCAACTCTTTTGCCACAAGACCTTTGTTGTCCCCGTACTGTTTCATATCCGCTACATAATTTTGATAAAACACAGGGAACTCGTCTGCGAATTCCGTCCACATCGTAGAAAAAGTTTGATCGTCCTGATGAAAAAAAGTATAGCTGGGTATCATTCTCTCCCAATAGCCCAACTCACCATCCGCATGAAAGGAAGTCCGAAATTCACGGTGTGCATTGACAACGTTTGTCACCATATACAGAAAAGCCGGGTACAGCTTCAGCTCCTTTTTCCGTAGAGCGGGGAGCAATTCCGTTATATCAATATTGGCAGTCATACTGAAGGTGCAATTCACTCGGTTCAGATAATGCTCGAAATAAGACCTTCTGCTCCAATTATCTAGATCGATTCGCTGAAACTTCATTGGATATCCCTCCTAAAATAGAAAACATGCTGATTTTAGGAGGTGATTCTGCGTGCCCTTTTCATAACACCATTCCCTTCTTCACCCCTCTAGCATACCATTTGCGTCTCTTTCTGACATCAGCCTGTGCATAGCTACAATGTTTAAGCAGAAATATGGATGGGAAAAGGAAAGGGATGGCAAAGGAGGAACATGATGAAAAATATCATTTTATGCTTAGCTCTTTTCACTTCTATTCTTTTTTCAACTCCCATGAATGTACAAGCCAGTCAGTTTAGCGATATCCCTGAGGGGCATTGGGCTCGGGAATCGGTTGATTTCATGGTAAAAAAAGGTGTATTAAGCGGCTATTCCAATGGAGCCTTCAGACCGAATGAGACGATTGACAGAGCTGAGCTCACCGTTATGTTTCATAAACTGTTTAATAAGCTTCGTCCGAATCTTAACAAAGAATCCTCCGAACAGAAAATACAGAAGTTTGAAGATGTCCCCAAAAACCATTGGGCCTATCAGCCATTGATGGAAATGTACGACGCAAACTCATTTGGTGTTGTAGATTGGGACTGGGACAAAGTTTACATCTATCCCGAAAAAAAAGTAACACGTTGGGAAGCGATGTACTTCTTCCAAACATTTTTCTCTCAAAAGATGTATCAAATGCCCGCCGATCAAGTTTTCCAAATCCTCGCTCGAATTGACGACATTACCGTACAGTCAATCGATTCACCTAACTATCGGTCACCTTATCCTGGTTCAAAAGCTATTCCTGACGACGAATTCACAATTAGCTATAGTCACCTCGACACTGGAGAAATAAGTTTTGCCAACGGTGACATCGACGCATTAAAAGCTTACGCACTTGCATGGCTTGTGGGCAATAACATCATGAGTACGTGGGGAAACGAATTGGAAATACACGATCCCCTCACACGAGCGGAGGCTGTGGTGATGCTACACCGTACTTACAACGTCTTATTGGCAGACGGTTCTCTCTCAACTTATACGAGTAAATAACCCTCTCCAAAACTCTCATTTCGAAAAAGGAGCCCTCCCATTTGGAAGGCTCCTTTTTAGCAATTGCACCTTGTACTCCATCTGCATTTTGCTCATATCCATATACAAGCAGATTTCAGCGATGACCATCCAAATCAGCGAACCCACTCCATACATTCCCGGACAGTACCGCTCATTCAAGAGGCAAAGTTATTTTAAATAGAGTCGTATACCGTTGATTTCTTTCCAAATGAATGGTCCCCTGATGTAACGTTATAATTTTTTTACAAATGGCTAGACCGAGTCCGGTGCTATCTTTCACAGGATTGCTCCCTTTTATGAACTCTTCAAAAATGTGTTCCCTAACATCCTTTTGAACACCTATACCGTTATCACCCAACCACAGAACAACGCCGGTCTCTATTTTCTCGCATGAAACGAATAGCTGCGTTCCCGGCGGATTATGTTTTAGCGAGTTACCGATCAAATTCGTAATAACGCGGTTCATATGCATTTTGTCGAACATGACAAACAGCGGCTCCTCTGGAATTTTCACTTCCAACTGAAATCCCCTATCTTCTATTTCCGGATAAAATTCCGCAACAAGCTGCATAAACCATTTACTAATATTGACCTTTTCTTGATCCAGTCTCACGTGCTGGTCTTCCAGCTTTGCCAGTTCGAACAAATTTTGAATCAAATGGGCCATATAAGACGATTTGTCGTTAATATATTGAACATACTGACGCCTTTGCTCTTCTTCTAGCTCCGGCCTATCCAGTAACAACTGAGAATACCCGAATACAGAGGTAATTGGCGTTTTCAGATCATGAGACAAATGCAACAGCATGTTTCTTTTGTTGTTCGCTACCGCTTCTTTCTCTGCAGAGGTCTGCTGTAGTCGTTCTGCCATTCCGTTAAATGCTTCTCGGATTTCTGCAAATTCCATTTCAGCCGAAAATGTAAGCCTCTTCTGATAGTTGAAGCCTTCCATCTCTTTAATGCCCTCTACAATTTGCCGGAGAGGCGTCTTCATCTTCAAGACGGAGTACCGGGTGTAGAAATAAAGGGCGATGAACAACAGAACGACAAACAACGCTATTAAGATTCCAAACGTCAATGATATAATTTCCGACCGCTCAGGAAATTTCCATAACAGAACATAGTTTTCACCCTCTGGCCCTTGCGCTTGATAGGCATGGTAGAAAATTGAATCATCATTTCGCAGTATGTCCACTTTAGCGTACAGCATTCCATCGCTATATGTCATGATATTGTCTTCCTTGTTGCCTTTTACATAGATGACTGTCCCCGATTCATCCACGATCTCGAACCAGCCGCCGTACTCGTCTAACAACCGACCATCAATCTTTTCAAAAGGGTACTGGTATATTTTACTGACATCCACTTGGGTCAAATCGGGCGTTTTATTAAAAAAGTTGTCCATCAACAGGTCTGTCCCCAAAAGAGCAACCATAATCACACATGAGAACAAACCGCTTATCACAACATAATGCCGAAAAAAAAGTTGTTTTAACGGCCGCTTGTCGGGGATGCTCTCATTTTTTTTCAAAACGGTAGCCTAACCCCCTGATCGTAATAAGATAAACTGGCTTTCTTGGGTTATCCTCAATCTTCTCCCTGAGTTTGCTGATATAGACCATGATGAGGTTTTCATCCCCTATGTATTCCTGCCCCCAAACATGCTCGTAAATGGATGCTTTTGTAAAAACTCTCCCCACATGCTTCATCAGTAAAGACAAAATCTTGAACTCGTACGATGTCACTTCTTTCTGCTGTCCATTTTTGTACAGCTTACAGCTCACCAAATCGAGCATGACATCGCCAATTTGTATGATTTCATGGTTCTGCTTTTCACCTTTGGAAAATACATCCATTCTCCTGAATAACGCTTGAACTCTGCTGACGACTTCTATGGGGTTAAAAGGCTTCCCCACATAGTCGTCAGCGCCAAGCTGCAGTCCAATAATTTTATCCATATCGTCCGATTTCGCGGACAGGAACAAAAACGGAACTTCGGAAATATGTCGCATCTTTTTTAATAACTCGTATCCATCCATCATCGGCATCATAATATCAGCAATAACCAGATCGATTTGCACGTTTGAGAATACAGCCAGCGCATCAACCCCATTACCTGCTTCATAAGTAGCAAACCCGTAATTTTTCAAATAAATACTGAGTAGTTCACGAATTTGTACTTCATCGTCGATGATCAATATCGTTTTGATTGTACTTCCCTCCATCGCCTCATGTCGCAACGAAGCACAAACAAGAAGTCACGGCTTGTTGTACACTAAAATAATTGGTCTGCAAACCGAGATAGTAACGCAGCCGCTTCTTTCCTTAGCATCGGCTGCTCTGATTTATAATCGAGACTGCCATCTTTGTCTTTCACCACTTCTGGTCCGTATAATCCTTTTGCCACTACGAAATGGACTCCCTCTAAAGCCCAAGCATCTGTCCTACCACTCAAATTGGCTTTTTTCGGCTCTGCATGAAAATAGCCAAATGCCATGCGCCATACGATGTTTGCTGCTTCTTGACGCGTCAATGGCTCGTTCGGATAAAATTTGCCACCAGCAGATGCTCTTAGTAAACCTAACTCGTAAGCTGCTTGAATTTCCCGCGCATACTTGTTACCTGAAATATCCGTGTAAATCAGTTTATGCTTTGATGGGGCAACGCCACTCCACTTGATGAACCAGCCAACAAACTCTCCTTTTGTTATCTGTTGTTCAGGCGAAAAGAGATTGTCTCCTTCCATATCAGCAAAGACACCGATCTGTCTCAGGTGATAAATATAGGACGCATATGGATGGTCATTCTCCACATCCTGATAACGTTGCGGCTCAGGCATTTTTTCTGCCCAACTATCTGTTTTTAACTCGTAATAGAAAGCCTGCACATCTCCGTGATCGTTCAGCTTAAAAGCAGCTTTACTACCTTGTTCATCCTGGAATAAGAGTGGCTCCACCTCATATAGGACATGTTCTCCCAGCGAGTCTTTTACAATGAGTTTGCCGCCTTCAGCACGTATACGAGTCGTCCACATCCGGTTTCGCAAATCGCTGTATGTCCCTTCAAACTTCGTGAGTTCTTGTTTCTCTAACTCAAACGCTTCCTTTTTCTTCTCATTTTCCGGGTAGTAATGATCCATAAACGCTTTAATCAAAGGTATACGAATTTCGTAGTCCTTATTGACTGTAACGAATACTCCCACTTTTTCTTCCGGGATCAACCACATCCCGGTATGGTATCCTTGTAAATCCCCTCCTTTTTCAATAACATATTGTCCATTGTAATTTTGCTGGTTGCCATATTCGAAACCAAGCGCCATGTTATTCAGCTTTGGATGCACGGAAAGATGAGGTCTGTGCATTTCTGCCGCCGTTTCTTCTTCCATAATCGTCGCATTCCCAAGCTTTCCTTTATTGAGATGAGCAATCATGAATTTAGCCATATCAGAACCAGTTGAGAGCATTCCACCATCAGGAAGCTCAGTTGGTACCATTGCATAAGTCGGGATCGGCTGTCCGATAATATTATAAGGCACAGCCAACCCTTTGACTATTGATGGCGTCAGTCGAAAATCACTATTTTTCATGCCAAGCGGCTTAAAGATGCGTTCCTTCACGTATTTACCAAATGGTTTTCCTGCTACTTGTTCCACAACATAACCTTGAATGTCGAAGCCGAGATTGTCATATCTGTAAAACTCTCCTGGCTTGCGAATGACATTTGGGAGATTGTCCATAACGTATTTCTTTAAAGAAACCTCCCGTTTCAAGTCGGTTGTTGAACTGTCAGAAGTGTCTCCAAAGTCAAATCCAGTGGAGTTCGTTAACAGATGTTTCATAGTAAGAGGAGCGCCTGTCTTATTCGGAATCCGGGCACCCCCCATATATGCGGATACATCTTTGTTCAAATCTATTTTTCCTTGCTCCGCCAATTGCATAACGGCTGTAGCTGTAATAACCTTGGATACTGACGCTACACGGAATACAGTTCGATCAGGATCGACCGGAATCTTCTTCTCTACATCCGCATATCCATACCCTTTTTTAAAAAGGACCTTGTCTCCTTTTACAACTACAAACGTAGCTCCTGCCATGTTGTTCTTAATTTCTGACTGGTTAAAAAATTCATCTGCAAATTGCTCTACCTCTCTCGGATCATCCGGCCCAGATACAGAAGATGCGAACACTTTGGTTGGAGAAACAACTCCGCTTACAAGGCTGACACTCATAGTAGTTACAATTACAGTCGCCATTAATGTCTGTAACTTCGAAAACATTTTCATAAGATTGCTCCTCTCCTTTACCCTTATTTCCTTCTCTAGAAGAATACACAATCAGTCTTAATCGTATTTCTATACAACCTTAATAGAACATGAATTTTTTGCTTGTTCATGCAAAAACCCCTGATTTCTCAGGGGCAAGCTCCTCTATTCTCTCGATATCTGTCCCATATTCATATACAACACATTCCACCGATGACCATCCAAATCAGCGAAGCCTGCCCCGTACATCCCCGGACCATGCTCCCGCGGCTCACTGAAAACAGTGCCCCCAGCCTCTTTCACCTGATTCACCAATTCATTCACTTCTTCCCTGCTCTCGGCATCGATCGAAAACAACACTTCCGTTCCGCGCTTCGTATCTGCCAGTTCATTTTGCGTAAAGGTTTGGAAAGTAGCCTCTGGGAACAACATGATGAGCATGTTTTTTTCGCCGATTACCAAGCCCGCCATCTCTTTGCTATTCTCATGGCGAGGATGAAAAGAGAATCCGAGTGCGGCAAAAAATGATTTGGACTTTTCGAGGTTCTTGACGGGCAAATTGATCCAAAGCTCTTTTGTCATGGGAATTTCTCCTTCGCGTTTTGTTTGGATGATACTCATTCTTCTCCTTTAAAGCATAGCAGAATCATGCTCGAACGCTTCTTCTCGATTGCTATTTTTTGTTAAATCATTCATCCATATTATTTCCGATATTGACACTCGGAATTAGAAGCGATAAAGTATGGATAAACTCGGTTTCACAAGCGCGAAAATTCTAAAAATAGTAACGAGGTGGGCACATGGCAAACGATTTGATTCAAGCAATTACCCTGTTAAAACAAAAAGAATGGGTCGATCTCACGCACACATTCAGTCCGGAATCTCCGCACTTCCACGCCTTTGACGCCGCCGAATTCCAAACACTGTTCACACATGACGACGGCTTCTTTGCCCAGCGCTTCTCTTTTCCTGGGCAGTACGGTACGCACTTGGATGCACCCATTCACTTCGTGCGCAACAAGCGTTACTTGGACGAAATCGAACTAAAAGAACTCGTATTGCCGCTCGTCGTCATCGACAAATCAAAAGAAGCCGAAGCCAACAACGACTATTCGCTTTCCGTGGAAGACATTTTGCATTTTGAAAACGAGCATGGTCAAATCGAGAACGGCTCCTTCGTCGCCTTGCGCACAGATTGGAGCAAGCGCTGGCCAGATGTGGAGGCCTTCAACAATAAGGATGCAGATGGAAACAACCACGCTCCTGGCTGGTCCTTGGAGGCTTTACAATTTTTGTTCGCGGAAAGACAAATCAAAGCAGTCGGTCACGAAACCTTTGATACAGATGCGACGATTGATTACCGAAAAAACGGAGCGCTTCTGGGTGAGTATTTCGTCCTCGATCAAGACACCTATCAAGTAGAGCTGCTCAAAAATCTCGATAAGCTACCAGCAAAAGGCGCTGTCATAGTAAACATTACACCGAAGCCTGAAAAAGCCTCCGGGTTTCCGGTTCGTTCGTTTGCCATATTGCCTTAAATCAAAAGCCGAGGAAACGCCAGGTATCATCACCGATCACCTGTCTTTCACTCGGCTTTTCAGCTGAAAATGCCCTACGTATCCAATGACGATTTACGGATAACCGCCACACTGGACTCCCTTACAATCAGCCGGGGCTCGAACTGTACGCGTTCGTACGCTCCTGCCCCCTGCTCACGAATCCGTTTCAGCAAAAGCTCAGTCGCCAGCCGTGCCACCTCTTCCCCCATGATCGAAACAGAACTGATCTGCGGAGTCGTAATCGTCGTCCACACATTGTTGTCAATTCCCACGACCGCGACATCTTCTGGTACGCGGACGCCGAGCTCCTTGAACCGATTCACAATCCCGATTGCCACCATGTCATTGACCGCATAGATAGCGTCCGGCATGTTTTTCAGGCTAAAAAAGTAATCGGCAGCACGAAGGCCCGTCTCAAACGAGAAGTCCTCACCAAAATACACCAGCGAAGGATCGACGTGCTGAAGTGACGCCTCATAGGCAAAATACCGCTCCTCGATCTTGTCCTTCGGCGCACCAGCGTATGCGATTCGCGTACGGCCAATTTTGATCAGATGCTCCATGACGAGTCGCCCTTCTTGACGGGCCATGCTGACCACATCTGCTTTCACACTATCTTCAAGCTTTTTTCCATAGTTAATAATCGAAACGGGAACACTCGCTTTGTTAATCATCTGGACCAACGTCTTCGGATAGGCGAGCGGCATGATAATCAACCCATCTACATGCAGCTTTTTGACCTCACGCACAGTCTCAAGCTCCATTCGGGCATTTCCTGCTGTATTAATTTGTACGACACGGTAGCCATGCTGCTTGGCCGCTTGCTCAACTGACCAGGCGATATCTGGAATGATCGCATTGCGAATGTCAGGGACAGCCAATGCGATTTGATAGGTTTGCCGTACCTTTAGACTTTGCGCGGAAGTGTTCGGAATAAAGCCTAGCTCATCAATCACGTCCAAAATCAACGCTTTCGTCTTCGGACTGATCCCCCCGCTGTCATTGATGGCCCTCGATACGGTTGCGATTCCTACACCAGCCTTCTTCGCCACGTCTTCTATTGTCACTTTCTTTTTTGTATCCAACGCCTTGCTTTCCTTTCCATACCGGAATCGTTTTCTATGTTTCCTAGCTAAAATGTGTTTTCCTACCGCAATTATAGCATACACAAAAGTAATGGTAACGAGGCGTGAGCAAAACATAACAGACTCTTGCCTAGGAAATCAAATTGACAAGACGCTGAACTTATGACATATTATTTTTCGGAAACGTTTCCTATTTTACTTGCTGAATTTCATATAGAACCCAAATCGAACGAGGAGATGGCAGATATGAAAGCATTACGTTGGCACGGTTTGAAGGACCTCCGTTTGGAAACCATTTCGGAACCGGTTGCGACCAAAGGTAAAGTGAAAATCAGAGTCGAGTGGTGCGGGATTTGCGGAAGCGACTTGCACGAGTACGTGGCTGGCCCGATCTTCATCCCACAGGGAGCTGAACATCCACTTACAGGCGAAAAAGCCCCGATCGTAATGGGGCATGAATTTTCCGGACAAGTAGTGGAAATCGGCGAAGGCGTAACTACTATCAAGGTTGGCGATCGCGTCGTCGTCGAGCCAGTTTTCGCTTGCGGAACATGCGCCGCGTGCAGACAAGGCAAATACAATCTTTGTGAAAAAATGGGCTTCCTCGGTCTTGCAGGCGGTGGTGGCGGATTCTCGGAATACGTGGCTTGCGATGAGCATATGGTCCACAAAATCCCAGACAGTCTCTCCTATGAGCAAGGTGCTCTTGTGGAGCCATCTGCCGTAGCCCTTTATGCCGTTCGTTCAAGTCAGTTGAAAGCTGGTGACAAAGCTGTCGTTTTCGGCGCCGGTCCTATCGGCTTGCTTGTCATCGAAGCACTGAAAGCAGCTGGTGCAGCTGAGATTTATGCAGTGGAGCTGTCCCCCGAACGTAAAAACAAGGCCGCTGAGCTGGGAGCTATCGTCATCGATCCAAAAGAATACGACGTAGTCCAGGAAATTCACAACCGGACAAACGGCGGTGCAGATATCGCCTTTGAAGTCACAGGCGTGCCTCCTGTCCTCACGCAAGCCATCGAATCTACCAAAATCGCTGGACAAATCATGATCGTCAGCATCTTCGAAAGAGAAGCTTCAATCAAGCCAAATCACATCGTGATGAAAGAGCGCAACATGACAGGCATCATTGGCTACCGCGACGTATTCCCTGCCGTCATCAGCCTAATGGAAAAGGGCTTCTTCCCGGCAGACAAGCTGGTTACCCAGCGCATCAAGCTCGACGACATCATGGAGAATGGTTTTGAAGCGCTGCTGAAAGAGAAAAACCAGGTAAAAATTCTCGTTAGCCCGAGAGCATAATCGAAAACGATTCCATAAATATCGTGCTGTTTCCTTCCACATAAGGAAATACGCTATTCCGCTACAAAAAAACGGAGAGAAAGCAGGGGTCATTCCTGTTTTCCGCTCCGTTTTTTCTTGTTACCCTCTTCGATTTGTAACCTTGCGCTCTGCAAAGAAGAGGAAGTCTCATTACGCTTCCTTTTCTTGCGTATGCTTCAAGATCGCTTCGATGACGACATCCCAATCCCCATATGGAAGCTCATGCCCTGTCCCTTCCAACGTGAGCAAGACTGCTCCCGGAATGGTGTCCGCAAGATGTAATGCATGCGCGAAAGGAATGAGCAAGTCTTCTGTACCGTGAATCACGAGAGCTGGTACAGCGATTTCCGCTGTCCGCAACAAATACGGTTCACTGGCCGTCACGAAGGCGTGGTTGTTTCTACTCGCATAGTGGTTGCTTCTGGCGATATCGATTTTGGCCAATTCACGAACGCGCTTCTCGTCAAAAGGATGTTTGGAACCACTGAGCACTTTCCAACTCGCAACCGCCGCCTCTAACGCCTCCTTCTCATCCTGCCAATTGATCTCCCCCATCTTGCTGAAAAACTCCATCAGCTTCTCATCGATTGGTGGTAGGCCAGGAGCAAAATTCGACGTTGCGTGCAATGTGATCGTGCGAACTCTTTCGGGATGTCGCAATGCAATCATTTGTGTCAACATTCCGCCCATCGACATACCAACGAAGTGTGCCTGCTGTACACCGAATGCATCCAGGACGTGAACAGCGTCATCCGCCATATCTTCAAACGTATAACCTGGTTGGCCAACCTCGTACGTCGTTGAGCGCCCGACATCCCGATTATCAAAACGAATAACATATCGTCCAGCGTCAGCTATTCGCTGACAAAATTCTTCCTCCCACCAAAGCATGGACATCTGGGCTCCCATAATCAGCAAAATCGCCGGATCTGTGGGCTTCCCAAAGCTTTCCGCGCATATTTCCACACCGTTTACTTTTAGGATCTGTTCTGCCATTGTAAGTTTTCCCCCTCAACGAACTGAAATAAAAAAACACAGGCTAGGCTGCCTGTGCTTACGTCATCGAAAAAGGAAAGAGAAACGGAAACCATGAACATCAAATACCCGCATCTGATGTACAAGATGGGTTCCATTCTCTTTGCAGATCATGCAAATAGAGGGGGGGCATCACGCTTGCCTTCCTCACTCCCATTTGCCCATGATTCAATTGGGTTACCGTAGCGGCAATCCATTTTTCGATTCGTATGCACACAACATAGCCTTTTTACGCTATATCATCGATTGTGTTGTGCGAATAAAGTATCGAAAAATTAATTTGCCACACGTAACCCTCCGTTCTTGATAAGTTGTGCCCATCCTACCACATGCTTTTTCATCTGTCAACGATTGGCAGTTTCAACGGTTGTTCGTAGCTGTCATTTTTATTCTTTGGCAGCGAAAAGCAGCTTTCGCACCCGCTCATCCCGCAGCCACAATCCGCCCCACATTAAAATCGCGAGGTAGACAGCAAACAGTGTATGCGTAAAAAGAGGCGCGTCGACACGGATCTGGGTCGCAATGACCCCACCGAAAAATCCAGTCAACAGAAGCGCACCCAAAACTGCTGTCCGGGGGATCGCATACAACACCGTTGATACAAGGGCGAGAATTCCAATCACACCAATGTGATGCTGCGCATAGCCGAGTACGAGGGTTCCCTCTACTACAGGAGCAGGCTGGATGAGTTTAAATACACCGTCAAAAAGCATAAAAAGAATGACAAGTCCGCTCATAATCCGTGCAATCCACAGACGTGTTTTCGAAATTTGACTCCGCATGGGGGTCCCACCTTTCATTTTTTTCCTAAGCAGATCGTAGCACATTCTAAGCGCAGAGATTTCTTCTGAATTGCTCTTTTGGGGAAATGTTCACTCTGAAACCTGGTTTTTCGAGCAATAAAAAGAAGTGCCAGCCTGCGCGCCGACACTTCCTATTCCAGCTCTTATTGCAATTGTTGCACCTGATAGCCTTTGGCTTTCAAATGATCAATAACCATGCCTTTCATGGAGAAGTGGGCAGCACCGACCACGACAAAAGAAGTCGTTTCCCCTTTTTTCTCCAACACTTCTGCCAGTTTAATAGCCATGTTTTTGTCTCGCTCACCGAGCAGGCGCTGGTTCACTTCGCCTTCACCGAAATCGCCATTCGTCGTCATGATCTGGGTAAAGCCATTGAGATCGCCTTCTACCCATTCCGTCTGCATATCTTTTAAGAGCTTTGTGCCTTCCTCCAGCCCTTTTTCGGTCATCGCACTATCTAAAATAATGTTCAATTCTTTCTCCTGCTGCTCTGCCGGTACACCTGACAGCAAGTCCGCTTGCAGCTTAATGCCTTCCAGCTCCTTGATCGGCTTCTCATCCAGCATCGCCTTCGTCAGGAAGTACCTGTCGATGCCAGTCAGCATCGCGAACTGAAGATCCGCTTCACCGTCTGCGTAGCCAAGCGTTGGCACAGACAACGCAATAGCAAATGGCTTGTAGGCATCAAAAGAATTGGCTGGCAGTTGCAGCTTTGCAAGCAATTTTTGCACCTTTTGGTACGTCTCAGCGGATACGTGATCCTTCAGTGTGGTGCCATCCGTGTATACCATCTTTTGTGTTAAATAGTCATTGTCACCGTTGATAATATCGGCTTCGACCCACAGTTCATCCGATTCTTCATACGCTTCCCGGATGTCTTTTTGCATCGGGTACATATCTGCGATCCCCATGTGGATCGAACCGAGTAAGTACATAGTATTTTTGCCATTAGTCACTTTCCACATGAGACCTTCGGCACCGCCGCCCACCGTATCGAATGCGAACTCGACCAGTCGGCTCGCCATCACCGTCGCTTGTTCAAGCGTGCTTGGCTGGTTCAGCTCCAGACCTGCGGTTGTTCCTTTGACCAAGCCTTTTTTCTTCATATAGTCAATCGGGTTATCCCCGGTCATTTCGAATGTGGCTGGCAATTCGTAGTTCGCCAGGAGTTTGTACAGAGAAGTAATGACTGCTTCTCTCGTAATGACCTTATCAGTCGGAAAGGATAAGGAAGCGTTCTTTTTCTTCAGTCCCAGAAGATCCAGCTTTTTCGCCGTTCCTTCCATCAACGAAATAAATTTGTCAGCAGGAATCGATTGTTGAAATGAACCGTCTTCATACCACGCCAGTGGAAAAATTCCGTATTTCTCCCCTTCGTTCAACGTGTTCACCGACCAAGGGCTGATTACGGGAGCTTGCCCGTGAACCGGAAGCACATACCCTAGCAAAAGCGCCAAACTGAGTGCACCTGTACCTGCCCAGCGAGTCAGTTTGCTCCAGCGTTTGTTTAATTTCATGAAACTTTCTCCTCTCGATTCTAAGCTGAATGATTTTATGCCATTCCATCTTAGTGGTAGATTATACCACAATCTTCTGGAAGAGATAACCGAATGATAGAAAAGAATAGAAAACAGGGCCTTTTTCACTATACATAAAAAGCAGCCACTCTGATCGTCAGGATCATGTTCATCACCACAAAAAAACTCACCCTCTATTTTACAGAAGGGTGAGTCCTTTTTCGAAATCGTTACTGAATAGATGCTTCTTCAATTTCTTTATACGCCCAATGACCAGGTGCGACATCCGGCCATCTTTGCGGACCAGCTTGGTTCTCTGGGACGCGATTCAGCACGCGATTGAGAATCGTTACGGCTTCGGCACGAGTCAGCGCTTTCTCTGGCTGGAAGGTGCCATCGGGGTAACCTGTCATGTAGCCTTTCGCAACAACCGCTGCAATGATTGGAGATGACCAGTGATCTCCCCTCACATCAAAGAAGGCAGTGCCCCCTCCTCCACCTTGCAAGGCCTTGTATTTATAGATGACCGCGGCTATTTCCGCCCGGGTAATGTTGGCCGATGGGCGGAATGTGCCATCGGTGTAGCCGCTCATCATACCCGCCGCACTTGCTTGATGAATCGGATTTACTGCCCAGTAGTTGTCGGCTACATCGAAGAACCTTCCCGTATTCACAGAAGACTGGCTCACCATTCCGGCATTCAGTAAAATGGCCGCCACCTCCGCACGTGTCACCGTGCGATCCGGTTGAAACGTTCCGTTTGGATAGCCGTTGATATAGCCACGTTGGCTCTTACTTTTCTTATTGGTTGACGGGCGTTCCTCTTTCTTATCTGTGGAGCTGCCTCCAGTAAAAAAGCTGTTTGTCGGCGTGGTATAGGAACCTTTTTTACGGCCTTTGTCCCGATCCCGGTCTCTGTCCCGATGTTTGTCATCCTCTAGATCTCTCCATGCTTTCTTCAAATCGTACAGAGCATCGTCTACCTCCGACTGCGTGGCATGTGGATCGTCGATGACATCCCATGCATGATTGAGTGCATCTTCCAAATCACGCCAGCTTGATCTGGTGTAGTCGTCTTTATCCAAGTCTTTATCCTCGATCTCTTCGACTTTGGCTCTCAATTCTCTTTTATAGACCGCGTCATCCTGCTTCTTTAAATCTTGTCTTGCTTTGATCAGTTTCTCAAGGGCAACATCTACGACAATCTGGCTCGCTTGCGGATCATCCAGCACAAGGTAAGCATTCTCTAGTCGATTCTGTAGCTCTTTCCAGCTGGTCCTCGTGTAATCTTTTTCTTGCAGCTTTTCTACTGCAATTTCCTCTACTTTCGTTTGCAGTTTACTCTTGTCAACTGTACCTTCCTGCTTCTTTAGCCCGTCTCTTGCTATGACTAACACGGACAAGGCACCATCGATTTCTGCTTGGGTGACGTTTGGCTTCGTCAGTACCGCTTTTGCAGCATCCAACGCATACACAAGCTTGCTCCAACTGCCTGGCGTATATTTTTCCTGGATTAAGTTCTCGGCGTTAATTTCATTGACTTTTCCTTGTAAGTGACGAAGATCTACAGTGGCTTCTACCGCGGCAGGTGTTTCCTCTGCACTTGCTGCTTGGCTTACAGGCACGAATATGGATGCTTGGAAGATCAAGCAAAAGAGGCTAAAGAAAACCAGACTCGTTACGGCTCTGTGAAAACGTCCCAATTCCCATCCTCCGTTCTTTCCGATGACCTATCTGGTCATCTTTTTTCCAACCATTTACATTGTATGATGGAGACCGATAAGAGGATTCATATTTTTAGAGGCCAAAAAACAAACAAAAAACCAAGTAGCCAATAGAGCAGCTGCTTGGTTTTTATTTTTGATGCTATGCAGAAATAGGTTTTTCCGGGCGTTGCTTTGTCTTGCCGGAAAACGAAAAATTCGTCCACATACGCAATAGTCGTTCCACTGGACCATAACGGAATCGTTTTAGATACAGTGAGCTTAAGAAAAGCTGTGCCACATAAATCACGATCGCTAATCCACAACCAGCCAATATCCCGATCTTTCCGAACCATCCGAGTCCATATCCATAGAAGATCGTCGTACAAATGACGGTTTGCAATAGGTAATTGGTTAAAGAGAGTTTCCCCACAGCTTCAAATCTTGGCAGCCAAGTTGATTCCGTGCCTCTGGAAAAGAACCAAACAAAGGCGAAAATGTAACCGATGGCAAGGATGCTTTCCCCCGTTATATCACCGACGCCACTCCACCAAGCTCCCGGCAGATACACATGTAGCGCTTTTAACAGAAGTCCCGCTGGCAAGAAGATCAGCATGTTTCGGAGATACGAGGTTCGCTCTTGCTCTGGCTTTTCGAACCACCTGCGCTTCGCAGCATACATCCCAAAAAGAAACATCGGTGCGCTCATAAGCGGCGCGATCAACAGGAAAACAACCATCATGTATTCTGGCAAATCAAGCGGATCTTCGTTGCTTCTGTGATGCACGATCTCCTCGTATGTTCCCGTGCCGTAGACGGTCATGGTTTTGACCACATAGGCTTCCATACGGGCTGAATCGGTAATACTCGCAGGATCATTCGGATCATCTGGAGCAAGCCCCATTAAACTAACGAGGCAGAGTAAGACAATCCCCCAAATGAGCAGAGTTTTCGGTTTCCGGTTAATGAACAGTAACAAAAAGAAGCCCATCATGCCATAAAACCCCAAGATATCCCCTTCCCACAGGAAGTACGAATGAAGGAGACCAAGTCCGATCAGCATCAAAAACCTGCGGGTAAGGTAGCGTTTTTGTCTCAAGCCTTTGGCAGCCAGGCTTTGCTGCATCTTGATCATGCCAAAACCAAACATGAAGGCAAAAATCGGCATAAAGCTGCCTTCCACAAATATTTTCACAAGCTGATAAGCAGTCATTTCATAATCGGGGAGGGCGTACAAATCCATTTCTTGGCTTCCCCAAATCCCATACTGGAAAATCAGCATATTCGCCATCAAAATCCCTACTAAACTAAATCCCCGCAAGCCATCGATGATGCGAACGCGGTTCTGCTTTAGCTCCATGACAATCACCTCAAACCTGATTGTAACGAGCTAAGCTTAATGGCTTCTAAATCACGCCTTACCGTTACCTTAATTTTACATTTATCGTAACTTGCGTATGATAGACGATCAGGAGAACTTCAACCGATCAAATATTTCGACGAATATTTTGGCGATGTTTCTGGCATCATCCATTCCACGATGATGCGTACCTTCGAGAGGGATATTCAACATCTGCAATGCCTTCCCCATCCCGACACCTCGCTCGGCTCCAATCATTTTACCGTGTTGGTGCTTGATGCTGATATGGTGACGAATCCAGCTTGACGGCACATTGTGTAATTCACAATCCATTTTCAATTGCTTTTTATCGTAGAAACCCCATGAACAAAGGTGATACTCACTGCCTATCCAGTTTTGAAAGTGGCTGATTGCTTCACCAAAGCTCGGTGCTTGATCCACCTCTTTTTGAGAAATGGATGTTAATTTTTTGCAAAAGTCTGAGAGAATAGGGTTTAGCTTTGGCTTGATAAAAGTTTGAAACTCATCCATCACGGCAAGGTTCTCATTCAGCTTTACCGCTCCAATTTCTATGATTTCATTTTGTTTCGTCCTGTCGTTTTCCCAGCACGTAGCTTCCAGATCAAAGATGATGTAATTCATAGTCATTCCTCCACATATAACATCGCATCATAAACCTTGTATGGTTTCTCTGCAAGTATACCAATTTTTCCCTAAAAGCTACTACCGCCGGCAATTGCACCTTGTCCAACTTGAAGCAAACCAATGCCTCCTGCCCCACTTGAAAGGAATTGTAAAGTAAGGAAATGGTCGTTTCGTTGGCAAGCGTCAAACAGCCCCCACCTTTTAACGAGGGTAGGGGCTGTGTATTTTAACATTTGACAAAGTGGTTCCTGTATCCCTCCGTATTGATTTCCAACGCATTTAGTTGTCCGCCAGAATAGCCACACCCGCCATCTATTCCTATTTTATCACCTTCTGTTGAATACCAAATTTGATTGGGTTCTGGATTCGATTTTATTCTCGAAGTTGGGGTGTGTCCAAATACCACAACTTTATCAATGCCTGTTGGACTTTCGATAAAATCCTCACCTATCCAGACAAAATCAGAAGGTGTTGTTTCTTGCCAATTCCTTGAAGAAACTCCTGCGTGTACAAAAATATGCCCTTCATCTTCAAAGTAATAAGGCAAATGATTTATAAAATGAATTTCTTCTTTGTGCTCTACTTTGATTGTTCTTTTAACAAGCTCTATGTCGTTAAAAACTGTATCATCCACACCTTGAAGAAAACTATCTATTGCGTTCATACCACCCATTTGATGTAGAAAAAATAAATCAAAGGAAGGGTTCCGAGAGTCTAAAAATTCAATCAAAGAATATTCATGATTCCCCATTAACGCAATTGCATCTTCTTCCTCCACCATTCTTTTTATCTCTGAAACAACTTTTAGGGATTCAGGTCCTCGACTTATATAATCTCCAATAAAAATAACTTGGTCCTGTATAGGCCTATAATTTACTTTTTCCAGTAGCTGCTTAAGTACATGAAAATATCCATGGATATCACCAATAATAAGTTTCCGTTTCATAGCTATCTCCTTCCTGCTTACTCTTATTATCCCATATTCAGATTCTTTTTCCGAAAACTAGCAACAATTTTGTCGATCATACGTACAACTCTTATAAGATCCATCATTTAACAATGTAATCGAGGTGTGAACAAGCATGGAAGCATCAATCTCAATTGTCACCTACCGCCCTGAGCTAGCCGCAGCGGTCGCAGATATGTGGAATGCCAGTCGAGATAGCTGGGGAGGCGGAAATTCGATTACGACAGCCGAACAAATCAGACAAGAAGAGGCAGCCTCTGACGCTATCACTGTCTATCTCGCAATGGAAGGTGAAACGGTCGTTGGTTATTGCAGCCTGGCCGAATATCGGGAAGATACCGGCGCCCTCTACATCCCGTTGCTCAATGTACGTCCCGACTATCACGGAAAAAAAGTTGGCCGGATGCTACTCTCATGCGCACTGGAAAAAACGATTGAGCTCGGCTGGCCGAGACTTGATCTGTATACGTGGGCAGGAAACACGAAGGCTGTTCCGTTGTATAAAAAGTTCGGCTTTTTCTGGGAAGACCGGGACGACGCCACCCATCTGATGAACATGATTCCTTCTGTGCTCCGAACCGAAGCAATCGCCTATTATTTCGAAGAGCTTGACTGGTATCAGGACTCCACGCGGGAGATCGTCGTAGAGCCAGATGGACGCAAGGAAAACGGTTTCGATTACTTCACATACTCCTGGGCAAAAGGAGAACAGCGCTTGCGCGTGGAGTTTGAGCGGCGTGGTCGAGGCATGCGCCTCATCGAGACGGAAGATTATCTCGTGTCCGCCGAAGTGGAAAAGCTGGAGCTGGTCTTTGGACGGGAGTATCAGATTCACTACCGGATCATCAACAAATCAGGTAAGCCGTTACAGATTTCGTTAAACGGGCAACCGAGCGACACGATCCGCTTTGATTATCAGCACGAGCTGGCTGTGACAGGGGAAACCACGCTGTCTGCAACCTTTTTTGTCGATCCAATCACAGAAGAGCAAAGCATCTGGCGCACGCATCCGCGTGTCTGCACCCACCTGCTGATCAACGGCAAGGCAGCGCTGTTTGAGGTAGGAATCCTTCCCAAGTTTCCTGCTACCCTTTCCTTGCATGTACCTGGCATCTCCTATCCGGGACAGACAAAACTGTTTTATTTGGACGTGGAAAACAACTTTGCGGAAGAAGCGGAATTTTCATTCAACCTGCCCGCTTGCTCATTTTTCAGCTTACAAGAGCACCTTCACATACTGAAACTGTCCGGCAAAGAGCGCATTTCGCTTCCGCTTAACGCTGACCTGTATGAACACGGCTTTTACGAAGCCAACGTACAGGTGGAGACAAAGCTCGCAGATGGCAGAACGATTTCTTTTGCTAAAAAAATCGGAGCTGCCTTTACGGGGCTTGGCGCGATGGTGTCGGGAGAAACGGAACAAGCTTGGCAAGTTCACCATGGCCGCCATTCGCTCTACTTGAACAAAGAAGATAATGAGATGACCGTTGTCGGCGGGACAGGCGGAGACCCAACTACTCTCTACTATCCCAAGCTCGGCAAACCGTTTTCCAGCGAGTTCTCGAAGAAACGTGCCGAGAAAGTTGCATTTATCGCTGAAAAGGGAGCGATCGGAATCCTTGCGACGTATCACTCCAGTGCCTACCCGCAAATAGCGTTGGTTAGCAAAACGCTCCTGTTCGGAGATGGCACTGTAGAACACGGATTGGAGATAGAAAACCACTCGGCTGACAAGCTGGCTGCTGAGCTTTGGCTTAACCAAGGCTTTCATCACAGTTTTCTTCGCCCCATTGTGCCGTACCAAGGCCGTTATGTTGAAACAGCATCCTCCTATGGTAGCGATATGGATTATTGGGATGCTGAGTTAGTCAGTGAAAACTGGCTGTTTACACAAGATGAAACGGCCCCATGGGGAATGTGCTGGCCTCCTGAATACCGTTTTGACATTCAAGGCTGGTACGTCACACTGGAAACCAATCTCGGCATGCTTGCCCCACATGAAAAAAAATCGTTCGGCCCGATCCACTTCTCGCATGGTGGCTATAACGACTGGAAAGAGTTCCGCGCCTTTGCCCGTAAGGAACCTATGCCAGCAGACCTGATCTTGACCTCTCACCTGGAGTTGAGTGCCAATGGGCAGAATCCGTTTGTCTCAAGCACGGACCTGGATGTACAGGTGAAAGAGTACAAGCAGCAGTACTTGGAAGGAGAACTGATGGCATCTCTTATGAGTGAGTCAGCTTCCGGACAAACACAGAGCTTTACAGAAGATGAGGAAGAGACGGAATCTGGCTTCTCCTTCAAGACGCCGGAAAAACCATATGACCTCGTGCAAGTAGAGGGACGTTTTGCTACGCATGTGTCTCATTTGCAAAGCGCAATTTTCCCAATCGGTCAAGGCAAGGTCATCCAGGAGCAAACAGTGGAAGAGGGACAGCAGGTCTATATCGCCGACAATGGACGATTGCGGATCAAAGCCGCTCCAGATTTTGCCTCCACACTCTACTCGCTCACAAGCAATGGGCAGGAGTGGCTGGACAGCGCCTTCCCTGAACGGAAGCCGAAATCTTGGTGGAATCCATGGACAGGTGGAATCGGCAACTATATGGAGGAGTTAAGCGCGTTTTCATTGGTTAAAGAAGAGCGTACGGCTTCCTTTGTCGAGCTAATCGACAACAAGCAAAATGCGTGGCAGGGAATCAAGGTGAGCTACCATGTGAAAAAGCAGGAGAAGTATCGCGGGTTGACTTGCCACCAGTATTACTTGCTGCTGCCAGGAGTACCTGTCCTCTGTCATACCGTAGAAATTGAGCAGAATACCGGAACGTACTTTGCTGGCAAAGAATTGGCCACTGACATCTTTTTGCAGACAGGAACCGAGGACGAGGCAGTATGGCTGAAAACCGTCGGTACAAACGGCGAGGAGCTCAACTACACGCTGGCACAAGGTGAATTGGATGTCCTTGAAGACTCCGATTATGTTCTGGGGCGAGCTAACAGCAAGGATCAGATGCATATCGTAACTGACCTCGAAACCGCGGACCTCCAAGTATACGCAAACAAAGAAGTGGCCGTAGCTTCTGTCATACGCGAACTGAATCTGCCAAACAACAGCACGACCTTTACTCCGCCTGTCTTTTTCCTGTTTGCCGACAACATGCTTCCATCCAATGCCTTATCTGACTTACGGGCGATTCGCTTTTCCAAATAAGGGAGGGCTTCACAATGAAAATCATTGATGCGCACATGCATTTATCCCATATCGAGGAATTCAAGCGGACGGCAGCTGAAAAATCGTTTGTCGATTACTCTGTCGCTGGTCTCTTGCAGGAATATGCCGAAAATGGCGTGGTCCTTGGGATTGGCATGGGCTTGACAGAGACTCAGCCAGACGGCTTTCCCGATGTGGAAGCTATCACTCCCATGGGACTAGACCTGACAGACGAGGTGCCTCCACAGTTCGTCTATTGCCTGGGAATCAATCCGTTCAAGCTGGATGAAGCAGCAGTGGCACGCTTGGAAGCTGATTTGCAAAAGCCCAATGTGGTCGGGTTAAAAATCTATTTGGGCTACTATCCCTTCTACGCCTATGATAGCGTCTACGATCCCGTCTATGCACTCGCTGCCAAATACCAGGTGCCTGTCGTCTTTCACACCGGCGATACGTACTCAGAGCGTGGACTATTAAAATACTCCCACCCTCTCACACTGGACGAAGTGGCAGTGAAACATCGAGACGTCAACTTCATGATGGCCCATTTTGGCGATCCGTGGGTACTCGATGGGGCAGAAGTTGTTTATAAAAACCGCAATATGTTTGCAGATCTCTCCGGCTTAATGGTCGGTGACGCAGCCAATTGCAAGCGACTCGCGGAATCTCCTCTCTTCTTCTCCCATCTGCGCCACGCGATCACCTACTGTGATCATTACGACAAGTTTTTGTTCGGAACAGACTGGCCGTTGGCACCAGTGAAGTCGTATATCCAGTTTGTACAGGACCTGATCCCAGCGGAATATCACGAGGATGTGTTTTACAAGACAGCATTGAAGGTGTTTCCCAAAATCAAGCCGTTAGTTGAGTAGACGATACAAATCCTAAATCCCATGTCTCTTCCTCTCGAAGAAACATGGGATTTTTCATTTGTTCAAGAAAACTTCTTCTATTTACGACAAAAAACGACAGTTTCCGTATTATGATACATATATGCGAGTTTACTTATACATCGTCAGGTTCGGACAACCATGACACAAAACTTTCGAGAGTAAAGAGATAGCAAGGTTTCTACTAAATTGGGGGAGGACATGTTTCCTTGAAGAAAAAAATTGCCTGGGTTACAGACAGTACCGCGCTCATACCTGAACACGTCATGGAAGAGCATGACATCTACGTCGTTCCACTGGAGATTATCTTTGAAGATGGCACTTATGAAGACGGCATTGATTTAGCTCCTGAACAGCTTTATCAAAAAATTATGCAGGCCAATCATGCTCCCAAAACGTCGCAGCCTTGCTTAGGAAAATTTGTGTCTCTCTACGAACGATTAAAGGAAGAGTATGAATGCGCGATTGCTGTCCACCTCTCCTCTGATCTGAGTGGGACCTACAATACAAGCGCAACAGCAGCCAAGATGGTAGACTTCCCTGTCGAGTCGGTAGATTCCAAGCTGATGTCGTACCCGATTACCTCGATTATCTTAAACGGAATCGAACAAGCCAAGGCAGGAAAAGGCTACCAAGAGATTGCTGCTTCCTTGCGCGAAGAATACAAATCTTTCGAGAACTATATCCTGGTCGGCAGTCTCGACCAGTTTTACAAGGGCGGCCGAATGACCGGTTTGCAATATTTCATCGGTAATCTGCTTCAGATCAAGCCGATTTTCCAAATAAAAGACGGACTGTTTGAAGTATATGAAAAGGTTCGGACAGAAGGTAAAGCGGTCAAGCGCATGCTGGAGCAGTTGGAGAACGCCAAACAGAATTACTCCGTGAAGCACGTGCAGATTTTGCATGGCAACGTCTTGGACAAAGCGCTGGAACTGAAAGAGAAAATTCAGAGCAAGTACGCCGATGTCGAGGTGTTGGTTGGGCCGATCAGTTCTACGATTGGGGCGCATGCTGGGATGGGGACGTTGGCGCTGGCTTGGCGGAATGAGTAGCAGTTAAATGGGGCAGTCTCACTCGCCGATTTTTCGGCAAAGAGCTGCCCCTTTTGTATGTCATTTTGACACCATTTCATCATGTTCCAACCTGGATCACTACATTCCCCTTCTTCCGCCCTGTCTCCACATATCTGTGAGCCTCCGGTACTTGTTCCAGCGAATAGCGTCTATCAATAACCGCTTTTATCTGTCCTGCCTCCATCAACTCTTTAAGGAAAACCAAATCCTCCGTCCGCACCTTCGCAATCCCTAGCCCATCCACTGTCAGGAATATCCCGTTGGGCACCAATGCTTTTACACAATGGGACTTCGTTGCTTTCCCAACCGCATCAAATATAACGTCATACCGCTCTTCTTTTTTCGTAAAATCCTCTTTCGTGTAATCGATGACGGTATCGGCCCCCAACGATTTCACCAAATCGAAATTGGCGGAGCTACATACCGCTGTCACCTCAGCCCCAAAATACTTGGCAAGCTGTACCGCTGAGGTCCCTACTGACCCAGAAGCTCCGTAGATCAGCACTTTCTGTCCCTTTTGCAGCTTTCCTTTTCGAAAAAAATGCAAGGCAGTCGTTCCCCCAAAAGGAATCGCAGCGGCTTCTTCATGTGTTACTTTTGTCGGCTTTAAGCCCACGATTGCGTTTTCTTGCAGACAGATGTACTCCGCGTGCGCACCGCATCGCATCCCGGTTAATGCATAGACTTGGTCGCCTATTTTAAATCGTTTTACCTGTTTGCCGATCGCTTCGACTTCTCCAGATAGCATCACACCAAGAATCGGATTTCTCGGTTTGGTGAGGCCGAGCACGAGGCGGATGGGAATCCAGAGCAAAAACGGACTTTTGAAGGCGCGTATTCGACAGTCTCCAGAAGTAACCGTTGTTGCATGAACTTTTATCAGGATTTCATTCTTCTTAGGCATAGGCTTTTCTACTTCTCTTAGCTCCAAAACATCTGGCGATCCGTATTTTGTACATATCACGGCTCTCATTGGCATCTCCCCCATCCACTTTGCCATGAGTATAGCGGGAGCATGGTTTGGTATACAGATACTTAAGTATTGTTTTGGAATTTACAACAAGCCCAACTGGCGAGCCCGTGCGACTGCTTCCGTACGCCGCTGTACCTGCAGCTTGTCAAAGATATTCCGGTTATGCCCTTTCACCGTGCTGAGTGCGAGGAACAGCTGTTGAGCAATGTCACGATTCGATAATCCTTTTTCGATGAGCTGCAAAATTTCAAGCTCTCGCTCACTAAGCGGCTCAATCAGGGAATTAACATAGTGGGGCTTGAATTCCGCAAGCAGCTTTTCTATATAGCGTGGCATCCTTCCATGAACTGCCGCATCACACAATAACCTTTTCATCGGGATAGCTTCGTCGACAAAAGTGCGAATGAATCCACCCGGCTCCGCTAGTACCAAAGCATCTTTCACCATTTGCGCAGCTTTTGCTAGATCACCATGCGCATGCTGAACAACGGCTAACAAAAGCATGATCTTGAGTCGTTCATCCTCTAACTGTTTTGCCTCCGCGTGCACGAGTAATGGCTCGAGCACCGCAAGTGCTGCGGACGTTTCTCCCTGTGCCAGAAGAACACGGGCTTGGAGTATGGGAAGGTCGTGCCTCAGTGCCAATCGAGCTGCCGCTGTCAGGTTGTCCTGCTGAAGCAAAATACGGACTTGTACTTCGGCAATAGGAGGCATCTGCATGACAAAGCCTTGCTTGCGAGCCACATACTCAGCATTTGCAAGCATGGTAGCCGCTCCGCTAACGTCTCCCTGTGCTAGCTTCAGTCTTGCGAGAAACACCTGCGCTGCTACGACTCTGTCCGTCTGTTCCAGCTGACGTGCTAATTGAATGGACTGTTGACCATGTTGCTCCGCTGTATGCAGGTCGTTCCATTCATAAAAAATCCGGGCCAAACCCAGATGCGCTTCACAAGCAGCTGGTAATGGTGGAGAACCCGCCAATTTTTGTACATGCTGATAAGTCTCAGCCGCCATATGGAGCTGATTATCTGCCTCCTGTAGCTTCGCTAGTCCAAGCGTAGCCATCATGGTGATCACAACATGGCCAATCTTCTTACTGATCGATAATGCCTCCTGGTAAGCCTTGGTGGCTGCGGTACGATTCCCTTGGAGGTAATAAGCATACCCCAGCGACCATGTAGTGGCTGTGCGGACAGGCAAGTTGTCGGGGTGCAGGTACGCTAAGGCTCGCTTAGCCTCAGCCATGATTTCCTCTACTTGATGCATGCTCACAGCCAATGTGGCACGTATAGCAGCGATATGCCCAAGAGTATCTCTAGCACCTGAATCTTGGCCCATACCTTGCATTGCTTTTTCAGCGGCTAGCAATTTCGGCTCAACACCAGTTATTTGACCAGTCATCAGCAAAGCCGAGGCGTACATCACCCACAGCGCTGGCCTTACATCCAGCTCCTCGCGTGGTAACAACTCCAGCCAGTTCAGTACAGGGACTACCCCTCCACGAAAGAGCAGCGGCATCCTCTCTCCCTCCACCAGTCGTGCTGCTCGCGATGTATCATTGGCTGCTACGGCATGGTGAAAAGCTTCCATTTCAAATCCATTGTCTTCATACCAAATGCTTGCACGGGTGTGTAAGTCTGCGAGAATTCGTTCGCACTCTCCTATTGTCGATGAAAAACGCTGCCGGAGCCTCTGCCTCAGCAAATCAGCAAAAAGGTGGTGATAGCGGTACCAACGCCGTTCGCTGTCCAACGGGACGATAAACAAATTGGCGCGTTCGAGGAATTCTAACGTTTCCTGGCCTGAACCTGAGCACATATCATTTTGACTAAAAACGGCGTCACAAAGAGGACCGGATAATCGATCGAGGATGGATGTATGCAGCAAGAATGCTTGAGTGCTTGCCGATTGCTGGGTTAGCACTTCTTCAACCAGATAGTCGAGAATAAAAGGATGACTCCCAGAAAAAGATGGAAGGAAGGCTGCGACATCTATTTGTTCTTTCATGGAAAGAGCAGCTAACTGTAGACCGGCAATCCAGCCTTCTGTGCGGGCTTCGAGCAGGGCGATGTTTTCCGGTGACAACTCTACCTCCATCACCTTCTCCAGAAATTCAGCTGCTTCCGAATAGGTGAAGCGCAAATCGGATGCGCGGACTTCATTCAATTGGTTCCGTACTCGTAGGCGGGCAATAGGCTGTCGTGGTTCCTCACGGGTCACAATTACCAGATGCATCTGCGGTGGCATGCGTTCAAGCAGGAATGAGATAGCATCATCAAGCGGCCCCGTTTTCAAAACGTGGTAATCATCGAAGACAAGAACAAAAGGGTTGGGTATTGCGATTATTTCATGAAGCAGAGTCGAGATTATCCATTCGTTTGGTAGAGGTTGAGGAGAATGGAGCAAAGGATATATGCCCGATCCAATATTCGGGCCAATATTTTGCAGCGCTGTAAAGAGGTATGTAAAAAAACGCGCAGGGTCGTTATCCCCTTCATCCAAGGAAATCCAGGCGAAGGGTCGATCACCGCTAGCGAGCCAATCACTGACAAGTGTTGTTTTCCCGGAGCCTGCTGGTGCTGAAATGACCGTCAGCTTACGATTTAGGCCCTCGTTTAACTGCTCGATTAGTCGATGACGGGTAACGGTCTTCAACCGTGGCGGAGGCATATACAGTTTGGTGGTTACAATTGGAATCGTCATAAAGAAATTATATGTACCGCTGTCTCTAAGCGTCAACTCCGCCGACTTTTTGATTTACTCTCTGCTTTTTTCAAGTTGCTCGCTACACGGTATTGGACGATTTTTCTAATCAGATCATAAGGTAAGGGCTGATCGATCGGAAACTGCAATGTCCCTTTCGACTTGTGATATTCCTTCACTTCCTCTTTGAATTCCTCTATGCCACCTGGGGATGGATAAAAACCGATATGATTTTTGAAAGCAGCAAAATGCACCAAATTTCCATGGAGCGCAAAGGTAGGCATCTGGTAGCTGATCTTTTCCTTCGCATCCGGCGCCATCTCCTTTATTACTTCCCTGAGCGTTTGCAAAATCTCCTGAACCTCGGGAGCAAACGTCGAAATATATTCATCGATGGACGCATACGTGACTTTGGTTTCTTTCATGGAGGAGTCTCCTTTCTCGATCAGAGGTGAATGCCTTTATTATCTCCCAATCGTGCATGACACAAAAAAACACGCCGCGCTGGCGTGTTTCGTTTCGTTTTGGTGGCAAGGATGCTATTTGGTTATACGTTTTCCAATAGCCTCCACGAGCTCTCTCGTTGTCTTCGGCAGATTGGATTTTAAAATCGAATTAATCATAGGACCCTTCACACCGTGTGCGGTGATATCCAGACACCCCGTCATTTTCGTCCGTGCCTCACCCAATGCCTTCGCTTTGAAGTAGCCATGACCGGTAAAATTCCCACTAATCCCGGTCAAGGTAAACCTCACCTCGGTCGGAGGCGTCCATTCGGTGATATCCACTTGCAGGCTGATGGTCTTCTTCATGATGCCGATATCGCCTGTAAACGTCCAAGCGACACGACGTTCATTGATTACCTCGTGGCTGATGTAGCCAGGTACCAGTGGAACCCAATTCTCCACTATACTCACAAACTGCCATACCGCCCCGATGGGCTGGTTCAGCTCCACATCATGTATTCCTTGAGGCATGATTTGCTCATTCCTCCCCCCAGTGTTCTTTGGTATCTTGTTATGTTTATTGTCGGAACACGGGAGATATTTCAGGAATATGGCGGGTTAATCCCACCAAAAATGCCAAACATCCTCTTTCATTAAATAATCCGCGTAATGCCCTAATGAAGGAAACTCATCCAAGACGTACTGACAAAAGATGAAATGCTCTTTTGCCAGCTTAATTGCCTCCTCGTAGGTCTGCGGTCTTGAACCGGCTTGAAAAATCCACGTATCCTCTGTCACAGCGAGAATCTTGATCCCATAAGCCTCCTGCCAGTGCTTTACGATAACGGACTGGTAAACGGGCAGTGGGCATTCATTATAGCCGCCCATCGGGACCCACAACGGTGCTTCATAGCCGGATGCTTTCGGCAATTCTAGGACAATCAGGGCGTCATCTTGTAATCGATCCTGCACCCATTTTTCACTTATGAGGAAGGACTCCGTCTCTGTTTCACTGAGTTGTTCATTGAGCAGCTCGTCCCCTTCCCATATCAGTGAATATGCCTGATAGATGCCTTCAAAGTTCTTTCCTTCCAAACTTTTCAACTCGGATTCAATGTCTGTATACAAAAGGCGAGATTTTACAATTCGCCGAAAGACATCCTCCACAGATAAGCCGTGAACCTCCTCTAGCTGTTTATGTACATAATCAGAGAGTGATCCCTCTTCGTCCACTGCTTCTTCTATCATCTCTAGTATATTATAGCTTGGCAGAACCAAAATGCTGTGCTTATCTTCCTTTGTAGCAGGTACCGTGAAATCCTCCGCAGCAACCACTTTTATGTCACATTCTTTTAGGTAATTCGACAACTCTTCTACCATCGTCACACCTCTTTTTTCTGTTGGTTTGTGCAAATCATAGGATTACTCATTTATTTTACTTCAATTTCCAGATAGAGGGGAAATGAACAAAAAGCAAACAGAAACAGTTCCGTAAAGATTACTAGTCAATTTTGGGTCCTTCACGGGGTTTTGCCTTCGCTAAATTGCGCAGCACATGAAAAAAGAGATAGTTCATCCCTTTTGCTTGATACGAAGTCTGATTGAAGCTCCCAATCAGATATACCTCCAAGTTAGGAAAATAAAGCATGTAGCTGCCACTCGCCCCTAAATGTCCCCACCCCGTATACTTTTGCGTGAACGGAAGAAAACGCATTCGCATGAGTCCATAGCCATAATCCATGCCGATCCGCATATTGTTCCACTGCTGCATGGTCTCGAGCGTTTCTCTTTTGATCATCTGATGGTGAACGAGTGCTTTCATGAAACGCAACTGATCTTCCATTGTACTTACAGTTTGCCCTCCCGCGTAAAAACTGCTGAAGCTGCGGTAGTTTTCTACGTCTATTTTTATCCCATCCAAATAGAGATGGGCTACCGGATGCTCGCTTTTGATGACGGGATTGGAATACTGAGATAAATAAGAGTGATTCATTTGAAGGGGTTTAAAAATGTAGTCATGGAGAATTTTGGGGTAGGGTTTCGTAGTCACCTTTTCAATAACGAGCCCCAACAGATTGTACCCTGTGTCTGTATAATGAACGCGTTTCCCGGGCTCAAAGCGCGGCTGTAAGTGCTTTTTCGACCATTGTATGGTTTCTTGCGGCGTCCAATAGCGTGAGGAATCCTCAAGAATCTCTTCTAGGAATGCTTTCCCCCGCTTCGGCTTTTCTTCAAAGAAATCTGGTAATCCAGAAGTATTGTTGAGTAAATGCTTGATCTGAATTTCGTTTGTGTAATCTTTTCCTTTCCAGATGTGGAGATCTTTTCGAATCTCTGTGGGTAGATAGTTGGCAATGGGGTCGTCAAACGTAACGAGACCTTTTTCTGCTAGGATCGATACGATAACAGCTGTAAAAGCCTTGCCCACACTAGCTGTGTGATAGGGCTGATTCGGGTTGGCTGTCCCTCCATCTGTACTGCCAGCCGCCATTGGCCAGTGGATATCCAGCTTATCGGAGTGGATTAACAGATAGACATTGTGCAGTTGTGGATCAGAAGCTACTTTTGCCTTCAGGTCGCCCTCTATCTCACTCCTTATCAATTCATTGCTCATTTGTCTCCCCCCACCTCATTCACCTGCAAGGACTTATGCGCTCGCTACTGATAAGCTATGTGCATTCTCTTGCCAATTATGAACAAAGGAATGAATAAGCTCGGAATCAGGTAACGATACCGAGCTTTCTTCCAAAATACTCTATGAATTTCTCCTTACTCTTTATCTATCCTTTTCGCATAGGAATTCAGTTGCATCAATAAACGCGCTACATCAGCCTTTGTCAAAATCTTAGTAGGCTGCCCAGTTGTGACTACTGGCAGAACGCCTTTCTTTTCTCTATTCCCTTGTAGCAACCCGGCAATCATCTCGTTTGCTTCCGCGTTTGTGAGATTGCGATCTGGATCGAATTGCTTATTGTTGGTGGCAGCTTGTATCAAACCTCTTTCTATCGCATCTTTCACGGTTTCATAGAGGGGATGACCTTTATCGATATCCGTAAAAAACTGCTCCTCCCCCGCTACTTCATAATAGTCTGGAAAGAAGTCGTAGGACTCCTGGGCTTTGAGCAGAATGCGTAGAAACTCTCCACGGGAGACAGGATGATCAGGATCAAGCTTGCTGTTTGTGACAGGGAAATAACCGTCTTTCACAGCATACAAAAGCGCCAAATAGTGAGGGTGCGCAGCAATATCCTTTGGAATTTTTGATTGCTTGTAAGCCGTATAGCTCACCCATTCTCCAGAATCCGCATCAACCACACCATCGTCTCCTACCATTCTGTAAACCAGCTTTGGCTCACGACTAACCAGATAGGTTCCCTGTCGCCATTCTGGATATGGCATGAAATAGGTGAGTCGAAGCTCCTTGTTTTCCTTTTCTACCTGCTTTGCTTTTTGTTCATCGATTCTAGGTTTTTGTACCTGAATCATCTCGAGTGGTTGATAGGCTGGAAAAGTGTGCATCCCCTTTACCTCTCCATTTACAGGATCTACCATTACCCCCGTTTCGAGGCCTTGGATAGGTATTCCTTGCTTTAACCAACCAAAAGTAATGTAGTAGCCGCCATTTCGCTGAAACAGCCATTTCTTGCTCTCTTCTGTTGGCGGAAGATGGATCGCATACAGCTCTCCTTGTCGATCAGGATAGAGCTTCTTCATAAAATCGATTGCAGCTGCTTCTGCTTTTTCGTAAGGAATGGGATTGGGATAGATTCGATCCTCTATTTCAGAATGTTCTTCCTCCACCGAAAAAATCGTAACCTCTCCGTAATCATCCATTCCTAACTGGAACTTCATTGCCTTTTCTTTTCCTTGGGCTGGACGAGCATAATAGAAAGACTTTGCACTACTGGAACTAACCTCTCCAAATCTATTCCATGATATCCCAGCACTGCCCCCAACCTTTGTTTGACGATCAGGTATGGCTTGGAACATCGTACGTGCAATCTCGTCGGCTTTCTCTCTCTTTTCATCATCCATCAGCCTTTTTCGTTCCTGGCCCAATGTTCTGGTTGATGTTCCTAGTGGGATTCGCGACCGCTGACTACTCTCCCCCAAAATCGTCATGGGTTGATTCGTCATCGCATCGATGAAGACCGATGCTTTTTCATCGTAAGCATATGCCAAAATCATTTTTCTATGGGACAATCCATATTTTCCGATCTGCTCCCCTGTATACACATAATGAAGGGCTGGCTCCACCGCCTCGTCCCACCGTCTATTTGCCTCCTCCGCTGATATGGCTGGAACAGGAGATGGCAGCTCTCCATTGTACCATTGGCGACTGTAAGAACCGATTTCACCTTGAGAATCGACGATTACCTGAAGATAGTTCTCCAAGAATGGAATATCATTTTCTACGCGAACAAAATGAAAAACATGATCCATTACCTGCGGAGGAAGGGAATCGTCAACCTGATATTCGTCTGCCTTGGAAATATGCCCTTGCACTTCAGGGGCAACCATATTTACGAATGCTTCTGCCCTTTTCAAAGCCTCTTCCTCTGAAATGAAGTCAGCAGCCTTTTTCTGGGGCTTATCATCCGTAGATTTTGTAAACCGGACCAACTTGCCTGTTGTTGCGTCTACATCTATGAATAGACTTTCATTCCCGCCTTTATCTTTGACCCAATAGCTCGTCCAAGCCGCTCCGTTTTGACCAAAAGCGACTGTCTCGTTAAGATAAATATCTTCCACAACGTAACCATTCGTATCGATAGGTATCTTTTTCATGAGTGAGATAGCCTGTTCCTTTGTAAGATAAGAAGAAGGTTCCGATGCAAATGCAGTTGTCACGATACCTGTTCTTTCATTCATCGTTGGTACGCCGGAAAAATAACAGCACATGATTGTTAACATTGTTGCTGATTTTATGAAAAGAGAACATTTCATCATCTCACCCTGATTTTTATATTTACCCTGATTATACCAATAAAAGGAAAATTCGGTTTGTATTTTCATCATAGAGGATCACAAAAAAACTGCACCCCATTGTGAAACATAGAAACGGGAGATGCAGTTTATTAGCTTATTCCCTCTCCATCATGGAGACATTTTGCCTGATTTCATTCAGAACTTCTTCCCAATGAAGCTTCATTTGCTCCCTTGTGTTCATGTGATCCAAGTTCTCTTGATGAAAACTAATGGTCGTTCGATCAGGCTTGTCGGATATCAACCGGATTTGCAATGTGGATGGCTTTTCCCATTCCTTCATCGACCACTTTAAACGAAACTGCTGAAACGGCTTCACAACACGAAATTGACCCGATATTCCATCGCTGGAAGTAAAGGTCTCTCCCTCGCTAAAGGTAAGGTTCGATACATGTCCAAGCCATAACTTCGCCCCTTCGGACGAGGTTAAAAACGCCCAAGCCTGTTCTGGGGTAATGGGCATCGTCCTGCGTACACCTACCTGGAAGCCTGTTGCTGCCGTTTGACCAACGATTTTGTTAGATTTGGTATTTTGACTCTTCATCGGGGACACCTCGCCAATCCTATTTGTTAGGACGAACTTTTCACGAGTAAATTGTAAACAATCGCCAATAAAATGTCACTCCTATACAGAAAACCAACACGTCGATAGTATCGCGATTGGGCGTCGATGGTTTGTTCTCCTATTTGATGTCGAAGGTATGGCGAGACTCTTGCATAAGGATATTGTGTTCAGGAATTATTCCAACGGTGAACTGAACACAGAAACAAAAGGAATAGAAGCGTTTAGAGAGCTAGCTGAAAAGTCTGCGAAAATTTTCTCGAGTCGGCGTCAGACGATTCTCGCCTGCCTCGTGATGGATGACAAAGCAGAAGTGCAAATTGATTATGAAGGAACACTCGCGATTGATTTGCCAAACGGACTTAAGGCTGGAGATACGCTCCAATTAAAAGGGAAATCGATTTTTATGATAAAAGAAGGAAAAGTCTCCCTGATTGAAGATTACAGTTAAGAACACGGCAAAAGAAATACACCGCCCTCATGATATCGACACAGGAATGACCCGAATTTGTTCACTTTCTTCCTCAAAAAAAATGGTAGGATAGAGGCATTACTTCATAAAAAATGAGGAGAGTCACAAGTGCGGGTACATCCACTTTACTTTTTACGTCTTACAGGCCTACTCGATGGCCTTTCTTTATTAGTATTGATGGGCATCGCGATGCCCTTGAAATACGTGTGGGGCTTAGACAAAGCGGTAACCATCATAGGGAGTATTCACGGCGGGATATTTTGCTTGTATGCTCTGGCGATACTCTATGCAGCCATTCGCGTGAGATGGAGCCTGCTCTGGTCTCTTGCTGCAATAATCGCCGCTTTTGTACCGTTTGGGAACTTCTTTCTGGATCGCAGACTGAAAACGGCACAGGATGTGTATCCTCTGAAGCCGTTTAACAATGCCCTGCTCGTATACGCCATCATTTTTTTCTCGTTCTTTGATTTGTTCTCGCAACTGCCGGTCATGAGTACATTTGCTGCTTCCGTAGGTGCCAGCTCATTTGTTATAGGGTTTGTCATCGGTCTGTATTCGCTAGCCAATACCTTTGGCAATATTATCTCAGGCATACTGACAGATAAGGTTGGTCCATCCAAACCACTGTTGATCGGCTTGGTTTTATCGAGCTGTGCCTTGCTGCTGTATCACATCGTCGATCAGCCGTTTCTGTTGATTATCGTGCGAATCATTCACGGATTTGTCGCCGGTTTGATCGTTCCTGCTGCTTTTACTTTTTCTGCGAATAACACGACACATGAGCAGCAAGGACGAAAGGTTGCCTTCACCGGTACCTTTGTGGGACTCGCAGCGATTATCGGACCTGCATTCAGCGGCATTATGGCAAGCAAAACCTCCGTGCCTTTTGTCTTTACATGTGTAGCTGTTATGGGCTTTTTCCTAACCATCCTGTCCGTCATTTTTCTGAAATCCACTCAGGCTTGCAAGAAAGAGAAGCTTAAGAAGGACGTTCCGACCTCAGCCTTGATCTTCAATGCTGGGATAATCAAGGCTTACGGCGGTGCCTTTTTGCTCATGTTTTCACAAGGTGTGATCGCTTACCTTTTGCCCTTGCATGTGCAATCGCTTGGATACGATTCGAAATTAAGCGGTACATTAATGAGCACTTTTGGGATCATTGCCGTCTTGCTTTTTGTGCTTCCGACTAACCAGATTTTTGATCGTGTGGCCCCTTCCAAAACGATGTCCATCGGAATTGGCTTCATGGGCGTGAGTCAGCTGCTTATTGGTCAATCCAACACGACATTGGCACTGTACTGCATTTTAGTACTATATGGGATTGGCTTTGCTCTCTTGTTTCCTTCTGTCAATACGATGCTCATTCAATCGACGCCGCAAGAATTGCGGGGGAAAGCACACGGTTACCTATACGCCTTTTTCTCTCTCGGTGTGGTCGTCGGCTCAGGCCTTTTAGGTTGGCTGCCCTTCTCCATCGAGGAAGGGTTTCTGTTCACAGGATGTCTCCTGCTCGTGTTTGCCGCTTTCATTGCCGTGCATAAGCGGCGAGAACGCTTGCTGAATCAACAAAATAATCAATAGCAGCTATCGTTTCTAACAACAAAACCTCCTCAACCACTAAGCTAGTGGCGAAGGAGGTTTTGTGCTGCTACTTTCAACCGCAGAATCACTGCGAATCAGGCATGCAGCCAACAGACCAATTCCTAGTACGATTGCAAGCAGGACAAAAGTAAGTTCATAGCTTCCAACATTCATTAATCGGATGGACAATATCGGCCCAAGACTTGTTCCCGAAAACAGGATAAACGTATAAACAGAAACCGCAATTCCCCGCGATTTTCCCCCTAGCTGTCCAACAAGCGAGATCACGGAAGGAACGGATAACGCAATTCCAGCAACGAAAAGCACACTCGTACCAATCAAAAGAGCCAAGTTAGATATCATACCCAGGGAAGCCATACTGACCACTGCCAGACCTAACCCGAAGCGGAGCACGGTACGTAAGCCAAACCGTTTTGCTAGCCCGCCCGCCAGCGGAGAAATGAGCATACCCACTACACCAATCGTTCGAACAAGCAGCATCTCCTTGTTGCTAAGCCCAAAATCAGATCCCGCCAAATAACTGCTCAAGACTGTATACATATTAACGAAAGACATAAGCAATACAAGAGCGATTATGTAGCTCAAGACGATATTTTTTTGTTTGAACAGGGAGGGAATTCGCTTAATCGGCTCCCAAATATTAACGGTAGCAAGGGAACTCTCTTCTTTTGGCAGCCACCTTATCACCACAAACAACGTCACGAAATAGATAGCAGAAAGCATATAGAATACGGCGTGCCAACTGTATTGTTGACTCATTACAGTGCTGAGCACTTGACCAATGATTCCTGCCGCCAAAAATCCTGTGCTGATAAATCCGATTGCCGTTACCCGCTTTGCCGCAGGGAACATTTCCACAGCATAGGCGAGCGCAACAGGCGAGAACGTAGCAGCGGCAGCACCTTGCAAGCCCCTGAGTACAATGATCCATACGAAATCATTTGCACTACCAAGCAACAATGAAAAGAGAGCCAGGGCAATCATCCCGATCACAATAACGTTCTTGCGGCCATATTTTTCGGACAGCGGTCCATAAATCAGGCACCCTAAAGCAAACCCAACCGAAAATGCGCTGCCTACTGCTGCAGCCTGTGTCAACGTAATATTGAAAAGATCGGCAAACAGGGTCATAAGGGGAATCGTAACGTATAAGCTCGACATGACGACGATTCCAGACCAACATAGGATTGCCGTCATGAGTGAGTAGTTTCGCTGTGACATCGCACACCTCTTTTTCAAATAGTTACACACATTCTAGTTAGATTATCTAATTATATTCACAAAAAAATATGATCTTATCTTCCCACCCCCAGTTTCTCTTCCATGCTGTTATTCAACTTCATCAAGATTTTTTCCAACAGCATCCGTTCTTCCTCTTCTAATTCGCTCATAATGGAGGAGCAAGCAGACCAAAAAACTGGCAGTACGCTGGTTACTAATTCTCTGCCTTCTTGTGTTATTTTGACATGAATCTTGCGACCATCCAGCGTGCTTTGCTCCCTGATGATCCAGTGCCTTTTTTCCAGCCAGTCCAGCAAAGCTGTAACAGAAGCACGCCGAATCCCCAGCCTGTCTGCAAGCGAAGACGGGGTGATAAGTTCTCTGTCTTTATGTAACGTAAGCAACAGCAATACGTCCCATTTACACTCCGTTATGCCGAATTTCTCCAAATTCAAATCAATGACATCTATGGCGTTATCCCCCAGCCATAGCATCAATAATCCCAAATGAGCCAATTTGCGATCCGTATTTTGCAGAGCAGTTGTTTCCATCAGATGCAAATATGGCTGAATACCAAGTTTCGGCAATTGATCGGATGTATGCTCACACTTGTTTTTTCTGCTCATAATCCACCTTGAATATAATTAGATTATCTAACTAAAATCAATATAAAGGATTTTTTTGGATTTTGCAACCCCCCTGGCAAGACGAAAGCCGAGATCATCAATTCGAAACGTGGGGTGACTGCGTCTGCGGCACGTCGCCCCACAACCTCTGGCCTCTTCTGCCCAGCTGCCACCGCGAAAAATTCGGTAGGAGCCATAGACGTTTACATCGTAAAGATCCCAGCACCACTCCCAAACATTTCCCAGCATGTCATAAAGCCCCCACGCATTCGGCAGCTTTTGTCCTACCGCATGTGCTGTACCCTCAGCATTCCCTTGGTACCATGCGATCTCATCCAGCTCGCCGTACCGATAACCGCCCGTCCCTGCTTTGCAAGCGTACTGCCATTCCGCCTCTGTCGGCAGACGATAGCCATCCGCTTCCTCGTTCCAACCAACACGCTCACCATCCTCACTTATCGAGTAACATTCCGTGAGACCTGCTTGCTGAGAAAGCAGATTGCAAAACAAAATCGCATCGTTCCATGAGACATTCACGACGGGAGCCTCTGGGTGGTCACTCGGTCCAGCTGCTTTTTGTACAAGCGAGAAGTATAACGCATTCGTAACAGGAACCGGTGCGAGTAAAAAGCGTTCACCTCGGTTGTCCATTTGGCCTTGATTCGATCGTCTCGTAATTCGATATGCCCTGGTGGGATGCTCACCATGGTGTACGGCCGCTCCATCTCTATTTCACCTGGCTTAACTTCTCGATCGCCTGCTCTTCGGTCGGCAAGAAAAAGATGTCGTTTCCGTTGTTCGATTCATAGATGAAGTCTTTTAGACTTTTACTTGTGTACACCGAAAAATCCCCTACAATTGCCACTTTCACCCGATAATTGATGAACTTCTGAAGGATTTCACCAGCTAGGCGTGTTTTCAAATCGAAAAAGCTTTCGTTCAGCAATGATTTGTTGAGAACAATACGCTCACTGTCTGCTTGATAGTGTACCGTTGCGATCAGGTCCAATGCGGACTGCACATCCCCTATAAGTACCTCGCTACCACTCACAATAGCAATATTTTTCCCGCCAGCTTCTACCTTTGTAATATTCATGTGTATCCTCCTCATCTTTTAGTCGTCATCTGCCTCACATAATCCTCACAAATATATCGGTTGTCTTCACCGGTTGCTGGCGAAACGCTCGCCACTCGAAAGAAGCTCAAGCCTACAACCATCGCCATGAGTCCATAGGCAGCGTTTTGTGAATCCTCTACAGACATAAGCCCGGTTTGCTTGCCGTATTCAAAAATCTTGGTGATGCCCTGCAAATCTCTCGCATAACTCTTCGCAACCACTTCTTGCAGCTTGGGGTCTAATGCGGCTTTGGAGAAGAATTGGACAAAGAGTCTGGCTTGATCTTCATGCGGGATGTACATCTCAGCGATGCCATCCAGCTGCGAAACATTGATTCGTTTTTCCTTGTCGTTCACGTATGGCGGCAAGATGTGCGCAAGCGTAACGTCCATCATTTCCTGGGCGGTCATGGTGTTCTCAATGTCAGCTTCGATTTTCAAGCCATAATAGGCCAAAAATGCCTGAAAGGCTTCACTCGTCAAATTATCCTTATTCTTAAAGTAATACGTGACGACACCCTTTGAGCAGTCCGCATACTCCGCCACCTTATCCAGCGTCATGCCATCAATCCCGTGATTGCTAATACAAGTGAGGGTCGCATTGATGACATCTGCTCGGCGCTTTGGTTCCATTCCTAATTTGGGCATGATTTTACCTCGTTTATTTATACTGTACGGTCGGAATAAAAAAAGTGTACACCATGATTTTCCAATTTGTCAAACAATGAGGCTCCACAACACAAAAAAACACGCTTACGCAGCGTGTTCGATCATACCGTTACATAGCAAGCGCTTGGCGACTGATCCGATATTGCCCCGGTGTCAGCCCCGTCCATTTCTTGAAAGCATTTTGAAAGGCACTTGGATCTGAAAAATGCAGCAAATACGCAATCTCTCCAATGGAATGCTCCGCTTGCTGTAAATACCCCATCGCCATTTCTTTGCGGACATTCGTGGACAATTCATGATAGGAAGTGTCCTCTGCCTTTAGTTTCGCTTGCAGGGATCTCGTACTCATATGAAAAGCAGCGGCAGTCTGCTGTAAGGTTGGAAAAGCCGCAGGCATACATCCCATCATCCATTGAAACACGCGGTCCGAAAATTCCCGCTCCCTGTTCAGCCTCTCTCTAATTTCTTCTGCGATTGGTTCGAAAGCTTTACGCAGCCGGACATCTGAATACAGGATCGGGTATTGCAAAACTTCCTTGCCTACCAAGAGCCCATTTTCTTCTTCACCAAAGTGAGGCTCCATCCCGAACAATTTCAAATACGGAGCGATATCATCCGTAGCGTCGTGTGTGAAATGTATGGACTGTAACGGAATAGCGCGATGACTCATACGAACGATTAAGTGGTACAAGGAGCTGACCATATCCTCCATGCAGTGTCGAGACACGCTCCCAGGGCTTTGTCTATGAAACCGCAGGAAAACATCCTTCCCCCGCTCTTCCCAATCCAGCTCGTACCCGCTGCAAAGAATCACGTGATACCGCTGATAAGCCTTCCATGCATCGACGATTTTTTCCGAATGCATCATGACATAGCCAAGGATGCCCAGATCGGCAATATCCGTTAACTGTCCTTGATGCAGTCCGAAATGATCATCCTGCGTGTAAATGGCAGCTTCTTTCATCAAGCGCTCGAGCTCTGCTTCATCAATCCGCGCCTCTACATCCTTTAGCAAGCTACTGTCGAAAGAAATATGATCACAAAAACGCTCAAAATCAAGCTTCTTGTGAGTAATTGTTTTCATAATCGGATACACCATCGAAATCGCAAACCCATGCGCATTTTCCAAGTACGGAACCTCCTTTGCGTGAATCCACAACATTTATGCGCCTTCGATCATTCATCTGTTCCATTCCACACGATATGCTGAATACAGTTCAGTTTACCACGATCTGTCGGTTATGGAATCAACTCTACAGGGGGATATGAAAATGAACATTCTCGTTATTATCGGACATCCAGATCCCGAGAGCTATTGCTCCGCGTTGGCGCACGCCTATATGCAAGGAGCCGCAGGCAAAGCAGCACAGATTCGCACCATTGATTTGAGCCAAATCGCTTTCGACCCAAATTTAAAGTACGGATATCGGAAAAGAACAGAGCTGGAGGATGACCTAAAAGAAGCGCAGGACCTCATCCGTTGGGCGGATCATCTGGTCATTGTCTATCCGACCTGGTGGGGTACGATGCCCGCTATCTTGAAGGGGTTTTTCGATCGCGTCCTTTTATCCGGATTCGCCTATAAATATCGGGAGGGTTCGTCACTCTGGGATAAGCTGTTAACAGGCAAAACCGCCCATGTAATTGTGACAATGGATACCCCATCTTGGTACAACAGATTGATCTACTGGCAAGCCGGTCATATCGTGATGAAACGCAACATTTTGAAGTTTTGCGGGATTAAGCCAGTGAAGACTACGGAGATTAGTGGGGTGAATGCCGCGGCGGAGGAAAAGCGCAAGAAGTGGCTGGAGAAAGTGAAACAGCTTGGGGAGAGGCTAGCCTAAGCGTACGATGAAAAAAACGAACCAGAGCGACAAAACAAAAACTCAAGCCTATTACAGCTTGAGTTTTTCCTATTCGCTTACTTATCTATTCATTGGAATGATTTACCTATGCAAATAAATCGTGCAAAGTGTATTTATTATGTAGCTGATTGTGAGTATGATAATAGTAAAAATAATAAGAAAGAGGCTATCATATGGATTCTACTTTTTCACCAAGAAAAGCAACAAAGACGAAAACCTTAGTTATTAACGCACTCTTCATCGCTTTTACGCTCGCAGCCACCATGTTTATCAATTTACGACTCCCGATCATGGGTAACGGTGGCCTCATTCATCTCGGTAACGTGCCTCTTTTAATCGCAGCCTTTGTGTATGGCAGAAAAACAGGAGCTATCGCCGGAGCTTTTGGTATGGGCCTCTTTGACCTTATTTCCGGTTGGACAGCATGGGCACCGTTTACCTTCGTAATCGTGGGTGCAATGGGCTATGTAGCTGGCCTCATCGCCGAAAAGGTGCCTGGCAATCGGGTATTTGTGTACGCACTCGCAGTTGTCGCTGCATTGGTGATTAAGATCGTGGGCTACTACTTTGTCGAGGTTATTCTTTACGGGAACTGGATTCAGCCGTTTGGCTCTATTCCGGGGAACGTTTTGCAGGTGGTGGTAGCAGCGGTTATTGTCATCCCGCTGGTGGGACGCTTGAAGAAGATTGTTGGGCAGGGTTAAAAAGAGAAAAATCGCTCAGGAGACAAGATCTCTTGGGCGATTTTTTCAGCACTCTACCAAATACAAAAACACGACCCATTGGATCGTGTTTTTTATAGTTAGGTGGGCATAACGGGATCGAACCGCTTTCAAAATGTCAGTTCACTCCCTATTGATTAGAAGCATGCTTGTCCTTTTCGGTGTTCAACTCTGCTTCGATCTGGGAGTTTTTCGACGACTCACCCATGCGCCAGTAAACGAGGAGGCTTATGGCAATACAAGCTGCTACATAGTAATAGAAGAGAGACTCGTTCCCGATGCTTTTGAACCATAGCGCGATGAACTCCGCTGTTCCTCCAAAGATCGCAACGGTCACCCCGTATGGAAAGCCTACACCCAGAGCCCGAATAGCGGTTGGAAACATCTCGGCTTTCACGATCGCATTGATGGACGTATAGCCAGTAACAATGATAAGACCAGACAGCATCAGCAGGAAAGCAACATATGGGCTAGTGGTTTGTTCCAGGAGCATAAACATCGGTACGGTCCACAATGTTCCAAGAATACCGAAACCAATCAACAACGGGCGCCGTCCAATTCGGTCGGACAGCATACCAGCAAGCGGCTGCAAGACGACGAATACGAGCAATGCGGTAAAGTTAATCCAGCTAACTATATCTTTCGGCAATCCTACCGTAATCACCATGAATTTTTGCAAATAGGTTGTGTAGGTGTTAAAGGCAATGGTTCCCCCGAGCGTAAGACCGACGACTGCCAGCACCGCCTTCGGATGCTTCATCAACTCTCGAAGTGTACCCGCCTTCTCCTTGTTTTTCGACTCCATTTTGGTATACTGCTCCGATTCGTCCATACTGCGGCGCAACCACAATACGGCCACTGCGCCAAAGGCTCCAATGATGAACGGAATTCGCCAGCCCCATGCCATCATCGCTTCTTCCGTAAGCATTTGCTGTAGGATAATTTGCACACCCAGTGCTAGCAATTGTCCACTGATCAGCGTGACGTACTGGAAGCTAGAATAGAACCCTCGGCGACCACTGGAAGCCATCTCGGACAAGTACGTGGCAGATGTTCCGTATTCCCCGCCAAGCGAAAGACCTTGAAGCAGACGGGCAAGAACGAGAATAATAGGCGCAAACACGCCGATCGTTTCATAGTTTGGTGTTACGGCAATCACCAGAGAACCACCCGCCATGATGGTAACAGACAATGTCAGCGCAGCACGGCGCCCATGACGGTCAGCGTATCGGCCCAGGAGCAAGCTCCCGATCGGTCTCATTAAAAATCCGATAGCAAAAACAGCGGCAGTATTCAATAACTGGCTGGTAGCGTCGCCCTTTGGAAAAAACTGAGAAGAGAAGTAAACCGCAAAAGCTGCATAGACATACCAGTCGTACCATTCAATCAGGTTCCCCAGTGAACCTTTAAAGATGTTGCTTGTGATTCGCCGCGTATTTTCACGATCACTCGATGGCTTCATTGTTTTGCCCCCTCCTTATGTTTGACCCGAATCCATTCGCAATTGGGATCGTTGAACCGCTTTCAAAATGAAACAATGCTTTGAAAGGGTTTACATATTTACCCGGATGGATTCTCGAAGAACTGCTTTTATTCTAAGTTGTTTGTTTTGCTAGAATCTATTGAATACTTCCAGATGTGCAAAAACGGCATCCGAGCTGCCGAAAAACCCAGTTGAGTTACATTGATTTTTCGACCAGTTCGGGCTACCCTTTTCCATAGGGAGGCGGCTGTTTTGACAATCACTATGCTTCTGGGACTGCTTGAAGACATCTCTGTAATTGCAGTCATCGCCCTTATCATCGGCCAATTAGATTACTTTCGGAACATCATGTACGGGAAAAACAACTGGATGCGGATCGTGATCCTCTCTACGCTGTTCGGGTTCCTCTCGGTAATCGGAACGGAGAATGGGCTACGGGTCAATGACGCACTCGCCAATACGCGCATTGTCGGTGCCGTAGCGGGCGGGTTGATCGGGGGGCCTGTCGTCGGTTTTTTTGCTGGCCTTATAGGCGGTATTCATCGCTATTCGATCGGTGGATTTACTGCATTCGCCTGTGCCATCTCGACCGTAATGAACGGCTACTTGGCCGGAATCGTCAGTACGAAAATGAATATGCTGCGTCTGAAATGGCAGCATATCGTAATGATTGGCGTTACAGCCGAGCTCATTCAAAAAGTCATGGTGCTGCTCATGGCCAAGCCTTTTTCAGCGGCACTTGAACTGGAAGTAAAAATCGCGATCCCAACCACAATCATGACCATTGCAGGTCTGCTGCTCTTCACGCGCGTTTTCCAAAATCTCAAAATGATGCAAGACCAGTCCGGCGCATTGGGGGCAAACCTTGCCTTGTCAATTGCAAGCCAGACGTTGCCTCATCTGCGGACGGGGCTAAATGAATATTCTGCGAAAAAAACCGCTGAACTGATCCGTGAAATGGCCAAGGTGGATGCAGTCGCCATTACCGACCGAGAAAAGCTGCTCAGCGCAAAAGGCCATGAACTGGAGAATCATGTGCAGAAAGAGACGCTGTGCGCACAAGTAGCAGAGACTGTTTTGAACCACTCTACTGGGGTATGGTGCGACAAAGATTTTGCTCTTCCGCGTCCCCCTCGCCTAAAATCGATCAGCGCCGCATCGTTGTATCATCAAAACCAGAAAATCGGGACGTTGCAATTCTACTATAAAACCTCCTCCTCTAAGACGTCCCAGACCAACGAGAAGCTAGTGGACGGCTTAGCTAAACTCCTGTCGGTCCAAATTGAACTGGCGGAGATCGAGCATCAAGCGAAAATGCGGAAGCAGGCTGAAGTGAGCGCCCTGCAAGCACAAATCAACCCGCATTTTCTGTTCAACACCTTGGGGACGATAATGTCCTACTGTCGAACAGACCCTGATCAAGCGAGAAACTTAATCGGTCATTTAAGCGACATCTTCAGGCGCAATTTGAAAAGCAAGGAAAATCATCACAGCTTGCAGGAAGAGCTGGACGGAATCAAGTCGTATTTGGAAATCGAGAAGGTTAGATTTAGCAACCGTTTAAAGGTGAACATGGAGATCGACGAATCTCTGCTAGAGTGCAAATTGCCCGTCCTGACTTTGCAGCCCATCGTGGAAAATGCCATTCACCATGGACTTTCTCCAAAAGTTAGCGATTGTCTGCTCACGATTCGAGTGGAACCGTACGACCATGAAGTGAAAATCAGCATTGAAGACAATGGAGTTGGAATCAGTGAAGAGCGTTTGGCCGAAATCTGGAACAGCCAATTGAAAGGCATCGGCCTTATCAATGTCCATTCACGGCTGCAATCCATTTATGGCAAAAAATACGGCCTCACGATTCAAAGCCAGCCTGGTTTGGGAACAGTCGTATCCTTTGTCGCTCCGTTATCCGCATTTGAAAAGGAAGTGCATCCAGATGCTCCTGAAAACGATCATCATCGATGACGAGCCAGCCATTTGTTCCGAATTGGAATATTTGCTGAAAAAGTATATTGATATCCAGGTGGACGCAATCTATACCAATCCACTGGAAGCATTGCCTCATATGATCAATTCCGAGCCTGATTTGCTTATGCTCGATATTCAGATGCCCGGGATGAATGGGCTTGAATTTGCCAAAACATTGAATCAGATGTCCAATCCCCCATTGATCGTTTTTTCGACTGCCTATCATGAACACGCTCTGGAGGCTTTTTCCACGCTGGCTGTGGGCTATTTGACCAAACCGATCATGGAATCGAAATTGGACGATGTGATCCAAAAAGTGAGGACACTGAGGAAGCGATCAGCCATGAATGACCGCATCGCGACAGTTCCCCTGATGGAAGAGCATGTCTGCATCCGGAAGAGCAATAAGATCATCCCGATCCCTGTAGGGCAGATTTACTTTGCGTTTGTGCGGGAGAAAGATTTATATGTGGCGACAAAAGAGGGTATCGATAAGTGCGACTTGTCCTTAAATGAGTTGGAGGAGATTTTGAATCGGTCCCGCTCTTTCTTTCGAAGTCATCGGAACTATATTTTGAATGTGAAGCATATTAAAGAGATTATTCCGTGGTTTAATCATACGTATTTGATTAAGATGAATGATGATAGTCAGACGGATATTCCTGTTAGTAGGGGGAGGATGAAAGCGTTTCGGGGGTTGATGAATTTGTGAGTTTTTGGGAGAAGAAGATTGCTGGATGGAGCGGGGGGAGAGTATCTTTTCGCTCCGTTTTTCATAGAAGCGAGATCAGATGCTCATGCAACAACATTTAACCCCTTATCAAATATTAATGTGGCATCCTCTTTCCCAGACCTCTGCAGTACTAGTTTTTTTATAATGATTCCAAACTTATTCACCCTTCCCACCTCCCAAAATATATTCCTTTTCAAATTCTCCCTTCCATAACCCTACATTTTGTCTTTTCGTTTCACTTAAACCTTTTAGGTAGAAAGTGATATTTGAATAGGATACGAAAAGTGGTACCATAAATTTACAGATCTTGAATGGAATAATGCTACGCACCATGTTCAATGGGTTGAGTCGAACAAAGAAATAAGAGGAGGACTAGAATGTTACCTAAAAAAACAAAGTTCATTATTGCTTTATCGCTTTTCTCAATCGTTTTCTTTAGTTTTTGGATGAATGATAGTAGTGCCGTACAACAAAAAATAGCTATTTATCTGAATGGTAAACAAAAGACCGATTGGGATCCCCAATTCATAAACGGGCGCGTGTATGTACCAGTTAAGTTAATGGCGGAATCTCTAGGTTCTAAAGTAAGTTGGGATGACAAGAAACAGACAGTTGATATCAACACTGATATCAAAATGATCGCTTCTATTCCAGAAGAAGAAATTTACTTATATGCTTTAAATAAAGATAAAGATACAAACATGTATAAGGATTTAATTGTAAGCATCAATGGGGTTAAAAAAGTTTTTGATTGGGAAACCATTGCAATGATTACAGATTTACCCGAATTGTTTTATTTAGATTTAAATAATGATCAAAAAAAAGAATTGGTCATTCTTTTAAGTAAAGGTCGTGGGACAGGTTTTACTAGCAAAACCATTCATATTATAAACCCTGAAAACTTTACTGAGTATCCTATAGAAAATCCATTAGATATAATGAAAAACCATGTTACAACAAAAATAATATCTGATACTGAAGTGGAAATAAAAATAGGTGAAACAATTTCAACTATAAATTTAAAGAATACCCCTTCTCCTGAGAAAATTTCTGAAATCAGTTATGAAAATTTCATTGATTATGAAATCTTTAATCATACAATAAAGGCCACTGTTGGTGTGGAAGGTGATTATTTGCAATATATAGGGTATATAACGATTGAATATTATTTTAATGATGGCAAATACAAAATGAAGAATATTTCATTTTCACAAAATTAGCATGGCAAACGAATTAAACAACTGTATATGAACCAATAAGGGAGTGCCACCAGACTACAAAAAGTAGTATGGGGCACTCCCTCGTGTTTATCTTTATTTATAATTGAAAAACCAATGGTCACCCAACTGAAGGATATCTATTGCTTTCGAAGATTTAGGTTTATTAGGCAAGAAATATCGCCGATTACCAATCGGGTTATCCTCAGTACCCAAATTCGACGCGATATAAAGTGCATCCTCCCATGCCTGCGAATTTAATTTTGGTTTCCGTGCCCTTGACGTTGTCATACCTTCAAATTGACCTCTTTTTAACAATACCTCTTCATATGTTTTACCATAAGTCTTGCCATTGTTATAAGCTTTTCTATTTTTAGCTACATGTGCGACTCCTTGTTTGCCTTCATACTCTTGGTCTTCGGCCTCACTATAAATCATTCTTGCAAGCAAATCTACGCTATCTCGTCCTTCAAATTCTTTAAAATCCCATTTGTCTTTTGTATCTCCCTTGTTCTCCAATGGTTCCCCGTATGGATATGCCATTCTACATTTCTCCTTTTTGAATGTAATTGATAAACGACTTTCTGACCGGTCATCGTCGCTTTCACCTATCTAGGAAAAAATCACGGACAAAACGGAACAGCTTTTCTAAAAAATTTTAAAAAAGATTTTCATCCCCTGATTCTCTCGATGAACTGTGCTGTAATCTCCTGAATCCCCTCTTCTTTCGGAAGCTTTAGAAAACCAGCTAAAGAGTCAATTTCAGGTTGCATTTCCTGCAAGACTTTGAGTAATGCTTCATTGTCTCCGTTTTTTGCTTGCTCGACCATTAGACTGAATGCGTGGTTAGGTAATTGTGTAGTTTCTTTAGACTCCGATTTTTGCATTGATTCACGCCTCTTTCCCCGATGTCTAGGTCTTCCCCAACCTCTCTTGCTGTAAAGCCTTCCAAGATGATCTTGCGGATGACATATCTTTCTTTTTCATTGGGTAGTTGCCGTAACAGTTCTTCTACATAGAGACTATCGTCGCTTCCGATTGTACTCTGCTGCTTGCCAAAGTCGTCCAAAATCGGGCATTCGTTACGTAGCCTCTTTCTTTCTCGATAATTCAAGTTCCAAGCTATGCGCCGCAGTATTTGTCTACACTCTTCTTTCGTCAATCACTCACCTGCTTTCAATTACTTGAGATCACAACAACAAAACAGTCAAACAAGATCGTATGTTCGTTTTTTAGGCAAAAAAATAGACGCACCAGTTTCACACTGGCACGCCTCAACCCTCAATTGCCCATATCTATTTTACCAAATATTACAATCCAATTACCGAAAACGCCTGTTATGTAAGCTTTTGTAAGTAAATGCAATGCAGATACTTATTGCAGAATAGATTCAATCCCGTTTAGAATCTGCATTTGTGCTTCCTCGCTGATACCAACATAAGTACCCGCAGCAGCTAACACTCCCGTAATAATAAGCAACACAGATTTCTTATGCTTTTTCAGAAAGTCTTTCATGATTTAACAGCTCCGCTCAGCTTTACAGTTCTGTTGGGATCGTCCCACTCAACTTGTAGGTCGAGTATAGTAGCAAGCTCACGAGCAGGAGCGTAAGCCGAACTCGATTAATTCAATTAAAAAACAAAAAAACGGCATCTCTGCCGTTTCCGAAGTCGTTATATGGTGGAGCATAGCGGGATCGAACCGCTGACCTCTACACTGCCAGTGTGGGGAGAGTGGGGATGAGAAATAAGGAAAAAGCGGGAGAAAGCCTTGCTCCACAAGGCTTACGAAAGTTAAGTAGTTTTTATGATCGAGATTTTCGAGAAGCTCAAAAATGAAAAAGTGTGACCAAAAATGTGACCAAGATAATGTTCTGTCCACGGGTACATTGCCTATTTGATCCGTGTCGGTCTAGGTGGGCTAAACCTTGATATATAAGGCTCTTCCCCAATCGAGCCTGGTTCTGTTTGGTTGCCATTTGCTAGTAACTGACTGCTTTCGTCCCCAACATATTACATGGAGGGTTTATCCATACCATCACTTTCTATCAAAACTGGGTAAGTTCTTGATCATTCTGATTTGTAGAAATGGCTATCTTTGGTGTATGACATGAAAAAAGCTAAAACTTTCTGTCGAGAATTTGAGCTTTTTTCGGGGTTATTTCGTAACGGCGCGGCGCATTCCCTTGTATTCTCTGATACTGTCTCTGAGATCGGCATTAAATTCAATAACGGAGATAAGCTCGTAAAAAGCTTCAGTATCGGCGGAGATGAGTATTCGTTCCGAAAACAGGTAAATGAAATGCATCGAATGAAAATTAATCTGGCTCACCCTAATAACAATTAAAATAGGGGACGTGAATTGCTCGCGTCCCCTTTTCGTCCACAATGACTCTTTGTACTTACTCAAAACCCTTATAAACCAAGGACGCAACACTCTCAACATGCCCCGAGTGGCTATCACAGATGAAATTATGACTCTATTCCATATATAGGTATTAAATTTTTATTTCTGCAATTACATTTTCATGGCTTGCATCTAAAATCGCTTTGGGATTTTGATTATATCCAAGTTCTTCTTTTGTATATTTAGATACACTACTTGAAAGATAGTCCCTCAATAATCTATCTGTAATATATTTATTACTGTGTATGACTTCTGACACAGCACCACTTATTGCATTAACTAAATGATGAGTCCATATTCCATTATTCAAGATATCGCTGGAATAAGAACTTTGTCCTGGTTGGCAAGATAGAAATGTTGCATAGTATGAAAAATCATTAGTAAGTAATTCTAGCTCCTCATCATTAATATTAGTAATTTGACTACGCTCATTTTCATCCCGAATGCTTTGGGCACAAGCATCGATAAAAATAAGTGCATTTTTACATTTAGATTTTCGTAAAGGGTCTAGTAGAATTTTACGCAATGAAACCGCAGTTTCCGCTATATTGTGTTGGTGCATATCATAAGTTGACAGGTAATTCGTTATACCATTATGAAAACCATGTCCAACATAATAAAAAACTAAACGATCTTCCTCTGTTAAAGAATAAAATAAACTAGTTAAATCATACTCTAGAGTACTTTTCAACGCTTCTTCATCCGTAATCATGTAAATATCATTTTCATCTACATTCATCGAGTTAATCAACATTTCTTTAAATTTACGTGCATCATTAATAGCATATTTTACGTTTGAAATTTGATTTTCTTGTCTAGGTGCATAGTTTTCTATTGCAATAATAATTGCTATAGTTTTTCTATAACTAGACACACTTAATGTAGTTTTATCAGCTAGTGACTTATTTTCTAAGACACTAACTGATCCTTCTCTTACATACTTTTGATTTTCTATCAAAATATCATTGACTGCTTTTTCTGTTTGGATTACAAAAACGGATTTTTCTCCGCTTTTTACCCAGTCATAAGTTACTGTTGGTATTGGTGAAAGTAAGGAAATTGCTTTATTTGTAATTTTAGCAACTTGAAAATCAGCACTAAGTCCAACGATTTTATTTGAAGTAGGTGAAATTTCTTTAAGTCCAAAAATCAATGTTCCTCCATTCGTATTAGCAAAAGATGAAATAATTTTTGCTATTTTTTGTGGAACATATGGTATAGCATTAAAATCTAATACTTCAGATTTGGGCTCACATAGCAATGTTTGTAGTTCGGTGTCTTTAACATCAATATTTTTAATAGGAATTCTATTAATGCCAGTTATTTTCAGAAGTTGCCCAAATGTAATTTGTTTAGGTGGAGTGATACCATCTTCACACCAAAGTTCAGCATCTACATATTCAAGAACATCAAATTCAGAGGTATAAAAAATCAATACTTTATTATCATCAGAGGGTCTCGCTACTACAGTTATTTCATTACCATTTTTTTTAATACCACTGATAACACTCTCTGCAATACCATCAATATGCGAACAATCGTATTCCGGTAATCCCTTAAGATGTTCTATTACGTTTGTTACCGCTCTTGGAATAAGTTCTTTTATATACTCCCGTCGACTATAATCATGCTTTGTCATATGAAAAAATTCAGGGGATATCCTTTTCTCTTTAATTGCAGTATCAATATCTGCAAATGAATTTACTTTTTGATTTTTTGCTTCAACTTCAAAATTACGTCTTATTTCAAGAACTTCTTCTGGTATGTGGAGTTCTTCCTGCATAAAGTACTTTTGAATTTCATCAACAGTAGATCTAAGTAAAAAGTCTAGTTTCTTATCATTTCCAACCAGATTAAAATATCGACATAAAACTTCAGATAACTTTAATAATACACTATTAGCATTCCAAGGATTTGTTACATAAAGACTGGTTTCATTAAAATGAATATTGACGTTCTTGCTAAACTCAATTTCTTTATAGGTAATTTTAAGTTCTTCAGCCTGAAAGATATTCAAGGTTTCAATTTTGTCTTGTAGGTTTTCTACGCTGTCTCTTGTATTAATATCACTATCTTCATTTTCAATCCATATTTTAAAATATGGAATAATAATCTTCAATTGAGTTTTCAAGTTCGAACAAACTTCTTCTTGAGTGTGTACTAGTTCAAATTCACTTTGTCTCAATAACTGTACTTTAAAGTGTTTTAAGAACCTTTCTAGGTTAGGATTTTTTTTATTTTCAGCACTGAGCATGATAAAACAATACTGATCTTGAAAAATGGCTTCATTACCATCTAAGAAATATTTGAGAGTGTTGCATTCTGTGAATTGTGTTTTCGTATTCAACAACAGCCCCGTATCAGCCCATTCTTCAACTTTTGAAATATCATCAGTGCTCCAATTAGCACATTGTGCCAATAAAGCGGAGTAAACATCTTGGATTTTTTTTGAATTATCATTCTTTATGCTTCCATTAACGTCAATATCTAATGAAACTTTACTGAGTAAATCTAAGTAGTCTGATACCTCGAAGTTTGTTCGAAAATTAAAAAAAGCTCTCCAATCTGCAGATAATTCCGGTCCATTGAATACTTTCAAATATTTTCCTGAAATTGCTTTGATTTCTTTAGTATTAAGTAATACAGAACCTGCAGTTTCACATTCTCCAGAAAGAGTAGGAATACATTTAATGTTGTTAACAAACCATGGGACATAGTTTTCGACTGGATCACCGCTTGTTCGTCCAGGTCTATGCTCATTTCCCCAATATGCCGTTGCTGGTTCTTTAATTATATTTGGTGAATAGTTTTCTATAAAATCAGACCAAAATTTGAAAGCAAATTTAAAGTTATTTTCTGTTAGTTGAATAAAATTCATAGTTATTATATTGCTAAACTCATCCGCTGTAAAAGTAGTATACCAAGGGGTAAACTTCTTATCCGTAGTTTCAAAATATTTATTATTAAACTCCACATTGATTAATACTGATTTAGAAAGTTTATTTTTGTATGGTAATGTTGTAATTCCTTCTCGTACCCCAAGCATCTTAAAAAATCGTTTCCATTCATCCTTTTCAAGGACATTTTCACAATATGATTCATTTATAAAAATATCTTTTTCTATTATTTCTTCAATTTCTAGCCTTGGTTTATAATAATCTGAAAAAAAACAATCCTGGGCTGGACACAGATCATCACTTTGAGTAAGAAGTTTTACTTTCGATAATTGTTTTATTAATTCTTCTTTAAGGTTTCCCTTTCTATACAAACTAAACAAATCTCGAACTGTTTGTAAGGCATTCTCAGGTGTTATATAATTATCGATTTTTGGTAAAATATTCTGAGTTATATAAGTAATATCTGTTTTTTCATTTACTCCTAAACTCTCTAGCCAGTGCCTACATTCTGAATCCTCATAGAGCCAAGCCTGCAAATCTCGATGCAAAAATGATAAGTCACTGTTAGGATTATCCCAGTTTTGATCATCTGCTGTTGGAAAGCATACTTGATATGGGTAATTAATCTTATTCTTATGATCCCAAATAAACGGAAGTTTCATGAGCACTTCTTTTGAAATATCTTTAACCTGACCAGATTCACAAATTTTTTTGAGATGTTTTATAAGTTCAATATTATAAGATATAGAATGAGTATTAGTAAAATATGTCGAAGACAAAAAAGACCCAAGGTGTTTCCATTCAAAACATGAAGAACCAAGACTTCTTAATTCAGAAAAATAACTACAATTTTCAGCGAATTTTTTCGTATTTTTCTTATCAATAAATTTTTGAATAGGTTCTTCTCCGATAAAGGATTTCTCAGATAAATAGGTGAAATCAACTATTGTCTCTTCAATTTTAATTAAGTGTCCCTCTCTAGAAATAACAAATGGGATATCTTTTTTAGCTTCTTTAATTCCTTCATTAAATTTTTTCCCCAACTCGTCAAGGGCGGTATCTTTAGGTATTAATTGATATGCTTGAAAACGAACCTTAGTACTCACTAAATTTGCGATCCATTTGAAAATCTCAATGGCAATTGTTTTAAAAATCCATTGGTTCCATTTTGAATCAGCATGAAGCGATTCACGATTTGCAGTAGTTAGAAAGCTTGTGTTAACAAGCACTGGAAAATGATACCTTTTCTCACCAGTTGGTAAATATGAATATAGAAGGTTTTCTTCACTAGAGAGTTTAGTAATGCCATTACTACCCAATTTGGCAGCTAACGATAACTCTATAGAATCAGCATTTAGTAATTTCTCTGGAATATTTCGTTCATCTTGTAGAACAGCTTTTACGTCTCTAGGAACAGTTAAACTAACAGTATTTATCATCCAGTCGGTTTTTGAACTGTTCCCCTTCTTTAAAGTTATCCTATCATTTTCTATTCGATTGATTTCAACAGAAACTAATTCTGTTATATCAAAATTAATTTCCGATATATTTTTAAGAAATAAAAACATGTTTAAGTTTTGAGATAGACTTTGTGCAGCTTGACTTGTCTCACTTACACTCTTCATCTGAATTATCGTTGCAACATTTGCCTTTTTATCTTCAAGAAATTGATTAATTGGCTCTGATACTTCTTTTCTTTCTGTATATATCGGGATTATTTGCCAAGGAAATTGAAATTCTCGGTCATTTTTTTTTTCCCATATTATCTTTGATTCCTCCCATTTCCACTCAAATGAATAGGATGAATCAAATCTAAAATATTCATCTTTTGTAAATATCATTACTTTATCAGATTGTCCAAAAACTGATTTAAAACCAATGCCTTTATAGCCTGTTTTCGTTAAATCTGATTTTTTCGTACCGTTGTTTACATTGCAAATTCCTTGAAGATCACGAGAAGTGAAGGGTTTTCCAGAATGAGCAACGACTAAGTTATCGCCAAATATTTTTATCCATACTTTAATTTCTTTACCCTCTTGAGAAGAATCATCTGCATTTTGTAAAAGTTCATAAATAAATCGCTTTGAATCTGTATATAAGTCACCCGATAATGCATTAAGTGAACTTGCTTGGTTTACTGCTTGTGTAGGATTTGCATAATTGGTGTTATCTAAAAATATTTTTTCAATGTCTGCTTTTAAACTCATTTTTATCTCCCTTTCGCCTCTCTCGCTTGCGGCATATAAAAAATATTTCGTATAAATAGCTCTGGTGACGTTCTCACTGAGAACCCATGCATAGGGATTGTGATACAGTTCAATATACCTACAAAATAATGATAGTCCAATCCTTAATATAAATCCACGGAATTTTCCCAATTCAAACAAATAGAAAGACTCCTACCAATTAGGAGTCTTGACTTAATTGTATAGTTTATACAAGCACCTTATCCATCTACCAGACCTCCAACCATAACCCACATCACATAAACGAATTGACTGACCCACAGGTTGAAGTTAATCTTGATACCATCTCTACTCGCCAATGTTCGTTCAAAGTATCATTTACTTTTGTTGGGTTGAAACTTTGGAGACACTTTGTGCTCTTTAAAGTACGTGGGTTAAGCTAACAAATATAGCCCGAACTTAAGAGAATTCGGGCAGTCAGTCTTTTTCAAACAGGTAAATGTGGCTTCAATATCTATTCCCTAATGAGCAACACTCCACATGCCACGTCTACTGGAACATAGGTTATTTGGTCCCCCTCTGACATAGCAAACTGAAACCTTGATTTATAAGGGTTTTCTCGATTTGCGTATGGTTCCGTTTGGCTGCCGTTTGTTCGAAATTGGTGGCTTTCGTCCCCAATCCGTCCCCAAGTGCACCCCATAATACTTATTCTCATGTATTACCAACTGTTCATAAAGAGACCGCTAAACAATTTGGCAATTTGTTTTTTGGATAATGACATGAAAACTCGCTCAGTCACATGATTATGGACTGAGCGAGTTTTTTTATGATCGAAAATTATATATCCCTGATCGGTCGATAGATATCCTAATAATGAGCAAAAAAGCCTGAAAAAATACGCAGTGTGACCACAGCCGAATACAAAAGAATCATTTTCTTATCAGAAATACAAAAAACGCTCGGAAATCCAAGCGTTTCAACTTTTTTTATGGTGGAGCATAGCGGGATCGAACCGCTGACCTCTACACTGCCAGTGTAGCGCTCTCCCAGCTGAGCTAATGCCCCATATGTATGGTACTTCCAGCGTTTACCGCCTCAGTGAAATCAGTATAGCATACGCCAGCCGTACACTGCAAGCGAAAAAATCAGATAAATCCCCGTCCCTGCTGAAAAAACTCAAAGAAAAAAAGCCAACCGATCCACCCGATTGGCTTTCCTCTTTTCCCTACGAACCCACTATCTCACAGTCACCACAATCGGTGTCTTCTTCCCACCATATTGCACGTAAATCGTCGCTTTACCCGACCCTGTGGCCTTGATGACGCCGTCTTTCACATCGGCTACCAACAGGCGAGTAGTGGTCCAGAGAGCTGGCTTGGAGACATTTTGCTCGGAGCCATCCATGTACGTCGCGATGGCGCTCACTTGCTTCGTTTCACCTTTGTTCATCACGAGCTGAACGACATCTGTCTTCAAGTATTTCAACATATCAACATCGACTGGGATGGACACGCTCTTGTCGTTGTACCTAGCTGTAACTGTCGTTTTGCCGTAAGCACGTCCTGAAACGAGGCCTTTGGCTACGTCAGCTACCTTGTAGTTGCTCGTCTTCCAGTCAGCCAAATTAGTAACATCCATGGTGCGGCCATCAGAGAAGGTAGCTGTCAAGGTTACTTGTACGTTGCTGTTCGACTTCGTAGATACAAAGCGCTTGTCTGCCTCCAGCTTGCTCACGATTCCGACTTCTACTGGGATGCTGATCGATTTCCCGCCGTATTTCGCGGTGATCGTCGCACGGCCGTTTGAGAGACCTGTTACACGGCCGTTTACCACATCCGCTACTTTCAGCGAGGACGAGGACCATTCTGCATCGCTGGTCACATTGTCCGAATTGCCAGCAGAGTTTGTTGCGCTCAGCTTGATGTCTTTTGATTCATTGACGTTCAAGATCAGCATGCGAGGATCAACAGAGAGGTTCGTCGCTTGGTCTACTTCCACTGCAATTGAAACCGACTTGCCATCGAAGGTACCTGTTACGGTCGTTTTCCCTGCTCCTGTCGCCGTGATCTTCCCGTTCATTACTTCTGCAACAGCAGCAGAAGCTGTGCTCCATGTCGCTGTATCTGTTACATCCTTGTTCGTTCCATCTGCGTAAGCTGCAGTCAGCTTAACCGTTTCGGACTTGCCATTGGCGAGCACGATCTTTTTCTTGTCTACGGTCAATGTCTGCATGACGCCAACGGATACGGAAATGTTCACTGTGCGTGTTCCGTATGTAGCGGTCACGGTCGCTGAACCTGTGGACACACCCGTGATCAAGCCTTGACGCACGCTTGCTACGTTAGGTGCACTCGATGTCCAAACGACTTTTTGTGTGACATCTTCAGCAGAGCCTCCACCTGGATACGCAGCCTTTACCGTTACTTGCTTCGCGCCACCCACGGGGATTGCTACTGTTGTGATATCTGCGGTCAAGTTTTGCGGTACATCTACATCGACAACCAGTGTCGCTGTTTTTCCGCCGTATTTAGCCGTTACATTCGCTGTTCCAGACTTGTACGCGGATACGGTCTTGCCATTTGCAAATACGACATCTGCATTATCCGAAGACCACTCTACTTTTGAAGTGACCTCTTCACTTGTACCGTTTGCAAAGGACGCGTTTACAATTACGTCTTTCTTATCCCCGCTTTTCATCGTCAAGAAAGCAGGATTGATATACAAGGAACGGGGTACTTCTACATCTACACGTACCTGAACAGATTTGTTTCCGTATTTCGCAGTAATCACCGCTTCACCGGACTTCACCGCATGGATTTTTCCGTTGCTGTAGTAAGCAACATCCTCGCGATCCGAGGACCATTCGGCCTTATCGTTCACCACTGTGGAACCGCCATTATTGGCATAGGTTGCCTTCAGCTCGATGTCTTCTTCCTTGCCTACATTCATGAAAATGTTTTGCTTGTTGAGTTCCAGCTTTTGCGTTGTATCCACATCGACTTTGATCGTCGCTGTTTTTGTTCCATACTTCGCCGTAATGGTTGCTGTACCCGCGCCATAAGCCTTGATCGTACCTTTGAGCGCATCGGCTACGGCGGTATTGTCTGAAGACCATTCAGCCTTGTCGGAGACGTCTTCCGTTACACTTCCATCCGGGAAAATAGCCTTGAGTTTGATTGTTTCTTCGCCGTTCAGCAAGAGTGAAACCTGGTTTTTGCTAGGCTCCAATCTGTGTGCAATCTCGACGTTTACAGAGATCGTTGTTGACTGGCTGCCGAATTTTGCTGTCACTGTACCAGATCCTGAATTTAGACCTTTGATTGCTCCATTTACTACAGTCGCAATCGCAGGATTGTCGATGGACCAATCTGCTTTAGTGGTAACGTCTTCTGTTGTCCCATCGCTGTATACTGCTGTCAGCTTTACATTTTCCGTGCTGCCAATTCTCACGTTCAACGTTTGATCTTCTGTTGTCAGTGCCTTTACCTTTTTGGTTACAGTCACACCCACTACGACAGGCTTACCCATGTAAGTAGCTGTAATGGTAGATTTCCCTACCGATTTGGCTGTGATCTGTCCGGCATAAACAGTAGCGATATTCGCGTCCTGTGTCGTCCATTCTGTCTTGACGGTGACGTCTTCCGTTTTTCCGCTCACATAAATAGCGGTAGCCGTCAGGTTAGTAGAATCTCCGTTTTCCAGTGTTACCTCGTTCTTGGACAGAACGAGTCGGCTGATTTCATCGGCAGCCAATCCTACCCCTGCGTTTCCAGTCCCCACTAATAGAAAGACGGCCAGAAACAAGAGCATCGTTTTTTTCCAGAACATTGCTAGCCTCCCTCGCAAGTATGAAATTTGCTGTTCTTCGAAACCATTCCACCATTACTATATCGGCAAAGTGCAAGAAAGAATTTACTAGTTTTTCGTGTCAGGCAGATGTCAAACCTTGTAACTAGACCTTATTTCAAACGTCTAAATAGAGAGAGACTACAAGGGAGATTTCGAAGAATGAAAAATCGAACGATAAACGCACAGCGTCCTTACTGGCGCAGGATATGGATCTTGTTGGAGCTTGTCATCCTTCTCGGTCTACTATGGTCGGGCTACAACTGGTACCGCATCGAACAGACAATTGAGAAGGCCAACGCACGCCACGCAACCGTCGGCATTGTCCTCGGTGCAGCTGTCTGGGGTGAGGGACCTAGTCCTGGTCTGCGCGAGCGTCTGGAGCAGGCGGCGATCCTGTATAAAGAAGGTTATGTATCGAAGCTGTTGGTCACTGGCGGCCTTGGTGAAGGCAAAACGATGACGGAAGCTGCTGTAAGCAGAAATTACTTGGTGGCCAAAGGAATTCCCGAAGAGGACATTTTGCTAGAAAGCAAGTCTACCAGCACATACGAAAACCTGCTGTACGGTCAGCAGGTCTTGGAGGAACATCATATTCAAGACGCCCTGATCATCAGCCACGACTACCATTTGGCCCGTGCCATGGTCATGGCTGATTCACTGGGAATTGTCGCCTCGCCTGTAGGAACGACGTCACACGTCCTGTTTGGACCGTATCATAAGGCGAGAGAAGTACTCGCCCTCACGTACTGGGAGCTCTCTCGCCTCTTTACACACGTGCTAGGAACGGTGGTTCTCGCGTAAAATTTCATACACATCGACAAAATGGCGGATTCGCTCCATGATGCGAGCCGCTTTTGTTTGTTCGATCCGATTTCCGTTGGAGATAGACATATGCTCTTGCAGTTCATTCAGCGCGTAGTTTGAAGTAAACAGCGTAGGCAAATGGTTGTTTGCCCGCTGATTCAGTATAACGCCCAAAATCTCGTCCCGAACCCATGGCGTCAAGTTCTCCGCGCCGATATCATCGAGGATCAGTACAGGTACTTCTTTCAGCAGCTCCAGCTTCCCTGCGTACGATTGATCCGAGATAGAGTCCTTCATCTCCCGGATAAAGTCTGGCACATAAACCAGCAAGGAAGCGACGTTGCGCTCCGAGAGCTCGCGACCGATTGCTCCCATGATGTAGCTTTTTCCAACTCCAAACGGACCGTGCAAATAAAGCCCTTTTACCCGCTCGCCTGTTCCGACTTTTTCACAGAACTGAATCGCGGCATCTACGGTAGCCAAATTCCCGGAGTCAATGACCAAGCCTTCAAAGCTCGCGTTCAAGGTCTCTTCGGAAACGTAATAGCTGCGCATCAGTCGACGGCGGCGAATCTCTTCCTCGTAAGACAGTTGCTTGGAACAAGGCGTCATCGAGCTGATAATATGCTGGTGAGCGAGCTCCAAATGAGTGCTATGCCCCTTGACCAAATTCGGGCATTCGCCAAGACCCGGACAACGCTCACACCAATACTGCTCCTTGACTGCCGTATAGATATTGGAGAGCGAGCGTAGGTAATCGTCCCTGGTCAATGCGGGGTGCTCTTGTTGAAATGCTTTTAAATACGCTGACGAACGGAACATTTTATCTAACTGCTGATCCGGTGTCAGCAACTGACGCGGTGTTCGTTTGGCGAGCTCTTGCATAAACTCACTGATAGACTCCACGTTCCCTCACACTCCTTATTTCCGTTTTCGCAAGGTTTCCAGTCTTTTCTGCAAGTCTGGAAAATCCTGAATGGACTGTTTCTTTTCAGCGTCCGATGTGGTTTTCTCCTGTGACAGCTGCCACTCGACAGATGCCGGCAGCTTGTCCTGCAAGATCGCTCTACCGTTGCGTCTGACCGGAGTAGATTCCTTCTTGCTCGTTTTTGCCTTCTCGGCTGTTTGTGCCCGTTGATCCGCACGTTCGAGGATCTGCTTGACTGCCTCGTCCACTGTCGCAATCCGCTTCGCTTTCCAGCTGTCACGAATCGTCTCCATGTACGCTTTTGGCAGCTCCATTTGCATGCTGGCTAGCGTATGGAGCAGCAGCGCATTGACGACATCCGGCTGCATCCCATCCGCAAATACAAGCGTTTCAGCCCGTTCCAAAAACACCTTGCTAATTCTGCCACCGACGACCTTTTCCAACAGGGTAACCGGAGATAGCTGGCGACAAGCACGAATAAAGGCTTCGCTGCCAGGCTCAGGCAAGCGACCGGGTCCCCATCCATCCTCTGTCGGGTCAGTTGCAGGCGTAGTCCGGTACAGCTTGTCTTCCGTGTAACGTTGTACCAAACGCTTGCGCAAAACTTCTCCGTCCAAACTCCGATCCGATTTGTACAGCGTCCAATCACGCAGCTCCTGCCCCATCCCCCAGCTGTCCAGCTGATAGAAATGGCACAGCGAGAACAACAGCTCCATGTTCTTGCCTTCCAACACTTTGACCGAGTCGGCATTATCCGGCAAGTACAGGCGCAAGGACGATACACTCAGCGAATGGTTGACCTGTGCCTCGTAGCCAGATTTCATCGGCGCTTGCGGGAAGCTAGTCTCCATCTCGGTTAAAAACTGATCCCGCTCCGATCCTTTTTTCACTTCCAGCTCCGATGGTTTCAACGACTGGAACACATCGTGGAAGTCTTTCGTGACGTTTTCCACAATGGAGTATTCTTGATCCAACTGACTGCCAAGCGTGTCTGCATAATACTGGCGCAGTTGCGAATAGCGAACGTTTTCGATTTTGTTTAACAACATCAACGAAAGTACATAGTCTGCAAAAAACTCAGCCGGACTAAGCGGCGGTTTGATCAAATACTCGTAATAATAGTCACGCTGCTGATTTTCCCTGCGGCGCACCTCGACTAGCCCGATTGCCTCCAAACGTTCACGCGCATCCAATAGCCGATCCAGAGAAAGCGACGTCGTCAGCATCAAACTGCGATGGGTCCCCTCCGAAGAGGCTCCGCTCACCTCCTGCACGCCATGGACGAGCAGTTGGTAGAGAGCGTACGATTCGACACCGATGATCGGCAAGTATAGCTGCGTAACAAAGCCCATTTCGGCAAAGCCAATCGGTCTTGCCATCCGCACCAGATAACGATCCTTCGGCAACAACTCGTTCCAAACTAAACGACGCATCAGATCTTTCCTTCCTGACAAAATTCGATTCTTTTATTATAGCATGACAACCCATTCATTCGCGGAAAAATGAGTTGGAAAACCAAAGAAGCCCTGGCGGATTGGCCGCAAGAGCGAGAAAGAAGTTGCCAGTCTGGCAGAAAAAGCTTATCTATTCTTTCGGAAACGAGCTGTTTCGCGCTTGAGCCAATAGCTCCTCCAGCTCTTTCATAAATACATTGATATCTTTGAATTGACGGTATACAGAGGCGAAGCGCACATAGGCGACCTCATCAACATGGTATAAACGTTCCATGACCTTCTCCCCAACGTCATTGCTCGGGATCTCTGCTTGCCCGCAGCTGCGCAATTCTTTTTCAATGTCGTTCACTACATTTTCAAGCACTTCCAACGGGACGGGACGCTTTTCGCAAGCACGCACCAACCCGCGCAATATCTTGTCTCGACTGAATTCCTCGCGTGTTCCGTCCTTTTTCACAATTAACAAAGGTGTTTCTTCTACCATTTCAAAGGTAGTAAAACGGCGCTCGCAGGCTTCGCACTCACGGCGGCGACGAATGGATTTATTATGATTGAAAGGACGTGAATCCAGGACTCTAGTCCCATTATATTCGCAAAATGGACAACGCATATCAGAATCAACTCCAATACTGACAATACTTGTCTACAGTGTCCCTCATATTCCTGTCAGAAGTCAAGTCAATCCTTGTACCTATTTAAAGCATAAGTCGAATGGAGTACAATTATAGTACTGTTGGAGGGATAGTCATGCGTTTAGTATCTTTAAAACACCTACAGCCTGGAATGAAATTGGGACGTACGGTCTTCACAGAAGATGGAAAGGTGCTGCTTGGAACCGGTATGCAATTAACGGAACGACTCATTTCCGGATTAGAGCGAACTGGTGTTGATTCGGTGTATATCGATGATCCCCGTACCAATGACATCGTTGTGGAAGAAGTGATTCGCCCACAAACCAGACAAGTAGCTGTGGAAGCCATCGAGAAGACGATCAAACAAATTACAAACTCAAACAAGCTGGCCCGGAAAATTTCCTTAAAAGAAATGGGCCTTCATTTTCAGCGTGCCTTTAGTTCTATCTTGGACGATCTGATGCAAAACAAGCAAATGGTTGGACATTTGACGACGATCTCTTCTCATTCGCCATCCTTATACCATCACTCCGTGAATGTGGCCGTACTGGCGACTGCTGTCGGCATGTCACTAGGCTACAATCGCGCACAGCTCATCAATTTGGGGATAGGGGCCATGCTACACGATATCGGCAAAGTGAGCCTGCCTGAAGAACTGTTGCAAAAAACAGAGCGTTGGACAGACGAAGAGAAGGAAATCGCCAAACAACACACGATGCTTGGCTTTAATTTGTTGCGAAAGCAGCATGACATCTCGCTTTTGTCAGCCCACGTCTGCTTGCAGCACCATGAACGGCTAAATGGAAGTGGCTATCCACAGGGATTATCCGGCAAGCAAATTCACGAATTCGCGCAAATCGTCGGTCTCTGCGATATTTATGATTCATTGACTTCCCCACGTCCATGGCGCAAGCGGTACATGCCACAGGATGCTGTGGAATACCTGTTTGGGTCTGGCGGTACGTTATTCGAGCATCATCTCGTAAGTGCCTTTATCAAGCACATTGCTATCTTCCCGATTGGAAGCAGCGTCGTTTTGAATACCGGAGAAGTTGGGGTAGTGAGTCGGGTTGATCCGGATTATTCGCATCGTCCTACTGTACGTGTGTTAAAAGACGGCCGGGGAAACGACGTCCCTAGTCCTTATGACCTCGATCTCAAAGCGAACATCCGACTGTTTATTATCGGCTTTGAAGATGATGATCTATTTAACGTGAACTCATTAGAAGATTCTCCTCCCTCATCGTAAATACGAAGCAACGAAAAACCCCTTTGCTCGAAATATCGGCAAAGGGGTTTTGTATATGCTCCTTATTTTACACCAACAGCAGCAGCTTCTTTTGTTGCAGCTTGATTGTGCTGCTCGGATACGTGGCGAACCAAGTCTACGACACGGCAGGAGTAGCCCCACTCATTATCGTACCAAGCAATGACTTTTACTTGATTGTCTCCCATTACCATCGTAGACAGACCATCGATGATCGAGGAGTGATCATTGCCATTGAAATCGCTGGATACAAGCGGCTCGTCGCAGAACTCGAGGTAGCCTTTCATGCTGCCTTCGCTCGCTTCACGCAGGACGCGGTTTACTTCGTCCAATGTAACTGGCTTCTTCGTGTTGACCACCAAGTCTACTACAGAAACGTTTGGAGTCGGTACGCGCAAGGAAAAACCGTTCAGCTTGCCATTCAATTCTGGCAAAACGATTCCTACTGCACGAGCAGCTCCTGTCGTCGTTGGAATGATGGACTCGCTAGCTGCACGTGCACGACGCAGGTCTTTATGCGGATTGTCGAGATTCACCTGATCGTTTGTGAACGAGTGAATGGTAGTCATGAGACCTTGTTCGATACCGAATGAATCGTTAAGCACTTTTGCCACAGGTGCGAGACAGTTGGTTGTGCAGGAAGCATTGGAGATAATGTGGTGATTGGCGTGGTCGTAGGTGCCTTCGTTTACACCCATTACGATTGTCACGTCTTCTTCTTTCGCTGGTGCTGTAATCACAACTTTCTTCGCACCGCTTTGCAGGTGCTTGCCAGCGCCTTCGCGATTGTTGAACTTACCTGTAGCTTCAACAACGATCTCTACTCCAAGGTCACCCCAAGGCAGCTTCAGCGGATCACGGTCAGACAGTACAACTGTTGCTTTTCCATCTACGATAATCTTGTTGTCTTGGACTTCCACTTTATTTTGCAGGCGTCCGTGGATCGTGTCATATTTCAACAAATGTGCAAGCGTCTCCGCTGGATAGCTGGCGTTGATTGCAACGATTTCAATGTTGGGGTCCTGGATAGCGCGGCGGAATACCATGCGGCCAATACGTCCGAAACCATTAATACCGATTTTAATTGTCATATATAGAAACCCCTTTCGAATTGAGTTACGCTTATCTGATACTTTTATTATAATAAGTATGACACAATTATCAATGTGTTTTACTGAAAAATAAATATTTGGACGATTTACCCTTCCCAAAAAAAGAGGAAAAGCCGCTCTCTAACCCGTAAGAGAAGCGGCTTTTCATGATTTTTAACGTAATTGAAAGTCGTATATATTTTTGTAACGATCATGATAATAAAGCACTCGCTGGACATATTGACGGGTCTCCCCATATGGAATGTCCTCAACCGTGTCTCGAGTTCCGTTCCATTGCTCACTCGCGAGCCATCCATTTACTTTTCCCGGACCAGCGTTGTAGGCGGCAATGACTTTGACGATATCTCCATCATAGCGGGACAGCAAAAAATCGAGATACCATGTCCCAATCTCGATGTTCATGACAGGGTCGTACAAGTATTGACTGTCCTTTGGACGGAAGCCTGCCTCATTGACAATCCATTGCGCTGTTTCCGGCATGAGTTGCATGAGCCCGACCGCACCTTTTTTCGAAACGCGATCTGTCGCAAATCCACTCTCGGAACGAATGACGGCCAATACCAAATGAGGGTCCACCTTATATTTCAGTGCAGCCGTCACAATCTGTTGCTCATATTTGATCGGGTACATCCATTTCCATACCACTGGCGTGTTTAGCAGCAAAAATATACTCGCCAATACGAGCAGTATCAATGCTGCACGTTTGCCAAAACTCATGATTGACGCTCCGATCGAATCGCAGCTAATACAGCCTCCACTTGACGCTCGGTTTCTTCACGCGAACCAGAATTATCGATCAAAAAGTCTGCTCCCTGCTTCTTCTGATCAATGGGAAACTGTGCCCGCAGTCTTTTTCGTGCTTGTTCTTCTTCCAATTCGTCGCGCTCCAGCATTCTCGCCAGTTGCATCTCGTAGGGCGCATAGACGACCACGATTTTTTCTACCATATGCGTAAGCTTGCTCTCATACAGCAGAGGAATGTCCATAAAGACGATCTCGGCTCCATTCGCTTCCGCTGATTCGGCCTCTTCCCGCATGACGCGGCGTACCTCGGGATGGACGATGGCGTTCAGCTTTTGACGCTCGGACTCGTCCGAAAACACGATCTCACCTAGTTTTTTTCGATCAATTTGACCATCTTCCAATAGGATTTCTCTTCCAAAATGGCGCACGATCGCTTCATAGGCCAGTTTACCTGGTTCTACGACCTCTCTGGCAATTTGGTCAGCGTCAATGACAGGAATTCCACGCTCTCGAAGCATACCTGTCACCGTGCTTTTCCCAGTGGCGATTCCGCCTGTTAACCCTAGTATCATGCCCATCCTCCTCCCTTGGTCGAACTGTTATAACTGCTTTGTGAAAAACTTCTCGAAGTTTTTCATGAAAATACAATGACCGCTTGCGGTCGCCAAAAGAAACGGTCACTACTGGTTCTTTTGGCAGTCCGGGCAAATATGCGTCCCTCTGCCGCCGACTACAAACCGAATGATTTCGGCTCCGCACTTCGTACACGCCTCATCTTTTCGTCCATACACTAATAGAGATTGCTGGAACATTCCCATCTCGCCCTGTCCGTTCACATACGACTTGATGGAGCTACCACCTTGTTCTACCGCTTCTTGCAAAGTGGAGACGATGCTTTCGTGCAGTCGAATAACTTCTTTATCTGTCAGCTTTCCTGCTGGTTTCTCCGGATGAATGCCTGCTTTAAAGAGTGACTCGTCCACATAAATATTCCCCAGCCCTACAATACATTCCTGGTTTAGGAGAAGCGGCTTAATTTTTGTTGACCGTCCTTTTAACAATTTCCCCAAAACTTCAGGAGTAAAACTCTTATCTAGCGGTTCTACCCCCAGTTTTGCCAAAGGTCCCACGGTTGTTTCCTTCCCCTTGGGGAACAGATCCATCGTCCCAAACTGGCGAACATCCCGATAGCGCAGCTCCGTTCCGTCCGTAAAATGGAAGACGACATGGGTATGCTTCTCAACGGGATCATCCGCTTGATACACGCCATAGCGCCCTTCCATTCGAAGATGGGACACGAGCACGTCCTCGTTTAAGAAAAACTGAATGAATTTTGCCCGCCGTTGGATATCCTGGATGGTTTGTCCCACCAAGAGAGATTTGAAAGCTTCCACGTCATCTGGCTGGCGTACAATACGCGCCAAATGAACACTTACTCTCTCGATCGTTTTTCCCATAACCAAGCCACGCAGAGTCCGTACGACGGTTTCTACCTCCGGCAATTCTGGCATATGCCCTCCTCCTCTCGCTGTCTATCAATCCTTATGTTCTAGGCATGCCTACTTCGCATCGTACCAAGTACGTCCGTCACTGACGTCCACCTTGAGTGGCACGTTGAGGGACAGTGCACTCTCCATCACTTCTGGTACCAGCTTGCGCATAACCTCTAGCTCATTTTCTGGCACTTCAAATACAAGCTCATCGTGCACCTGCAAAAGCATGCGGCTAGCCAAACCTTTCTCCTCTAGCGCTTCCTGCATGCGAATCATCGCCAGCTTGATCACATCGGCAGCAGTCCCCTGGATCGGCGTGTTCATCGCGGTACGCTCGGCAAACGAACGCAGGTTAAAGTTGCTGCTGCGAATGTCAGGCAGGTAGCGGCGGCGGTTCAACAAGGTCGTCACATGGCCATCCGCCTTCGCCTGCTGAACGATCTCATCCATCCAGCGCTTCACACCGGAGAAGACATCAAAGTAACGCTCAATAAAGTCCCCGGCTTCTTTACGGGTAATATTGAGGTTTTGCGACAGTCCGTAGTCGCTGATGCCGTATACGATCCCGAAGTTGACCGCTTTGGCCTGACGGCGCATCAGCGAGGTCACTTCTTCCTCACTCACACCAAATACGTCCATCGCGGTGCGGGTATGAATATCCATTCCTTTTTGGAAGGCGTCAATCAAGTTTTCGTCTTGCGAAATATGGGCCAAAATCCGCAGCTCAATCTGAGAATAGTCGGCCGCCAGCATGTACCAGCCATCCTCTGACGGGATAAACGCCTCGCGAATCTTTCGTCCCTCTTCCATGCGGATCGGGATATTTTGCAGATTCGGGTCTGTGCTGGACAGGCGTCCTGTCGCCGTAGTCGCTTGGTTGTAAAGCGTATGCACCTTGCTCGTCTTCGTATGGATTTCCTTAGTTAAACCTTCAATATACGTAGAACGGAGCTTACCGAGCTGACGGAAGGTCAGGATCGCATCGATGATCGGATGATAAGGGGCGAGCTTCTCCAATACATCTGCACTGGTAGAAGGCCCGGTTTTGGTCTTTTTCAATACAGGCAGAGACAAGCGGTCAAACAAAATTTCACCCAATTGCTTCGGCGAGTTGATGTTGAATGCCCCACCCGCCAGCTCGTAAATCTGATCAGTCAGACCCGCGAGCTTTTTATCCAAGTCTTCCCCCATTTGCACGAGACGCTCACTGTTTACTTTCACGCCTTGCTTTTCCATGAGAGCCAATACCATACTCAGTGGTGCTTCCAATTCGCCGAGCAGCTTTTCCATTTCGTTTTCCGCCAGCTGCTCGCGCAATACAGGCACGCTCTGCCAGATGGCTGCCGCTTTATGTGCCACATGCTCGCTCAGCACGTCCATTTCAGGAACAAGGCGCTTGGCACCCTTGCCGTACACCTCTTCATCTGACAATACCCGTGTCTGTGCGTATTGTGCCGCAATGCTATCCAAGGTCGGGTTGCTCTCAGCCGCATTTAGCAGGTAGGAGGCGAGGTACACATCAAAGCTGATGCCTTTTATCGCAAAATCATGCCAAGCGAGTCCAACCGTATCTCGCTTGCCGTCAAATACCCACTTTTCCTTTGCCGGATCAGCCAGCCACTCACAGAGCACCTTCCATTCCTTGGCTACGTCCCACGGCACGAACATCACTGTATCTTCCGTAGCCAGCCCAATCCCGAGGAAAGGCGCATGATGATAGTTTTCCCCGTCCATTTCGATGTAAAGAGCCATTGGCGAAGTCAGCTTGGACTCGTACGCCGCTTTGTTTTCCTCTGAAATCATCTCAAATGAAAATGGCTTGGCGTCTGCTTGTCCGCTTCCATCTGCTGGCTGTGCCACTTTGATCTTGGACAAGAGCGATTTGAATTCCATCTTTTTAAAGAACTCGCTCACAGGTAGGCCATCATAGCCTTCAAAGCCAGTCTCTTGTACATCCAGCTCCACAGGCGCTTCACGCAAAATGGTTGCCAAGGCTTTACTCATGTTCGCCTTGTCTACATTCTCACGCAGGTTCTCTTGCAGCTTTTTACCTGATACTTTATCGATGTTTTCCAGTACTTGCTCAACAGAACCGTATTCGTGCAGCAGCTTCAGCGCTGTTTTTTCCCCGACACCAGGAACACCTGGAATGTTGTCAGACGAATCGCCCATCAAGCCCTTCAGATCAATTATTTGCAGCGGCTTAAGGCCGTACTTTTCGTGAATTTCTTCCGGAGTGTACATCTCGATTTCGCTAACTCCCTTGCGCGTCAAAGCAACGGATACATGCTCGGACACGAGCTGCAGCATATCTTTGTCTCCGGTAATGACAGTCGTTTTCCAAGCTTGCTCATCTGCCTGCTTCGTCAACGTACCAATAATGTCATCCGCCTCATAGCCTTCCAGCTCGAAGCGTTTGATTGAGAAGGCATCCAACAGCTCCCGAATCAGTGGAAACTGTTCAGACAGCTCCGGCGGAGTTTTGCTGCGTCCCCCTTTGTACTCGGCATACTCGCTATGGCGAAACACGACTTTTCCCGCGTCAAAAGCAACCATGATATGCGTCGGCTTCATTTCCTCCAACACTTTTAACAGCATAGTCGTAAAGCCCAGCACTGCGTTCGTATGCAGTCCTGCCGATGTGGACAACAAAGGGAGCGCATAAAACGCCCGGTTCGCAACACTGTTTCCATCAATCAACACAAAATGACTCAAGGAATTCGACCCCTCTCGTTACAAAACTACTATCTTTAATCGTAACATAGGGCAAACATCAAAGCCAAGCCGTAGATATGGCGGGTAAAGCACAAGGTGATTGAACAGACTATGAAAAAAATGGACAAGGAAGGTGATCTTATGAATGGGAGAAATTTGATTCCGATCTTGCTCACGCTTTTGCTTTCCCTTGGGGCGATTCCAGTGACTGCTAACTCCACCCCAGACCCTGCACCCGTTGTCAAAAAGCTAATGGCATTTGTCATTGATGATTTCGGGAACAACATGCAAGGGACGGAGGAAATATTAGCAATGCCAGTCCCTCTGACTGTTGCCGTCATGCCGTTTATGCCCAGCACAAAGCAGGATGCCGAGCTCGCTCATCAAAAAGGTCATGATGTACTCGTTCACATGCCGATGGAGCCAATGAAAGGAAAACGCTCCTGGCTCGGTCCTGGAGCCATTACGGCTGACCTGTCCGACGATGAGATTCGTAGTCGCGTGGAGAAAGCGATTGACGATGTGCCACATGCGATTGGCATGAATAACCATATGGGCTCAAAAATTACGGCTGACGAGCGAATCATGCGCATCATCATGAAGGTCGTCAAAGAACGCGGCCTTTTTTACCTGGACAGCAAGACTACCGATAAAAGCGTGGCGGCGAAAGTCGCAGCCGAAATGGGCGTCCCCCATGCAGTGAATCAAATTTTTCTGGATGACATATACTCTGTCCCACATATTACGAAGCAGATGGAGCTCGTCTGCAAAAAAATCCATAACCATCCCCTATGTATCGCAATTGGTCATGTTGGACCTCCTGGCAAGAAAACAGCCTCCCTTCTGCGCCAGTACATCCCGCGAATTCAGAAGGAGGCCGAATTTGTAACCATTTCAAAGCTTATCCAGCAAACTACTCATTAATTTTCTCCACCAGCTCTCCTGCACACTAGCCTCCGTTTTCATATTTTGTGATAGCTTTACGTATTCGCTCACGGCCTCTGTAATGGCCTGAGCGATTTTTTCTTGTGCTTTGGGATTCGTTAACATTTCGCGGTCCTGCGCGTTGCTGATAAACCCCATCTCCACGATGACAGACGGACAGTAGTTATGTCGGAGCATGTAGTACGTCTTGCCCTTGACTGGCTTTTCGTTGGACCCTGAGAGCTTGTTCAGCGAGTTTTGCAGCAGCCCTGCCAACAGGTAGCTTTCTTCTGTGTTTTGATGCAAAATAATCGCTCCTCTGCGCCGAGGACTCGGTGACCAGTTTACATGCAAGCTAAGCATCATCTGCGGGCCAATTTCTTTTGCCAAATTCTTGCGCTGAGCCAGGTCACGTATATGGCGGGATCGGTTGTCCAACCAACGATTGTCATCACTCAGGGCAACATCCTTGTGGCGGTTCAAAGCCACGGTGTAACCCGCAGCTGTGAGTTGTTGGTAAAGTCGTTTGGCAATTTGCAGATTGATGTCTTTTTCGTACAAATCCCCAAAAGAAGTTCCCGAATCTACACCTCCATGTCCAACATCAATCAAAATATGAAAGGGGGTGAGCGGCAATGCCTCACTTCGCGTCGGGATACAGATGAGGATAAGCATGAAAGCAGTTATACAGAAAAAAGCCTGTAAGTTTCTCATGCCAGTAGGATAACCGGATTGAAAAGAAACCTTTCAAGCGGTGATGTACACATAACATTGTGAATTTTTTAATCCGACTGTACAATTACAATTAATGAACCATGACCTTACCCGCATAAGAAGGTGTACTGATGAATCAATCTTTGGAAAAACCGTTATTCCCCCCGTATTTGGCTCTCTTAATCGGGGTGATCGCCATTTCCTCTTCTGCGATTTTTGTAAAGCTATCGGATGCACCTGCTCCGATTATTGCTACGTATCGCCTGATTTTTTCCGTTCTTTTAACGCTTCCTTTTTTATTTTGGAATCGTGGTGCCCTCGCAGAGATTGGAGAAATGTCCAAGAAAGTGTGGCTACTCTGTATTTTATCGGGAACCTTTTTGGCAAGCCATTTTCTGTTGTGGTTTGAATCACTGAACTACACATCTGTAGCCAGTTCTACTGTGCTCGTAACGTTACAGCCATTATTTGCCTTCATCGGCGGCTACTTCTTTTTTGGTGAAAAAGTTCGATTTCTTGCTCTAACCGGCGGCTTTCTGGCGATTGCAGGTAGCTTTGTGATTGGTTGGGGAGATTTTCAAGTTGGCGGCATGGCCCTGTGGGGGGATTTCCTCGCATTGATGGGAGCTGTCACCGTGACGGGCTACTGGCTGGTCGGGCAGTACGTTCGCCAGCATATGTCTTCCTTTGCCTATACACTCGTCGTCTATACGGCAACCAGCGTGATTCTCGTCGCCTATGATCTGGCTCTCGGTTATTCGCTCGTCGGTTACCCTACGGCGGATTGGGGCTGGTTCTTCTGTCTCGCCCTGTTCCCGACCTTGCTTGGACATTCTATTTTTAACTGGATCATTAAATGGCTCAATACGACGACAATCTCCATGGGGATTTTGGGAGAACCGATCGGGACTGCGATTCTCGCTTACTTCATCTTGGGTGAAGTGGTAACGCCTCCGCAGTGGATCGGCGGCTTGATCATTATCGCCGGTATTTATGTGTTCATTCGTTTTAACCAACCTGCTAAAGGAGTGTCCTCCATTGAACAAGCAACCGGAGAAGCGCAAAAGCTTGCGTGAATTCGTCAAGGGACTGAGTATTTGGGCGAAGATTGGCTGGACAATTCTGCTTGGCTACATCGTAGGACGGATTTTGTACTGGTTATTTAAAATGATGTCCTAACAGGAAAAGGGGCAATTCCAAAGAAGTCTTCGATAAGACTTGCGGAATTGCCCCTTGCTATTAAGCTGTTGCCTTCTCGGTTGCTGGCACCTGTTGCTGCGTTTTCTTCGGCTTTTTATGCAGGAAGTACAGAAGTGGAATCGAGAGGACAATAGGGATTACTGAGACGAGGAAAGTATCCCCGATGCCTTGGACCAACGATTCTTTTGCCATCATTCCGTACAAAATCGCGCTGGCTCCCCCTGTCGCATTCGCCGCATCTACCCCTACTTGTGCATACATTCCTGAAATGCCACTGATAAACTGCGTCGCCATATCCGTATTCAAGTTGTCAGAGATTGAGGCCATGTGGAAATTTTGACGTGCCTGCATGATCACTGTCAAAATCGCGATGGCAAACGAACTCATGACCTGACGCAATACGTTGGACAGCGGAGAGGCATCCCCCACACTTGTACGTGGAACGGCGTTCATCCCTACGGTGGACAGCGTCATCATACACAATCCGATTCCGATCCCGCGAATGGTCAGGATCATATCGATCCACGAATGCATGCTGTCAGCAGATAGATTGTGCAATTCATACGTCGTGATGCTCATAATGGTCAAGCCGACCAATCCAATCGGGCCGACCCCATATTTATCCATCAGCTTTCCGCTGATTGGCATCATGATCGCCATGGCAATCGATTGCGGCATCAGCAAGATTCCAGACTCCATAGCCGTCAAGCCCTGAATGTTTTGGAGGAAAATCGGCATCAGGAAGATACCGCCCATCATCCCCATCATGACGAAGCCGGAAGTCAAAATACTGATGGTGAAGGTAGGAATCTTCAAAAGCCGCAGATCAAGCAGCGGACTTTCCTTCCCCAGCTCGACCCAGACAAACAGGATCAAGCTCATTACCGCAATGAAAAACAAACTGACGATGAAAAAGGAGGTCCAGCCCTCTGCTTGCCCTTTGCTCAAAGCGAGCAACAGCGTCCCGAAACCGACGATGGCAAGAAATGCTCCCAAGAAGTCGAACTTTAACTCTGGCTTTTTCGGCGTTTCCTTGAGCAGTACGATACTCATGATCACCGCAAAAATACCAAAGGGTACACCGACCAGAAAAAGAAATTGCCAGCTTAAAAATTCGATGAGATACCCACCCAAGGTCGGGCCTAGCGCAGGGGCTGTCATGGAAGCAATCCCGAATATCCCCAATGCCATTCCGATCTTTTCACGCGGAACGATCATGTAAATCATCGACATCCCGATTGGCATAATCATCCCCCCGCTGACGCCTTGCACGACGCGAAAAGCAATCAGCGAAGAGTCACTCCACGCCAAGGCACAAAGGATAGACGAACAAGTAAATGCTGATAAGGAAAGTACAAATATTTTTTTCGCGCCGAATTTAGCAGACAACGATCCGCTCATGGGAATCATGACGGCGTTTGCCAGCATATACCCGGTCAATACCCACTGCATGGTCTCGGTACTCGAACCAAAAATATTGACCATGGCAGGCAGGGCAACGTTAATCAAGCTATTGTTCAGAATCGCAACGAAGGTTCCTGAGAGGATTGCGACAAGAGACAGCCACATGCCGCCGTTCCCGCTTTTCTCCTCTCGGTGTGCCACCGCTTCCGCCATGTGTCAACACCCCCGTTAGTTTGCGATCACCTTGCTGCCCTCGGACAGTTTGTCTGTCGGGTTCAGCACAATTTGATCATTGTCTTTGACGCCATTCGTGACAGTTGTCCAGTCGCCGCTTGCGTTCTCTACTGCAACTTCCACTTGGTGCACGACGTTGTTATCTACTGTATAGATGTAATGCTTGCTTTCCTTTTCCAGCACGGCAGAGGTAGGCAATTTTGTTCCTGGCGTTGCCTGTCCTTGGAGCATGACCTCTGCTACCATACCTGCGCGCAGCAAACCGTCCTGATTATTTACCTTCACTTTGATTGGGAACGAACTGCTGTTGGTATCCGAAATCGGAGAGACAAACTCAACGGTACCTTTCAGCACTTTCCCACCCAGACTGCCTACCTTCACATCAACAGTGGAGCCGACCTTCACTTGGTTGATTTGGTTTTCCGGTACGCTTGCTTCTACTTTGACATCTGCCATATTCACTAGCACCATGAGAGGTGTCCCCGCTGCTGCCATTTCTCCCGGGTCAACCGCGCGCTTGGCGACGATACCTGTGATTGGCGCACGAATAATGGTATTGTCATAATTGCTTTTCGCCAGTTCGAGACTGGAGCCCAAACGGCTCACTTCTGCTTGCAGAGCCGCTACGGTGTCGGCAGTTGGACCTGCTTTTGCCAGATCGTATTGGGCTTGCGCCTGTTCAAGACCTGTGCGTGCCTTTTCCAATTCCAGCGAAGATTTCTCCAACTCAGCCTGGGACAATGCGCCTGCATCAAATAGTGCTTTCATCCGATTGTAGTTGCTATCAACCACCTTCAGGCTGGCTTCTGCCTGCGTGACAATACTTCCAAGCTGCGTCAGTTGCTCATTGCGTGCACCTGCTTTTGTATCTCGCAGTTTTGCCTGAGCGCCTGCAATGGCTGCCTGTGCCTGATTAATCTGCTGCTGATAATCGGCTGCCTCCAGCGTGACCAGAACATCGCCTTGCTTGACGACTGCACCTTCTTTTACATTCACGCTCGCTGCTTTTCCAGAAACTTTAGAAACGACTTGGATCTCCTCAGATGCTGCCACCTTACCATTGGCGATGACACCCGTAGAGCCAGAAGTCACCTTCCAGGTCTTCACAACAGGGACGTTCTCACTCGTTTGCGTTGCTGAAGATGTCTCGCTACAGCCCGCTGCAATAAGCGAAACGGCTGCCATGACTGCAGCGATTGTTTTCCATTGTGCTGTCTTTTTCATGCTTCATTACATCTCCTTCACGTGCACTTTGATCTCGGCGTTCAATCCGGCCACGAGGTCCAGACCTGCTGTGTCATCTATGGCGATTTTGATCGGGATGCGCTGGGTTACCTTGGTGAAGTTCCCGCTCGTGTTGGCCGCTGGCATCAAGGAAAATGTAGAATTCGTCGCCTTTCCGATCTCCATCAAATGACCGCCTAATTTCTTACCTGGGTAAGCGTCAATCGTAAAATCGACTTTTTGGCCGAGTTTCAAGCGTTCGATCTCAGTCTCTTCCAAATTGGCGGAGATGTACAATTTGCTTTCGTCAATCACGAGAGCTACCGATTGCCCTGTTGAAACAATCTCTCCCTCTTTGGCTTGCGTTTTAATCACCGTACCTGTAATGGGGGAACGCAAGACGCTGTTTTCCAGCATTGTCGTTGCTACATTGCTTGTATCTTGCTGCCCTACGATTTGATCCGCTATAACGGTGTCGCCTTCTTTGACAGCGAGTCCGGTCAGTTTGCCTGTCATTTTGGGCATGACCCGATAAATGTCTCCCGCAATCCGGGCATCTTGTGTGGTCACATAATGTGTACCTTGATACCAATAGTAGTAACCGATTCCTCCACCACCTGCCACGATCAGGAGCAAAATGACATACAAAACCAGTTTTCGCTTCATGGTTTCTCCTCAACTTTCTCGTTCTTCTAGTTTCGCAATCAATGTTTCCATCGACTGAATAATGATGTCTAAATCCTCATCGGAAAATCCATGGAAAATACGCTTGTAAAAGTTCTCTGAGAAAAAATCAACTTTTGCGAACAGCTCGGAAATCTTCGGTGTTTTACGAATCCAGACAACACGTCGGTCATTCTCATCACGTACACGTTCTACGAGTTGTTCTCGTTCCAAACGATCAATGATGCCAGAAACGGTGCTGTAGGATAAGTCTACGGCTTTGCTTATCTGACCGATCGTTTTGGGATCAGGATGTATTTCTCGAATGACCATTAGCTGCGGGACAGTCACACCATATTGGGACAGTTCTTTTGTGGCCATTGTGCCAAAAGTCTTGTTCAACCGTTTTAACAAGTCCCGAATATGCAGTGATTTATTCATAACGCACTCCTTTCTTAAGTAATATTTCGTGTACGAAATTTATCACATGAAAACTATACGATGTTTTTCTATCCGTGGCAACTATTTCTTTAGGTGAAACTTTAACTAGGCAAGCTTTTAGAAGCGGGTGTTGGTCGGGCTGCTGTGGTGGGGAGGAAACAGGAGAAAACGCTTAGCTTCTAGGGCCACCCGCTGGGGGATTGACTGTCCGGCTCCATGAAAAAAAGCGAAACCCGCGTCCAAAGTCGTCCATTCAGGGGGTGTCTCAGAGGTGGACGCTAAGGGCATGTTTCGCTTTTTTTCATTGCGCCTCGGGCGGTGTTCCTAAGAGCTTCGCTTTTTTCTCCTGTTTCCTCTACGAGCTTTCCCTGTTTAAACGGGCTTTTAAAGATTTAAAAGAATGAAGAAATGTCCTCAGTCACGACAGAGAAGAATATTTCCAGACGTAGCGACTTGTGGAGTCCTACCAAGCGGAGAAGGGATTCGCGGGCAAAAGAAACGCAACCTTGCCCACGCGACGTAGCGGCTACCACTTTTGCGTTTCCCCGCGAATCCCTTCGGAGCGGTCAGTCTCAACCCCCAGCGGGACGGAGCCTGGAGCCTAGTCTGGAAATATTCTTCTCCCCACCGCAGCCTCGTACCCAAGACACAAAAGACCGACACCCCTTCTCATCTCTAAGGGATTGTCGGTCCATTTTCATTCAAAATAGATGGAGCATCCGGTGCTTCTTCAGGGGTCGTGCGGCGTACGCTTGGTACATTTCGTGGCTCATGCTCCATTTCTGGAAAAGAGTGAACCGTCACGTACATGCTTCCATTGCTCGCGATCGCACGAATCAAGACGGGATAAGCGTATTTATTTTGAAACACAAAATCAGGGCCGTACCAGCTCACGGTTGCATCTCGACCTGGAGGTACGTACGCTACGTTTCGACTATGGGAATAGCGCTGAATAATGTGCAGACCAGCCTGATCTACCGCATTGAACAACGTAGACGATACTTGGCAGATTCCTCCCCCGATGCCTTCCGACAGCTCTCCTCTAACGATGATAGGCGCCTGCAAATACCCTTTTTCTTTCGTACGCTGGCCCACTACCTTATTAAAAGAAAAAACTTCTCCTGGTAACACCACGTAATTGTTAATCGCCTGCGAGGCGAGCTTGATGTTGTGTACACGATTCCGGTTGCCTGCATTAAAATAGGTCGCATATTGCCCGATCCTTTTTTTCCGAACCTGACTCATGAGAGCCTTGTCTACCTTCGGGAATATCTCTTTATAGCTGACATTCATGCTTGCGGCTCCCGTACCGTAAAAATAATCGTAGAAACGTGTGTGAAATGCCAGATCATCTAGCTTTCTTCCCTTAGCTTCTGGAACGATGGCCCCGGCGTTATTAATCGTTGCATTAATCGGCTCGATGTACGCTTTTTTTGCCAGCTCTTCCACCATTCGCGCAAGCTTGCTGTCATCGACCAAAGGAACGCCATCAAAGGGAAGAGCATAATCAGCCCGATTGAGCATAGCTACTGTCTTGCCCTCGATCTCTACCTGCAAAAAATTCGTTGGGTCGTGGGGATTGATTAACAGTAACAGAGCCATCGTCATAGCAAAACCCATCCGGCTGCTCACCTCCATTCTCCAACAACGATCCTCTTCCGTTCTTGTAGTATGAGCAGTCGAACGGGTTTCATTCTACGACTTGAATACGATTAGCTCATCTTCGTCAGTCTGCTGACAATTGCTTGCGTAACTGCCCTGAGACGCTGCTGGTCCACCGCTTCCTGGTAAGCATTGTTCAACTGGTCGCGCAGCTCCTTGGCTGCGAGAAGATTCGCCGTTGCTTCCTTCACTTTTTGCTTGTATCTGACCTGAATATCCATTAATTCTTCTTCATATACCTCATCTGTGCCAGGTTCAATTGCCCGTTCATACATATCGATAACCTCATCTGTATCTTTGCTTGGAAAATACTCATGAGGTGCGGTGCTGTCAAAAATAGCGAGGCCCTTCTCAGGAACAATTACCATATCAAGGCTGTGCGGGTCTAGTCCACAGTGGTACACTTCCACGTCAAATCCGCGTGTTTTGGCTTCCTCCACCAACTTTTTCAGCATAGTAGACTTGCCAGAGCCTGGTCTGCCCTTGATAAAGTAGCGCTTCTCCAAATGATCGGTCAGCTTCATGATATGATCTACGGGCCCTTGCGGCGTCGCTGCCCCCAAATACATACGCCTTACCTTTGCTTTCTTTTCCAGTTGCTCCCCTCCGAAGAACAAAGCTTTTACTTCTTCCGTAACGCTATTGGCTTCTTCTCTGTTGAGGTGCTCAATGTAGGGAGCCTCCCACTCATCGTGGATGCGGAGCGCCTCGCCAAAAGCCTGGTATGCCTCTTCACTCTTCCTAAAAATCTGTTCGTACCAACTGGCAATCTTGTCTTTTTCATCCACCAGCTGATCAATGTTGACCATCGACTGCAAATTGACCTGAATTTCCTTTACACCCGGAGAAGCGGGTCTCCAAATCCGGGGATAGCTTCCATCCATGATCGCCACTTTATACTTTGGAAAAATAACACCATCAAACTGCCCGTTCACAAAAGGCGAATGAATCCACTCCACTTCATCTGTCACTCGTGCTATTTGATTGCCAATCGCCTCTATGAGCGGTGAAGTAATTCCTTCTACTGTCCCTGTCAAAATATAAACACGCTCCAAGCCTTCCAATACGGAGTCATAAAACGTCTTGTATCCTCGCGCAGTATTCCCTGCGGCATATATATGGCGGACTTTTGTGGTCATTGCCTTTCCCTCCTGTACTTCTTCTAGCTGCTATTGAATCGATGTATTGTATGCACAAAAGGGAAAATAGGCGTCTGTCTACAACCGTGAAAAAACCGCTGCCAGCTAATATTCATAGCTCACAGCGGCTTTTTGTTATTCGGGCATTATTTATTCAAATCCGTCATTTTTCCAGTAGACATATAAATAATCCATTCGCAGATGTTCGTAACATGATCGGCAATCCGTTCCAAATATTGCGCGACCAAGAGCAAATGCGTTCCTTGCGAAATGGCCTGACTGTTTTTCGTCATCAATTCAATCAGATCATGGAAAATCGTGGAGTACAGTTTATCAACAATGTCGTCGCGTGAGGCAATCTCTTCTGCCGCTTCTTTGTTGCGTGCAATATAGGCATTTAAACAATCACGCACCATAGCCTTGACGTGATCAGCCATCATCGGAATATCGATGAGGGGTTTCACGTACGGGTCCGCCATCAAGCGTCGGGTCGTCTTGGCAATGGAAACGGCATGATCACCCATGCGCTCCAAATCCGTCACCAGCTTCAACATTGTTCCCAAGCGTCGCAAGTCACCACCGACTGGCTGCTGCAATGCAATGAGACGGAAGCAATCGCTCTGTATTTCTTGCTCCAACTCATTGATTACAGGATCGCTTGCGATAACCTGTTCAGCCAGTTGGGCATCCCGCTCAACCAGACTCTTAATCGATTTATGAATGGCTTCTTCCACCAATGTGCCCATCGTCATGAGCTTGCGGTGCAGTACATCCTGCTGTTCTTCAAAAGCATGCCGTGACATTTCCCTCTTCCCCCTTCTTGTGTCTGACATGTCAAATGGTACAAGGCGATTGTATTGTAGAAGTAAAGCTACTATTTTGTTTGTGTAAATCTTTTTGCAGTTGTTTTTAGGTAAGGGGGAGTGTAACTGTGAAGGTTGTCCCTCTTCCTTCCTTGCTCTCCACACTAATATGCCCGTGCAAATTTTCCACGAGATGCTTCACAATTGCGAGGCCCAAACCTGTTCCACCTGAATCGCGGCTGCGGGCTTTGTCTACGCGATAAAACCGCTCAAAGATACGCGTGAGCTCCTTTTCCGGAATGCCAATCCCGGTATCCATGACTTGTATAGTGATGTTTTCGCTGTCTGCTTCTGTCTTAATGCTGATTTTTCCACCTTCTTGCGTGTAGGCGATCGCATTCGTCAACAGATTCAGGATGATCTGCTGCAAGCAATCCTTATCGGTCATCAGCCAAATATCTGGCTTCGGTGAAGGGAGCGTGATCGTCAATTCCTTGCGCTGTGCCTGGTCATGCATGATGGCAACTGCTGAACTGATCAAATCCTGTAAGTGAACCTGACCCAGATGCAATGGGATTCGCTTTTGCTCGATTTTGGAGAGATCCAAAATATCGCGTATCATTCGGTAGAGCCGCTCGCTCTCATCCGAGATGATTTGCAGGAAATTGCGACATGTTTCCTCGTCCTGCATCGCGCCTTCAAGCAAGGTCTCCGTGAAGCCCTTGATCGAGGTAATCGGCGTACGTAGCTCATGCGATACGTTTGCTACGAATTCACTGCGCATCTTCTCCAGGCGGCGAATGTCGGTGATGTCATGCAGTACCACGACTACACCCCTCGACTCCCCCTTGAAGTTGATATAGGGAGCAAAATTCACGTCAAGAATGCGTTCCTGCGGATAATAGATGTGTACCTCTTGACGGAACTTCTCGCTTCTATCGAGGCACCTGTCGATGTATTGGCTAAGCCCAAAGCTTTTGCCTGCCTCGATATGCAGCTTCCCTACGATCTCATGTCCAGCAGTCCCCAACAGCTTTTCAACGGCTGGATTGACCAGCATGATCCGACGTTGCTCTGAAATGAAGATCACGCCACTCGTCATATTAGTCAGCACCCCTGCCAGGCGCTGCTGATTCTCCGAGATTTCGTACATCTGCTGCTCCAGGCTCGATGCCATGAAGTTGATCGCGCCTGCAAGCTGACCGATCTCATCCTTTGCTTTGATTCTCACACGGCTCTCATATTGGCGCTGTGTAATGTTGCGGGCTACCCGGGTGATCTCCTCGATCGGACGAATAATGGAAAAGGAAATGCGGGAAACGACAATCGATCCGACTACCAAGGTAACCAATAAACCAGTGAGCAAGCTATACCACATTTTGTGGATCGTATCGGTAATATCTTTCATCGACATTGCTGAACGAACAACACCGAATATTTCGTTGTTCAGTTCAACAGGTACTGCAACGTACATCATGTCATAGCCGAGCGTCTCACTGAAACGGCGGGAAATCCCTGTTTCTCCTTGTAACGCTGCCTTCATCTCTGGTCGGTCATGATGGTTTTCCATCTCTTCCGAATGGGAGGAGTTGTCGTACATCACCTGACCATCCTTGTCGATAATGGTGATCCGTACTTCATCTGCTGGCGCTACTTGTTTGACCCGATCCTCTAACGTCGCCTTATCAGAAAAGACGTCCGGGAATCGGACCGCCTGAGCGATGAGCTTCGACTCGCGGGATAATAGCTCATTCAGTGATTGGAGGTAGGAATTCTCAAGCACTTTGGCAAAATACATACCCATCACCAATAGTACGAGAGAGATTAAACCCAAAATAGTCAAAGTGAGTTTGATTCGAAAGCGAGTCAAGGTAAATCCTCCGTTATCCTTCCAGTTTGTATCCTAATCCGCGAACTGTTTTAATGTATTTCGGGTTCTTCGTGTCATCCTCAAGCTTTTCGCGCAAATGGCTGACATGCACGTCCACAATTCGAGAGTCCCCAATGAAATCGTAGTTCCAAACAGCGTTCAACAATTGATCGCGCGTCAGTACACGCCCTTGGTGGCTAGCTAAATAGTTGAGCAGCTCGAATTCCTTTGGCGTCAGCTCGACCTTAACGTCTTTACAGAACACCTCGTACTTCTCCGGGTAAATGCGAATATCTCCGAATTGGAGCAACACCTCTTGAGGCCCTGTAGTCGCTTCTGGCGTGTTCTGAAACCGCCGCAGAATGGCTTTCACGCGGGCAATTACTTCTCTCGGGCTAAAAGGCTTTGTTAAATAATCATCGGCACCAAGCTCAAGCCCCAAAATCTTGTCGAGCTCATCATCTTTCGCTGTAAGCATTAAGATCGGCGTATTATTGCGTTCTTGGCGCAAGGTTTTGCATACGTCCATTCCATCCATCTTGGGAAGCATCAAATCAAGAATGATAAAATCAGGCTGCTCGCTTTTAACCACTTCCAAGGCCTGTTTACCGTCAAAAGCAGTTACGACCTGAAATCCTGATTTTTCAAGATTAAATTGCAATAGCTTTACAATAGAAGCTTCGTCATCCACTACCAATACTTTAATCATCTGTCTGTTTCCCCCTAGCGTTGCAATGCTTGCGCTCGATTTTCTATCCTACGTCCCCTGAAAAATACTTCTCTCTACAATACTCAGTCTGCCAATGCTGATTGCGGAAAACAAGTAATTTTTTTGTAAAGACATGCTGTTCGTACATAGAACTTAGTTGCTTGGCAATAGTATTCCTCTTTTAGGTAAAGGTACTATATTAAAAATGCCTTCAAACTGTAGTGGTCGGGAGAAGCCCTGCCGCATGTTTTCCAGTCGCCTGTATCCTCTCTGCGTTCGGGCGGTCTCCTTCCAAACATGTGACAGTGCTTTCGGACAGCTGTGGATGTATGTCTTGCTTTTACAACGTTTTTCAAGTGGGCTCATGAAGTTTTCTAGAGATAAAAACCACACGCTTTTTTCCTTGGCCCTTTTTAAGAAAACTAAAAGCTACGTAGAAGAAGCGAATTTCCAGTCCAAGCGCCTCTGGAGCCCACCCTAGCGTAGGAAAAAATGGCGGGGAATTTCAGCTTCACTTTATGAAATCCTCCCTCGAAACTTCTACGTTTGAAGCGCTCCCGCCATTTATTCCGGAGCGGACAGTCATACCCCTTGCGGGGCGTAGGCCGAAGCGTAGACTGGAAATTCGCTTCTTCCACCACCACAGCAACTTTAATAAAAAAGACGCCTTCCCAAAGAAAGGCGTCTTACATGTATTAATCTTATTTCAAAACAGCCATTACGCTGCGTACGGAGTCAGCAGATTTGTCGAGAGCTGCTTTCTCTTCGGCAGTCAGATCCAATTCGATCACTTTCTCGATCCCGTTTGTGCCGAGCAGAGTCGGTACTCCCAGGTAGAGATCGTTGTAGCCGTATTCTCCTTGCAGAAGAGCGATGGATGGCAGAATGCGTTTTTTGTCCTTGATGATGGCTTCAGCCATTTGTACCAAGGAAGCCGCAGGCGCATAGTAAGCGGAACCGTTCCCCAAAAGGTTTACGATCTCGCCGCCGCCCTTGCGGGTACGCTCTACGATCGCATCCAGACGGTCTTTCGGGATTAATTTTTCCAATGGAATACCACCAGCATAAGAGTAGCGAACCAAAGGAACCATGTCATCACCATGACCACCCAGAACGAAGCCCGTTACGTCTTCTACAGATACGTTCAACTCCATAGCCACGAAGGTACGGAAACGAGCTGTGTCCAGAACGCCGGATTGACCGATTACGCGCTCTTTCGGGAAGCCGGACGTTTTGAAGAAGGTGTACGTCATCGCGTCAACTGGGTTGGACAGTACGAGCACGATAGAGTTAGGTGCATATGTTTTTACTTGCTCTGCAACAGATTTCATAATGCCAGCATTCGTGTTAACCAAGTCATCGCGGGACATGCCAGGCTTGCGGGCAATACCAGCTGTGATGATGACGAGATCAGCATCTTTGATGTCTTCATAGTTCGCAGTACCTGTGATGCTTGCATCAAAGCCTAATACTGGCGCGGATTCCATCATGTCGAGCGCTTTACCTTTTGTTGGGTTTTCCAGTTGCGGAATGTCAACCAATACGATGTCGCCCAGTTCTTTTTGCCCCAAAATGAATGCAGTTGTTGCACCAGTGAAGCCACTACCGATAACAGCGATTTTTTTACGGTTGAATGCCATGAACTATTCCCCTCCAAAAATGTAAGTGTAAAAATTTGTACCCAAATCTATCTTACATGTTTTGAATCAGAGCGTCAGCAAACTCGGAGCATTTCAGTTCTTTTGCGCCTTCCATCAGACGAGCGAAATCGTATGTTACTGTTTTCGCAGAGATGGTTTTTTCCATGGAGTTGATGATCAGATCAGCTGCTTCGTTCCAGCCCAGGTGACGCAGCATCATTTCTCCGGACAGGATCACGGAGGATGGGTTTACTTTGTCCAGACCAGCGTATTTCGGAGCTGTACCATGAGTTGCTTCGAAGATCGCATGACCAGTCAGGTAGTTGATGTTTGCACCTGGAGCGATACCGATACCGCCTACTTGTGCAGCCAGTGCATCAGATACATAGTCACCGTTCAGGTTGAGTGTTGCTACTACATCGTACTCAGCTGGACGAGTCAGGATTTGTTGCAGGAACGCGTCAGCAATAACATCTTTCACGATGATTTTGCCAGCTGCTTCTGCTTCTTTTTGTGCTTTGTCAGCGTCGCCGCCTTCAGCTTTGATGCGATCGTATTGTGCCCAAGTGAATACTTTGTCGCCGAATTCTGCTTCAGCTACTGCATATCCCCAAGTTTTGAAAGCACCTTCCGTGAACTTCATGATGTTACCTTTGTGTACGAGGGTAACGGATTTGCGGTTGTTCTCGATCGCATAGTTGATCGCTGCACGAACCAGACGCTCTGTACCATCTTTGGAAACAGGCTTGATACCGATACCAGAAGTTTCTGGGAAGCGGATTTTCTTCACGCCCATTTCGTTTTGCAGGAAGTCGATTACTTTTTTCACTTCTGGAGTACCTTCAGCCCACTCTACGCCAGCGTAGATGTCTTCAGTGTTCTCACGGAAGATTACCATGTCAGTCAATTCAGGATGTTTCACTGGGGATGGAACACCATCGAAGTATTGAACAGGACGTACGCAAGCATACAGATCCAGCTCTTGACGCAGTGCTACGTTGATAGAACGGATACCGCCGCCTACTGGCGTAGTCAAAGGACCTTTGATTGCGATCAGGTATTCACGAACAGCAGTCAGCGTATCTTCTGGCAGCCACTCGCTGTATTGGTTGAAGGATTTTTCACCTGCGAATACTTCGAACCAAGCGATTTTCTTCTCGCCCTTGTAAGCTTTTTCTACAGCTGCATCCAGAACGCGAACAGAAGCTTTCCAAATGTCAGGGCCAGTACCGTCACCCTCGATGAAAGGAATGACTGGATTGTTTGGAACTACTAATTTACCGTTATCCACAGTAATTTTTTCGCCTACAGTTGGTTGCGTCAGGTTTTTAAACACAAAAAATCCCTCCAGTGTTATATATATTTGGTGATTATGAATATTTCCAGACGTAGGAGAACTACCACTCACTTGTGGTAGTTCTCAAGCTTGCGCTCAGGAGCGATCAGCCTGGCTGACCACCTGCCCTCTACGCTCGAAAATAGCGAGTTCTTAGCGGCGGTCAATTGGAACGTAGTGTTGGTTGACCGGACCGGTGTAATCCGCGCGAGGACGGATCAGGCGATTATTTTCATACTGTTCCATGATGTGTGCTGTCCAACCGGACATACGGCTGATAGCAAAAATCGGTGTGAACAGGTCCGTTTCGAGGCCGAGTGAAATGTAAACAGATGCGGAGTAGAAGTCAACGTTTGGCTTCAATCCTTTTTCACCGGAAATCATTTCATCGATCTTCACAGACATCTCAAACAGCTCAGGGCGACCGATTTGCGCGGTCAGTGCTTTGGACATATCTTTCAGCCATTTCGCACGTGGATCACCATCTTTGTATACACGGTGTCCGAAGCCCATGATTTTTTCCTTGTTATCCAGCTTGGTGCGGATGTAGGATTCTACGTTAGCCATGCCGCCGATTTCGTTCAGCATTTTCGCTACTGCTTCATTAGCGCCACCATGCAGAGGGCCTTTGAGCGTACCGATTGCAGACACGATACCGGAATAAATATCAGTCAGGGTCGCAACAGATACGCGAGCAGAGAATGTAGATGCGTTAAACTCATGGTCAGCATGCAGGATCAGAGCAACGTCAAACGCTTTTACTGCTGTTTCTGTTGGCTCCTGGCCTGTGAGCATGTAGAGGAAGTTTTGTGCAATCGTGAAATCTGCACGTGGAGCTACTGGCTCCAAACCTTTACGCATACGCTCGTAAGCAGCGATCAAGGTAGGAGTTTGTGCCATCAGACGGATCGATTTCCGATAGTTGGCTTCTGGAGACATATCTTGCGCTTCTGTGTCGTAGAGCGCTAACGAAGAGACAGCTGTGCGCAACGCCGCCATTGGGTGTACGCCTTTTGGATAGTGGCGAATGCTTTCCAGCACTTCTTTGGCCACTGCTGCATTTTCACCCAATTGTTTTTTCAAAGCGTCCAGCTGATCACGCTTCGGTAACGCTCCATGCCAGAGCAAATATACAACCTCTTCAAAAGTTGCATGTTCTGCCAGCTCATCGATGTTGATCCCGCCATAGCAAAGAACCCCATCGACGATCGAACAGATAGATGATTGAGCGGCAACAACGCCTTCAAGTCCACGAGTAGTTGTCATAGAACTCCCTCTCCTTTTCCACTCAAGTAGTAGTGCTTATCTAGTCTTCGCTTGTCCGCCATGACTGATAAACGGCCTGATCAAGTCAAAATAGACGACTTTTTGAACATCCTATCTATGAAATTGTAAGCAGCGGTTTCTTTCATCCACCACTCTTGACAGGGAATGTATCCACGCAAATCCTCACAAGGTCGTAAATGAAAATGACGCTCGTGCAAGGGGAGAGGCGAGAGAAAAGAATCCACTAAGACGACCCAATTATAAAAGATTATTGCGATTTTGTGAATAAGGTTAGCGAAAAAATGTTTCGAAGGGTGAAACGGAGTTTTGTTTTTTCGCGTTCTTGCTCCACCTATGAGGCATACTGCATAATAGAAACATCAGTATTATGTTCGCACCTTCGCGGCGGAAAGGAGAAATCGTTTGAATCAGGAAAACTGGGTAGAGCGCCTCTTTCAAATCATTCGCTTGTTATGGGTCTGCCTGCTTGTCTATGTAGGGATTTGGGTATTCCAACACGCAACACCTTTACTGTACCCATTTATAATCGCTTTACTCATTGCGCTCATCATCAACAAGCCTGTTACGTTTATGACCAGAAAGTTCCGGATTCCCCGCTGGCTTTCGGTCATTATCGCGCTCTTGGTTTTGATACTGCTCGCTGGCGGAGTGGCCACACTGATCATCACAGAAACGGTCGTGGAAATCGGAGAGCTGGCCAAGCGTTTGCCAGTCGTTGCACAGGAGCTGGCCCATTATTTGCAAACTACGATTTCTCAAGACTTTTTAATGGGACTGTACAATCAGATTCAGTGGTTTTATGCTCAGCTTGATCAAGGATATCAAGAGAAGCTCGCCAGTACGGTAGGCAGTGCAATCTCGACCATCACGAATGTCGGGCAGAACTTGATCGTCAAATTCCTGGATGGATTGAAAAACCTGCTTCTCTCACTCCCTAATATGGCAACAGTTTCCGTTATTTCCATCATGGGTGCCTTCTTTATCTCTAAAGATTTTGCCCTTTGGGAAGCGCGGGCTCGTCGTCTTTTGCCAACTGGGGTAAACAGCCGTCTCGATCAAATTTTCATCGATTTGCGCAATGCCTTGTTCGGATTCGTCAAGGCACAGTTGACCCTCATCTCCTTAACCGCTGCCATCGTCATCATTGGCCTGTTGGTCATGCGTGTCGAGTACGCGATTACGATTGGCTTGATCACGGGCTTGGTCGATCTCTTGCCTTATCTTGGGACAGGGACCGTCTTTGTTCCTTGGATCATCTACATGTTTTTCAAGGGCAATTACACGATGGTCATTGGCTTATCCATTTTGTACGGGGTCGTCTTGATTTTCCGTCAAATTATCGAACCAAAAGTCGTTGCGGAAAACGTCGGTCTCGACCCGCTCCTCACGCTAGTCGCGCTGTTTGTTGGTCTCCAGCTATTCGGATTCCTGGGCTTGATCATCGGACCTGTTTCACTCGTCATGATCAACGCTTTGGTAAAAGCCAACGTCTTCGTAGATGTATGGGGCTACATCCGTGGGAGGAAAACCTGACCTCATGTAAAAAGAACCGCTTGCGAGCAGCTTGTACGTAGCTCGGAGCGGTTCTTTTTCATAAGGAATATTTGTATTAGCGTCGGAAAAACAATTGAACACGACCAGACGAGATAAGGTTCCACAGCCAGCGCTTTAATAGATGACGAATGATCATCCGTGTGTACGGAATGAGAAAGACCAGTCCAATCACATCCGTGACGAATCCAGGCAACAAGAGCAAAATGCCACCGATCAGGATCAAGACACCATCGATGAGCGAATCTGTAGGCATTTGGCCACGCGACAACTGGTGTTGGACCATGCGGAATACTTGCATCCCCTGCTGCTTCGCAAGCCAAGCTCCCAAGATCCCCGTGAGAATGACCAGCACGACTGTATTCCAGCCGCCGATCCATGATCCAATGGTAATAAGCCCCCAAAGCTCTAAACCAAACGCAACGACAAATAGAATGACAAAAAAGCGGAACATGCCTATTCCCCTCCTTTATGCTGGGAGTCCAACCAATCATAGATGTCAGGTACCGTTCGCGACAAGCGAATCGGCTTCAAAGCTGTGTTGGTAAATACATGCATCGTCTCACCTAACACCAGCAGCTGTTGATCAGTCAATCTAACAATCTCGTAAGCAAATGTGAGACGGACAGGACTGATTTCTTTTACACGTGTCCGTATTTCTACTTCATCGTCATAGCGGGCGGGCTGTTTGTAAGAGATGTTCGCATCTGTGACAGGCAGAAGTACGCCTTTTTCCTCGAGCTCACGATAGGTGATTCCCGCATGGCGAATCAGTTCTGTTCTTCCTACTTCAAACCAGTTCAAATAATTCGTATGGTAGACCACACCCATTTGATCGGTTTCGCCATAGCGGACACGCAATCGGTGGGAATGAATAAACGGAGTCATTTTGGATCGCTCCTTTCTCTATAGGATGATTGTACCATAGTACCCCTATGTGGCTGTAGTGGTGGGAGGAAACAGGAGAAAACGCTCAGATTCTAGGGCCACCCGCTTGGGGATTGACTGCACGACTCCATGAAAAAAAGCGAAACCCGCGTCCAAAGTTGTCCTTTCAGGGAGTGTCTCAGAGGTGAACGCTAAGGGCTTGTTTCTCTTTTTTTCATTGCGTCTCGGTCGGCGTCCCTAAGATCTTCGCTGTTTTCTCCTGTTTCCTCTACGAGCTTTCCGTTTTTAAACGGGCTTTTAAAGATTTAAAAGAATGGAGAAATGTCCTCAGTCACGACAGAGAAGAATATTTCCAGACGTAGCGACTTGTGGAGTCCTACTTAGCGGAGAAGGGATTCGCGGGTAAAAGAAACGCAACCGTGCCCATACGACGTAGCGGCTACCACTTTTGCGTTTCCCCGCGAATCCCTTCGGAGCGGACAGTCCCAACCCCCAGCAGGACGGAGCCTGGAGCCTAGACTGGAAATATTCTTCTCTCCACCATAGCCACATACATAAGAACATCAAGTTGTTGCTGTAGTGGTGGGGAGGAAACAGGAGAAAACGCTCAGATTCTAGGTCCACCCACTGTGGGATTGACTGCACGACTCCATGCAAAAAGCGAAACCGCGTCCAAAGTTGTCCTATCAGGATGTGTTTTCAGAGGTGGACGCTTAAGGGCGTGTTTCGCTTTTTGCATTGCGTCTCGGTCGGCGTCCCTAAGATCTTCGCTGTTTTCTCCTGTTTCCTCTACGAGCTTTCCGTTTTTAAACGGGCTTTTAAAGATTTAAAAGAATGGAGAAATGTCCTCAGTCACGACAGAGAAGAATATTTCCAGACGTAGCGACTTGTGGAGTCCTACTTAGCGGAGAAGGGATTCGCGGGTAAAAGAAACGCAACCGTGCCCATACGACGTAGCGGCTACCACTTTTGCGTTTCCCCGCGAATCCCTTCGGAGCGGGCAGTCCTAGCCCTCAGCAGGACGGAGCCTGGAGCCTAGACTGGAAATATTCTTCTCTCCCCTACAGCCACATAAAAAAACAGAGGCCGACTGATTTTCTCAGTCTGCCTCTTATTATTCAGATCGCTTAACGAATCGGGCAAGCTCCGCCTTCGCAAGATTCAGCGGTGGACAGGTCAGCCTCGCCGCCTGTTTCATACTGCTGCAAAATCGCAGGATCAAATGGCTTCATGGACTGCTTCAATGCCTCGTACTGTTCTTTGGTGCACTCTTCATATGGAGCCAATTGGTAGTTTCCGCCATCCAATTGCAAGAAGGATACACCTACGAAATTATCCCAGTTATCGTAAACGATGTCTTCTACTTCTGCCCACTCTTCCTTGCGTACCGTAATGGTGTTCGAAGAGTTGTGCTCCGTATATTCTTTCTGGAATCGGAAGTACGTATCGAATTGGCGCTTTGCACTTACTTCGTTCTTCGTTTCTTCTGCTCCTGATGCTACAGGGAAATCGATTACGAGTGTACGTGCATTTGCCATGCGCTCTTCATACGTTTCGCCTGGTGTTCCTACCTCTGGGTTGACTGTCCAGCCAAGATTTTGTACCGCTTTTGCCAATGGATCCTCAGCATTGATGCGAATGCGGCGGATGTAGTACGGCGAATGGGACCAGTGCAGACCGCTGGAGACACCACCAGCTACTTGAGACAGCGTACCTTCCGGCTTCACAGTCGTTACCAAGAGTGGAGAGTTCACACGCAGCTCATACGCATAACGGTTCGCCTCGTCACGAGCAGCATCGCCCAGCTGGCGCAGCAGTTCGAGCTCTTGCTCTTCTGTATAGCCAAGGGATGCCAGCGCATCCTTCACACCAGTAAGGGAAGTTCCGAGCAAACGGTCACGCTGTTGAACGGTATCCCAATGCGGCAGCTCCAACGTTACCAGCGTCATGCGCAGTCCAGCGCGAGCAGATTTACGTTGTGCTTCCAGCAAGCCATCGAGATCCAGATACTTGGAACCATCCCCGCGATCCTTCACGAATTCAACCAGATTGACTGTCGTCAGGTTGCAGACGCCATAAGAATCGAGCAGGATTTCTGCACAAGGGTTCAGGCCCTCTGCATTTGGACGACGACGGTTTGCTTCTTCCAGGTTGATGAAGCCTGGTTCGCCTTCCAATTGCATCAAGGTGAACACAAGGTTCAAGAATGGTTTGGTCGGTTGTTGGGTAAAAGCGATGGAGTTGTTGGACATGCGGCGGTGATCCAGACCAACGCGTCCGTCCCCTACATTTTGGATGGTGTCAAACCATACAGGCTTGTGCTCTCCCAACAGCTCGCCTACACGACGGTGATGGTTCAGCTGATCCTCCGTCCAGAAGCCATTGATGCCGTATTTTGCAAGCATGCACTCGTAGTCATCGTGATCAAACAGGAAAATTTCCGCTGTACGGCGCACGCCACCTACTACGACGTTTGCTCCGATGAGGTTTCCAATGTCGAGGATATGTATCGGACGGATTTTACCGTATCCTTTTTCATCACTCTCGATTGGTTCCAAATGCTGGTCGATTTGGTTTTTCAACACTTTATCGATTCCTTCAAACATTTCACGAAGCGGCTCATGACCACTAGCCGTACCGCCAAAGCGCTTCAGTCGCTCGCCTTTCGGACGCACGCTGTTATAAGAGATTTTCACGGTGTGAATGTGTTCGTAAGTGGAATCTGTCAAAATTTGCAGGTAGAGACGAAGGGATTCTACCCAGCCTTCTTTACTGTCACCCACATAAATTTTGGCAAATCCGTTATCCAGTACATTCAGTTCAGAACGCTCCAGGCGCTGATGCTTAGGCAGCGGTCTGTATTCAGAAGAAAGCAGCGAAACATTCGTGCGAATCGGGCCCAGTCCAGCAGCCATTTCCTTCGTACATTTGAAGCCTACGCCAGTTCCTACCAAGAGAAGGTAGAACAAATCGCCCAAGTCATCCCAAGACTTGATGTTCAGGAAGGAGCAGTTGAAGTTCGCCAACGGATACAAATCCGCTACACCATTGTCTGCTCCACCAACCCACAAGGTACGGCCAGACAAAAACTGACGAAGGTTGAACATGTTGTCAAACAAGCCTTCTGCCTCTTTTTCCATTGCGCGGGAATCGGCGTTCATTCCGATTTTGTTCAAATGCTGATAAGCCAGCTTAATATTGTAATCCACCGAGCGGCGGCAAGTTTCTTTCCACGTTTCCCGTCTTCCTTTTTCCGGCACAAAGCGAGAATAAGTACGGTAGTAAACAAATTGTCCCAGAGGACTCATATGGTTCGGAAAATCAGGGTATTGATCTAAGAATTCATCCCGCAAAAATTGAGTTCGGGATACGGTTTCGGTCGCCAGCATATCGTTCCTCCTTCAAATCTATCCTCTCTAGTTTAACTATCTTTATCTGTAAAACTCAATAGTTTTACCTATATATTGTGCGAAATAATTTTCGACAATACTAGATGTTGTGTTTACCCTAAAAAAAACACTTGACACAAAATCCCGAACATTGGACGTACAGATGGACACCTCTATGTTCAGCCTTTTCCAGGCAGCGAGCGCTACAACATCCATTCTGGCATGTTTTGGAAACCCCGAACGTATGGATTTCATCCGTTCTGACACAAAGCCACCGACCGATTTTAACAGATTCCCACTCGCTTTGCATCACCTAATAATCACCGTTATCTGGTAAAACTTATCAGGTAGTTCGTCGGCTAATCTTTTTACACCAAGCCAAAAAGGGTGACCCTTTGGTCACCCTTCAGAGGCACTCTCCATTAAAGATGAGTAGTTTTGCCTACAGAATCCGGGCGTGCCCTGAGTAAATATGCCCACGCTCGGAATCCACTGTAACGATTTGTCCGTCCTTCAATACATCCGTAGCAAATTGCACTCCTACGATGACTGGAATGCCGAGATTCAGGCCTACGATAGCTGCGTGAGAGGTAAGTCCGCCCTCTTCGCAAATCACCGCTCCTGCCTTGCCAAACGCTTCAATCATATCGGAGTCCGTACCGATGGTTACCAGGATTGCTCCTTCTTCTACCTTCGCCAGTGCCTCTTCAGCTGATCTAGCAATCACTACCTTGTTTGTGACAACTTTGCGGCCGATACCCTGTCCTTTTGCTACCACATCGCCAATGACGTGGATTTTCATCAGGTTCGTTGTCCCAACTTCACGCACAGGCACGCCTGCTGTGATCACAACGAGGTCGCCATGACGAACGAAGCCTGCATCAAGCGCCTCTTGAACAGACATCTCCAGCATTTCATCGGTTGTATTCGCCATTTCGCCCTTCACCGGATACACCCCATTTACGAGTGCAAGACGGCGAATAATCGCTTCATGCGGCGTTACAGCCACGATTGGTGCTTTCGGACGGAACTTTGATACCATGCGAGCAGTGTGTCCGCTTTCGGTCGCTGTAATAATTGCTGCTGCGTCCAGATCCAATGCTGCATTGGATACAGCTTGGCTGATCGCATCCGTAATCGTCACTTGTTTAAGCTGTGCTTGTGCATACAAGATCTCACGATAATTCAGCTCTTGCTCTGCACGTACAGCGATCCGCACCATGGTCTCGACAGACTCAACCGGATATTTACCGGCAGCCGTCTCTCCGGAGAGCATGATTGCGTCTGTCCCATCGAAAATGGCGTTCGCAACGTCACTTGCTTCCGCACGTGTTGGACGTGGGTTGCGCTGCATAGAATCAAGCATTTGTGTTGCCGTAATGACTGGCTTCGCGAGTTCGTTACATTTTTTGATCAGCTTCTTTTGAACAAGAGGTACTTCTTCTGCCGGAATCTCTACGCCCAAATCACCACGCGCAACCATGATTCCATCTGTTACTACCAGAATATCGTCTACGTTATCGACGCCTTCCTGGTTTTCAATTTTCGCGATAATATCGATACGCACGTTATGGCGCTCCAGAATTTGGCGAATCTCCAAGATATCCGATGCTTTTCGGACGAAGGAAGCCGCGATGAAATCGACTCCTTGTTCAATACCGAATTCGATATCCTGCGCATCCTTTTCTGTGATACCTGGCAAGTTGATTTTGACACCAGGAACATTGACGCCTTTTTTGCTCTTCAGTGTTCCACCGTTTTTGATCAAGCAGATGATTTCGGTGCCACGCACTTCTTGTACAGTCAACCCGATCAAGCCGTCGTCGATCAAGATCGTATCGTCGATTTTCACATCACGTGGCAATTCCGGATACGTAATGGAGACGCGCTCTGCGGTACCCGCTACTTCCTCCGTGGTGAGGATCAGCGTGTTTCCTTCTACGAGCTCGACTGCATCTACTGCCAGCGTACCCGTGCGAATTTCAGGACCTTTTGTATCCAACAGGATTGCAACGGGTTTCCCGGTTTCTTTTGATGCCTGACGAATGTTTACGATTCGCGCCCCATGCTCCTCGTGGGAACCGTGCGAGAAATTCAAACGCGCTACGTTCATTCCTGCTTCAATTAGTTTCTTCAGCGTTTCAACCGATTCACTCGCTGGTCCGATGGTACATACAATTTTTGCTTTCCTTAACATAGGATGTAGGCCTCCTCGACACTCGTAAAAACTGTCAGTTTTATATAGATAGCGTGCGCGCCAATTGATAAATGGATAAATCCAATTGATGCTTTTTCGCCAATGCTTCCTGAAAATCAACATCAACGATCTGGTTGTTCTGAACCCCAACCATTCGGTCCTGCTTGCCTTCCAGCAACAAATCGACAGCTGCGGCACCCATTCGGCTCGCCAGCATTCGGTCCATCGCAGTAGGGGAACCACCACGTTGAATATGACCCAGTACCGTCACGCGAGTCTCCCAGCCTGTCTCTTTCGTGATCGCTTCGGCGTAAGAAGCGGCACTTCCTACCCCTTCCGCCACAATGATGATGGAATGCTTTTTACCACGGCGTTGTCCAGCATGCAAACGTTCAATAATGTCGTCCATATCCTGCGACGCTTCTGGGATCATAATGGACTCGGCACCTGCTGCAAGCCCTGACCACAATGCCAGATCACCAGCATCTCGCCCCATTACTTCAATAATGTACGTGCGTTCATGCGAGGTGGCCGTATCGCGAATTTTATCGATCGCTTCCACAACGGTATTCAATGCCGTATCAAACCCGATCGTGAAATCGGTGCATGGAATATCATTATCAATCGTCCCTGGTACGCCAATAGTCGGGAAACCTTTTTCGGTTAGCTTCTGTGCACCGCGAAACGATCCGTCTCCCCCAATGACAATCAGACCCTCAATTTCATGAGCACGTAATTGTTCCACCGCTCTTTGCTGTCCGGCTTCCGTCTTGAATGCCTCACTGCGAGCGGAGTAGAGAATGGTTCCTCCCCGTTGGATAATATCCCCAACAGAGCCTAGAGACATCTCCTTGATATCTCCCCTCATCAGCCCTTCGTATCCGTGGTAAACCCCAAACATTTGTACCTCGTGAAAATGAGCACGACGTACAGCCGCACGGACGGCGGCATTCATTCCAGGAGAATCTCCACCGCTAGTGAGAACTGCAAGTTTCCGCATGGAATCCACCTCTCCAATCGTATCGTCTTTAGCATGTCATTTAACGGAAACAGTATGTACCATACTTTGTATGAAACATGCTGTATCACTCAAATCCACATATCTGTTATACACTCAAAAGATATGTGCCATACTTTTTGAAAGCTCTGATAACTCTTTCATTCGACTTCGATTGTAGCAGATTTTCCTCAGAGAAAAAAGAAAAAAACGCCCCCTGTTTCTTACAGGGAGGCGAATTGTCCGATCTGTTTAAACTTCTCGTAACGTTCCTGTATCAATTCATCTGGAGTTAAACGGCCTAGCTGTTCTAGTTGTTCCGCGATGACCGCCTTGACCATTCCTGCCTGCGCGATCAAATCACGATGGGCTCCTCCGAATGGTTCATCAATAATTCCGTCAATGACTCCTAATTCCAACAAATCAGGTGCCGTAATTTTCATCGTCTCCGCTGCACGCATACCCAAGCTGGAATCTCTCCAGAGAATCGCTGCTGCACTCTCTGGTGCAATCACGGAGTAATAGGAATTCTCCAACATATAGATACGGTTACCTACGCTGATCGCCAAGGCTCCACCGCTTCCGCCTTCCCCGATGACGATACAAATAATTGGCACGCCAAATGTCGCCATTTCACGCAGATTGCGGGCAATCGCTTCGCTCTGACCGCGCTCTTCTGCCGCTTTTCCAGGATATGCCCCTGATGTATTAATAAAGCAGATGATCGGGCGACCGAATTTATCCGCTTGCTGCATAATGCGCAATGCCTTCCGATAGCCTTCAGGATGAGCCATCCCGAAATTACGCTTGATGTTGTCTTTTGTGTCTTTCCCTTTTTGGTGACCGATGACTGTAACCGGACGTCCATCCAGCTTGGCAATTCCACCCACAATCGAATGGTCGTCTCCGAACAGACGGTCTCCATGAACCTCGATAAAATCAGTAAAAAGTAGTTGTATATAGTCCAAAGTCGTTGGCCGTTCCGGATGACGAGCCAGCTGTACGCGTTGCCATGGAGTCAAATTGCCGTAGATTTGCGCAGCAAGCTCTTTTGATTTTTGTTCGAGACGCTGTACTTCTTCGGAGAAGTCAATTCCCTTTTCTTCAGTAAAACGGCGCAATTCCTTAATCTTATCTTGTAATTCTACTAATGGCTTTTCAAAGGAGAGCTCGCCTGCCATGTTTCTACTCCTTCCCGAGACGTGTGCATCTCTACCAGTTTGGACAGCGTATTTCGCATGTCCTTACGGTGTACCACCATATCGAGCTGCCCGTTTTTTAACAAGAATTCCGCTGTTTGGAAGTCTTTTGGCAACTCCTGACGGATCGTTTGCTCAATGACTCGACGCCCAGCAAAACCGATCATAGCTCCTGGTTCTGCGATATTGTAATCTCCCAACGAAGAAAAGCTGGCTGATACCCCACCATATGTAGGGTTCGTCATGACCGAGACAAACAATAAGCCTTCGCGATCCAATCGAGACAACGCTGCGCTGGTTTTCGCCATTTGCATCAGGCTCAATACGCCCTCTTGCATACGTGCTCCACCAGATGCACTGAACAGAATGAAAGGCAAACGCCGTTCGATCGCTTGCTCAATTGCACGCGTGATTTTTTCCCCGACGACCGAGCCCATGCTCGCCATACGGAAACGAGAATCCATGACCCCAATCACAATGCGGTTCCCACCTAGGAAACCTTCGCCTGTAATGATCGCCTCGTTCAAATTGGTGTTGGCCATATCTTGCTCCAGTTTTTCCAAATAACCAGGAAAACCGAGTGGATTGGCTGTTATCAAATTGGCATCAAATTCTTCTTTCAGAACCCCATCATCCAGAAGCGCTTGCAGGCGCTCAGGAGCGGACATGGAATAATGGAACTGGCAGCCTTTGCAGACGCGCAAGTTCTTCTCCAAATCCTTCGAGTAGTGAATCGTCCCACAATGTGGGCATTTATTCATCAATCCCTCAGGGACTTCCTTTTCTTTCGTACCCGCTTCCTTGCTAATGTCGGTGGAAGCAGGGACACGTGCTAGTGTCTCAGAAGGAACTGTAGCGAATTTGCGCTTTTTCCCAAAAAGATCTTTAAGCACAGGTAACCCACCTTTCTCTTCAGTGAAGGATCGTGCCGAGTACATCCCGGACTTCGTTTAGTTCGCTCTCAGGCACGAGAATCTCGTATTGCTTGGAGACCTTGCCTTCGCGAATTTTTGCCAAAAATCCTTCATCTGTCAAACGTTGCTGTATCCGTTCTGCAATTCTAGCGCTAGGAGCGATGTAGATGACCGTCCACATGCTGGCTTCCTCCTCAATCGTCCAATACAGGTCTGCATCATCATATCACAGCGCCAGCGCCCCTCGCAAATTAGGGGAAAACTATAGCTTACTGTTCTCCAAATGCTTTTTCATTCTCTCTAATGCCACGTTTACATCGCCTTCGCGAATGGCTTCCATAATCTGTCGATGCTCTACGAGTGCTGCACTCGCTCTACCTTCGCGCGACAGTGATTCAATACGAATACTGTTGCTGTACTCAACCAAAGGCGTCCAGATGCGATGCAGAATCGAGTTACGGCTGGAGCGACATATGACACGATGAAACTGATAGTCTTCCTCCGCAGGTACCTCACCTCTTGCTACTCTTTCCTCTGCAATGGCCAGGATGCGTTCCATTTCATCAAAATGCTTGTCAGTCGCCCGTCTACAGGCTAGGCGGACAGCATCCAGCTCTAGCATTCGCCGCATTTCGATCAAGTCCTTCTTGGTTTTCGTATCCCGTAGGATAAAAAAGCCAAGAATATCGATCAGCCGATTGTGTCGGTAATGCTTGAGGAAGGTGCCTTCCCCGCGACGCGTCTCAATGAGTCCGAGCAGCTCCAGAGCCCGAAGAGCCTCGCGTACAGATGAACGTCCTGCTCCCAGTTGCTCGGACAGCTCCCGCTCAGACGGCAGCTTGTCCCCGGGCCGCAAGTTTTGCTCCTGAATGATTTCATGAAGTTGCAGGAGAATTCCTTCGTAAACCTTTCGATCTTGGGAAGAGTCGAGCACGATTATCCTCCTTACTCGTACCTTCAACGAGGAGCACCCTCCACGTTTGTAAAATACCTACGTTTTTTCGCGGAGGGTGTCATCGGTGCCTCGATAAAGAGTATTTTACGCTTCTTGGTAAGAGATAGCTGTCAATTTCATTGTTTTTTGTTTTACTTCTTCCGGATCAACTGTGATGCGAGCAACACCCGTTTCCATCGCTGCTTTTGCTACTGCCGCAGCTACGTTTGGCGCTACACGTGGATCAAATGCGGAAGGAATTACTTTATCCGCAGTAAGCTCTTCTGGCGTGATCAGGTCTGCGATTGCATATACAGCAGCCAGCTTCATTTCCTCGTTGATCTCCGTTGCACGTACATCCAGAGCGCCACGGAAGATTCCCGGGAATGCCAGTACGTTGTTTACTTGGTTCGGGAAGTCGGAACGGCCTGTACCGATTACTGCCGCACCTGCTTCTTTTGCCTCTTGCGGCATGATTTCTGGTACTGGGTTTGCCATAGCGAAAATGATTGGATCGCGGTTCATCGAACGAACCATGTCCTGTGTAACAGCGCCAGCTACGGATACACCGACGAATACGTCAGCGCCCTTCATGGCATCAACCAGGTCACCTTGCAGCATGCTGCGGTTTGTAATTTTTGCCATTTGTTCTTTCACTGGGTTCATACCGTATGGACGGCCTTCGTACACGATTCCTTTTGTATCAACCATGATCACTTCTTTCACGCCCATGGAAATCAAAAGCTTCATGATCGCGATACCAGCTGCACCTGCACCGTTTGCTACTACGCGGATATCTTCCAGCTTTTTGTCAACCACGCGCAGTGCATTGATCAGACCTGCAGCTGTAACGATCGCTGTACCGTGTTGGTCATCGTGGAAAATCGGGATGTTTGTTTCGCGCTTCAAACGCTCTTCGATTTCGAAGCATGCAGGAGCCGCGATATCTTCCAAGTTCACGCCACCAAAAGTAGGCTCGAGCAGTTTTACTGTCTCTACGATTTTATCTACATCTGTTGTATTCAAGCAGATTGGGAATGCATCTACGCCTGCGAAGGATTTGAACAAAACTGCTTTCCCTTCCATAACCGGCATTGCGGCTTCTGGTCCAATGTTTCCGAGACCCAGTACAGCAGTACCGTCGCTGACTACTGCAACCAGATTGCCTTTCATCGTGTAATCGTAAACTTTGGACTTGTCATCAAAGATATCTTTGCAAGGTTCAGCAACCCCTGGAGAATAGGCAAGACTCAGATCGTAAGCATTGCGAACGGGTACCTTGGTCACTGCCTCCAATTTTCCTTGATGTTTTCTGTGAAGCTCCAGTGCTTCTTCTCTCAGGTTGGACATGAGATCCCACTCCATTTCACGATAATAGTTTCTATGATGGCTTGTAGGCAGTAAAAATGCCTGGGTTATTCCAAGTGGTCTGACCACTCATTGAGTTATGCTCTCAATATAATAAAAATCTGTTCTCCTGTAAACCTGCCGAAAACGGCGAAAAAGGGAGGACATTCCTCATCCTCCCCAATTTATAGGCATTTCTTTCCGAATTACGCTGTCAGGCCCCACAATTTCTCGCGCTTGCTCCAAAAATGACTCATCTACGTCTACCCAATTTGCTTCTGGGAGGCGAATTGTCTGTCTTTTTCCTTCGTAAAAAAGGATAACGGGAATCGTTCCTTTTTTTTCGACAAACAACCGTGAAAGTTTTTGCAGCGTCGAATCGTGCTCTTGCTCTGCCGATATTTTGACAAACAATACAGTCTCAGACTTCGGCTGCGGCAGCGTTTGTGCATCCCAGATACGGGAAGCCAAGAGCTTGACCATGTCTTCTTGGTGATCGACTCGGGCTTCTGCCACGATGATTTGCTCGCGCTCGAGCAGTGGCGCATACTTTGCATACACCTGCGGGAAAACGACCAGCTCTACTGGTGCCGTTTTGTCCTCTAGCATAATAAATGCCATCGGGTCCCCTTTTTTCGTTTGGATGCGTTTGGCTTCCGTTATCATTCCAAATACTTTTACCGTCTTGTCGCGCGGCACATCCCCCAACGAAGAGATCACTGTTACTTCCGGGCGACTTGCGACATGGGCAAACTGATCAAGTGGATGACCAGAGATGTATACCCCGATCAAATCCCGCTCCTCTTTTAATTGCTGCGTATGTGAGAGTGGCGGTACCTCGGGATATTCTGCTGGCTCCCGCAAAGGTGCCGCATCTTCTTCTCCCGCAAAAAGATTGAGCTGGTTGGCGTCACGCTCGATTCTCTTGCTGTTTGCCTTCCCTACCGCCTCATCTAGCAATAGCAAAAGCTGACTGCGATGTCCTGGCAACGAGTCCAGCGCGCCGCATAAAGTGAGCGACTCTACTACTCTGCGATTGACTAATCGTGCATCCACGCGCGCACAAAAATCGAAGACGTCACGATACGGTCTGCCTTTTCGCTCTTTGACGATCGATTCAATGGCACCGTAGCCGACGTTTTTCACTGCGGCCAAACCAAATCGAATTGCATCCTGCTCCACTGTAAAGTAGGCCAAGCTCTTATTCACGTCAGGTCCGAGTACGATAAGCTGCAGTCGCCGCGCTTCCTCCGTGTATTCGGCAATTCTCGTTTGGCTTCCAATGGACAAAGAGAGCAGGGCTGCCATGAACGCAAGCGGATAAGTTGCTTTCAAATAGGCCATCTGATAGGCGATGATTGCATAAGCAACCGAGTGGGCTTTGTTGAATCCGTAATCGGCAAAGCGCACGATCAAATCGTAAACTTGATTGCCCAGCTCATCTCCGTACCCTTGTCGGACGCAACCAGCCACGAACTTCTCCCGCTGTTCCGCCAATAGCTCCCGTTTCTTTTTCCCGACCGCTCGGCGTAGAATATCTGCCTCACCAAGACTGAAGCCTGCCAGTGTCGAGGAAATCTGCATGATTTGCTCCTGATAAATCATAAAGCCGTGTGTCTCCCGCAAAATCGGCTCGAGAACAGGATGAGCGTACTGTACTTTGCTAGTCCCGTGTTTGGCGGCGATATACTGCGGGATGATCTCCATCGGCCCCGGACGATACAAGGCGAGAACCGCAATAATGTCATCAAGGCTGCTCGGCTTCAAATCTCGCAGCACATTGCGCATCCCTGAGGATTCCAGTTGAAAAATACCGGTTGTCTCCCCACGGGAGAACATACGAAACGTTTTCTCATCGTCTGTCGGCAGCTTATCCAGATCAAGCGATATTCCCTGCTCCTGCAAATGACGCAACGTCTCCTGAATGATTGTCAAATTGCGCAAGCCGAGGAAGTCCATCTTCAACAGACCGACTTCTTCGAGAATTTCCATCGGATATTGAGTAAGCGCCAAGCCTTCATTGCCCGTCTGTAATGGGACGTAATTCGTCAGCGGTTCACGCGAAATGACGACACCCGCCGCATGCGTAGAGGCGTGACGCGGCAAACCTTCTACGCCCCTTGCCGTTTCGATCAGTTGCGCTGCCTGTTTGTTTTCCGCACATAGCTTGCCGATATCCGGGTTGATCTGCATGGCTCGTTCAATCGTCATGCCTGGCGATTGCGGAATCATTTTGGCAACGCGATCAACGATGCCCAAAGACAAGCCTAGCGCCCGCCCAACATCACGTACTGCTGCACGAGCCGCCATCGTACCAAAGGTAATGATCTGGGCGACGCGATCATGACCGTACTTGCTCGCTACATAGTGAATGACTTCGTCACGGCGCTCTACGGAAAAATCGATATCAATATCGGGCATCGTCACCCGCTCCGGGTTGAGAAAGCGTTCAAAGAGCAACTGAAAGCGAAGTGGATCGACATTCGTGATTTTCAAAACGTACGCGACCAGACTACCTGCCGCAGAACCTCGTCCAGGTCCAGTCGGTATCCCGTTTTCGTGAGCGTACCGCATGAAATCCCAAACAATCAGGAAGTAATCAGTGAAGCCCGTCCCTGTAATGATCGCCAGCTCGTGATCTAGACGCGCTTGTGCCTCCGGCGTAATCTCACCGTATCGCTCCAGGCAGCCCTTTTCACACAGTTCACGCAAATACTGCGTCGAATCTTGTCCCTCTGCCAAGGGAAATTCCGGCAAAATATGCGCACCAAAGGTAAGATCCAGCTTGCATCTGTCTGCAACAGCTACCGTATTCGCTAACGCCTGTGGAGCAAAAGCAAAGAGCGCCGCCATTTCCTCAGCGCTTTTCAGATAGTACTGATCCGTCTCGTAACGAAAACGGTTTTCTTCGCCAATGGTCTTGCCTTCTTTGATTGCCAACAAGATATCATGCTGCTGGTGATCCTCTCTGTGGATGTAGTGAACGTTGTTGGTCGCAATCAGCGGAATCCCCGTCTCCTGGCTTAGTTTCACGAGACGAGTATTCAGCCTGCGCTCCACTTCCAATCCGTGATCAGCCAGCTCCAAATAAAAATGCTGCTCACCAAACATTCGCTGATACCGGAGGGCTACTTCTTTGGCAGTGTCCGCTTCTCCAGCCAGTAACAGCTTGGCTACTTCCCCTTGCTGACAGCCGCTCAGTGCAATGAGGCCGTCCGTATGCTTTGCCAACACCTCTTTGTTGAGACGCGGAAGGATGTAGTTGCCATCTGTATTCGCGATTGTTGCCAACCTCAGGAGATTGCGGTAGCCTGTTTCATTTTCAGCGAGAACGATCAGATGACTAGGCGGCGGTGCATTTCGCACGCGATCTTGAAGATTCCCATCTATTACGTATAATTCCATCCCGATAATCGGTCGGATGCCTGCCTCCAGACAAGCTTTATAAAACGGGATTGCCCCGTACAAGTTGGCATGATCTGTCATTGCCAGTGCATGCATGCCCAATTCGCTGGCTCGCTTCACTAGCGTATCGATACGTGCTGCTCCATCCAGCAGACTATACTCCGTATGAACATGCAAATGGACAAAGGAGGTCATGATATTACCCCTCTCACTTTTCACGATTGAAACTTTCTCCCTTACATTATACCGGAAGTATAACGTATACGGACGATAAGAACAAACGTTCCTACCTATATTTGACCGTTATCCCCTGATTTTGGTAGGATGGGTAATACCAGAATGGCTAGAAAGGATAGAAAGGATGAATCCATCTATGTGGTCTGCCTTTTACATGACCGGTGTTCTCGCTTCCCTAGTAGCCAGTGTCTACTATAGTATCCATGCGCGTAGACGAGGCATCCATCCGCTTGAATCGCGTATGTTGCTGGGGAAAATGAATGTGTCATTGGGGATACTCGTCTCTTTGTTCGGTATCAATCAGTTTACTTTTGATTCTCTCGATACGCTCCGTATTGTCGTTGCGTTGATCATGCTGATTGTAGGGGCTATGAATTTATTTTTGGGAACTCGCAATTATTTCCGTTATCGTACAGCTTGGCAGGCAGAATTGAAAAAAGGAGTATAAAAAGAGGCATGGGAACAGCTTTACGTTCCGCATGCCTTTTTCATTTTTGGGAAAGGATGACTGGAAATACTTTTCCTCTATTCCCAGCCGTTTATCATACAAACTTGCTAGAGCTCTCGCTATAATGAATTTGTGTGACATTCTATTGCTTCGACAACCTGAGCGGCAGTGCCGAAGGTTGTCCTTTTTTCTGTTCAAGTCAGGAGGAAACATTTCCCATTATTGCAGGTCCTCGGCTTTTGCCCACATTTCCTCTGGGTTCAGCTCGTAGATCCCCTCTTCTCGATACATATAATGATTCATAATGAATTCCCGGCGAATCGTAGCGTAATCCTCATGGAACTGACGGATATACTCGTTGATCTCCGGTTCTTTGTACTTGCGCCCTTTTTCTAAACCGCGCACCATGTATTCAAAGACGATCAGTTTTTTCTTACGCTGGGACGGGATTTGTTTCAGCTTGCCATCTGGAGTAATGAAGCTGCGAATAACCTGCATTTTTTCGGCTGCCATCTGGTGCCTCCTCTGAACATGTAAGGTGTCTTCTGCAAATAACTCCTCTACTGACGTATCCTTTGCTTTTTCCATGACATTCACGATTGCCTGCGACTGTCGTTTTACATTGGCATCATGCAAATAGAAATAGATGGTGTTTTTATCACGACGCTCGTAAACGACACCTGCTTCTCGAAGCTTTGCCATATGATGTGTGATGGTCGGAGGTGTCACGCCGAGCTTGCCTGCCAACGCCTGTCCATGTAGGGGGCCGTTTGCCAAAATCGCGAGAATGCGTACGCGCGTGGGGTCTCCGAGTGCTTTGTAAAAGGTGACGAGTTGGTCTAATTGCAAAATGGGGTGCTCCTTTCTTTGTTTATTCGTTCCGATTAGATGATGTTCTAATTAGATGATAAGTTGCATTGCTTTGCCTGTCAATTCGTAGGAGATAAACAAATTCTATATCGTTGCTACTGGTGGCAGCGGAAAAAGGAGAAAACGCTCGAGCTTCTTGGGCCCCCTGCATGGGGGTCATTCCTGCACGTCTCCGTGGAAAAAGGGAAACCGCGTCCAAAGTAGTCCTCCCCATGGAGCATGTTCAGAAGTGGACGCTTAAAGGCGTGTTTCCCTTTTTCCACTGCGCCTCGGCTGGTGTCCCAAAGAGCCTCGCTTTTTTCTCCTTTTTCCTTGAAGCGGCTGTTTACTTTGTTGTAGCTGGTTTTTCAGTGAATCAGAGATGATTTTTACTTCATGAAAGTACTTTCATGATGCTTTATTACCAAAGCTGCGTAGAAGAAGCGCATTTCCAGTCAAGCGCCTCTGGAGCCCATCTCAGCGTAGGAATGAATGGCGGGGAATTTCAGCTTCACCTATGGAATACTTCCTCGAAACCTCAACGTTTGAAGCGCTCCCGCCATTTATTCCGAAGCGGACAGTCTTCACCCCTTGCGGGGCGGAGGTCGAAGCGTAGACTGGAAATGCGCTTCTTCTCCCCACTACAGCCACTTTTCCAAACAAAAAAGAACAGTCATAAAGAGACTGTTCCTTTATCGCTCAATAATTTGCGCAGTAATCATGGCCTGCCCCACGAGCTGGTCGCCGTGGAATACAGATACTTCGACTTTTCCGAAGCGGCGGCTGATGTCTAATAGGCGCGGCTTTACTTCGATATGGCTTTCCATCTGGACTGGCTTTAGGAAATAGACGGTGATATTTTCCGGTACCATGTCTCCTCGACGATGGTGGCGCAACAGGTTACAAGCAGCCTCGACCATGACCGTCGTCATGATTCCGCTGGCAATCGTACCGAGATGGTTGGTCATTTGTGGGCTCACATCACCCAGATAGACCATCTCATCTGCCTGTCGCTCCTCCCGGAAATGGGACATGATCAGATTCGGGAATGTTTCACTCATCTGTGGTTGCTTCGCTGTAAATTGCAGCGCTTTTAACACGTCGTTGCGGCTCAAGACCCCTACGAGCTTGCGATGATTGTCTACGACAGGCAATAGCTCGATTCCTTCCCACACCATAGTGTGCGCAGATGACGCTACAGATACCCGCGGCGAGGTCGTAATCGGGTTCTTCGTCATGACCTTGTCGATTATGGCCGTCTCCTCATGACCGATGATGTCTTTGGAAGTAACAATCCCGATCAGACGCATCTGCTCGTCAACAACGGGGAATCTCGTGTCCTGATACAGCTCCGTATACTGATGCCACTTGGCAACAGAATCGGATGTCAATAAAACAGGCGTTTCTGCAAGCGGCTTCAAAATATCCTCTACCATTACGATTTCTTTTTTGATCAGGCGATCATAGATGGCTCGGTTAATCATCGAAGCAACTGTAAAGGAATCGTAGCTGGAGGAGATGATTGGCAGCGCTAAGCGGTCAGCAAGCTGCTTGATTTCCTCGCTTGTATCGAATCCTCCGGTAATTAATACAGCAGCCCCTTGCTGCAAAGCGATTTTATGTGCCTGATAGCGGTTACCGACAATCAAGAGACTCCCGGCATCGATATAGCGCATCATGGCTTCGAGCTGCATGGCTCCTATTACAAATTTATTCAAGGTCTTGTGTAAGCCTTCACGTCCAGCCTGCACATGACCATCGACGATGTTCACAACCTCCGCAAAGGTCAAACGTTCAATATTTTCCTTCTGCTTCTTCTCGATTCTCACCGTACCGACACGCTCAATCGTGCTGACGTATCCTTGCGTTTCCGCTTCCTTGATCGCGCGGTATGCAGTCCCTTCACTCACATCCAGGTCTTTCGCGATCTGCCGCACGGAAATCTTCGAACCGATCGGAAGGCGATCAATATGTTGCAAGATTTGTTCATGCTTCGTTGCCATATTGCTATTCCCCCTTCCTTTTCTCCCACCCGTTCCATGTACGTGCGCTCCTTCGACCAATATACCCGAAGGCGGGGCAAAAAAAAAGGGTAGCTTTTTCGAAAGCTACCGACCAGAAAGTATATCATTAAGGGGGTTTTCATCGTGCTTTTATCATACCCAAGGAATATTACAGGATTATTACAACACAGTTACAGTTTCTTTTCAGTTTTGTTTAACTAACCAAATTTGCCAATATACCTTGGACAAGCCCAATAATCCCGCCAAGAATAAATCCAAGCACGGTGATCATGCGGAATTCCTTGCCTGAGATTCCGACTACCATCTCTTCAATTCTTTCAATCGGGAAACCCTCTACTTGCCGGGTAACAATATCCCGGATGGCTAGGCGCGAAAATATTCTCTCTATATTTTGTTGCAGCGTGTCCACCATCCACTTGGCCAAACGGGGAACGAGTTCCGTTGTCACTGTCTCAGAAATAGGCGCCGTCAAACGAGACAGAGGCTCGTCCACGATACGCAGGCTTTGCTCCTCCAGCTTGGCAAAAAGCTTTCGCGCCCAATCGTCCACTTGATCTCGCCCAATCCAGGCAACCACTTCGCCCACATTTTTGTCCAAGAGCTTGTCCGCTTCATTATGCAAAAAGTAGTGCACGCGTTCCGAAAGCTCTCTGCTCTGCAAAAGCTCATCGAGATACGGGAGAATCTTGCCCAAAATCTTGTCATCCCCAAGAAACATCCCGACCAAGCCACCAAACATGCCTCCGCCTCCGCCGAGCAATCCGCGAACCATGTTTTGCAAGGTTTGCTGACCTTCCGGGGAATGCAAATATTCACGGAAACGTTTCAAGAGCAGTTCGCTCACACTGCCAAGTGCAGCATCCAGACGCTCGCGTCCATTGTCCGTAACCAACTCTCGCAGTTTTTTCTCTTCATATTGTGCCAGAACCTGATCGACAAAGGCACCCCATTTCGCCTCGATAGGCGCTCGGACGCCCTCACTCCACGTTCCGTCTTCCTTAAATAACTGTGGCATCACTGTGAGCAATGCTTGACGTAGACTACGCTCATCTGTCATCCAATCGCGAGCGATGGTGTTCATCCATCCTGTCAGTGTACTCTCCAAACCACTCTGGTTCAGCGCACGCTTGACCCCCTCTGTCGTCAGCAAATGCTCTTCGACGAGTCTGCCCATTTGTATCGCGATATCGTCTCGTCTTCTCGGGATCAATCCCGGAGTAAAAGGCACTTTCCACCTGCCTATATACCACGGTTTTACTGGTTTAAACAGCATTCGGATGGCTAACTCATTCGTCACTCCACCGATGACAGAGCCTACTGCAATGTTCACTAATAGTATCCAAGCGTTCATAAATCCTAACAACCTCTCTTCTCTACATGGCACCAAACGTTTTGGATGCTCATACCATAGACTAACTTTGCCTGATGGGAAGGGGATACTCATGTCCTACGTTCCAACAATCGTTGTCGAAAACGAGATAATATCGGAAGTAGACCTTTACCTGCCCCAGGCGCACTTGCGCAAATGGAATCTTTCAACACCATCCACCATTTCGGTCCAATTTGGGAACAAAACCGTTTCCGCACGCGTAGGCGGTTGGGAACGGGGAGGCAAAACCTCGGGCAAAACCTTCATTCGACCCTCTTTAGCTCAATCACTCTATCTACCCAAGGGCGTTCCACTCTTAGTCCGTTATGATACGAATCAGAAAACAATCGTTTTCGGACCGTATGTAGGTGTTCTTGTTTCAAACTACAATGCAGCGGCCTCGCAAGGACCGTTTGGACACCTAAACAATTTCTTTCACGAAATGTCCGATATCACCCGTAAACGCGGAGGGATCCTTTGCGCATTTCGGCTTCAGGATGTCAACTGGGATGCAGGAACTGTGCGCGGCCTCGTTAGAAAAGGAGGCGTTTGGAGACAAACCTTACTTCCGCTTCCACAATGCATTTACAACCGACTCGTGTCCCGCCAACGCGAACGAAGTGAACAGATGGCCAACTGGGTTCAACGCTGCAAGGAAGCTTCCATTCCCTTTTTTAACGAGCGTTTTTTGAATAAGTGGCATGTTCACGCCGCTCTTGAGAATCAACCGACAGCCTCCGAGCATCTTCCCAGCATGGTTCGTTATTTGAATCAAGAAGACCTGCGACAAATGCTATCTACCTATCGCACGATTTATGCTAAACCAGCTAACGGCAGCATGGGGCGCGGGATCATTCGAGTTCGCAGTTCACCCGGAGGATACCAGCTCGCGTTCCCCGGAGGATTGCGCAAATCATTTGCTAGCATTCAGGGCTTACATCAGTATTTGCAAAAAAGGACAAAAGGCACATCCTATTTGCTGCAGCAAGGGTTACCGTTAATTGGCATCCAAGGACGACCGACAGACTTTCGTGTATTGGTACAAAAAGACCGAAAAGGCGAATGGTCCGTCACTTCCATGGTCGCTCGCCTGGGATTAAACAGCATTGTTTCCAATATATCCAGAGGTGGGCAAATGATGACTCCCCTTCAGGCACTGCGAGTATGTGGACCACGGGCGAGCGCGATACGACCATCCCCTCAAACGTTACACACAGTAGCACTTAAGCTCGCGATCCTTTTAGAAGAATCACTGCCTGGGCATTACGGAGAATTCGGAATTGATTTGGGAGTCGATGTCCATGGACGGGTGTGGCTTTTGGAGGTCAACAGTAAGCCATCCAAGTCAGCCAAAACAGTTCCGTTGCCTGAGGGTGCCGAAGAGCTGCCTCGGCGCGCTCGCCCTTCTGTCGTTCGCATGCTGGATTATTCCGCCTTTCTAAGTGGTTTTCCCCGGACCATTCAACCACAAAAGCCCATAAAAAGAAGACCGAAGCGCAACAATAACAGGCGAAGGTGACCTATATGACAGCATCCGAGAGAAGTCTTGGCATCATGGCCCGGTGCCAAGGCTCCCACTTTGTAGACAAAGGGTACTATAAAAAGCTTACGCTCTATGGACGCAAGCACGGCATACGTGTCTTCGTTTTTTCACCACGTCAGGTTAACTTTTCCACCCGTATGGTAAAAGGCTTCGAATATCGCAATGGGTCCTGGCACGCGAAAGAATTCCCAATCCCCGCCTTTATCTATGATCGTTGCTTTGTGGGCCCATCTTATCGCCACTATAAACCATTTGTGGAAAAGTTGCAAAACGATCGCAACATTACGTTTTTGGGGCATGGTCTGTCTGGAAAATGGCAGGTGCACCAGATGCTCGCTAAGTCTCCTCTTCTCGCCTCGCTGCTACCACCTACTGAAATATTCTCATATCCTGTGCTTCAGGCAACCCTGGAAAAATACGGGGCAGCCATCATCAAACCAATGGCGGGAACTCACGGTATTGGCGTCGTGAGAATCAAAGAAGTGCGCAGTGGCTATGAAGCTTCTGGACGAAACCGGGACAATCAACCTTTCACCAGGCGAATTCGTGACACTGCCGGATTAAAAAGTTTTGTGTCTGTCTTTACAGCCGGTCGCAAGTTCCTAGTACAGCCCTATTTGGAGTTGCATACCCCGGATGGTACCCCATTTGATGTCCGTGTTCTGGTTCAAAAAAACGGACTAGGTAAATGGGCGACAACTGGCAAAGCTGTGCGCCTGGGAGACAAACGCAGCATCACCTCCAATTTGCACGGAGGAGGGAAAGCAACACCTCTGGCCTCTTTCCTGCCCCTTCACTTCAAATCCGCAAAAGCGGCACGCATCGAGCAAACAATCAACCGAGTGGCGGAAGAACTTCCCCGTTTTTTGGAAGAGTCACACGGCAGACTCGTTGAGCTGGGAATCGATATTGGCATCGACACCGCAGGTAATGTTTGGATCATCGAGGTAAACAGCAGACCAGGGCGAACAGTTTTTCGAATGATTGACGACCCAACTGCACAACTACATTCGATTACTCAGCCTGTTCGCTACGCCCACTATCTCATGAAAGAGCGCGTAGGAGGTTAAAGCATGGAAACGTTCAGAATGCGGCTTCGCTTCCTTTCCAACCCCCGTATCAGTGGGATTATTCTGCCAGCTAGTCTCTTCCAAAAGCTACAGCTACGGCAACGCCAGAAAATTAAAGTCTTGCTGGGTAAAAAGGAAGTAGTCGCAACTGTCTTACAAGACAAACGCTATCCGGATGCGAATGTCATAAAAGTGACGACGCTATTGCAATCAGAGCTGGGCATTCCTCACCCTGGCTTGATCCAGCTCAAACTAGAGGGTTCCGCGCTCCGGATCGGTCCTTCAATCGGGATCGTTACGACTGGCATCAGACGAGATCCCAAGCAGCCAATTGGCTCACGCACCTCGTTTTTTCAAAATTTGTTACAGGCACAAGAAGGGAAAGGCGTTTTCTACTATATATTTTCCCCAACCGATGTAGACTGGGAATCGAATACGGTCAAAGCGTGGTTTTTGCGCAGAAACAAATCAGGCAGCTACTTTTGGAAAAAGCATGTTACCGCCATGCCCGATGTCGTCTATGATCGTATTCCCTCTCGTTCAGCAGAAAAACATGAAGCCGTTCAGGAATTCAAATATCGACTCGCCAGTTACCCCAATTTACCGATGTTCAATCAGGGCTTTTTCAACAAATGGGGCGTGCACCAACTGCTGTATCCGAATCCAGAAGTGAATGAGCATATCCCGGAGACTTATACCTCTCCTTCCCTTACAACGGTTCGAGACTTGCTGCGTAAATACCCTATCGTTTATTTGAAGCCCAAAAATGGAAGTCTCGGGTACGGCATTGTCAAAGTTGTTCGCCAGGCAGGTGGTGGCTTTACTGCCTCCTATCATACAGGCAGCGGCAATGTAAAAAAACAATTCTCCAAGCTGTCCAGCCTTTATCAGCATGTCTTCCGTAGTCGCCGCGTCAGTGCGTATCTGGCACAACAAGGCATTTCGCTCATGACATTCCATGGACGACCGTTTGATTTCCGTGTTCACTTGCATAAAAATCAACAAAACGAATGGGTCGTCTCCTGCACGGCAGCGAAGGTTGCTGGTTCCGGCAGCGTAACTACCCATGTACGCACAGGTGGAACTGTTATCCCTGGCGATGACCTGTTGCAGCACTTGTTTGGCAAACAAAAACCCCTCATGACTCAGCGCATTTCTGACGCGTCAATCCGACTCGCTACCGCAATTGAACTGGCAAAAGGGATTGATTTAGGAGAATTGGGGCTGGACATGGGGATTGATACACAAGGCCATGTCTGGATGTTCGAAGCGAATTCCAAGCCTGGCCGTTCTATATTCAAGCACGCCCGTCTCAAGCAGGCTGATCAGGAATCACGCAAGTTGCTCGTCGATTATAGCTGTTACTTGGCCAATTTCTAGTCGCACGCGATCTGTACCGTTTTTCAGGAAGGAGGAACACCATGCTTCAGCAGCGCTCCGGGTGGCTGACGATCCTCCCTAGCGGTAGATGGTTCGTACAGTTACCTCGGCTAGTCCTAAAACGCTCGCCAAAGCCACTGGTCGCCAGTCTCGGTCCCTTTTCTCATACGAAACGGATATACGCTGGTTTACCCCGCGTGCAAGCAAGCCGTATTCGTACACGCATTAACTGGAAAATGGCGGACGACTCCCTGAAGCTTGGCCCATTATTTGGCATATTGACCGTTGGTGAAGGGGCAACATTTTTAGGAAATCGCGAGAACTTCAAGGATATTTCTCAATCGGGAAAGCAATGGGGCGCACTCGTATATGTGTTCACTCCACAAGGAATCAATTGGGAGAAGAAAAAGGTGCGCGGCTATTTGTACAACAATCGTCTAAACTCGTGGCAAGAGGTGATTCTACCTTTCCCCCATGTGGTTTACAACCGAATTCCGACGAGAAAAGCAGAACGGCGACCTGAAGTCCGAAGAACATTGAACCGCATCCATGAGATGCCAAATGTCACATTGTTTAATCGCAGCTTTTTTGACAAGCAACAGCTGTTTACGATGCTTGAGTCCCATCTGGAAGTGCAAGCTTTTCTGCCGGAGACGAAACAGCTGGATACCTTGGCCCGCTTTCGAAGCTTTTGCACCGAACATCGCTTTGTCTACTTGAAACCTGTGCGCGGCAAAGCTGGTCAGGGAATCATGCGCATTGATTTCAAAAACGATAAGTGGTTCCTGCAACGGTTAAAGGAGCATAAGGCCATTACTCGTCGCTTTTCCAATCTGAATGACGTATGGAAGCATATTAGGCTTCATGTCAAACAGCAGAAGTACATCATGCAGCAAGGCATCCGTCGTGCCCGCTACAACGGCAAACCTTTTGATGTGCGCGTCCTCGTACAAAAAGATGGTGAGGGCGAGTGGAGTGTAACCGGAGTTGGCATCAGAAGGTCTGGCTCGCAAAGCATCACTACACATGTGCCACGCGGCGGATCGATCCACTCGTTATCAACCGTTATGCAAGCCCTGTTTCATAATGATCACGAGCAAATGGAAAGACACATTCACGATACGGCGCTCGCCATCGCACGATCATTAAATGCAGAATGGACGGATTTGGCTGAGATGTCGATGGACCTTGGCTTGACAAAAGAAGGAAAGCTATGGCTCTTTGAAGCAAATGCAAAGCCGGAGAAATTCGATGAACCATCGATTCGACGATTGTCGTTAGCGAATTTGATCCACTACGCACAGCATGTCTCCCACTTGCAAAGCAAGCGAGGGAGTGCCGCAGGATAAGGGAGTCGAACAGCACTAGCTGATTCACAGACGACCTTGGTGCGATTTGCCCGTCAGGAAGGGGAACGGCGCGTCACCCAACGACGACTGGCTGACGCGATTGACCCCCAGGCTGTTGGCTCATAATGGGTCAATCCTTCCTGGTTGTAGATAAACGCTACCGCAATAAGTGAATTGGCATGCTGGCTGCACGTGCGGGTAGCACTGAACAATGAGGCAAGTCTCACATTTTGATTTAAAGGAACATGCCGTCTAGACTCCGGCATGTTTTTTTCGTTTCGGATGCATGACCTGATCAACCTTGGAAAAAATACTCCATGGAGGTGGTCTTAACCATGACCCATATACTTAACAATATGATGCACTCCCAGCAACAACCGCAATTTTTTGGAGCAATGAGCCCTGCAGGTGCTATGTTCCAACAAGGATTCGCCGGAACAAACGTACAAGAAGTACAACATTGGAACCACGGCGGTCATGCCCAATCCATCGGAACTCCTTCACTGGGGATGTCCTCCGGTGGGGCACAAGCGATTTTCTCCCCAGGTTTTGCAAATACGAATGTCCAAGAAGTGAGACAACTAAATAACACTGGCTATCCACAACAACAACAGCAACAGCATTTCGGCTATGCTCAAAATCCAGCACTTCACTCGTTGCAAAACCAATCCACTGGCTATGGTCAAGGCCAGCAAGCTGGCTACATACAAGCACAGCCTTCTTATCAGCAATCGGTTGGACAAGGCTCCATTTTCTCTCCAGGCTTTGCCGGCACGAATGTTCAAGAGGTTCAAGCCCGCAATCAAGTTGGCTATGGCGGCTACGGTGGACAAGCTGGCTATACGAATCAAGCAGCCTATCCGCCAGCGATGACTGGCAGTATTTTTTCGCCTGGCTTTGCCAATACCAATGTCCAGGAAGTTCGCCAGTTGAATAACACGGGCTATGGCATGTATGGGCAGCAAGGTCAGCTGCAACAATCTCAGTTACAACAATCTCAGTTACAACAATCTCAGCTGCAACCACAGGCTTATGCCAATCAGGCATACAACAATCAGGCTGGCGCAGGAGCACAAGCGATTTTCTCTCCTGGCTTTGCGGGCACGAATACGCAAGAGGTTCACCAATTGAACACCCCAGGCCAATTGGCTCCTCACACAGGCTCCATTTTCCCTGGCACATTCTAAACGAGAAAAGCGTGACCATCCATCGCGACGGTCACGCTTTTTATTATGGGAGATGGTTCAGCGGTCTACCTTTTCCCAAATCGCCTGATACACGGCGTGCAAGTCTTGCAGACTCTGTTCATCCACTGTAAAAATGATGCTGCCAAACACGTAGGCATCCTTCTGCACGCAGGACCATCCATCCCCGGTTGGTTGAAACTGCGCCTTCACACACGCCTCTGTCTGATCTAGCAGTTGCCGTACCGTTACATGCTTTTCCAACGATGGTCGATAGTCTTCCACCACTTGCGCAAGCCGTTCATCCTGACGCGCCAGCCGATACAGGGCAAGCTCAATCTGGAGCCAGCAGGTCACATAAAAATGGAACTCCAAAAATAACGTGTGTACAGCTGCACGGATTCTGTCATGGTCACCCGTTTCCAAGGCTGCACGTGCTTCCTGCTTTTTCTCCTGAATCAGATCAAAATGACTGACTGCTCCACGGTAAAACTTGCGCACCACGTTGTACAACATTTCTGGTGTACGCGGCGGAAGATTTCGATGTCGGTTTTGCACATCTCGCATGGCTTGTTCTCCTCTTTCCGACGCTCGTTTTCTTCTATTGTACAACAACAATGGCGCACGATGCTGGCAGCTTACTCTTTCCCGTTTTTCCAGTAGTCATAGGCATGAATAGCGAGCCCCCAATAAGAGGAATATCGATCCAGCACTTTTGTCACCAGATCCAGCTGCCGGTCCATTTCGCCCATGCCTTCCTCGTGAAAGGTAATCCCGTTCCCTTCGTGACTCTCTTTCGTTTCCACGGCGACGACCAGCTTTTTCTGGAGGCTCTCTGCGTACTTCATCTGATTTTCAACCAAGCCGATGATGCCAGGAGCGCGATCGCGAAAGGCCATCAAGGTCGTATGATCAAGCTGTTTGATCATCCAATGCGAAAACGGCAATTCCGGCTGACCCGGTGTCGGTGTCTTGTCCAGCCATGCGGCGAGATCGACGCTTGCTTCCAAGGATGTTTCTTTCTTGGTCTCTTCGACAAATGCTTCGATGTTACCCATCCATTGCCGTAAAACTGCCTCTTTATCCTCGCGCCAGACAGGAAGGACATACGGCTCAATGTCTAAGTGAATGCCGTGAAACTGCTCTTCTGTCGAGACAGCCTCATTGTAGGCTTTCACCCAATTCACGAGCTTCATGATCTTGCTCCGACTTTCAGACAGAGCCCAAATCGGATGGCCCCCCATCGCATGAACCTCGATACCCGCTTCACGAGCCTCTTTCACGAAATCACGATAATAGGAAATCGGCTGCTCCAAATCTAGACGCACATAGAGGAGATTCAACCCGTTTTGTTCTGCAAAGGAGAGAATTTCCTCCTTTTCCGTGTCAATCAATTCTGCACGCCATATGTAGGTGCCTTTGTAGCGTTTCTTTGTTGCCGGGGGCAATGGAGCCGCCTCCTTCCAGTAGCGATAATCGTGGATCGCGACGCCAGAGAAGGACGGATGCTGTGCCAAAAGGGCAGGTAATTGCTCTAATTGCTGTTGCATGAGAGCGGAGCCTTCCTCTGCAAAAGAAGCGTGGTCTTCATCAAGCGGCTTCATATTCACAGCAACCAAGACACGCTTCTCTAATTCATCCGCTTCTTTCATTTCCTGATCAATCAAATTCAGGATGCCGTTTTGACCTGACAGTGTGTCACGATACGCCATGATACATACCGTATCAAACTGACCTATCATCCATTTGGACAGAGACATGTCTTCTTGTCCCGGAACAGGAATATCGTCCAGCCAAAATGGAATGGCTGCACTGGAAACCAATTCCTCATCTTCTGACACCTCGGCTGTGAACGCCTGCACATTGGCTTGCCATTCCCGAATAATCCGCTTCTGATCGTTCTCCCAAAACGGCAGGAGATACGGCTCGATGTCTAGCTGAATCCCGCGAATTCGCTCATTCTTCTGGGCTTCACGATTGTAGCTTTTTACCCAGTGGACGATGTTCATCATCCGCTTTTCATTGCTTTTGAGTGCCCATGCGGGATGACCAGCAACCGCATGTACCTCGATTCCCATCTCTGTCGCTTCGCGGATAAAATCGCGGTAGTATTCATAGGGCTTGTTCATTTCGATTCGCAAGTAGACGAGATTAATATCGTTCCTTTTGCAGAAATCGAGAATCTCTTGTTTCTCTCTCCCGATCATTTCGGATTGCCAGATCCACGTTGCTTTACTCTTCTTCTCCGCGGGGGAAAAGCCGAACAGAAAGCCGACCGTCAGGCAGAGAACACTCAAATAGATGCGCGCAGCTTTCATTCGTCAAAGTTGCTCCTCTCGTTGACTTGCGTGCTTCCAGCTCTCGTAATCATGGATCGCACTTCCTGCAAACGCCGGATTGTTTGACAGCTCCTCCTGTAAAATGGCCAACTGGTTATTCATCTCTTTTGTGCCTTCTTCATAAAAGCTCACATGAGCGCCTTCCATCGTTTCCATGATGTTGACGCCAACAATGACCGACCCTTTTTTGCGTACATTGGCATCATCGACGATCTTTTCTACGATTTCGACGATCCCATTTTGCCCAAGGGCTTGATTGCGGTAGGCCATTAATGTAATACTGTCGAGTCGCTGCACCATCCAGTTGCTCACTTTTTCATCACTGCCAGGAACGTTTACGGAGTCGATCCAAAAAGGCAAGTCGGCACCGACAGCAAGATCCGTATCCTTCTTCGTCTCTGCTGCCAAATAACTGACATTCTTCAGCCATTGCCGAACGATTTCTGCCTGGTCTTCCTTCCATGCAGGCAACAAATACGGCTCGATATCGACGTGAATCCCCGAAAATTGTTCAGCTGGCTTGGCACTGCGATTGAACGCCTTCACCCAGGAGATGAGATCGTCGATACTCTGTCGATTTGCTGTTAACGCCCAATTTGGGTCACCGCCAAGCGCCTCTACCTTGATGCCTGCTTGGTTGGCTTTTTCAATGAAGGTACGATACGTCTCTGGCGCAACTGCTGCTGGTTCAACGTGAAGATAGATCAGGTTGATGTCGTTTTTCTCGGCAAACTCGATCATTTCATCGGTTTGGGTCTTCATTTGCTTGGTATCCCATATCCAGGTTGCTTTTGTCAGGGCGGAGCGGGTGCTTGCCAACGACAGCATGATGATCGAAGTCACTGTCACAAGGAGCAATGCTATCCAAAGCCAGCTATATCGACGAAGTACCTGCATCAGCGCTGGTCGATACCGTACTGCTGTGTCGTCGCTCCCACGCAAGCAAAAGCCCGCTCACCAAACGTACTGCCGTCAACTGCTGAAAACGGCGGAATTCTCGTGTAATCCTCGATGCTCTTGTTTTTGACCAACGCGTTCGGCCCGATCTGGCAGCCTTCACCGATCTGTGTGTCGCCAAAAAGGCAGGTTCCCGGATAGAGCACCGTATCACGCCCGATCATTACGTCCGAATCGATGTACGTCGAGCTCGGGTCTATCATCGTCACTCCGTTTCGCATATGGAAATCGTTGATTCGCTTGCGCATTAGCTGTTCCAAATCTGCGAGCTGCACACGATCATTGACGCCATTGCCTTCTGCGGGATCATCCGTTGCAAACGCCGCTACCAAATGACCTTGCTCTTGCAATAGCCCCAGAACGTCCGGCAAGTAAAACTCCCCTTGCGCGTTTTCGTTTGAGACCATCGGCAGCATCGAAAACAGCTTTTGATTGTCAAAGCAAAAGATTCCGGTGCTGATCTCGTTCACCTTTTTTTGGCCCAAGGTCGCGTCCTTTTCCTCGATAATTTTCCGGACATCGCCGTTCTCGTCGCGAATGATCCTGCCATAGCCTGTAGGCTCGTCCACAATGGAGGTCAAAACCGTGGCTGCTGCTTGTTTGAGCTGATGATACTCGAGCAAGCTTCGCAGCGTCTGTTCTTGTACGAGCGGTGTATCGCCATTCATGACAATCGTTATGCCATCCTGCGCCCCGAGAATTTCGTGGCTCATCCAAACAGCATGAGCGGTCCCCAGCTGTTCCGGTTGATACGCATACTGAACACGGTTTTTCAGCTGTTCTTTGACCACTTCGGCTCCATGACCGACAACGACGACCAAATGTCGAAGTGATAATGGTTCCAATGTCTCTACGACATGCTCAATCATTGGCTTCCCGCAGATTGGATGCATGACCTTGTAGAGCGAAGATTTCATTCTAGTTCCTTTTCCTGCTGCGAGTACTACTGCATGTATGTTCATCCTATCGCCTCCGTCTTGGTCAGCTCCCCTTTTGCAAGCTGACCTTGTTGGATTTGCTGATCGAAGTATGGTTTCAATTCATAGGTCAGTGTGTCAATCATCATGCTCAAATTAATGTCTTTCCTCTGCACGCCCAGCTGATAGGCCTGAAGCATAATCTCCAGTAATTTCTCCTGATTCAACGTCCGCTTCGAGGTGTTCATTCATCTTTCCCCCTTATTTGAATGTCTCTACCTTTCTTACGACAGACGTTTGTGTTTACTCAACTGTTACACTTTTGGCCAAATTTCGTGGACGATCTACGTCATTGCCGAGCGCAACAGAAGTGTAATAGGAAATGAGCTGGAGGGGGATCACGCCTAACACCGGTGTAAGCAAGGCATCTGTCTGCGGAATCAGGCATACATCATCAACCGAGCGATGCAGCTCTACATGTCCATCTAAGGTAATACCGAGAACCTTTGCTCCACGGGCTTTTACTTCTGTAATATTACTGATCATTTTCTCATGCAGCTCATCCTGTGTAGCCAAGGCGATGACTCTCGTTCCCTCTTCAATTAGCGCCAGCGTGCCGTGCTTCAGCTCTCCTGCCGCATACGCCTCCGAGTGAATGTACGAGATTTCCTTCAGCTTGAGCGAGCCTTCCATCGATACGGCATGGTCGAGTCCTCGTCCAATGAAAAACAGATGCTGCTCGTCCTTGATCGATTCAGCGAAATGACGAATCTCATCCGCATGTTGGAGAATATGCTCGACTTGATCCGGGAGTGCGGTCAGTTGTTGAAGCAATGAGGCACGGGTGTCAGCATCCAGTGTACCCTTCGCTTGCGCCAAATAAATGCCAAGCAAGTAAAACGCAATCAACTGCGAGGTATATGCCTTCGTCGAAGCAACCGCGATTTCCGGACCTGCATTTGTCGTAATCACGTCATCGGCGTCACGGGCAATCGAGCTTCCGACTACATTCGTAATCGCGAGTACTGCTGAGCCATTTCGTTTGGCTTCACGCATGGCTGCCAATGTATCTGCTGTCTCCCCTGACTGGCTGACGGCAATCGTGAGCGTATTGGGCTGAAAGAGTGGGCGACGGTAACGAAACTCCGACGCTACATCCACTTCTACCGGAATTTGTGCCAGTCGCTCGATCACATGCTTGCCGATCAAGCCCGCATGATAAGCGGTACCGCATGCGACAATGTAGATTTTCTCCACACGCTTGGCACTCTCTTCTGATAACTGAAGAGTAGGGAAAATAACCTTTTGCTCAGTAGTATCGATTCGGCCTGTCATTGTATTGCGCAGGGCACGCGGCTGCTCGTAAATTTCCTTTTGCATATAATGCGCAAAGCCGTCTTTTTCCGCTTGTTCCTTGTCCCACTCAATCCGCACCAGCTCTCGCTCGATTGGCTCCGTCGTATCCAGACGCATGACGTGAACGGAATCTTTGGTCAGAATCGCCAGGTCTCCGTCTTCCAAAACGTACACATCACGCGTATGCTCCAGGATCGCCGGGATATCAGAGCCAATGAAATTCTCATTCTCCCCTACCCCGATAATCAACGGGCTCGCCATACGAACCGCAATCAGCTTGTCAGGCTCATGCTCCGTCATCACACCGAGGGCAAAGGCTCCGCGAATTTTGCCAGCAACCTTCTGCACTGCCGCAACCAGGTTGTTATCGTATTCCTGCGCCAAAAGATGCACGATGACCTCCGTGTCCGTCTCCGAAGTAAACGTCACACCTTTTTCGATCAACTCCTGCTTGAGATCCAGATAGTTTTCGATAATGCCGTTATGCACGATCGAGAACTTGCCAGACTGATCAAAGTGAGGATGAGAGTTTTCGTCAGATGGTCGTCCGTGTGTCGCCCAGCGCGTATGACCAATGCCGATGGAGCCCTGCAAGCCGGACTTTTGGGTTTGGCTCTCCAGTACGTCAATTCTGCCTTTTGCCTTGCGAATGCCGATCGTTGCCCCGTCACAAATCGCAATGCCAGCGGAATCGTAGCCTCTGTATTCCAGCTTTCGCAGCCCATTGATAAGAATCGGCTGCGCTTCCCTGTTCCCGATATATCCCATAATTCCGCACATGTCTTTGGTTCCTCCCTTGTTGCGTATAATGTTGCGACTTTGTATTATGCGAGCAAGCTGACGACTTCCTTCTCCTGCTTGATAGCCACGGAGGTTCCGATGCGATACACATTCGGATTCGTGATGCCCTCAAACGCATTTCGTGTATCGATAATAGCCACTCCCAAATCCGCCAGCTCCTGATAGGCAAAGCATTGGTGATTCGTAATGAGCACCATGCAATCGTAAGTCTTGAACGCCTCGTAGTCATTGGCAATGGAATGGACGATCTCCCCTTTTTTATTCACAAAGCTCTGCGCATACGGGTCGTAATAGTCAACCGTTGCTCCGCTATTGGTGAATAGCTCGTAAATCTCCAGCCCAGGTGATTCCCGCAAGTCATCGACTTCCGGCTTGTAGGCCATGCCAAGAATCAAGATGCGCGAGCTGTTAATCGCTTTGGCGTAAATATTAAGTACCTGTGCTGTCTTGTTTCGCACATAGTCCGGCATGTTGTCGTTAATCGACTGGGCGATCTCAATAAATTGACTGTGAAAACGAAAGCCCTTGGCCTTCCACGACAAATACATCGGATCGAGCGGTATGCAATGCCCACCGATTCCGGGTCCCGGGTAAAACGGCATGAACCCGAAAGGCTTGGTCGATGCGGCCTTGATTACTTCCCAAACATTGATGCCCATTCTGTCGCACATCATCGCCATCTCATTCATGAAGGCAATATTGACGCTACGGAAGGTATTTTCCAAAAGCTTGGACATCTCCGCCACCTTTGGCGAGGAGACCGGTACGACGGTTTTGACCAGACTGCCATACAAGAGTGTGCCTAACTCCATGCAACGTTCTGTCGTCCCGCCGATCACCTTTGGCGTATTGTACGTACTGTATTTGCGATTGCCCGGATCGACCCTCTCTGGCGAGTAGCAGAGGAAAAAGTCGATGCCAGCCCGGTAGCCCAGCTTTTCAAATTCGCGCTGGATCAGCTCTTCCGTTGTTCCCGGATAGGTTGTGCTCTCCAGTGTAATGAGCATTCCTCTTTTCATGAATCGCTTGATTTGCTCGACAACGTTTATAATGTAAGAGGTGTCCGGGTCCTGATTGGGACTGAGCGGTGTCGGAACGCAAATGCTGATCGCATCCAGCTCTTCGATTACGCTATAATCAGTCGTCGGAAAAAAGCGGTTGGTCGCGAGGCATTCCTGCAAGGTTTCATTAGAAATATCCTGGACGTAAGACTCTCCTCTTTTCAGGCTCTCGATTTTTCCACCATGCAAATCGATTCCGATTACGGTATAACCGCTCTTGATCGTCTCTACGGCAAGCGGCAGCCCTACATACCCAAGCCCAATGACACCCACTCTCGCTGTCTTTCGTTGAATCTTCTGTTGCAGTTCCTCGTATCTCGCCATCCTCGTTTCTCTCCCTTTCTCTTTCTAGAATTATGAAATCAGCCTTTTCACCCTGGCTTCCAGCTCTACCGGGGAGAATGGCTTCGTAATGTAGTCAGATGCTCCCATCGCAAACGATTTTTGCACATCTTCTTCCAGACGTTTGTCTGTAAGCACCATAATCTTGCTCATGGAAGCGCTGATATGCTTGATTTTTTCCATGAGCTGGTATCCATTGAGGATAGGGAGATTCAGGTCGGTAATCACGAGATCAGGAGCGACCTCCTGATATTTTTCCATGCCATCCATCCCGTCATTGGCTACCGTAACGAGGTACCCCTTGCGCTGAAAGTAGATGCTCAAAAACTCGTTGACAGTCTCATCATGGTTAACCAGCAAAATACTCGCGGGTTCTTCTCTTTGAGCGGGATTCTGCTCGTAAATCTTGATCTCCCCGTGAGCGCCTGGCTCTCTCATCTCTTGGATCATCCGCATCAGCATTTGTCCGGACGAGCGGGAGCTTTCGGGAAAACTCGCAATCAACAGGCTGCCCGCAAGCAGTTTGTGCTCTTGCAAATAGTCTTTGACACGCAAAGCATAGAAATGAGTGTTCGAAAGCTTCTGTCCTTCAAGCAGGATTCCGAAGAGCTGCTTGTTTTTGTCATACGCGTAGTGCAAAGCAATCTCGGAGCCGTCTCCTGAACTGGTGTCCAGGTCTTGCTTGATAAGCTCCATTGACTCTTTTGTGAGGTTTTTGCAAGCCGCTAGAATAACCCCACACGCCAATTGTTTCTCTTCCATCTTGCTCAGATGCTCGTAAAAAACAGGTACGAGATTACTCATGATCTAGCCTCCAAACTTGAAATGTTTTCGCTGCCCTTCGTCTGCCAGCTCGTCCGCGTCATCGTTCCCCAGGAGTTGTTGTTGCGCAAGTATTCAATATGACCGAGGAATCTCCAGATGACGCCGATTTGCCGATAGCCGAAGAACATCAGAATCGTATAGAAAAGCATTTTGACGATGTCCTGAAAGCGTGGATACCGTCGAAACGCGATTTCCTCCAGCAACAAGGAGCCAATGCCAAGCAGCATGCCATACAGCACATTGAGCAAGCCGTAGAGTAAGAGGACGTAGCCGTTGGTCATATCCAGTAAGGTGTAACCGATGAGGGCTAGTAGACCCGTGATGCGGAAGTATGGATTCAAGGTTTCAAACAGGATATTGAACGGTAGCGTGAGCATCCCGAACAGCTTGTACTTGGGGCGGAACGCCATATGTCTGCCGTACTCAATCATGTTTTTCAGATTGCCGCGTCCCCATCTGCGCCGTTGACTGCCCAAAATTTTGAGTGTATCCGGCGCTTGCGTCCAGCAGACCGCATCGGGGCAGAATGCCACTCGGTACGGCAGCTTGTTTTCCAGCATGTACTTGTGCAGCTTGATGATGATGTTCATGTCTTCACCCGGATACCCCTCGCGATAGCCGCCTACCTTGATGATGTAATCCTTGCGAAAAACACCGAACGCACCTGAGACGATAATCAATCCGTTGATTGCACTCCAGCCGATCCGTCCCCCGAGAAACGCCTTGAGGTATTCGACAGATTGCATCATCGGCAAAAACTTGTCTGGCAGACGAATGTCTTTCACGACACCGTCTTCGATCTTGCAGCCGTTGGCAATGCGGATATCTCCGCCGATAGCCACTGTTTCATCCGGGTTTTCCATATACACCTTCGCAATGCGAATCAGCGCGTCTTTTTCCAGCAGGGAATCTGCATCAATGGAAGCGATCAACGGATAGTGGGAGAGATTGATCCCCGCGTTAAGCGAGTCAGCTTTTCCTCCGTTCTCTTTGTCGATCAAATACAGATTCGGAAAAGCCGGATTGTGGTAGATTCCCCTGATCTTCGATGTATGAAGAAGCGGCTGCACCGGCATGTGCTCGGAGTAAACCAGTGAAAACTCGTTAATCATTACCTGCAAGGTAGCATCCTTTGATCCATCGTTTACCACGAGTACCTCGTAGCGCGGATAGTTCAAGGATAAGAGCGACCTTACATTTTCAATAATCGTCAGCTCCTCGTTGTAAGCCGGCACGAGAATCGAAATCGGCGGAACGTGCTCAGAGCCTGAAAGTGTCTGGAATCTCGAATAGATGGAGCTTTTTAAGATTCCCATGATGCTATTAAACGAGAACAGCATGATGATGAAGTACAAAGAGTTGATCGCGATGACGTAATAGACCGCAAATACTCCGTAGTAAAGTAGAAAATCTCTCATGGCAGCCTCCTTTCGCTCTATCTTTCCAATGCCTGAACCGTGGAAATTGTTTTGCGATACGACTTGCGGTACAGATGCAGCTTTTCGTTGTATTGCACGAGCTTTTCTGTCGCTGTCGCGCTTTGTAGAACCAGCTTCTCTTTTTCCAGCTCCTCCTGGATCACTTGATGAGCCATCTCGCTCTTATGACCGTTTCTCTCTTCCTGCAAAATTTCACACAGGGCAGCAAAGCCTTCGACCTCCAGCTGGGCCAGGCTGCGTGCACTGTGATGACGAACCCACCAGTTCGCATCGCCCACCGCCTTTTTCAGCGAGGGAATGTACGCATGCAATTTCAGTGAGCCGATTGCCTTCGCTGCCATTGCCCGAATTTCCCAATCCTTGTGATTCATAAAATCCGTGAGTGTCTGCTCATTCATATAGCGGATATCCCGACACATGAGCTTGACTGCCTTGATTCGGACTTCCTTGTCAGGCGATTGAATGAGCTGGTATAGCACAGGCTCTATGCCAGGCTGGGCATGCACGGCGTAGCCAATCAGTCCGATTTTGACCAGTTCAACATCGGAATCTTGTAAAAACTGTGCGAAAAGCGGTGCCGTATCCACCTGCGAATCACTGATGATGTCCACGATGAGCTGGTGGACATTGTTCTTCGCTCGGACAACGTGGGTCGCCATTTCCCGCAAATCTTCTGTATTGCGAGCACATTTGGCGACGGAGCGTGCAATGATAAAAACACTGGTGTCATTCGTGTTTTTTTGCAGGAGGGTCATGAGAGCTGGTACGGCGAGCTTGGAGCGCATGATCCCCAAATTGTAAGCGGCATCCACTCTCGTCCATTTCCACCAGCCATTTAGTCTTTGCATATCCAGCTCTACGAGTCCCATATCCTCGCAGAGCCAGATCAGCTTGTCCCGATGAATACCTGTGAAGCATTCCATCAGCTCAAACAGCTTTTTCTGAATGATTTGCTTTTCTTTTTGCGTCACATCGCCATAAGGCACTTGCAAGCGCTCCTCTTCTTCCCCGTGTGCTTGCAGGTAAACGAAGTAATCGCGATATTTTTCCAGACAGCGCATGGTCTGTTTCTCCACCGAAATGTTGCGTAGCTTCAGTGCGAACAAGACAAGCAAGCCTAGTAATGTCAATCCACATAGCGCGTACAGAAAAACAATTGCCGTCGCCAATGGTGTTTGCACGTTTGCCACTCTCCTATCCAATCAAGGCTGAGTCCCGGTCTTCATCGGAGCCTCAATCTCGTGGAATGCTTTTTTTAGTATGGAATAGCTCTGTTTTTTGCGTTCGTGATAACCGACCTGCTCCCAGCCTTGCCATGTATACATCGGGAGCTTCGTCAGTGCATAAGCGTTTTGTCCGACGATTTGTTTCGTCGCCGTATCCACGAGGAACGGCAGGATACGTATGCCTTTCGTCGTCTTCGTCGTGAAGCTTTTGCCATCGTCTTCATAGCTCATGACGGACAAGGAGCTCGGGTCTGTAAATCCAAGCAGCATCCACGGCACTCTCAGCTCTACCACTTTTCCCTTCGCTTGCCACGAGGTTCGTGAGTCGTACTGCGGGTCTTGGGCATCTGTCGTTCCCCGGATCAGCTTGCCGACCTCGACTTCCTCCAACGGATAGTACTTCTTGCTGTCTGGCGGCTCCATCTCCAGGCTAACGGCCAGCTTCCACGGCTTGAATATCCCAGAATCGTCTTTTTTCTCCTCTTCCTTGACCGCAAGCATGCCGTAGCGTTTTCCGTATAAGCGTGCATGAAAGTCGTAATTGGCAGCGATTTGAATCTGGCTTTCGTCTGCTTTTCCCAACGCGATCAACGTCTCTAGTCCCTCATCCAGTGTCAGGCCGGGAAGCTGCACAGCATGCTTGTTCCCGCCAGGAAGCGTATCAACACCTACATAGAGCTGTTGTTTAGCCGGGTCAAACTCTTCCTTCAACTGAGCAAGGAAATAGACGTACCCTTCATCGTGTGTCATCCAGATTTCGTCGACACCCGGAACTTGAACATCGAGGCGTTGCTTCTCTTCCGGCACGAGCTGATCCCAATCTGTGCGATTCCCATCGATGGTCAGCACACCTTCTTTGTTCGGGTACATGCCGAGGACTCCAAACAGAGACTCGTTGGTCAATACGTTGATCCACAGGGAGCGCCGATCTTCCGGCAACTCAAATCGCATCGTGTTCCATGTTTTTTTGAACCACTCGTCCTGCCAGACAAATACGATTGCTCCCGCATACCCTTCTTGATGGATTTCTTGCAAAAGCTCGGCATCAATCTCTCCCTGCTGCTTTTCTGAATGACCACCCTGATTGCGCCCCAAATTTCCCAGATGGGCGACTCCCACCGATGCCGGGACCCCGAATTCCGTCACCATGATCGGCATGTTTTTGTGATACTGCTTCAGTTGTCGCAAATACGCTTTGTACGTATCGATTTGCCCTGCATCGTTCTTCAACTGTTGCAGAGTAGTGTCGTAGCGGAAGAAATCCGGATAATACGGGTACACGTGATAGGAAGCGAAGTAGCCTGCCTCCCACTGTGTTGGCTCTATATGGGTAGAATCGACACTGACCAAATCTTCATGATGGATCGGCTCTCCCGGATGCGATAAGGGGTCTGTTGTCACCCAATTGGTGAAAGTCATCGGATGCTGCCAACCGTATTTGCTCTCCTCCGTTGCCACGGTATCCACCATTTCAGCAATCCATGTCTCAAAAGCGGTTGCATTCGGTGTCGCGTGGAAGTACTTCCCTTGATAGGGTGCAACTTTTTGATGCAGGCGGTTGGTGTTTTTCACCATCACGGGGTCCCACTCGGTCCCTGTGTGCCAGCCGATCAAGTATTTGCCCGCATTGGCACGGTACGTACCACTTGCCTTTCCCGGTTTTTCCGGCAGGGTGATGTCTCCGTAGACAGCGCCGACTGCATCCTTGATTTCCTGTCGAAACTCCTCGCGAATCTCTGGCAAATAGGCGTCTTTCTTTTCAATCAACAGCTCTTCTGGACTCCAAATGCCCTGCATCAAATAGAGAGGATCCCCTTCTTTTCGCCGATTGTAATCGACCAGTGCTTCATAAAAGACAGGAGAATGGATCGTATACACACGAATGACGTTCGCTCCCATCTCGTCGATCATCGCGAACCAGCGCATGTAATCCTCTCTCGTTATGGGAAGCTCACCCGGATAATGACCCGGTAGCGATGCCCCCAGATTGACACCTTTCGCAAAAAAGGGCTGCCATTTCTGATTCTGATAGACTTCGAACAGCTCACCATTCGTACGAAATTTTAATTGAGCACCTGTAGTCGTCTCCATGCTTTCGACACGATCTGCTGCCCAAAACCACAAGAAGGCACTTGCCCCCACCACGATCAGCATGGTCAAGCTCATCCAGCGCCATCTTTTCTTTTTTGTTGGCTCCATTTCTCGTCAACCTCCGATATGTTGCCACGTCACAGTCATTGTAAACATAGGGAGCAAATCGTTCCCATAGACAAAATTCACTATTGTGTCTTTTTCAGATTTGTCATGAAAATGTAATATTGGGACGGATTCGCCTCCATTGTCCTACGTTTTTTGGAGGGAAGTCCTGCAACCGGGACGGTCTTCTGGCCCACATTTTTTGCCAACTAGGTACAATTGCTCCTTCCTTTTTTTTCCTTTTTGCTCGTAAAAATGGTAGGTTGCTACTATTTGAAAGGCGTTAGATTTTTTCGATATAAGGGATTATTTACAAAAAGAATACAAAGTGTTTCGAAGCTTGATTCTGAGGAAGGTTTGTTTATAATAGACATAAAGGATCTGTAAAGGTGGTAAACAAACATGAATCAACTTATCGATGTAGGGATTATTGGTGGAGGACCAGCAGGTATGAGTGCCGCTCTCGCACTTGGCAGAGCAAGAAAAAGAGTCGTCGTTATCGATGAAGGCCGTCCGCGCAATCGTGTTACACGTGAGTCCCATGGCTTTCTTACGAGAGACGGCATCACTCCGAGCGAGTTTCGTCGCATTGCAAGAGAGCAAATCAGCGCCTACCCTTCCGTTCACTTTGTGGAGGATACAGCGGTAACGATCACGGGGCACGATGGAAATTTTCTCATAATGACTGCACAGGGAACGACTTATCAAAGCAAAAAGCTACTGTTCGCAGTGGGAATGAAGGATCTTCCTTTACCTGTTAACGGATTAGCAGAAGTGTATGGAAAAAGTGCTTTTGTCTGCCCTTATTGCGATGGATGGGAATTACGCGACCAACCACTTGTCTTGATAGCAAACGGCGAGAAAGCATTGCACTTGGCAAAAGTGCTATCTGGTTGGACTAATCATTACACCCTCTGCACCAATGGACCAGATGAATTCACGGAAGAACAAAGGTTGGAGCTGTTGCAGCATCGCATTCCTGTCTTTGACTCCCCGATCGAACGGATTGTATCTATCGATGGGATGGTGCAACGTATTGAGCTTACAGATGGCAATAGCATTTCGTGCACAGGGATCTTTTTTGCCCCAAAACTCGTCGCTGCATCTGACTTGCCACAAGCATTAGGCTGCCAGGTAACGGAAGCTGGTACGGTTATCGTCGACAACTTTGGGAAAACGAGCGTACCGGGTGTCTACAGTGCAGGCGATGCAGCAACTACCAAATACCAAGTGATAACTGCTGCTGCTCTAGGCTCTGCGGCTGGAATGAGCATCAACAACGAACTACTTGTAGAGGCATGGAATCGTCAAAGCTAGCTCTATCCCTCCGCGTTCCTTCCATATAAAAGGACAATCCCTCCGACTGCAATAGACGGGTGGGATTGTCCCTCTTCTTTCTATATAGAAGCAATGCTCTTTCTTTGATTACAGCGTCTTCTGTCCTGGCTTCCAATTCGCCGGGCACAGACCGCCAGCTTGCAGGGCTTGCAAAATACGAGTTGTCTCTGTCACGCTGCGGCCCACGTTCATGTCCGTTACCACTTGGTAGCGCAGAATGCCGTCTGGATCGATGATGAACAAGCCACGGTGAGCTGCACCAGTCTCTTCATCCAGAACGCCATAAGCTTGTGCCGTCTCTTTTTTAAAGTCGCTCGCGAGCGGGAAGTTTACTTCACCGATGCCGTTTTCATCTCGCGGTGTTTTGATCCATGCCCGGTGCGTATGTACGCTATCTGTGGATACACCCAATACTTCGCAATCCAACTCTTCGAACTCTTCCATGTTGTCACTAAACGAAGTTACCTCTGTTGGGCAAACGAACGTGAAGTCGAACGGCCAGAAGAACAAAATCAGCCATTTTCCTTTGTAATCAGCCAGCGACACACGTTCTTCCAGTGTCTCGAGGTTTTTGGTCGTGAGCATGTTAAAGTCAGGTGCCGGTTTTCCTACTTGAAGTTGGACAGTTTGCTGTGTTGTCATTGTTGTCATGATACATCTCTCCTTTTATATGGTATCTAATGAAATTTACTTCGCAGCCTCTTCCAATACTGCCAGTGCTTTTTTGATACGGGTCGGGTTGAAGCCCAAAACTTGCTTCTCACCAATGACTGTCAAAGGAACAGACATCACGCCTAAACGGTTCAGCTCCTGGAAGTACTCTTCTTTTTCATCGATGTTGCGTTCTTCGAAAGAAATGTTTTGTTCTGTCAAATACGATTTTAATTGCTGGCAGAAGTTGCAATGTGTGCTGGAGTATACGATTGCTTGAGCCATGTTTGTTTCTCTCCTTTTTCTTCTATTTGTACTGTGGAACAACTTTGGAGCGCTTGTTGATGTATTTGTCTACAGCCATAGCCGCAATGGCACCGTCTGCCGCAGCGACAACTGCTTGCTTCACAGGTGTTTTGCGCACCTCACCCGCTCCAAATACGCCTGGAACAGAAGACTGCATGAACTCATCTAAAATCATAAATCCTTCCTCATCGAGGGGAACTTGCCCATCCAAGAAATCGGTACCCGGCTTGCTGCCAGACAGGAAGACGAAAACCCCGTCTACGGACAGCATTTCTTCCGTTCCTTCTGCTGTGCGAATGCGCAACCCTTCCACTGACTTCTCCCCCACAATTTCTAATGGGCGGGTACGAAAATGTATTTCCGTGTTCGGCAGCCGAGGTAGTTCATCTACCCCTTGAAGATCAGCGCGCGGCACCAAGAAAGTGATTTTGTCCGTAAATTTGGTCAGCGCATGCGCTTCTTCCAATGCTTCCTCCGTATCACCGATGACCGCAACATGCTTGCCTTCATAAAAAGCTCCGTCGCATGTCGCGCAAGTGCTCACGCCTCGTCCGAGCAATTGCTCTTCACCTGGAAGCATTCGGTTACGTCCTTTGGAACCAGTCGCGACGATCACGGCCTTCGCTTGGAAAGTACCATGAGCCGTGAAAATGCTTTTTTCCTCATCCTCTACATCTACCGCAGAAATCGTAGTCTGAATGAATTCTGCACCGAAGCCCTCCGCTTGTCTGCGCATTTTATCCAATAGTTCTTTCCCTGTCATCTCGCCTTCTACCCCTGGGTAGTTGGCGATTTTATGTGTCAGGGCAAGCGCACCAGTTCCGGGTGCCTTATCAATGACGAGCGTCTTTAGATTTCCACGAGCTGTGTATATGGCAGCAGAAGCACCAGCTGGTCCTCCGCCGATGATGACGACATCATACATGAACGGCCCCCCTTTTCTTATTATCAGATTATAATTATTATCAACTAGGAACAATTATCATTGTACTTGATATAATTTTAAAGTCAATATCTTTTTATAATAATTTTAAATAAGACCAATAAGATTCATCTCACTCAGTACCTGCATACTCGTCTGTATTATTTTACGATTCCGAATTCAACCTATTTCGTTGACGAAACAAGTAATTCAGGATAAAGTACCACTAACACTTGAACGCACAAAAGCAAAGAAGCAAGAAAGCACAAAAGTGCGAAAGCGAAATATACTTTCTCACTTCTTTAGGCTGATTTAACAAGGAGTTGCCATTATGAACAAGCCATTATCTTTTTCGCAAAGTATTTGGGTGCTTGTCACCGTATTCGGAATCTTGTTTCCTGCCCTTTTTTGGGGCAAAGTTGAGCCGCATATGCCGCTCTTCCTCGCAACCATAGGAGCTGCCACTCTTCTCTTCCTGTTCGGCGTTCCGTGGAAGCAAATGGAGGAGGGCTTGATCAAAGGAATTCAAACCGCGATCGCCCCCATGCTGATTCTTTCCTTAATTGGAATTTTGATCGGGGTATGGATGATGAGTGGAACCGTTCCGATGATTCTGCACCTCGGCATTTCGCTGATCTCACCGGAGTACTTCACACTCTCCGCCCTGTTTCTGACAGTGATCGTCTCCACTGTTACAGGGAGCTCTTTTACCACGATTAGTACGGTAGGGGTCGCTATGATGGGGGTCTCGACAGCACTCGGACTTGATCCGTTGATTACAGCTGGGGCCATTATTTGTGGAGCTTGCTTTGGGGATAAAATGTCGCCGCTCTCCGACACGACCAACTTTGCAGCAGCCATTGCAGGGGTTTCCTTGTCGGAGCACGTCAAGTTCATGTCACGTACTGCTGTTCCAGCCCTTGTCATTACCGCGATTTTCTTCGGAATTCAAGGACAAAGCGCCAATGTGAATCTGGACGCCATTCAAGAAATCCAGCATGCTTTGGAACAAAACTTCTCTCTTAGCCTCTTATCGCTACTGCCAGCATTCGTCGTCCTGTTATGCTCAGCGTTGCGAAAACCGATTTTGCCTACATTGGTCTTCGGGATTTTGAGCGGGATTGTCACAGCTGCTCTTTCCGAAGGAGTCACCTCTCCGGTCCAATGGATGACTGTCATGCAAAAAGGCTTCACCAGCAATATCGCCAATGAAGCCGTTGCATCGATTGTGGACCGCGGTGGACTGTTGTCGATGACCTGGTCCCTCGCCTTGATTTTGATTGCCTTGTCTTTAGGCGGCATCCTGCAATACAGCGGTGTGTTTCATGCACTCTTTTCTGGATTCATCAATCGAATCAAACGAGACGCTGAGATGGTCGGACTTGCCGGATCTTCTTCTATTCTCGTGAATCTGCTGACAGGAGAACAATATTTGTCTATCCTGCTCCCTGGGCAGATGTTTCGTGAAGCATTCACAGCTCGCGGAATGGCGGGCAGACGACTGTCTCGTACTCTCGAAGACTGCGGGACACTCGTCAACCCACTCATTCCATGGGGGGTAAGTGGTGCATTCTTTACCGCTACCTTACACGTATCTACAGTGGAATACTTGCCTTATGTCATCTACCTGTGGATCTCGCCAGTTTTGACGTTTCTATTCGCCATGCGTCGGCAAAAAGCTTAGCCGGCTGCATACACGGTCGTACAGTTTTTCCCTTTGCGCTTGGAGCGGTACAGTGCCTCATCTGCTGCCCGCTTCAAGCCATCTGCCGTGTTTGCGTCTTGAGGGTAGCGCGCAATGCCAACACTGACCGCAATCAAGATGCAGCAATCGTCCTGTGTTAAGGGGCGCAAGCGCAAATATTCCCGAATGGCACTCGCTTTTTCCTCCGCCATCTCCATCGACGCCCCCGGGCAGAGCAGCATGAATTCATCTCCCGCATAACGATACGCTGTATCCTCCGGTCCCGCTACTTCTTTCATCGCTTCGGCAATTTGCTTAATCAATGCGTCCCCTGCATGATGACCATAATGGTCGTTCACCGCTTTTAAGCTGTCTGAATCCAGCATGATCAAAGAGACAGACGCATCCTCTTCACTCAGCAGCTTTTCCAAATCACGATGGAAAGCACGATAATTCGCAATCCCTGTTAGCTCATCCTGAAACGACATCTGGTACATTCGCTCATACAAGCGCGCCGTTTCAATAGCACTTGCTACCTGAAAACCAATGATTTTCAGTAGTTCCTCGTGCTCTTTTTTATAGGCGAATTCCCGATAAGACTGGGCAGAAACAACGCCTTTGATCTGATTCCCCAGCATGAGTGGAACGAAAATGCATGTATTCGTATCCATTTCCGGGCTTCCCCAGCGGATCATTTCCGGCTCGCTTGGCTCATTCTTCATCGTCTTGATATGGATGGTTTCCCGTGTATCAATCACTTTGGACACCATCGCTTGCCCATAGGGAATCGTGAGCGGACCGTAATTGACCCCATTATCGATGCTGATCGGTATTTTGATCTCACTGTCGCCCTCATCATAAAAGGCAATAAAGAAAGCATCTGCACGCATCACGCGCGAGACCAGCTCAAATGCTTTCCACAAAATTTCGCTTTCCTCAAACGTTTTCGCAAAAATGTGGCTGAGGTCATGTAAAATCTTCATGTGCTCGGAGATCCACATCATTTCGGTTACCTTATTTCGGAGCTCCACAATCTGCTTCAGCAGTTCTGCATGCAGGACACTGTCCTGTTCCGACAGCATACTATCTACCTCACAAGATAGCGCTTCAACCTCGCCAAGCTCGACTGCTTCTATGTTGCCGAGCCATTGGCTATAACGCTCCAACAACTGTCTTGCATACGCTTCTCTAACGTCGTGCTTCTCATGCATATTCAACCCTCCGGCTATTGGGTAGCTTTACGCTTTTTTTTCATGATATCGCTCAATAGCTGCACGGATGGCTTGCAAGACAGCTCCCTGACCAGGTGCTAAAAAACGTTCTTGGATCGCCTTCGTGATCTCCTGCATGCCATCTGCAACTGTCTTGCCTACAAGCAAGCTAACCAAAAACTCACTCGTCTTGTCCATGACAAAGGTAAAGCTGGCGTCGCAAATCACTTCGGCGTCTACATCAATGATGAGTACACAGCCTACCATGGTTGAAACCTCGTACAAGGTAGTTCCCTTGGGGATTTGGGCGAAGCCTGCTGTCAGTACCGTATTTTTGTTCATCCAGTCGTCCTCCTAGCTGCTGATCGGCAAGCATACCTCGACTGCCGTTCCGTTACCTGGGGTGCTTATTAACCGCAGCGTCCCCCGATGGTTCTCGATGATTTTGCGGCTCACCATCAATCCCAGGCCCGTCCCCGTTTCCTTCGTCGTGAAAAAAGCCTCTCCCAATCTCGCCATCTGATGGGCCGGGATCCCCACTCCATTGTCTTCAAACCGAATGACGACTCGATCATCTTCACACCGCAGTCGAATCACAATTTCTCCATTCCCAGCGGTCGCTTCGATCCCATTTTTCAAAAAGTTAATGAAAGCTTGCTTCAACTGATTTTCATCGCAATGGATCAAGGGGACTTCCGATTCGAAAACGACCTGAATCATGACCTTTTTCAAAATCGCCTCCGTCTCCAAGAGCGTAACCACATGCGTGATCAGGTTGGACAGATCGCGGGCTTCAAACACAGCCGTATGCGGCTTCGCCAAGACCAACAGCTCTGAGACAATCATCTCAATTCGCGCCAATTCCGAGCTCATGATCGAAAAATACTCCGGCTTTCTCATGCCATCCTTTTGCATTAATTGCACAAAGCCTTTTAACGAGGTAAGCGGATTGCGTATCTCATGCGCGATCCCTGCCGCCAATTGCCCGACCAGCGCGAGTTTTTCCGAGTTTTGCAAAAATTCTTGCGCCCGTTTGCGTTCCGTAATATCCCGGATCAGTATGTACAGGGAGAGCTGGTCCAACATCGTCATGGATGTTCCACACACTTCTACCTCCGTCCGACTGCCATCCAAACGGATTAGCTCAACCTCAATTGGCGAGGCTGTTTCCCCTTCTTCCAAAGTGCGGATGAGGCCCTTGATCTTCGGTACATCACGTGGATGGAAAAACGACTGAAATGGATACCATAACAGCTCGTCCAAGCCGGAAGCCCCAACCAGTTGCATCCCTGCTTGGTTGACGTATTGAAGCTCCCCAGCACGGAAAATGAACGCACCTTCACCGGAAATATCCAATACTCTGCACTGTTTGGAACCATAGCTGTCACCAAACGGGGCCGGGAGCCTCTGCACCATCGCATAATACCCAATTGATGTGCCTTCCTCCCAAAAAGCTCCATATGTAATATGCACGGGGATACTTGTGCCATCCTTATGACGAAAAGCGGTGAAAAAAGGTCTCGGATCACCATTCATCGCAAATTGTGTTTGAAGGCGTACCATCTCCTGTTCTTCCGAAATAGCCAGCTTCCAAAATGAGGATCCTTCCCATTCTTCTACGGAGTAGCCAGTCAATACTTGGCAGGCAGGATTGCCTTTAAAAACTCTACCAAATTGATCGAGCAGAAAAGTGGCCTGAATCATTTGATCAAAGAAGGAACGATAGAGATGACCACTTCTCCATCCACTGTCCAATAAATTTTTCATCGTGCCCCTCCCTCCTGGGACGAGAAAACGGCTACTCCAAATTACGGAAATAGCCTACAACGTTCTCAAATCCTATTCTCACCCAATTTTACCCTATTCGTTCTGCTGTTTCCATCCCTCTGGAAATTTAATTGTGTGATTTCTCTTCCAGTACCTCTGCACTGACTCGTAGCTGCTCGGCCATTTTTTCGTCAACAACGAAGCCCAGCTTTGTGAAAGCCGCTACCAGCGCTCCGACGACAGGTGGTACCGTGGGAATGATTGTTTGAAACGAAGCTCTCCCAATCAGTTGTTCGCGAAGGATCGTGCTGGACGTTAACAATCCTCCCGCTAAAACGACTGGTACAGGCTCCTGAACTTTTTTTAAGCAAGCATCGGCCAAATCTAGCAAATCCTCCACTGCTTGCATGATCAATGTATTCGCCACCGGATCGCCTAGTGTTGCGGCTTGTTCTACGAGCTGACTCGTTTTTGCCAGCTCCATTCGCGGATTGCTTCCCCCGTAGATCAGGCTGATCAGTTCATCAGGACGCTCAACGCCATAGTGGTCCATAAACAGTTGTGTCAGCACTGTCGATTCACCGCGTCCATCGTATTCGCGCAATACGGCGCTTGCCGCTTTTTTGCCCAAATCAAACCCGCTGCCCTCATCTCCTACCAGATACCCCCATCCGCCTACACGGTGCCGCGCCCCCTCTTTTGAAAAGGCACAGGCAATCGAGCCTGTACCAGCAAGGAGTACGACGCCTGGCTGCCCCCACGTCCCTGCGTAAAGGGCTGCGATGACATCGTTATCAATCAATAGCCGTTCTCCCCACTCATCGACAAAGGCAAGCTGAATTCTTTCCTTGATCTGCGGACGATCTGCACCGCCAAGCCCAATAAACAGACCGGCTACTCCCTCTTCCTTGGCACCTGCCTTTATTCTCACAGCAACCATGAGTTGGCGTAGTGTAGCTTCCACATCCCCCCAGCTTCTGGAGAGCGGGTTTGATGATTCCCCCACCACGATTGCCCCCACCTGTCCTGCCTCATTGCAGATGGCTGCTCTGGTTTTGCTTCCGCCCCCATCGATCCCGATAAACCACTTTTCCCCATTACTTGACTGCACCTGCCGTCAACCCCTCCATAAACTGCCTCGATGCCAGCAAAAACACGATGATCATCGGTAAAGCAGACAACGTGAGCCCTGCAAACAACAGGCTCCAATCCGTTTCATATTCTCCAAACAGCACCATCATGCCTACCGGGATCGTCTTGAGCGCTTCCTCCTGAATGAAAATCAACGGGAAGAAAAAGTCGTTCCACGCATGGATGAAATTAATAATGACCACCGTAGCCAAAGCAGGACGGATCAGCGGTAAAAGCACGCGCCAAAACACCTGAAAATGGCTGCATCCGTCGATCCGCGCCGCTTCCTCCAGCTCAATCGGCAACGTCCGAAAGAAGCCCGTCAAAATAAAAACAGAGATCGGAATCCCACTCGCCGTATAAATCAGAATCAGCGACCACAGTGAATTCAAGAGGCCGAGATTCTTCATCAGCAAAAACAAGGGAACGATCCCCAGCTTGATCGGAATCATCAGGCCAATAATGAAAAAGAAGTAGAGCCCCGCTGTCCATGTAAAAGAAAAACGCGACAAGTAAAAGGCCGCCATCGCTGAAAAAACCGTAATGAGCAAGACAGACAGAGCACTGACGAATACACTGTTCCATAAAAAGTCGGCAAAAGGCACGGCTTCCCACAGCTTTTTGTACGTATCCAAACTAAACGTCTTCGGAAGGGAGAGCGGACTCGCAAATATCTCCCTATTCGTTTTCAAGGAAGAAGAAATCATCAGTACGATCGGATATAGCGCGAGTAACGCAAATAAATACGCCAGCACATAAGATATAGCTCTCCCACCCACAGTCATCTTCACATCGCACCCTCCTTTCCACTCAGGAACACGCAATTAGTGTTGGACCTCTCGTTTCCTCATCAAATAGAGCGACAACGCCGACACAGATCCGACGATGAAAAACAACACGACAGCCAATGCCGAACCGAGTCCAAGTGTGACATCCCCAGCTCCGCTGCTAAACGCCATGCGATAAAAATAAACAGCCAGCGTATCCGTCGAATAAAACGGCTCACCCATCGAGCCTTGCATAGCGTAAACGAGCTCAAACGCTTCAAACGCCTGAATGAACGTAAATATCGTCATAATCGTAATCGCTGGCATGCACAGCGGCAAAATCATTTTCCACAGCATCCGCAAGCCTGTTGCCCCATCCAATCTCGCCGCCTCGATCAAATCCTCCGGGATCGACTGAAGTCCCGCCAAAAAGATTAGCATGGCAAAGCCTATGCCAAACCAAGAGTTAATCAAAATAATCGCAAGTAGCGCTGTATCTGGGTCACCCAGCCATGGTCTGGCCCATTCTTCTAGACCAATTTTTGCCAAAATGCTATTGAGTGCACCGTAATTCGGGTTTAAAATTAACTTCCACAAAAACCCAATTACAATAACTGACAACAGCCTTGGCATGAAATAAGCAATCTTGAGAAAGCCGGATCCTCGTATTTTGCGATAGATGAGAAAAGCCAGACCGAAGGCAATCCCATTTTGCACAATCATTTCGACCACAAAGTAGAAGACGTTATGCCGAAAAGCATTCCAGAACATTTCGTTGAAAGGCTCTACCGTAAACAGCGTAATGAAATTTTGCAGTCCGACAAAAACCCCACGCTTTATGCCATTCCAGTCGTACAGGCTGTATAAGAATGCCGAAAAGATCGGGTACACGACAAACAACGTATAAATAACAAGCGCGGGCAGCGGAAACAAGTGAATCAGCCAGCGTACTTGCCCCTTTGTTCGAATGCTTTTTCGGTTTACCCTCTCGATGATGCCCACCCCTTTTTACGAAAATCATCGCGGCCTGTTCAGAAGCCGGGAGTGAACCCAACTTAGGTCCACTCCCCCTTTCCGTCTGCTATTTTCTACTTTTTAAAGGGAGGGAACCAGGTAGCCGCCGACTTTTGTACTTCTTCTACGACCTGCTCAGGGGTGAGCTTGCCTAAATACATGCCTTGGAGGGCGTTTTCCAATGTTTGCTTCGTGGTCGGTTTTCCTTCCGCGAAGCTGACGACCATCAAATAGGGTGTGGCGCTTGATTGGGACAGCTCTGCCATCTTGTTTACCAACGGATCGTCAGTCGATACACCTGGCACCGCGCTGATTCGTTTGAACTTATTAGCGAATAGCTCCCCAAACTTTTTCGTCGCCATGAATTCCATGAACTTCAATGCCTCTACTTTGTGTTTGGACTTGGCGTTTACAGCATAGGAGCCATCGACCCAGGTTGTCAGGACTTGTTTTCCGTCATCGGTTGGCATCGGGAAGAAATCAAGCGGCAAATCAGGGTTGAGCTTTTTGATGCCTTCCAGTTCAAAGCTGCCATTGATGAACATTGCTGCTTTTTCCGTGGCGAACAACGTCCGCATATCATTCAATTCGAGACCCACATAATTTTCCGGGAAATAAGGGATAAGTTCTTGCATACGCTGCACAGATTGGAGGAACTCAGCGCTTTTTAAGTCACTTTCTCCTTTTAGCAGCTTGTCGAGATAGTCCGTACCGCTATAGCTAGCTGGAGCAATTACACCATGACTAAGAGAGAGGAGCCAGCCTTCCTTTGCTCCGAAAGAGATCGGGACGATTCCTTTCTCTTTCAATGTTTTGGCTGTCGCAATCAGCTCATCCCAGCTTTTCGGTGCCTGGAGGCCATTTTGCTCGAAGATTTTCTTGTTGTAGTAAAATTGCGTGGAGTTCAGGGATAGTGGGACACCGTAGACTTTACCATCTTTACCTGTGGCCGCTGCGAGGACGTCTTTTGGGATGGTAGATATGCCTGGCACATTGTCGAGAGGCTCCAGATGTCCAGCTTCAGCCAAGGCAATCCCCGGAGCATAGGGACGCAGCTGCAAAATATCTGGGCCACTGTCGCTTTGGAGCGCCGTGTTGAGGATGGTATTGTACTCCGTTGCTTTAAATGGCTTGAAGTCGATCTTGATATTCGGATGGTCTGCCTCAAAAGCTTTGATGATGGCTTTGTAGCCCTCCGTGTCTTCTACGCGCCAACTATGCATGGAGAGTGTTACCTGCTGTCCGTCACCTTGTCCGCCGACTGACTCTGTTTCGGTTCCTCCACTGCTACATCCTGTCACCACCATAACCGCAGTCAACACGAGAGAAGCTACATAGCGAAAACGAAATTGCTTCATCCGAAACCCTCCCCTTTTTCTTCCCTTAGGTCTGCAAAAGCTGGGCCGTAACAGCATCGTGCAAAATCGGTCGTAATTGCCGAAGCTGATGATTACGGCCTAGATGAACGGCGTTAGTGAGAAAGATGACAGCAAACTGTTTCTCTGGGTCAATCCACATACTGGTTCCAGTAAAACCTGTATGCCCAAAGCTCCTACGATGAAAGCCGCTTCCACAGCTCAAGGTGGTGGATGCTTGATTGATCTCCCAGCCATACCCTCTACTCCCCCCTGCTTGCTCTGTATGATTGCGAATCGCCAGTTCGTACCATTCGCCCGTAAGTATTCGAGGCTCTTGGTACAACCAGCTCATCGCATATCGGCACAGATCGTCAGCTGTTGAGAAAAGTCCAGCATGTCCCGCAACCCCTCCCATCGCAAATGCTTTCTCATCATGAACCTCTCCTGCGATGTAGGCGTTGGTGAGACTACAATATTCAGTAGACGCAATATTCCGATAAATATGTTCGTTCGGACAGAAAACAGTATGTGTCATGCCCAATGGGGTGAAGATGCGCCGAGTAACAAACTGGTCCAAGCGCTCTCCTGTTACTTGCTCAATAACGAGGCCCAACCAGATCATGCCCAAATCACTGTAAACGACCTGGGCCCCAGGCTCGTGAAGCAATTGTTGCGCATACAATAGCTCTGGCAAATGGATCTTACTATCGCGCCTTCTCTCTGCCAAATCTGCTGGCATTCCTGAGGTATGGACAAGCAACTGTTCGAGTGTGATCCGCTTTTTGTCAGCGGGACAATCGGGAAAAAATTGACCAATCTGATCATCCAGCGCTACCACTCCCTCCTGCACGAGCAAGAGGATAGCAGGTAGCGTCGCCGTCACTTTGGTGAGCGACGCCAGGTCAAACATGGTATTCGGCGTCACTGGCTTGTCTTTGGCAATACTCGTCGTTCCGACATCACACGCATACCAGATACGACGATCACGCACGATTCGCAAGGCAGCTCCCGGGAGCAAACCGCTGTCCACCCATCCTTGCAAAAGTAGCTCTAGATCGTCCATGTCTTCCCTCCCTTCTCCTACGTCGAGGAGCGTTTCGTCCGACTAACAGCAAGCCTTGATTTTTCCAACAGGGGAATGACTCGCTCTTGCATCCTGCTGATCATGGTAATAAACAAAATATCGATGACGTTCAATTGAGCAATGCGCGAAGCCATGGCTCCGCTACGAATGCTTTTTTCTACCGAGCTGGTGAATAACCGAATGTTGGCTAGTTCGGCTACTGGCGAGGGTCCGAATTTGGTCAAGGTAATGATGGTCGCTCCCTGCTGCTTGGCCTCCGTCAACGATTGAATAATGTCTTCGGTCTGTCCTGAATAAGATATGCCGATGACCACGTCTTTTTCCGTCAAAGTGACAGCCGACGTTAATTGTGCGTGAAAATCCGAATAAGCCTCACACCACAAGTTAATCCGCGAAAATTTTTGCCGGATATCGTCAGCAATGACCGCCGAAGCACCGACACCGTAAACATCGATCTTCCTGGCTACTGCCAGCACGTCGACTGCTTTCTTTACTTCTTCGTTGGACAAGACTGAGAGCGTATCCTGAATGGATTGAATATTGTTCCAGCTAACCGCTTGCATAATCGATTCAACTGAACCCTCCATCATGATCTCCTGATAACTGCCCATCGCCGTCTGTTTCGTCAAATCTCCAGCGACGCGCAGCTTTAGCTCCTGATACCCCTTCATATTAAGAGAACGAGCCAAACGGATGATCGTCGCCTCGGATACCCCACTATATTCCGCCAATTTTTGGACAGAGAGCTTCACGACATCTTCCGGGTGAGCCAGAATATAATCGGCGACTTTTCGCTCCGAAGGCTTTAATTGATCCAAGATTGCTTGCAGGCCGACAAGCCCTCCATTTAACATATGTGACATCACTTTCTTCCCCCAAATCTTACTTACATTTTATGTAGCATTATTTCTCTCGTCAATTATTATCTAATAAACAATATTTCAAAATCACGAAGCTCAGCACAACGCTTCTGAATTTGTTCTCTCTTTTTCATAAATTCCCTCCTTGACTTTCTCGCGGCGTCAAGCTTTACGCTTGCATCGCTACCAGGAAGAAAAAGGAGGATTTTCCCATGAAAACGTTACTGATTAAAGACTGCATGATATTGACGATGGTTGAGGGAGAGAAGCCATTTCTCGGGGATATTTGGATCGTGGATGGTCGAATCGCCAAAATCGGACCATCCCTTGAAGAGGAGGCAGACCGTGTCATACTGGCTAAAAATAGAGTAGCGATGCCCGGTCTCATCAACGCTCACAACCATGCCAGTATGTCCTTGCTGCGTGCTTTTTCCGATGATCTCAAGCTGATGGATTGGTTGGACAAAAAGATGCTCCCGGCTGAAGCCCGAATGACAAGAGAAGATGTCTACTGGGGAACGACACTCGGGATTGCAGAAATGATCGCTTCTGGCACGACCGCTTTTGCCGATATGTATGTGCATATGGATGCGGTTGCCCAAGCGGTACTTGATTCCGGGATACGCGCTTCTTTAACACGCGGAATGGTCTTTCTTGAGGATGATGGAGGACGCCGAATGACCGATGCCTTAGACCTTATCGACAGCTGGACGGGGGCTGGCGATGGCAGAATCACGACGATGCTCGGCCCGCACGCTCCCTATACGTGCCCGCCGGAGTCTTTGCAAGGAGTCATCGAGCTTGCCCGCAAGCGCCAAATCCCTCTCCACATCCATCTGGCTGAAACGATTGAGGAAGGAGAGAAAATCCGGGTCAAGTATGATCAAACACCCACGGAGTATTTGCATGAACTGGGCATGTTTCACGATACGCACGTCTTGCTCGCGCATGCTGTTCATCTGAATGAATCCGATGTCGCGCTTCTTCGCGGGATGAGAGGCGGTGTCGCACATAATCCTGTCAGCAATTTGAAGCTCGGCTGCGGCATCGCCCCTGTCAGAGAGCTGATCGAAGCCGGGGTTACTGTCGGGATGGGAACAGACGGTGCCGGCAGTGCTACGACCCTCGATATGTTTGCTGAGATCAAAGCCGCGACTTGGATGCAAAAGCTCAAGCACGGCGATCCGACGGTACTGCCTGCCGAAGCGGCCTTGCGCATGGCTACTATCGAAAGTGCGAAGCTACTTGCGATCGATCACGAGGTCGGAACCCTGGAAGCCGGGAAGCGAGCTGATCTCATCCTGATCGATCTGGATAAACCGCACCTGTTGCCTGTCCATGACATCCATGCCCTGCTTGCATACAGCGCGACGGGAGCCGATGTGGATACAACCATTGTGAACGGAGAAATTTTGATGCATCAGCGCCAATTCCAAACCATTCATTGGGAGGAAATACAGCGAGAAGCGACAGCGCGAGCCAGCCGACTCGTCGAGGGCCTGTAGCTGCTTATGTACTCACAGGTTGAGCAGGCAGAAGCCAATTGCGAGACACATAAAAAACACGCTCCACATGAAATAGGGAATGAGTAGCGAGGATGCGATTTTGTGGTGGGGACGAATGGCGCGAATGAGTACCCATGTGGAATACATCACTAGAATGGTATCCAACGCAGCCAACACGAGCAATTGATAACCGATAAACAACACGAAAAAAAGTTGATGAAAAAACCAATTGATCCCATAGAGGAGCAAAAGCTCGCGGTCTATCTGTTTTGTTCGAATCAAAATCACGAACGACCATGCTATGAGTGCGTATAATATGAGCCAGATGATGCGAAACAAGTAGATTGGCGGTGTTCCTTCGGGCTTGGCAAGGGAATCATACCAGGTCCCACCGTCTGGAAAAGCGATACCACCCAGTGAATAGAGGACCACTCCCGCAAGAAATAGAAGACTATTGTGCACCAATCTCATCCAGGTAGTCACCCTTTCTTCTTCTTTCTCTTCTATATCTATGAGTGGTCCTGCTCTTTTCATGCTAGTTTCAGAGATTTATAAAAAACTTTTTGGTACGTTGCTGTAGTGCTGGGGAGGAAACAGGAGAAAACGCTCAGCTTCTAGGGCCACCCACTGTGGGATTGACTGCCCGCCTCCATGAAAAAAAGCGAAACACGCGTCCAAAGTGGTCCATTCTGGGAGCGTCTCAGAGGTGGACGCTAAGAGCTTGTTTCTCTTTTTTTCATTCCGTCTCGGGCGGTGTCCCTAAGATCTTCGCTTTTTTCTCCTGTTTCCTCTACGAGCTTTCCCTGTTAGATCGGTCTTAAATGCCTTAAAAGATTGCAGAATCTCATCTGTAACGCTAGAGAAGAATATTTCCAGACGTAGCGACTTGTGGAGTCCTACCCAGCGGAGAAGGGATTTGCGGGCAAAAGAAACGCAACCGTGCCCGTACGACGTAGCGGCTACCACTTTTGCGTTTCCCCGCAAATCCCTTCGGAGCGGACAGTCCCAACCCTCAGCGGGACGGAGCACTGAGCCTAGACTGGAAATATTCTTCTCCCCACCGCAGCCACATCCAAAAGAACTCCATAAAAAAACCGCTAACCTCATCCTAAGTAGATTAGCGGTTCTATGTATCTAGAGCGAGTTATGGCAAACGCAATGTTTCCCCTGGCTTCAATGCCTTGCCTCTGATGTCTTTCTCAGCCAGCTCGGCTACGAATGCTTCCCCATCCTGTTTGATCGGCGGGAACGTATCATAATGAATGGGCACAACAAAATCGGCTTGTACCCACTCGGCAGCCACGAGTGCATCCTCAGGTCCCATTGTGAACACGTCTCCAATCGGCAGGAATGCCAAATCGATGTTATGACGCTCTCCGATTAGCTTCATGTCACCGAACAGTCCTGTATCCCCTGCGTGATAGATCGTTTTTCCACCCAGCTCGATCACAAAGCCCCCTGGCATCCCCATGTACACGATTTGTTTCTCATCATCCAGCACGACACCAGAGCTGTGAAACGCTTGTGTCATTTTCACTTTTCCAAATGGAAGTTTTACAGAGCCTCCCAGATTCATCGAGATGGTCTTGACTCCCTGCCAGCTCAAATAGGTAGCAAGCTCATGGGTTGCAACGATTGTCGCATCGTTTTTCTTAGCCAATTCTACTGCATCCAAAATATGATCTTGGTGTCCATGTGTCAGAAGGATGTACTGAACCGAAATGTCTTCCAGCTTGGTTGCTGCCACTGGGCTTCCTGAAATAAACGGATCGATCATGATTGAATGCCCTTCACTTGTTACCTGCACGGAAGAATGTCCGTGAAATCGAATGTCCAACATAGTGGTACCCCCTCTATTCGCAGCGTTTTTTCAGTCCCTTTTATGTTACCATGCCGCCGGGTGTAAAGAATAGGAAAGGCCGTCGATCACTCGACAGCCTGAGAAACAAATCCCAATTTTCTACAATCAGAACTTAGCAATCGTCGCCGTCATGCTCTGTAACGGCAACAATTTTCGAATCACGAATAATGGTGCGGCGATTACCATTTCGCTCTTCCAAAATAATGGTGGTCGATTTTACTTGTACCAGACGACCGAAAAAAGTACCGTCTACAGTGGCAACCCTAACATTTCTGCCTTCGAATTTTTTTACTTGGTCTTTGAATGCCATGGTTAATCCCTCCTTCTCATGCATCCTATGAACATTTGGCATAGCCCTACTGAGCAAAAGCGGAGTCAAAGAGAAAATGTACTTGTACCCTTCCGTCATTTGTCCTCATTTTCCTCAACAACTTTGTCGACTGGTGACAAATTGACGCCAAACCACCCCGCTGCTTACGAACACTGTGAGATTTTGTCGTACGATTCCAAAAGGAAAACCTTTTTCACGTACAGAAACGGTATAGCAAGAGATGAGCGGACTTACGCCAGAGGAGGGATTTCCATGGGAGAGGTTATCGAGTTATTGGCACGGGAGAGAACATACAGTGGAAGAGATGTGGCGGGACTGTTAGGGATTGGGGCCAGCACCTTGCGCAAGTGGAGCATGCTCTTAGAACAGCACGGCTACTGGTTTTTGCGGGATAGTCAGAATCGTCGGGAGTACAGACAGGCAGATATTACGTGTCTTCAGCGGTTCTATAGCTTAACAAAGGATCAGCTCATTCCGCAAGATGAAGCTGCCCGAATGGTTGTCACGCAGAGCTCACCTGAACCCGCCCGAAAGGAAACGGCCGTTGCGGTTGCATTCCCCCCTGCCCCTGTTTCCTCACATCCGGCTTTGAACCATACTGTTGTCCTCGAAGAGCTGGATGAAAAGCTGCATGCCTTGGCTTCCCATGTCCAGCAACAAGACGCCGCCTACTTAGCGCTGTTAGCGCGTGTAGAAAAGCAGGAAGCCTATATTACCAACAATCTGAAGGAACGAGATCGCCGCTTGACAAAGGCGATGAATGACATTATGGATGCCAAAATCGAGTTGGCAAAGATCAAGGACGCGAGTAGAAAAACTTCCTTTTGGCAAAAGCTGATTCGTCTGTACTAGTTGCGCTGTCACTAGCTAGAAAGAAAAAAGTTATCCCCTATTACACCATGGTGGAATAAGGAATAACTGGTCTTTTTACTCGTTGTCTTCAAACAACCCTTCTGGAATTTTAGCATCCCAATTTGCAGGCAATTCTAACCGAAGCGCATGGGCTACTACGGCGGCAGTGTCTATGTTTCCTACCTCTGAGAGCTCTGTACCAGGCGTGATGGAGCCACCTTTTGCCGCCCAGAAAATCGTCTGTTCTCCCGGTGAAGAACCCCCATGCCCTGTTCCTTTTCCACCGTGGTCAGTCGTAACGATAATCAGGCTATCCTCCATCAGTCCTTCCTCTTCCAGTGCCTCGAGGATATTACCTACATACTCATCTGCTTTTTGGAGCTTTTTATAAAATGCCGGTGTGAAATAGCCTTGATTATGGCCAGCCCCGTCCACTTCATCTAAATGAACGAAAATGTTACGAGTATTTTCACCCTCTTTTTTGATATAATCGACTACTTTTTTCGCAGTCTCTTCATCCGACTTGCTATTTTGCTTGTAAGAACCTGCTGAATCTTCAATGATACCGATATTGATCGGGCCCCATGTAGCGAAGGAAGCTTGCTGGAGCTTAGGACGCTCTTGTTTCAACAGCTTCAAATAGGAAGGATACTCGTTTTTCTCCGGATAAGGAGTAGCCGCTACGCTATCGTTAGTCAATTGATGCTTGTCAGGAGTGACGCCGTGCAGGATAGATCCCCAGTTTTGCGCACTGATCGTGGGCAGCTCTGCTTTCGCTTCAAATGTTCCAGCACCTTCTTCGATCAGTTTCAAGATATTCGTCGCCTTTGCTTCCGGATCTTTGACTGCATTCCCTGCACCATCGATGCCGATAACTACGACACGTCTGTAAAGGAAATCGTTCTCATAAGGAGCCAGCTTTTCTTTCATCATCTCCACATCGGCTTTGTCCACTTTCTTGTCATTGTTAATATCCGCGTGTTGCGCTTTTTCCCAACGCCGATCACCGAAGCGGCTTTTCTGGTTGTCCAAGATGACGTTTAGATCTTCCTCGGTTAGGAGACCGTCTCCCGATACGTCAATCGAATTTGTAACGGTTACTTCCGCTTTCGCTGTTTTGCCTCCATCGACAGTTTTCACCGTGATTTTTGCTTTGCCCGGCTTGCCTGCTACAACAGTTGGGCGTCCATTGATCATTTCGACCTTCGCGACCTCTTTGTTGTTGGAACTCCATTTGACATCCTGAACGGATGCTTCTTTCGGAGAGATCACAACTGTAACAGGCATCGTTGCTCCAGCCTTCAATTTGAGCTCCTTCTGATCCAGGGAAAGGCTCTTCACTGGAATCTTCGGAGCACTTGCGTAACTATCGGCTACTTCTTTATCTGTAACGGTGCGACTCAGAATCTGCAACTGGTCCAACTGCACGTCATAGCGACTTCCAAAATGGTTTCCAGCGCCATCTACTCCAATCTTGGTAGTGAAGCTAGTGTCGATTGTTCCCTTGGATTGGCTGATATCGATTGTTTTTGCTACTTTACCGTCGACGTAGATCGTTGCCAGTTCATCCCGATCATGAGAAACGACGACATAGTGCCATGCATGATCCGCAATGTTTGGAATCGTTGCATCGAGACGGGAGCTATCGGATGTGCGCCAATTCCACTTTAACGTAGAACCTTGCAGTCCGATGAACCACCCCACGTTACCACCGCTTGACCAGTTTTTATTGGAGATAATGCCAGGATCAGCATCAACGCCAGGAGACTTCACCCAAAAGGCAATGGTGAAATCTTGTGTTTCCCCAAACTTCATCTCGTCATTTTCACCTAAATCTATCCAGGTTGCATTATCTTTTGAGGTCGACTGGAAATGAATGGATTTCCCCAATCCTGCACGTCCTTCCACGAACGTTGGTGTTCCGGACACTTGCACAGGATGGTGAGATTCTGAGCTATCCTCTATGCTATTTTCAAACAGGAAACGATAGAGTTGTTTTTCAGATGAGAGTTCTTTCGCCTCCTTTGCTGCGGCATAAACTGACGAATTCAGAAAGGGAGCTTGTACGATGACTCCACCGGTAACGAGAGTTGTAGCTGTTAAAAGCGCAGCAATTCCTTTTGGGTTCAGGATTTTTTTCATGGTGTCTCTCCTCCTCGGATCTCAATTCATTTTCTTTTCATCGTCTTGATTTGCTTCATCACTTGTTTACGTAATGATCAAGCCTCCCTATTCTGCCCCGACTCCTATCACTGAGAAAGAATCCAGGTCTGTTTGCATTCATTTTATAGCTGCATTGTTGAGGGTTTATTAAAATCAAAAGAAAAAAACAATGAATTCCAAGTTAAATACACAGCTACACAACCTTAAACACAACTAAATACACATTACGTACCACAACCTGAGTCCCAGATTAGAGATAAACGTAAAAAAGCAGCTTGCCGCATTGACAAGCTGCCTTACTTTTGGATTAGTTTACGCCATTTTTCATTCTGCCTATTCCATCACGATTTTTCTTGCCGCGTTGACGAACATTTTGACGCCGACTTCGAGCGCATCCTCGTCGATTGTAAAACGTGGATGATGGTGCGGATATGTGATGCCTTTTTCTTTGTTTCCGGCCGCGACGTAGAAGAAGCAGCCTGGCGCTTTTTGCTGGAAGGCCGAGAAATCCTCGCCACCCATGGTTGGGCGCATATGCTCTACCCATTCTGCTCCCAGTGATTCCTCCACGACCTCTTCCATCCATTTCGTCACTTCGGCATCGTTGATAACCGGGCGATAGCCAAATTCGTATTTGAACTTATATTCCGCGCCGTGCGCTTCTGTGATGCCTTTGATCACGCGTTCCATGAGTCCTGGAACAGACTCGCGCAGATTTTTGTCAAAGCTGCGGACTGTCCCGCAAATCTCTACCGTACCCGGAATGACGTTATGTGTCGTTCCCCCCACAAATTGCGTGACAGAGAGAACCAGATTATCGAGCGGATCGGCATTGCGGGATACGATGTGCTGGAGATTGGTCACCACTTGTGCCGCAATCGCGATGCTGTCGATCGTTTCATGTGGGAGCGCCGCATGTCCGCCTTTTCCAAGAACAGTGATCCAGAACGTATCAGGAGCGGCCATCATCGGACCTGGGCAGATACCTACTGTCCCAAACTCCATCGTCGACCACAGATGCGTACCAATTACCATGTCTACGCCGTCCATGACGCCTGCCTGTACCATTTCTTCCGCTCCGCCCGGGTATACTTCTTCCGCGTGCTGAAAGAAGAAACGAACCTCTCCCTTGATCTGATCCTTCATCCCAGACAGTAGCTTTGCCGTACCGAGCAGCATGGACGTGTGACCGTCGTGTCCGCATGCATGCATAACGCCAGGATTTTTCGATACGAATTCAAACGTATTCTCTTCCGTAATCGGCAATGCGTCCATGTCAGCGCGCATGGCGAGAACTTTCCCAGGCTGGGAACCGATCAATCTGGCCATCACACTGTTTTTCGTTGGTCTGGATATTTCCAGATTGCCAAAAGAAAGAAGTGTCTCGTATACAAACTGTGCTGTTTTTTCTTCATGGAAAGATAATTCAGGGTTTTCATGCAAATACCGTCTCCATGCGATTACCTGATCCTTGATTTCTTCGACCGCCTTATTAAGCGTTACCACTGCCGTTGCTGTCATGCCGCTCTCCTCCTGATTTAGGTGGCTCCCCCACTTACTATCTCTTATGCCTATTTTGCTAAGGATAAAACGGTGCGGTACAGTACTTGTGCTCCGTTCGCACAATCCTCTTTTGTCGTGAACTCTGCCGGGTTGTGGCTAATGCCATCCTTGGACCTGGCGAAAATCATGCCAACCGGGCACAGCCCAACGAGCTGCATGCAATCATGCCCTGCGCCACTCGGCAGTCTAAATGCTTCCAAGCCTTCTGCCTCACACGCTTCGGCTACAGCATGCTGGATATCATCCGAGCACACAGCAGGAGCTATGCGTTGCAGCAGCTCTACTTTCAACGTTACATTGCGCTTTGCACAGATCGCTTCTGCCCGTTCGTAAATGCGCTGTTCCACTTCATCGCGGATCGCTTCGTCCACATCGCGCAAATCAAGCGAAAACTCGACTCGTCCCGGAATGACATTCACCCCGCCTGGGAAAGCTTGCAGCCTTCCAACCGTCCCTACACTGGTTCCTGTCCGTCCGGCTTCTTCCTCGATGACAAGCATCACTTGAGCGGCTGCTGCCATCGGATCACGGCGCAAATTCATCGGCGTTGCCCCTGCATGACCGGCTTCTCCCTCAAGCACGAAATTCAACCAGAGCGGGCCCGCCACTCCTGTCACGATCCCCACAGATAGCCCACGGCTCTCCAGTACTTTGCCTTGCTCGATATGTAGCTCCACATACGCTTTCACACTTCCAGGCGTTCTCGCGGCGAGGCTGGTGCGGTCCGGATCAAGCCCCGATTGCCGCATTGCTTCAGCAATCGTGACCCCATTCTTGTCTGCTTGTTCCAGCTCGTCACGCTTGATCAGACCCGCGATACCACGACTGCCGATCATCCCGTAACCAAAACGCGTTCCTTCTTCATCCGTGAACGCGATGACTTCGATCGGATACTCTGTTTCGATCCCCTGTTCCTGCATCGTCTGTAAAACTTCTACCCCAGCCAGTACACCAAGGGGACCGTCATAATCGCCGCCATTTGGTACGGAGTCGATATGCGAGCCAACCAAAACGACAGGAGCGGCTGGATTTTTCCCTTCTTTTCGGCCAATCAAGTTCCCTACCTCATCCTCGCGAACGGTGAGACCCGCTTCTTTCATAAAGCCTGTGACGAGATCTTTTGCCGCTCGTTCCTCAGGCGTAAAAGACAACCGCGTAATGCCGCCCGCCTCTTGCTTCCCAATGTTGCCAAGCTGTCCCAATCGATCCCACAATCGATCCGAATTGATCATGACGCGTCACTCCCCCTTCTATGTAGAGCCAATAACGGTTGATTAACGGTTATGTCCTTAATTGTATAATAGTCTGTCTATTTTGAAAAGGAGGCATAACTCGTCAAGTAGCGCCACAAATCTCAATATTCTTCTTAGTTATAATTGATTTCCTCCAAAGCTTCTGCGGCAGCTTGCCTAATATCTTCAGTAGGGGAATGTAAGTACGGCTCGATTATTTTTATAAATTTTCGGTTTTTTGAACAACCAAGAATGCTTAATGCATAATCAAGGATAGCGTCGTCTAGCGTTGGCAGACCGTTCGCTAATGGATCCCATTCTACATCTCTTGCGACTCCTTGAAATGTTACCGCATTCATAAGTTGATAAAACAAGCTTTCCTTTACTTCAAAGTCCTCTTCTGCAATCGCAAGTTCTAAGCCATACTGTGTGAATGCTATAACGTCCTTCCGATTAGGGTTTCCATGCTCCAGCAAATCACCAATATCACCCAACCTAAGATGTAAATCATCCCTTCTATTTAGGAATAATCTTTTCAAATAAGTAACGTCAATCATGTTAATCTCCCTCAACCTTACTCAATTCCCCTTTCAAATGCCTGATCGTCCCTACTCGATCCCCTTCCTCCTGCTCATCAAACAAAAGCTGCTCTAACAGTTCACATATATCTTCCAACCTACGCCGGATTTGATAGAATTCCAGTGCTTGCCGATTGACGACATAATTTGTATGTGTCTTCAGATAGGTAGCCATAAACTCCTCTAAAAACGGCTGATCTACCAAAAACATCAGATCTGCTTCAACCGGAGCCAGCTTCAATCCCTCCCAGTCTATGAGAATGAGCTGTTGACCAGATTGCATCAAATTCCAGTTGTGAATGTCCGTATGACAAAGCTTCATTTTCACCTCACTGCCTCGCAATTCCTCGGCAATCATCTCCAAATCATTCATGCGAGTAGCCAGTATGCTGGCAAAAGGTTTGACGATTTCACTCACATCATCAGGCAGACGATGGATATCTTCGTTCAGCATTTTTCTAAACTGCTCGGCAAATGGGATGCGGAAGTCTTCCTTGATCGCAGCCGTACTGACCGGGATTTCTTCCCCGTACAAATGCAACTGCGCGATGATTTCTGCTAGCTGGCGGACTTGCATCGTGCTTAATGCTTGGCTCCCAATGGTTTTCCCCTCAATATATTCAAACAGCTGATAGATGCCCATGTCGTCTTCATGTTTATACGCTGCGTTTCTTGTCAGCAGCGGCACTGGAAGTTTGCCTTGTAGTCCGGTCTGGCAGGATAGCCACTGGATAATGGGAACGTACTTATCGATCAGCGCTGTCCACTTGGGCGTTGATGCTCTGCTTTTTTCATAGACCTTCAAGAAATAGGAATGCTCGTCGCTGATGACTTTATAAGCAAGTGCAGACCATCCTCCTTGTTGAGGGCTAACATCAGCAGCGTCTCTATCATAATGGTGTCGCAATATGGTTTTGAAATGATTCATGAGCTACTCCTTTCTAACTCCATATTCACACGCTGTAAATTACCACCAACATACAAAAAATTGCCTTACCCCACAAGGAGCAAGACAATTTTTACTAGTATGAAAATTGTTTCGCGTCACGAAATATCTCAGTAATTATTGCACGCCTACTGCATCATACGCGGCTTTTACTGATTTTACTTGTTGGGAATTAGCACCGAAAAGAGCTGTTGCGGATTGAATGGCTGCTTGTCGCATAGCGGAGAAATTAGAGTTTGGATTGAGGTAGTTTGTTAGGGCGTAGTAGTAGATTTTTGCTGTGTCATTGCGACCAATGCCTGTTACAGTTACACCGGTGTGTGTGCCACCCTCTGCGAGGAGATATGCTGCTTTGTTGTTGATACCGCTGTTCGTGTGTACGCCTCCGTTGTCATTTGGACCTGTGTATCGATCGCTGTAGTGATCAGGATCACCAGCAACGGTTGGATCTTCGAGAGAGCGCAGTGCATCTCCAGGCGTTCCTGGCGTGTATACATCTTCACCCATGAGCCAATCGTCGTCATCAATCATGGCCCCGAAGATATCAGAAATGGATTCGTTCAGTGCACCGGACTCGTTTTGATAGATCAGATTGGCTGTTCGTTCTGTGACAGCATGAGTTAATTCATGAGCAACGACATCCAGTCCGGCGGACAATGGGCGGAATACGCTTCCATCTCCATCCCCGTATACCATTTGCGTACCGTTCCAGAATGCGTTGTTATATCTGTTGCTGTAGTGGACTGTGGAGATCAATTTCGCACCATTGTTGTCAAAGCTGTTGCGGTTATGTGCGTTTTTGTAGTAATCGTAGGTTTTCTGTGCATACGCATGTGCGTCGACAAGCGCTCCATCTGTCCAATTGTTATCCGTGTCAGAACCAAGAGTACCTGGCAGGCTGGTTCTATTGCGTGCAGTGTACGTCTCAATTCCCTTGCCGCGAGTCGTGTCTTTCGCCGTGTAGTTGTTATTGCTTACTTTCGTTACTTCGAACGATTTGGTGTCACCCAGTACTCCTGTACCCGTTCCTGTAATCTCATGGAGCATATTGTATTTGTTAATGACTTCACCAGAATTTGCATCGAGGAAATATTTCCAACGCCCTGGCAGCGGATCGAGGAAATTCAGCTCCACTTCGTAAGCCAAATACGACTCATCTTCGTGGATGTAGATGTAGAGGTTCCCTTCTGGCTTCACCTCGAACTTCTCTACTTTTTCGTTAATCTCATCCTCCAAATCCTTGATGGCCTCTTTGACCGCTTTATCTGCCTTGAGTTTTGGTTTTTCCGTCAGCGTATCATTGTTTGACAGGTCAGGCGCGTAGTTTCCGAGGAATGCCGTTACATTTCCATCCTCGTTTACGTGAATCGTCTGCTGGTAACCATAGACCGGGATGCCCTCGTACATTTCTTGTACACGGTAGTGAGTCATGTCTGTCTCTTTGTCTGTCACTTCATCTAGCACTTTAAAGTGATCTTTCACATCTCCATCAATACGGAAGGAGTCTTGATACTGCTCCAGGAATCCCCAAACTTTTTCTTCGCCGTCCAGCTCTTCTGCTTCGAACTCTTCTCCGATAAATTCGGGGGTATCCCACTCAGCGCTATACACGATGCTTTCGGATGCGGCCTGCGTTGCCAACGGAAGGAATGTAGTGGTACCTAATGCGAAGCTGAGTGTTACTGCAAAAACCGATTTTTTCATACTCGTTAACTCCTCCTTGGAAAATATTGTTTTTTATGTAAGTTCATAGTTGTTTACATCTCTTATTATTTGTCATAAATGTGAATTTGAGAACAATTTTTTAACGACAAAAAAATCATTTCCTGAAAGAAATGATTAATTGGTAAATTTATTACAATTACGATTGTAAGATGATCCGATACACCTTGCGCGGTCTGCCCCGCGGGTGCGGATTTTCTTCCCGGATGACCTGCGCAAGGCCCTTTGACTCCAGTTCAATCAGTATGCGTCTGGCACTTCGTGGCAATATTTGTAGATGCGATGCCAATTCGTGGGCATGAATCTCCTGAGACCCGCGCTTTTTCAGGATGGATTCAAGCTTCGCCAGTGTCATGACGCTGAGTGAGGTAAGCTGGCTGAGCGCTTGCAGCTTCTCTGAGTCGTACCGATACGTGAGCTGTTCGTCTCGCCCGAGCGGCCCCACGACGCTTTTGTCATCGAAAAAGACCATCCAATTGCCGCTCCCTCGCTCTTTGGCGTGTAAGAGGGCCGCGCCACCGTGGATTTCCGCTTCATAAGCGGTCTTGCCAATCCCGATCCCACATGTTACCAGATCAGCACGAATGTCGAACATCTCATCCAAGTCGGGAATTGTCGAATAATCACGAGTAACTTCTTGCAAATTCCCCCGCGTTGTAAAAATAACGTAGCGTCCGGGACCCGCTGTCTTCAATGAGCCTTGCAAATGCTTCGCGTAACGCAACAGCTTTTCCATCGTCTTGATCTCGGCATTTTGCCATTCATCTGTAGAAAAATTGCCACCGGCAAGCTCGCGAAAGGGATCGATCTCCATCATCTGTACGGCAATCTGGGTATCTTTGAAGTGAAGCATTTCGTGTGTTCGCAAGAGCATGTGAATGACCGAAATAACGCCTGCACGCGTCGGCACGACCCGATGTACAGGGACACCTCTGCGTGTCAGCTCTAACTCTGCTGTCCGCAAGCAGGTGACAGCCACCTTTGTCTTGCCTGCTCTCCAGAGCTGTTCGTGGTAATCCGCCAGTTCATCGGCTGAAATCGCTCCCTCGTAATGCTTGAGCCACTTGTAGCCGCCAGCGATGCCCGCTTCGTCCATAAAATGCTCCAGTTCTTCTGGTGAAAATGTATCAAAGCTCACTTCGTCCACCCGGACTCCCAATTGATGGGACAGATGAAGCAAGGTTCTGTACAAGCTCGCACCGAGATGAGGCACATACGCCATCGGCACTTGAACCTTGCCTGACTCGCTCACCATGGCATAAGGGACCTGTCCGGAGAAAAGCCACATATCCACCTCATCCTCATGTGGCATGATCAGATCGAGGATTTCCTCCTCTTTCCAATAGACAATCGGCAAGTATTCAATTTCAGGAAACTCTCGCATGACTGATTCGATGATGGCAAGTGAATCATCCGCGCCTATTACGCCTAGTCGCAGCTTCAACAAAACTCCCTCTTTCACACCAATCTTCCTACTAGGATAACATACTCCCTTTCTTTTTCTCATCGGGGGATCATTTTACCTGCTGCCTCCCCAATCCGGTGTGCCACGTACAAAACAGGTATGATCAACAAGCTGTAAGGCAATGTACTCCATAGCAACGGCCACGTCACAACGCCAGCCTCAAGCAATCGATCATATGTATATAAACTATACGGCAAAACGAATACCACAGCCGTTACCACACCAGGTGTGTACGTGCGAAGGACAACGGTATGACCAACATGTATGAACACATGGAGAAACATCACATGCAGACAAACCAGGAAAAATGGAAGGTACGTTCCAGACGAAAGTGTCGTGACAGTCAGGATGACCGCTAGCGATAAAACCGCAAAAATACAAGAGACTGCGACCGCAAATTGCGCCGTGTTCATCGAAAGCGACGGCTCCAGCATCTTCATCAGCCGTTCTGGCACAGTCCGTCTAATAATGTCTTTCTTGGCTCGCACCCACCCCTCTACCATCACGATCTCCTCGAAATCATGAAACATGAAAACGACTAAAAACAGCCAAATCAGATGAGACAGCTCCAGCATGCAAGCACCCTCTTCCTATTCGTTTGTCTGCAAAATTCCATATGCCAAAAAAGATACCGCGTCATCTGCAAGCTGCTCCGCTGTTTTCTCGCCCGTCAGCAAATACCGCGTCGTCATCCGGTCTACGACTGCGATCATTGCCTCTGCCGCTACCTCCACAGACAACTCGACACGGACATGCCCTGCAGTCTGATTTTGTCGCAAGTTGACAGCAACAATAGAAGCCAGCTTACGATGCAGCTCTTCGCCCTCTTCTGCCTGATACAGCACGATCCGGGTCAAGTCAGGCTGCTCTTGAAAAAATTGGAACAAGGCGAGCAAGTTTTCCCGTACCTGATGGAAGACATCTGCCTTCGTCAAGGCCGTTACCTTTTGACCGCCGTCCGCCAATTCCCATAGCCTGGTTAAGAATGTGTCCGTCAACTGCTGAAACAGACCTTCCTTGCTGTCGAAATACTGGTAAAACGAAGCCTGTGTCAAACCTGCTGCTTTCACGATGTCACTCACCCGTGTACGATGAAAGCCTTTTGCCGCGAACTCAGAAGCTGCCGCCGCAAGCAACCGACTGCGACTCAACTCTCCTTTTGACAGCTTGTCATTGGTCATTTTCTCACCCCAAAAGTAACTCGTCAGTTATGTAACTCTTGAGTTATTTTTACAACTTCTGGATTTTCCTGTCAAGACCTACTTGCTTTTTTATTCCACTCTATGTAAAATGTTTGCTCAAAGGGTATCATTTGATGGCAATGAGGAAGAAGAGTAGTCATTTTACGAGACTTCAGAGAGCTGATGGTTGGTGCGAATCAGTGTTAAGGAAATGATGAATGGGCTTCCGAGCTCCAAACCGAACCCGCTCTCATGGCGGCAGTAGGCTTTGGCGTTACGTCCGTACGTTACAATGGACACCGTATCAAGCTGTCTTACACAGAAACGGTACGGGTCAAAGAGATTTTGCGTATGGAGATTCCATGCGTGAAATAACAAGGGTGGCACCACGGTTCATTCGTCCCTGTCCAGGGCGGATGGACCTTTTTGTATTTAAAGCGGACATTTTGAATTCATATTTCACGATTGAAAGGAGAAACTTTCCCATGAAAACCATCTTTTCCGGCATTCAGCCGAGCGGTATTTTGACACTCGGCAACTACTTGGGCGCAATGAAGCACTTCGTTCCGCTTCAAGATCAGTTCAACTGCTTTTACTGCATCGTAGACCAGCATGCGATCACCGTTCCACAAGAGCCTGCTGTCTTGCGCGAGAACATCCGTCGTCTCGCGGCTCTCTATTTGTCCGTTGGCCTCGATCCGAACAAAATGACGCTGTTCGTCCAATCGGAAGTACCGGCCCATGCCAAGCTCGGCTGGATCATGCTGTGTACCTCTTACTTGGGTGAATTGGAGCGCATGACTCAATTCAAGGACAAATCCGATGGACGCGGCGAATCCATTCCAGGCGGTCTGCTGGCTTATCCTCCATTGATGGCGGCTGATATTTTGCTGTACAGCACTGATTTCGTCCCTGTGGGCGAGGATCAGAAGCAGCATCTGGAGCTGACTCGTGATTTAGCCGCTCGTTTTAACAACCGTTATGGCGACATTTTCACCATCCCAGAGGTTCGCCTGCCGGAGACTGGCGCACGCATCATGTCCCTTGCTGAAGGCACCAAGAAAATGAGCAAATCCGATCCAAACCAAGGCGCCTTCATCTCCATGCTGGATGATGCAGACACCATCACGAAAAAAATCAAGCGCGCGCAAACGGATTCTGACAGCGTTGTGCGTTATGACAAAGCAGAGAAGCCAGCTGTCTCTAACCTCATGACCATCTACTCCCTCTGCTCTGGAAAAACGCTGGATGAGATTGAAGCGATGTACGAGGGCAAAGGCTACGGCGCATTCAAAACCGAGCTGGCTGAAGTTGTCGTAGAAACGCTCCGTCCGATTCAAGAACGCTTTGAGCAGCTGTTCCACTCCTCTGAGCTGGATGATATCCTGACTGCCGGGGCAGAAAAAGCGAATAAAGTCGCAAACGAGATGTTGTACAAAGTTGAAAAAGCGATGGGGATGGCACGTATCTAATCCATTTCCACAACAAAAAAACGGGCTGGGAAGCTTTCTCCCAACCCGTTTTCTTTTCGTTAATTGCTCTTAACCGTGACAGTTACCTTGGCTGTTTTGCCAGCGTAGCTGATCGTGATGGTCACTCTTGTCCTTGGTTTGGCATCATCCAAGACAAGAATACGTCCTGACTCATCAACCTCTACCTGTTCGGGCTTGCTGGATGTAAACTCGATACCCTCCGCTTTAGTAACGTCTTCTTCCGCATCATTACCAAGAATCGCCATTACCTTGAGCTGGGCTTCCTCCCCTTGGGCTAGCTTGAGAGATTTCGGCTCGATCTCGATCCTTTTCAGTGCACTCTCCCCGACGACATAAGAGGCCGCGGTCGTTACTGAAAAGATCCCTAGATCGTCTTCTTTTGTCACCTGAATCGTTTTACCCTTGAGTCCAATTGCTGGTTTCCACATATTGCTCCTGTATGAGAAAGCTTGGAGCTTGGAGCTTGCGTCATCGGCGACTGGCAGACCCAGTGTAAAAACTGTTTTACCGAAGCTGGTCACCTTTTTGCCGTTGCTCCACACTTGCAATTGATACGCTTCGCCAGGGTTCGGCACACCTTTCCACCCGTTCCCATTTTCTTCTGTCAGAGCGAGGGCAAACTTCCTTGCACGCTGAGCGGAAAAATATGCGCTTGGCACCTCTACCCATGCTTCGCTCTCCAAGGTTACGCGAATACCTACCTCTTTTTCCTTTAATTGTTCAACGAGCTTCTGTTCCAGAGTCACTGTCGGATCAGCAGATTCTCCCTTGCGAGAACCCGTATCGCTCGCATCGTCATCGCCTTTTTTCACCTGAACGAACAGCACAGGTGCAAAGCCGATCTTTTCTTTCACGGACTCGACTGCTTTCATGAATTCCCCGAGTATCTCCAGAAGTTCATCTACTTGTTCGTCATCTGCCTTGATCTCATCCCCATCATCTACAACGATAGTTCCAAGCTTTTTCAAAAGCTCTTCTGCCAGTGTACGGACATGCTTGGCTACCTCTTTGGAAATATCCTTTTCATCGAGCGGCTCCAGTGCTGTTTTTGCCAAGCTCGTCAAGGAGGCAAGTGCCAAGCGGGCAATCTCTTCATCCTCGATGCCATCTTCAGTGAGCGGGTCAAATGCTTTGTTCAAAAAGCTCTTCGTCACATCTTGAAGTGTCTCTTCACTGATGGCTCCTCGCTCGGCCTGCTCGGCTACTGCCTCGAGTACGGTCTTGATTGTATCCGTGACCGTCTCCCATTTCTCAGTTGGCGTCCATTGCTTGGCCTCCAGAAGTTTTTCCAGATGGCTGAGTACTTGATCCACCTGTCCTAAAATGATTTTCTCCTCGCTGCTTGCAGAGATGACCTGAGCTGCTTGCTTGTTCAACTCTCGCTGCGAGTCCGGTGTCGGTGTTCTGTCCGGCGGTGTCACTGGCGGTGGAGAATCCGGCTTGGCTGGAACCTGCACGGTCAATGCTGTAGTTTCTGCTGTCGATTGATCGGACGCTCGTGTGACCTCCAAAACAAGGTCTACATTCGTCTGGCGATATGGCGGTGTAATTTTGCCGTCCAGCGCAATGACTGCTGGATCACTAGAAGACTTGATTGCGATAGTAAAGCCTGTAGGTACTACTGGCAGCTTCAAGCGCGTCTCACCTACTGCTGGCTGTGTGAGCTGCGTGATGCTTTCCGCCACTTCTTGTGCAGTTTTTTCCGGCGTGCCGCGATCCTTCAAGTCCAACTGAACAAGGACAGGATTATGGTCACTCACACGCCCCTCGTTCTCGGTCAAGCCAGCGTTGATGTGAACGATGTCAACCTTCGTGTCATCCTCCAAATGGTTGCTGACCAAAATTTGATCCAAGACTTGAGAGTTCCCTTGGTACACGTACGTATACTGCTCACCCTTCGGCAGTTTCTCCACCATATTGGTCAAAACGCCATCTGCCAATTCCTGCACCGGATTTGAAAACGGGAAATCATTGAGATCACCCAGCACCACAACATTTGCTTTTGCTTGTGCTGAATGGATTTCTTTTACAAAGTTATTTAATACACGGGCAATCTTCATTCGTTGTACTTCACTGACCAGCTGTGGCGGCTGATCTTTTCCAAACAGCGCTTGATCTCCACCCTTAGAGTTGAAATGGTTGGCGATGACAATGACTGGCTCGCCTTGGAAAATGAACTCCGTTGCCAGTGGCTTACGGCTCGAAGCAAACGCCGCGTTGGTCGGATCTACCCGTCCTGGATTGTGTGACAAATGCGCTACACCATCTCGTGTCTCGATTTGCACCGCATCAGTCACGCCTCCTGGCGTTCCTGCTGCCAGCTGTACCCGTCCTGGGTTGTAGAAGAAGCCGACACGGATGTTTCCTCCTGGCTGTCCACCATCCTGATTGTTCTGTGGGGCAATATCGATGTATCGGTAAGTCGGGCCATTTTTGTTTTCCATTGCTTTGATCAATGCGTCCGCAGACTGTGTAGCATCTGTTTGCCCATTGTCCGTTGGTCCATTATTATCCTGCATTTCCACCACACCGATTATATCCGGCGCCTTCATGTTGTCCACGATCGTCTCGGCGATGCGGTTGATTTTGGCGGAATCGGTTTTTGCCGAGAAATTCTCGATGTTGTACGAAGCGATGGTCAGCTTATCTTCTTTTGGCGAAATACTTGTCACTGGCGGCTTATAATGGCTTGGCTGTACCGTAAATGACCGTGTATGGAACAGCTTGTAATTCGCAAAGCTGTAGTCAATGATGCCTACCAGCGGTCCGTCAAATTTGTCGCCAACCTTTACCTCTCCGGTAATCGATTCGAGTTTGTCCGATACCGTGATGCGCTCAGGGTGAAAATCATTGGCCTCCAGCACCACTCCGCCAGCTGGCGTACGCGGCTGACTCGGATGGGCTCGATCATCGATGACGACAAATTCCGTTGCGCGTGGATTGGTAAACGTCTTGGTTTCGCCAACCACGATTGGATTCTCGATTTGTACCAGCATGCCCTCGAGGCTTTCCCAGAAGTCGATGCCGTCTTGGTCTGGATCGAATTTGCCGAGGCTGTCGTTGTCGATAATTCCTTTCGGATATTCGTAGTTGTCTTTGCCCAGGATGAGTGGTTCTGGGAGTGATTGAGCTGGCTTGACAACTGCGTACGAGGTTGCATCAATTTGGGTCTGGGTGAGATCTGTGCCCGCCCTGTTCGATGGTACGTATTCCTTGACGGTGCCGCTAACGGTTACTTCATCACCAGGGGCGACCGTTGCTTTTGGCTCGTAAACGTAAATGCCTTCAGAGGTAAATGGGTCTGCGTCCGGTTGCGGATCTTGCATATAAAAGCCTTGTACATTGCTGCCGCTTCCGACGATAGCCGTTACGATTCCCGGAACATTGGTGACCGTTCCATCCGCCATCGGTGAACGGTGCGAGGCTCCTTGAATGTCATGAATACGAATGTTATCTTTTTGAATCACATAGCGGAAGGTCGTTAGATTGCTATCTGTGTAACCATCTTTGACAGCTATGGCTGAAAGGGTCGTATCCGCATCAATCTGGATCGGTCCCGTATACTTGATGCTTCCTCTGCTCGGCGTTGAACCATCTACCGTATAGAAGATCGTAGCGTCAGCCATCGTCGTCGAGAGCGTGACTTTTGTTCCTTTTGTCACCATAGGACCAGCTGGGCTCGCTGTGACCATCGGGACTTTATTCTCGTCCTCGACGAGATCAGCCACAGTGCGCGGCACCAGCTTGTAAACATTGCGGTCGTAGTTCACCACGCCTGTCATAGCTGCATAGCTTTTGTTCACTGGAAGTGTCAGAGAGGCATCCGGTCGAGACACAAACGTACCGTGCTGATCCTCTAGCGTGTAATTGCCACTTGATGCTGTTTTGACAGTAACCACCTTTACAGTTACCAGCTTGCCTTCCAAAGCCTCTCCTGTAGCAGCTGCAAAATCAGTAGAAGTTACAACTTGCGGGCTAGGCACACCTGCTTGCTTTTGCACCATTTCCACGTTATCGGTGAGCGCTTCGAGTTGAGCAAGTCCATAATAATCACTCATTTTTCCGGTAGCTCGGATCTTGTCTCCCACCTCAATTTTGCCAGTCAGCCCTGGCGCACGAAGTACGAGTCCTGCCGTCTCATCTTGGAAATACACGTTGTTTTGGCCGCCCGCTTCAAACATCGCCGTCACCGTTCCGACGACAATCACGTTCGTGCCTACCGGGGTGTTTCTTGCTTCTGCAATCGTAGTCGAACCTACGGCTGACTTGGTAATGCTAACTTCCTGGCTCTCAAACGACTTGCCATATTCCCCAGTTGTTTGCTGCGTTACGAAAATATGATCCAACTGATCGATGTTTGGAATCGTAAAAGAAAATGACCCGTTTGCCTGTGCCGTTCCTGTTTCTTTGTTACTTAGCATTAGCGGTTGTTTTTGCGGATCGTATGCACGCAGGATCGCATTCCCTGCTGCCGCACCTGCTACTCCTCGTAGCTCGCCCACACCGTTCAATGCTTGCAGGCTGACTTTATCCTGAATCATAGCTGGGCTGGCTACCGCTGGCCTCAGCTCGATGCTCGTGCTTTCCTTCTTACTCCCTTCCGTTGCTGTGAGATAGACTCCCTGTCCATTTGGATCGGGATTGGCAAAAGTCAGCTCGATCAGTCCGGACGCATCCGAATCTTGCTGGGCCAAAGGAGTGTCGCTACCTGTTCCTGTAGGCTGACTCGCATAAACCTTAATAGTTCGCCCCTGACCGACATAGCCGCGAATTGTTGCTTGGATAGGATCAGTATGATCAAAAATAAGTTCAGTAGCATTCAACTTATCGGTCACGTCTGTTGGTAGCGGCTGTTCTACTGGGCTTTGCGTGTTTTTTGGGGTAGGAGCCCCCGTGATAAAATCATTGCCGTTGTTATTGGTATCCCAGCCATTTCCTCCGTTCGGCACAACGCCGCGCTCGTCGCTAATGCGTTGGACGCTGGTCGTATTCGAGGGAGCTGGTGCTGGTGAGTTGCCCTCAGATGAATTGGCAGTACCAAAGCCGACCATATCTACAACACTGGCCTGGGAGGTGACATCTGCCCCTGTTAACGGGTCGCCATTGTTAACCAGCGCAACCTTCCCATTCGTCCCTGACAAGTTCAGAGTCCCGCTATCGTCAGGAGTTGGCAGTTCCCCTCCTACTGCACCCGATGTTGCTAGCTGAACCAAATAGAAGCCGTAAGGGGCTATGCTTCCAGTCAGCCCTGCCTTTTGCCACGCCGTTCCCGTAGCAGAAGCATACTGCACTGACCAGCCGCCAACCGAAACAGCCTTGTCTGTCGGGTTATACAGTTCAATGAAGTCATTCTTGTACAGGGCACCAGAGTTCCCCCCACCCCCATACACCTCACTGATCACCACATGATCAGCCCGCGCAGCTTTTGCCTGCGGCATCCACCCGGTCGGTAAAACCGTTCCCATCATGACTGCGGCTATTAACGCCAGCTTCGGCCATCGGGAAGCACTTCCTCTTTTTTTCATCATTCTTGCATCACTCCTCCTCACATCATTCCGAAGTAGCTACTATAAGATGGTAAACGTATAACCTGAATCTTATGTAAATTTGATGTAAAGTTTGTATAATCCTTCTAAACATAGAAAAACAAAAACCGCCAAGCTCCATCGTCCTTGGCGGTTTTTCTGTGTTTTTGTCAATTAGCTTTCGTCTACTTTCATACTGCGTGCGATATATAGAACCGGTGTCGAAGCTGCCGATACGACAAACTTGATCAGGTAGGTAGTCAATAGGATTTGCCACCATACGTCCATCGGGAATTCTCCTAAAAAGGCAATCGTACAAAAGGTAACGGAGTCAAGCATCTGACTGAAGAGCGTGCTTCCATTATTGCGAATCCAGAGCTGATTTGGACCTGGACATTTTTTCTTCAACCACGAATAGATTTTCACGTCGACAAATTGGCTGACAAAATACGCACACAAGCTACCCAATGCCACTCTTGGCATCAAGCCAAAAATCGTCTGCAAGGAACCTTGGGCGATATCTGTTTCCTGTGGTTCAAACACCAGCACAAGCTGCATGATGATCGTTGCCGCAATTAAGGTAAAGAAGCCGAACCACACGGCTTTTTTCGCTTCTCTTTCTCCATACTTCTCGTTCAATAGATCGCTTACCAAATAAATAGATGCATAGATCGTATTGCCGAGCGTCATGACCAAACCGAACATCTCGATTGTTTTGACAACCTGGATGTTGGCCAGCACGGTAGCCATCCCGATCCACGCGTATAGTCCCATTCTGCCGAACAATCGGTAGCAGAGCAGGAACAGCCCGAAGTTAACCAGAGCAAAAATCACTCCGATCCAAAAATTAAACATATGATTTCCTCCTAGTTTTGATAACGCGGGAGTTTACGAACCGCGGCCCGTTTTGAGCATTCCATCATTTTACTTGCATTCGCTTATTTTATCAACCATTCTCGAGGCATGCACAGCAATCGACATGCGGGACACCAACACTATTCCCTCATCGACTAAACCGGCTAATGCTAATGAAACGGTTTCTCTGGTCGCCCCCACCATGTTGGCAATCTCCTGATGGGAGAGAGATACGGTCAATTTCCAAAACGGCTCTTCCGCTTTTCCAAACCGCTGACATAATTGAACCAACAGATGCAATACGCGATCCCTAACCGATTCCAAGGCCAGCTTTTCCATCCTCTCCTCTTGTTCCCCCAATCGTTTTGACAACTGCAACATCATTTCTTTCAGGCTTGGTGGACATGCTTGCAGCATTTCTTCCATCCGAGTCGCACTCCAATGAGTAAGGGTCGTTTTTTGCATCGCTTCAATGTAGACAGCACGTGACCCTAACACCATTTCCTCAATCTCGCCAAAAACAGCTCCTGGTCCCAACAATCCCACGGTAAAGGACTTTCCGTCCTCGTTCAGCCGAGAAAGACGCAGGAGTCCCTTTTGAATGAAGAAAATGCCCATTTGAGTGTCGGTCGGTGTCTGAAACACCGTTTTCTTGGCTAGAACGATTTGCTCACTCATGATACAACCCTCACCATTCCTAATACCTAGTTACCTATACTTTTATGCATTTAGATCCTTTTGTCAATCACCTCCCCCTCTTCCTCCTCCATGAAAAAATGACCACCTAAGAAAAGGCGGCCATCTCTTACCTTGATACTGCTATACCCAAAACACAGGATAAGCACGTTTCTTATGCATGTTATTAACGAACAGAGCAATCAGCACAACCACTACTGCACCTATGAGTACCGGAGACAATAAAAACTCCCACCCCTTGCCATCCATGACAATGACGATTGGATTGGCACCCGCAGGAGGATGCGTCGTTTTCGTCACATGCATGGCGACAATCGCAAGACCGACACTTAGAGCTACTACCCACAGCTGCGATCCGCCTATTTGATAGAGTAGAACGCCAACCAAGCTGGTGAAAAAATGCCCTCCGATGATATTGCGCGGCTGAGATAACGGCGAATCCCAGGCCACAAAAGCAAGGACACAGCTTGCTCCAAATGAAGCCATCAACCAGACCGCAGTAGTTAATTCCGTCAGCATGCCCAGTACCCCTATCGTCACTAATCCGCCAAGGCCCCCAATCAAAGCAACTGAGCCAGATATTTTCAAGGGCGTTCTGCTTCTCCCCTTCATTTTGGCTACAAAACCCTGTATGCTCCATCCACTATTCACACAGCCACCTCCTACTCACATCGTAGCAAGTGACCCTTCCTTGTTCTGTAAGCTATCTTACAAAAGCACAAATAATAGCTAGTTACCTAGATATTTAGTAAAATAAAATACAAACACCAAACTGTGAGGCGAATATCCATGACTCAATCACTTGTGCGGCTAAATGCGGACTTTCCAATCCCGATCCATGTGCAAATCAAAGAACAATTGAAGCTTCTCATTGGCCTTGGACACCTTCAACCGGGCGAAATGCTACCACCTGCTGCCCAATTAGCTGATCAGCTGCAAGTCAACCGCAACACCATCAATGCTGTATACACACAGCTACGGGATGAAGGTCTCGTCTATATGCAAAAGGGTCGCGGTACCTCTATCGCTGACAAACCTACGATTACTGCTTTTCGCATGCGTCAGCAATCGCTTTATGATCACGCCAAAACCATCATGACTGAAGCACAGCAGCTTCCGTTTTCGCTGGATGAGCTGATGCTTGCTTCCATTGCTTACGGACACTTGTTTCTTTCCCGATCCAAAAAAGAATCCCGATGGCTCTTGGTGGAATGTCACGAGCATGATCATCCTTTTTATCGTAAGAAAATAGAAGAGATCATCGGTCACCCCATTCAGGTTGCCTATCTTGAAAATCATTCAGATGTACTCTCTGCCTTACAAGATGCCGACCAAATTGTCACTACCGTCAACCATGCAGAGGAAGTAAAAGAATTAGCTGTTCGATATCATAAATCGGTCCTCATCATTGGAGCAAATGCCCAGACGAGCACCCTTTTGGAGATCGCTCGCCTGGAGGCAGGCCGTGCAGTTGGGTTTGTTTGTCTCGGAAAAAAAGGCGGAGAATGGATGGCGGGACGCGTACAAGAGGCAGGTATCGAACAGATTCAACACATGACCGCAGGATTCGCTGATGAACGCTCCTTGCAGCAGATTATCCACGATTCTGATTTGCTCTATGCCTCCGCTGCGGTATATGATCAGCTCCTCGCGCTAGCTCCAGACAAAACACGTCTCTATCCCATGCTGTTGGAGCAAAGCAGCGAGGCACTTCTAAAAGAAGCAAGCAACCTCCTAGCACCTTAACCTTTACCTGTTACTGATTTGTAGGATTTATGTCGATAGTCTGTAACCAATGCATCCACCCTATCGTACATAATGAACATATAGCAAGGACAAGCACAAACGACACTTTTCATCATGATCAGTCAGCAAGACTGGGGAGGAGATTCATCACATGAAACACATGAAACACTTGAACAGACTCGTAACAGGAACGGTACTTACTTCTGCACTTTTCACTGGTGGGTATGCCATTACAGCAGATGCAAGCAACACAACTGCTACACCAAAAGGCTTACAAGAGATTACGAAAAAAACAGCAGACGTAACGGGTGACCAGACCGTAGACACAGTCATTCTGTATGGAAAAAAAGAGAAAAACAGCCCATACGTGAAAGATCTTACTATCAAAGTAACAGATGGCAAAACGAAGAAATCTTTTAACATTGACGTGAAGGACAACGGCTACGAGCCGAAGCTCTCCGTTCAAGATTTCACTTACGATAAAAAAGACGAGATTATGGTTACTGCAAGCACCGGCGGAAGCGGCGGCTACACAACCAATCACATCTACACCGTTAAGGATGGAAAAGCGAAAGAGCTCAGCCTGCCAGGTCTTGATAAAAACAAAGCAGGTGTAGTCGGAGCGGACTTCGTCGAACTGAAACCAATCGATCTAAACAAAAATGGTCTCTACGTACTGGAAGGTACAGAGCGTCTGACTGGTGATTACAATGCAGATGTTCGCGGCTACCTCAAGTCCAAATGGAAGTGGAACCAAAGCAAATGGGAATTGATGAGTGCCAACTTCGAACCAGCTGCAACACCACTCGAAGTCTATCATGATACTTTCAAAAGCCAAGACTCTGCCTTTGCTTTTAAAGGTCCAAAATCTTGGAACGGCAACATCCTTGTCGAGGAAAAAACTGGCCCACAAGCAGACGAATACTTGCCAGAAGCAAAGAGCGTAACCCGCTTCATCTTCAATGCTGACAAAACAGAAGATCGTGCACCTGCTGTCGTTATTACTGCGTTTGACCAAAATGACTGGAAGAAACTGAACAACCCGGACGAGCCGCCAATCGGCGTCGAAATTGCACGTAACCAAGCAACCAACACGGTTTATGTAGTAAGCTTGCCACAAGACTCCGTATTTGACCCAGCAAGCAAAGAAGGGAAGAAATTCATCCCTCTGATGATGTCTCTGGACCAAGTAAAACAAGCGTTTACGCTGGTAAAACGTTAATCAATCTGTATCCGCATCTCTCCACGAATAATCCCTTTGCCTCTCTCATAGGCAAAGGGACTTTTTTTGTTGTTAGGGAGTTTTTCCGCTTACAGCTTCGCAAGTCTTTTTTGCTTCTCCTCTTTTTCAGCCGCATCCAGGTACTCAAACAACCCAAGACGATTTCCCCATGGATCGGCGAACGTCCCCCACTTGACCGGTACTTCTTCTCGTTGAAAAATTTCAAACGGTTCGATTTGTAGCTCGTTGATCAATCTTTCTTTTTCCGCCTCGATATCGACAACGGCAAAGCGCACGGGACCGCTACCCTCCGCTGGCGTCCCCTCAGCCAATTGCAGCCAACACCCAGGCAAGACTTCCCACTCAGCAAATCCTTCATGCGGAACAAAATCCGGCTCTCTTTGCAAAAAACTCTGGTACCAGGCTTGTCCTTTGGCGAAATCAGAAGTACGCAATTGAAACGTCATCTCATGGATCATGGAGAAATCCCCCATTCTTCAACTTTCCATCCATTATTTCACAACCCTTGCGCCACTTTCTAGAGAACAGAACAAAAAAACCCCCGACTCAAGTCGAGGGAAAACTACTCTTTTATGTGAAGATCGGCAGCATGAGATTCAGCAAGAACAATCCTGCGATGACGTACATGAGCGCAGGCACTTCGCGACGTTTGCCCAATGCGAGCTTCATGAGCGGATACGCTACGAATCCAAACGCAATTCCATCTACAATGCTGTAGGACAACGGGATAATTGCGATGATCAAAAAAGCAGGGAAGCCTTCCGAGAAGTCCTTCAGATTGATATTCTGCACGTTTTGCAGCATTAGTGCGCCAATGATGATGAGTACCGGAGCAATCGCTCCATCTGGAATCATTTTGATGACAGGAAGCAAACCAAGTGAGAGCAGGAACAAAGTACCTGTTACAAGTGCGGTCAGTCCCGTCCTTCCTCCCGCTGCGATTCCTGCCGCGGTCTCCACCGTCGAAACCGTCGGGCTGGATCCCAAAATGCCAGAGATAGCAGCCGACAACGCATTTGCTTGCAGCGAACGTCTGAACTTCTGCGGCTGTCCAAGCATCGAGGTATGCCCATGAATCAAGCCAATATTTTCAAAGACGATGACCATCGCCAATGAGAAGGTCGCGATCCAAAATGGCAACGCCCAAATGGCTGAAAAGGAAAGACCCGCAAATACGCTTCCGTAATCCGCGAACGAGAACGTTCCTCCCCCTCCTGGCTCGACAATCCCGAACAAAAAGCCAAGTCCTGTACCAACCGCAATTCCGATCAGGAAGTTGCCCGGTACATTTCGAACAAACAAAATCAACGTAACAATCAAAGTAATCAGCGTGACGATCACATGCGGGCTGGACAAGTCACCCAGCGCGACAAACGTAGACGGATTCGTGACGATCAGCCCGCCTTTTTGCAGACCGATGAAGGTTAAGAACAACCCAATCCCTACGGTAATCGCTTCTTTTAGCGAAGCGGGAATCGCATTAGATAATATCGTCGCAGCCTTGGTAAAGGCAATCACAGTAAAGATCAGACCCGAAACAAAAACAGCAGCCAACGCTTGTTGCCAAGTGAGGCCCATGGATTGGCATAATGTGAACGTAAACAGAGCGTTGATCCCCATGCCGGGAACCAGAATAATAGGAGCATTTGCCCAAAAGGCCATGAGAAGTGACCCAATAAATGCCGTCAATACGGTCGCCAGAATGCCTGCTTCCATCGGTATTCCAGCATCATTTAAAATCGAAGCGTTTACGGCAACAATGTAGACAATGGTGACAAAGCCAATAAATCCGGCGATGAGTTCCCTTTGAAACGTCGTGCCGTAAGCGCGCAAGTGAAATAGCTTTTCCATCCACGTACGCACAGATTTTCCCTTCTTTCCTTTATGTCTATTCCATGAAGTGAAGATTCACAGGAAACATGCTATCATAGCTTCATCAATATGAAAAATATCCATAAAATCTAATTTTCATATCGTTTTCATATGGAACCATTCGCGTAGGGAAAGAAGGGCTTGTGTGTGGATATTCGGCAACTGCGTTACTTTATCGCCATAGCAGAAGAGGGTCAGATAACGGGGGCGGCTAAAAGACTGAACATGGCCCAGCCGCCTTTGAGTCAGCAGCTGAAGCAAATGGAGGAGGAGCTCGGAACCATGCTTGTTGAGCGCTCAGGAAAACAAATGGTCCTGACAGAAGCAGGCATCACTCTTTATAAACAGGCGCTTAATATCGTTCATCAAATGGAGGAAGCTCTCTCCGAGGTAAAAGAAACAGGCGAAGGTATTCGTGGGACACTATCCATCGGTGTCAGTGCACTGTCGGCCTATCGCCTGCCAGAACAAATTAGTGTATTTCAGCAAAAATACCCGCTCATCACCTATAAAATTTGGAAAGGCGATACGCAGCTTCTCAATCAGTGGCTGGAGCGAAGAACCATAGAAGTCGCTATCGTACGCCTTCCCCACTCGTTGAACAACTGCACCATGATTCCGTTGGAGGAAGAGGATTTTGTGCTCATCGTTCCTGCCACCTCCCCCTATGCCGATCGAAAAGAAATCGAAATGCGCGAAATCGCCAAGCTCCCACTCATCATGCCGAGCACGCCAGGATTGGGCATTTACGACTTGATTATTAAGGAATTCTCCCGTCTAGGCGTGGAACCACACGTCATCTGCGAGTGCCCGGACATCTCTCTCATCGTCAGCATGGTCGCCTCCTCGGTCGGTTCCTCCATCGTCCCCATCTCGGCGTGGGAAACGCATCAGAGCGAACAAATTCGCGGGATTCGACTCTCCGGAACTTCCATTTATTCTTCCGCTGCTGTCGTTTGGCAGTCTGGACGCCATTTGTCCAAAGCAGCGAATCGGTTTATCGAGACGTTTTCATCGTAATTCCATTCAAGGGCGGTCCATCCGGAATAATCTTGGAAATCCCGCGGGATGATAACTATTACCATTTCTTGTAGATTCCCGGGAGGATAAAGATGACTTTCCTGATATCCTTGGTCATTGTATTTGTTATTGTGTTGTTCGGCGCGATTTCTCCTGAGCTTTTCGCCTCTGCGGCTTCTCAAGTCCTGAAAGTGACCACGACGAATTTTGGCTGGTTTTATTTAATCGTGACTTTCGGGTTTCTGATCTTTTGCATCTTTCTTGCCTTTAGCAGATACGGACAAATCCCTTTGGGGAGCGACGATGACGAGCCGGAATATTCGCTCCCTACCTGGTTTGCTATGTTGTTTTCTGCTGGAATGGGGATCGGTCTTGTCTTTTGGGGAGTGGCAGAGCCCGTCTCTCATTACTTCGCTCCGCCAGCAGGTGTGACTGGACAAACGACCGAAGCCGCACAAACTGCTCTGCGCTATGCATTTTTTCACTGGGGCCTGCATCCTTGGGGGATCTACGCTCTCATCGCGCTCACGCTCGCGTATTTTCAATTTCGCAAAGGGGCGAAGGGCTTGATTTCCTCCACCTTTGGCCCGTTGCTCGGTGAACGCATCCACGGACCGCTCGGAAAAGGGATCGATATTTTGGCTGTCATCGCCACGGCTTTCGGTGTCGCAACCTCACTTGGCCTCGGAACTCTGCAAATAAACGGGGGCTTGTCTCACCTCTTTGGACTGCCGTCCAGTACCACCGTGCAAATCGTCATTATTTCCTTGATTACCGTGCTATTTCTGCTCTCCGCTACGACCGGACTGGATCGAGGGATCAAGTATTTGAGCAATACGAATCTCGTATTCGCCTTGTTGCTCCTCCTGCTAACGCTCGTATTGGGACCAACCTCGTTTATTTTTGACGCCTTCACCAGCACGCTGGGCAGTTATTTGAACAACCTCATCTCGATGAGCTTGCGGCTGACCCCTTTTACCCAAGGGACATGGGTAGCAAACTGGACGCTGTTTTACTGGTCGTGGTGGATTGCCTGGGCGCCGTTCGTCGGCATGTTTATCGCACGCGTCTCCAAAGGTCGCACGATCAAGGAATTCGTCATTTGCGTGATGCTCGTTCCGAGTTTGTTGAGCTTTATTTGGTTTTCGGTGTTTGGTGGAACTGCGCTTCATCTCGAAATTTTTGATCAAGCGCCTATAGGAGCAGCGGTACAAAGCGACATCTCGACTGCCTTGTTTCTCGCACTGGAGCAGTTGCCTATGGGATACATTCTCGCTGTCGTTGCGATTCTGTTGATCATCACGTTTTTTATCACGTCAGCGGATTCAGCTATTTTCGTGCTCGGCATGCTGTCATCGGATGGCAACCTGGACCCCTCGAATCGGGTAAAAATCACCTGGGGCGTCCTCCAATCCGCAATCGCGATCGTTCTATTGTTAAGCGGCGGCTTAGAAGGACTACAGACAGCCTCCATTGTGGCAGCGCTGCCCTTTACCGTCATCATGGTCCTGATGTGCTTTTCCCTTGTCAAGGCACTACAGGAAGAAGACCGGATTGCGAAAAAGAAACGGAAGGATCAGCAGAAGAAGCTGGAGAGGTTGTTGAAGGAGTTGTAAAAAGGGGACGCTGTCCATCGCGTCCCCCCCTTGTTATTCATTGGTTGCTTTCGCTTCAGATGTTACCTCAATCCCGTTTCTGCGAAAAAGCGCTGCCGTCAGCCCGACACCCGGCACTTTTTTCCCGGAAAAACTGCCATCGTAAACGTAGGAGCTTCCACAGGACGGGCTGTTTTCTTTTAAGATGGCGGATGTGGCTCCAACCGTTTTCGCCAGCTTCAGCGCTTGGTTCGCCCCCATCAAAAATTCCTCGGTGACGTCTCGGCCCGTGTCGTCTATGATGCGTGCTTTGCCATCTAGAACATCTTCTCCAGTTCCCCCGCTGATTTCTGCTGGCGGTCGTGGTGTTGGCAAACCTCCCAGCTGTTCAGGACAGACGGGAATCGCCTTTCCTTCCCGAAGCAATTGCTCCAGCTCTTGGTCCAAGCATGACTTCTGATCGTAACGGCATTCACAGCCGATCAAACAGGCACTAATCACTTTCATGACAACCGTCTCCCCCTTTTATCTATCTACAGCTTGCGCAGCTTCACGCTTTGCACCATATGATTCTGCCCTTTGTCCAAAATCAATTGCGCGCGAACACGCGTCGGCAAAATGTTTTGGCGCAGGTTGGCTCCATTGATCTCCGTCCAAATACCGGTGGCTACCTCAGTTGCCTCCTCGTCAGACAAACTCGCGTAACGCTTGAAGTACGAGGATGGATCGGAGAACGCCGTCTGACGCAGTAGCTTGAATCGCTCTACATACCATTGCAGGATGTGTTTCTCTTCCGCATGAACGTAAATCGTGAAGTCAAAGAAATCGGAAACAATGACCTCGGAAATACGGGCATCGTTTTCGTCACCTCTAGGCGGTTGCAGCACATTCAAGCCTTCCACAATCAAAATGTCAGGCTGTCTGACGGTCTGCCATTCATCTGGCACGATGTCATATACAAGGTGGGAATAAACTGGCGCTTTCACTTCAGGCAAACCCGATTTTACATCGGATAAAAAGTTGATAAAGCGGCGCAAGTCATAACTCTCCGGGAATCCCTTGCGCTTCATGATTCCTCTGTCTTCTAGAACCTTGTTCGGATACAGGAATCCATCGGTCGTTACCAAATCGACCTTCGGATGATTCGGCCAGCGGGATAACAGCGTCTGCAAAATGCGGGCCGTTGTACTTTTCCCCACAGCCACACTGCCTGCGATACCAATAATGAATGGAACCTTACCATCCTGGTTCCCTAAAAAAGTGTGGGTCGCCTGGTACAGCTCCTGCGTGCCCCCGACATACAAATTCAGCAGACGGGACAAGGGAAGGTAAATGTCGGAGACTTCGGTCATGGACATTTTCTCGTTCAAGCCCTGCAAAAGGGAAAGCTCGTTATCAGATATGGTCAACGGCGTGGAAGCCCGCAGAGCACTCCACTGCTCGCGATTAAATGTAACATAGGGTGATGCCATGGGAATGAACATCCTTTCCATCATGAAAGTGCTTTCTTTAAATCAACACAAAGTTAGTTTACACCAGCATGTCTCTCTTGGGAACAAGGGTGTTGCCCCAAATCAGACCAGCTCTGCACTTTGCCTTCCTGAGTACATAGGAAAAAAGCCGATACCCCATGGCATCAGCTTTGCTTGTAAAAGAGTTTCTCGTTATTTTCCCAAGTGGGCTTGCAGCATCCACACATGCTTTTGCAAGCTGTCCATGATCCCTAAGAACATATCGCCAGTCGCTTCATCGTCCCCTGCTTCCGCGGCTGTAATCCCTTCCTTGAGCTCTTTGATCAGCAGTGTAAAATCGCTTACGACTGCCTCTACCATCTGATCCGCAGACTCTCCACCTGTCGCTTCCTTAATGGATGCCTGCTCCATACAGGCCTTCAACGTCGAAACAGGCTTGCCCCCAACCGTTAACAGCCGCTCCGCCAGCGCATCTACATTTTTCGCTGCCTCGTTATATAGCTCCTCAAATTTTTCATGCAGAGTAAAAAAATTCGGGCCTTTGACAAACCAGTGATAATGATGCAGCTTCATATACAGCACGGACCAGTTGGCCACCTGTTTATTAAGTACGTCGGTCACGGGCCGACTCATTGTCATACTCATCCGGACGCTCCACCTCTCATGGTATAGATATAGCGTTTGTAGTATGTGGTGAATTGGACGGTTCTATTCTTTTCATGTACAGAGCCGCATCTAATTTTTGATAACGTACTACTTATTCAAATAAGCTCCGCGTTTTTAATTTTCACAAGGAAATCCTCTAATACTCCCCTAGTCGCAACGCCAGCTTTGGGAAGCAATTCATTTACGCGAATGAGCATGGCAGGATTGTCACGTATCATTTGTTTCGCTTCTAGAGTCGTATAGCTTCTCAATGTATCTACACAGATCACGAAAAGTTCCTCATCATCCGTATCCAGCAACGATAGTAGAATGTTCAGTTCATGCTCATTACAAGAACTGTCCATACAGTACGCGAGTTTTCGCTGCCATTCTAACGGTTTCATCAGCACTTGACTGGACAGGTCTTCCCAATCCTTTTGGCTAAACTTCGCTAGCATGTCAGACGCTATTATGCAACCAACGTCATACCAATAATCAACGGTATTTTGGCAGCCTGTTATGAAAACATCTAATTCTTTGTACATGCTGGTCACCTCTATTCAATATTCAAATTTTTCCTCATGTCTTCCAAATAAAGTTCTAGCTCTTTCCTGTTGTGCGGTCTTTTTTTCTTACATCACTGCATCTTACGACATTCACTAAATCCTGTTCGGGTACGTGTCAACTGCCGCATTATCACCCAGGTGTTCTTTGAAATTTATAAAGCAGTCAATCGAATCTCTGATCATTACCGAAGTGTCACGAATGGAGTCCCACTCTTCCAGCAAGGCCATCAGATATGGAATGACTTCAAGGGAAGGGAAAGTGTCGTAATAGCCTCACACGCAAAGTTATCCACTGCCGCTTTGTTTCCTTCTCCAAGAAAAAGAAGATGAGTGGAATCTCTCAAGTCTGCGTGTGTTGAGATGGAGCAAAACACTCTAATACACAGGTTTAATAGAGCCTCGTCATTCGTGTAATTCATGAGCTGAATAAGTAGTCATTTTTGCGTAAAATCCCCCAATTTGAATAGTTCAATCAGATGAAATAAGGCTTCGTGGCTCTGTGGTTGCACGTAACAGGTTTTCTTTTATAGTAGATGGGCTGGAGGATGATGGTTGCCCAAATTCTGCACTATCCACTCCTCAACCCCTTTTGCATCTGCAAATCGTGTTTTATAGAGAAGCGCTCCATCTAGGACTGCACCTAAATTTCCAGGACGAGTTCTCTCAATACAAAGTCACCGAGTACATCTATAACTGAGACTTTTTCCATTCCTCGTTCTTCACTGCATCATCATGATATTTATCCTATAAACCCCTCTACGAGTGAATCGTCATAAGTGTGCTTAGGGAAAACAACTAAAACCTAGAAGAAATCTGTGTCTTTTCCATGTAAAAAAACCACAAATTACTCATTTCCCTTTTTATTGTCAATCATAATCTATTTCTAGATTGACAAAAGGAGGATTACTATGGCGCATAAAGCGAAATCGAAGGTTAGCCCACAATTCAAAAGGCTCTGTACCCGATTTGGAAAAATATTAGGGGGCGAGTCGGAAATTGATAGTGGGCCGGTTTGTTTTGTCATGCGGCTTACAAATCTGCGGGAAACCATCTTGGGAAGACGTACGCTATCCCCTTTAGTTCGAGCTCAAATGTTTTCGTTTGAATCTCTTGATAAGTCGGGTCGTGCCCTTTGTTTGGGCGAGACGGCCGTTCACCAAAATCAGGTGAACCGTTTAATCTCCAATCTCCGCAAACGTGGGATCAAAGTGACGGCAGTTCACAACCACTGGCTAAAAGAAAACCCGCGCTTAATGTATATGCATTGGGAAGCCATAGAAAATCCTATCGTATTTGCCAGGAAAACCAAAGAGTCCATCGCATTCCTGGGTTAAATGGTGGAGCCATGAAGTTTAATTTTCATCATAATCGAAAGGAAGATGGATATGAGCAAAGTAAAGACAAGTCCCCAGTTTAGAAGACTGTGTAACCGATTTTCAGCCATTTTAGGTGGAACCGAGCATGAAATTACAAAAGGTCCCGTTTGTTTCGTCTCCAGAAATAGAGTATTCAATGCGTCCATATTAGGCAGAAAAACCACATCCCCATTGGTACGCTATCAATTGTTCTCATTTGAATCCTTGAACAGTTCTGGACGTGCACTATGTTTAGGGGAAACGGCTCTCTTCCAAAATCAAGTAAACCGTTTGCTGTCAAACCTTCGCAAAAACGGCATAAAAGTAACAGCCGTTCATAATCACTGGCTCTTTGAAAACCCGCGTCTTATGTATATTCACTGGGAGTCGATTGATAATCCCATTGCATTCGCAAGAAAAGTGAAGCGCTCAATTGCTTTTTTGGGTTAATCATTGGTATTGATAACAGAAAACAGCGGCAGCAAATGACGTGGTAATATCGTCAAAGACTGCCGCTCCGTTTCAAAGCAAAAGCCCGAGATTTCGTACAATGGCAATCCCCGAATAGTATCCCCTGAATCTCCGTACATTTGCGGATTCACGGGATATTGCCATTTTCGTTACTACTTTCACCTTTTCTTATTATCTCGCGCGTTTTGTTTCACGAGCTGCTGTGCAATTGTATTTCCAATCAGGTAGGCTGGTGCAGACGTGTTGCCATCCACCGTGAATGGAATAATCGAATCATCAGCAACAATTAAGTCCTTTACTCCGTGGACCTGACCATAGCTATCCACCACTCCGCCCTTGCTTAGAGGTGCCATGCGAAGCGCACCTTGTTCATGGTGGTTATGGTCAAAATTATTTTTGATGAACTCTTCAAGCTTGCGATTATTATTGATGATGTCTAGAGTCGGCGAAATAAGCCGGTATGATCGATCGATCGCAGTTAATTGTGCAGCTATCTTCTTGATATATACCTTATAGCAGTTTTTAACTGCTTCAAGATCTGCGGGATTATGGAGATATCCTTCATCAGCCAACACAATTTTCAACGGATCATTGTTTTGTATTTTTATGGAACCACGGCTTTTTGGTTTTAGGAAAAGGATAGCGATCGTCAGTTTCCCTTTTGAGCCGATTCCAATCAGTTGGACTGCCCGACGAGTTTTGCTTGAGCCTGGAGTGGGATCTGGCAAAAAGGCCCCACCAGTAAAAAGTGCATTTGGATCATCCTCAGGCAATGGATTATCTTTCGGATTGGCACTAAACTCAGCAAAGTTGAGCGTGTGGTTTCTAAGGCCTTTGCCTACATGGGGGTTGGCGAAAACAACTGGGATTCCTTCGTCCTTAAGCATTCTGGCGGGACCAATTCCAGAAAGCATTAGAAGCTGAGAACTATGGATGCCTGCTGAGATGATTACTTTTTTCCGAGAGTAGGCTCGCACGCGCTTACCCTCTTTGAGAAATTCTACGCCAATTGCTCGCTTATTCTTAAATAATACCCGAAGAACTGTTGATTTAAAGAAAACTTGCAGCTTTCGACCATTGACTCCTTGACCAGCAGTAGTCATGATATTCGATGATAGAAAAGCGGTGGAAGCACTTTCTCGCCTTCCATTGGGTTGCTGAAATAATTGCCAGCGCGTAAAGGGGCCAAGGGGAGTTTTTGGGTCATTGTAATCGAGAATTTTTCGAAATCCTGTTGCTTTCTCGATGGCTGACACTAATTTTTTGGACATGGGTGTTGGATTTTCAGGTGCTTGCCGAATGTCGATCAATCCCTTATAGCCATGGACCTCTTTATTGTTTGTCTTTCCATTGTAATTTTCCATTTTCCGAAAAGTGCGAGTTGCATTTTTTGGGGACCAAAGAGGTCCCAGCAGCTTCTCCCATTGCTGAAAAACGGCTGACGTAGGTCTTACATACTGCTGTGTGTTAATAGAAGAGCCTCCACCCAATAATCGACCCGTCGTCCATTCGAAACTTCGTTCATTTACTTTTTCCTGAGGTACTCCTTCTCCTTGCCAAAAATATTGAGGAAGATACAGCTCCTCCAGCTCTAAAGCAAACGTTGAGTTGCTAATTGGCGTGTCCCTATCATTATTTTCTCCCGCTTCCAATACGAGAACGGATGTTTTTTTATCGTCCGTTAGTTTCTTTGCAATAACAGAGCCTGCTGGACCGGTGCCTACAACAATGTAATCAAAAATGATTTTCCCATCTTTCTGTTTGCTTCCGCTCATTCGCTACTCCCCTACATGTACAGTTTGGATCATCCCATGAACTCGAAAGACACATGTGATCGAAAGGAAATTGGGTTAATGTAGGGTATTATTCATGAATGATGATGGTGAATGATTTAAAAAAAGCTCATTTCGTCTACCACGACAGACGGAATAAGCCTACTTCACTTCCTATGCTGTTTCTATTTTTTCGGTGTTGGACTTGGCAAACTTTCAAACGCATACCCATTAATCCCGGCAAAATCCATCTTTTTACGCAAATCACTAACAAACTGCGTAAAATAAAGCCCACGATCCATGCTGCCCGCATATTTTCTCAAGTCGTAATCGTAGGATAATGAATCGTATATGTGTTGTAAATCATCGACCAGCACCTTTTTCATATCCGCTTTTTTAATAGCTGGATCGATACTGCATTCGTTCACGAGCGCCTGTAATGTTTCCTTGAGCGCATCATTGTCATAGGAAGGGTGCGAGAGTAAAAATTTCAAATCGTACAAGTCTTTAAACCTCGGCCTAACAATCGTTTGATGCAGCTTCCACGCAACCTGGATAGACAGGGGCACAGTGTACGGAACCAAGAAGCTCTCCCCAATGGCAGGTTGGTACTGTAGCGGAACCGGTTCTGCATCCATTTCCAGGTTAAACGAAATATCCAGATCAAGCTCGTTATAGTCATTCTCTTCCCTTGTTTGACCTATAAAATAATAGGCAATATCCGTATTGATCGTCGGAAAATCATCTGCCATTGCGTAATCGATATATCTCCAAAATGCATTTTTTCGAAAACTTCTAAACACCACGCCGTCGTTCAGATCCATTTCGGTTACTTGGATCATCCATTGTGTAAATACCTCATGGGCATGTTCAACGTCCCTGATCTTCCCCGCATACAATAAATCGATATCATCCGCGTCCCGAATCTCTCGGTTGTCCAAATATTGTCTGGTTAGAAGACTGCCTTTTAATACAAAGGGCATATTCACAAGAGCAATTCTTCTCAACAGTGCTTCCAAAACAATGAGCTCTCTCGCTTCATATTCTAACTCTGCTACATCGTCGTATGTAATCATCCTGATCCTCCCTCTCATCATTAGGAAATCCAGCCGCTGTCCAGTTCCTCTCGGCTGTCATAAATGCATAGTTCGTATTGTTCTTTGATTAGCCCGATCTGATTTGCTTGCAAAATGGTATGAATCTTTTCTACTCGGTCATAAAACTGTTTCGGGCTTTCATATTCTCGGACGGTGATAAATCTCACTTTTCCATTCACATTCAAAGAGTTTCTCGAAATATGTCCGCCATGACCCTCACATAAATTTCGTAACGCCGCGACATCATCGACCTGTACTTTGCCATGCCATTCGAAGTAAGGCTTCGAGTTTTTTAGGATGGGCTGGTAAAAGTAGGTTTCTTCTTTTGGTGAAATCTCTACTTTTTTTCGGACGATGGTAAAACCGTTGTTTTGAAACATAGCTGCAATCTTTTCCATCGCTTTATTCGCTTCCTGAAAATCTGCTCGCTTGATTACTCCTGTTATCATCGGTTGATTGATGTAATTTCCCTGATCCAAAACGATCATGACCGGTTTCACTTGTTGCGATTGGCAAAGATCGATAAAAGCTTCCTTTTCATCAAGTTGTAGATCGTTGAAGGTAACATGAAACTCAAATTCCATTGCTTCACTCCCTGACTTTCTTGTATGGCTCATTCAATTCAATTCATTTCCTTTTCTTCCTATTTGTATCGACATAACTTTTCTATTTCTTCACCGTTTCGTTTAAATAAAAAAGTAGAGGTACGTTGAAAATCATTTCTCAACATATCTCTACTTTGTATGAGTGCTAGTTGCTAACCATTTAGCTTGGTGGTTGCTGAAAAGTCCAGAGAGTGTACTTTTATGGACCAATGCCCCAAGATTTCATCGAGTCTTAAAGCGTAAGTCCTGAGCTTTGAGCCTAAAGAGCTTTGATACGTAAGTTTTGAAAGCTGAGCTCTCATCTTTGAGCTTTCATCCTCAAATTCGCCAAATAATTATAGGATGGCCTAGTTAACCCACTAGGCAAGGGACTCTCGTTTATCCGCTATTCAAATGATTAGCAAATTACACTGTTAATCCACAAGATTGATTTTGGTAATCGTATTGGATTCGCTTAAAATAAAATCGACTTCACACTCAAACTCGTCAATTTCTTTACTAAGCGTATCCATTTTCTCTTTCAATTTCAATGGGTCTACGAGCTTCGCTTCATTCTGCTCTTTAAATGGTTTCGAGATCGCCTCCATTTCTGTATCCTTCACCTTGGAGTCTTTGCCAAAGTTCGCTTCGAGCAGCTTTTCTAAGCGCAGCTGTACTTCTTCATTTTTCTCTTCAACCTGCGTGACAGCGTGGTTGTAATCTCTTCTCATTTTCTCCAGCAGTGATTTCTCATATTGAATGGAGGTTTTTCGCTCGATTGCTTCGGCTACTGTCATTTTCTTGCCGCTAATCGTTACCATTGTCTTCGCGTTGGATTCGACGATAAGCGACTTAATTTTTTGTCTTCTTTTTATTAGATCAATGGTGGATTGGTAGTTTCGCTCTGTTGTTTCCACATACAGCTCTGTTGAAGTATAGCCAGATACGGGCTTCGGTCCAATAGCCGAAGATATGAAAGTCGTTTCATTGATTCCTTTTTGGATTCTTTTATCGAGTAATTTTAATTCTGACAGACCTCTTGTGATAGACATTTCCATCATGTCGTTCCTCCTCGTGGGGTTTGGATAGGAGAGTTGTTTATGTATAGGGGTACATTTGGTAGTTTACTATACAACTTTATGTAAATAGCTGTCAAATTACCCATGCAAAAAAGCCAGGGCCTACTCTCCCTGGCTATCTTACATCACAGAAGTCCTTCCTTTTTCCCTTTTTCTACCGCGTCATCCCGATTCCGCACCCCGAGCTTGTCATACAGACCCGATGCGTAGTTACGCACGGTCCCGTCTGACAGATACAGCTTGGAAGCGATCGTTTTATAGCGCATGCCTTCGGAAAGCATCTGCAAAATCTCCTGCTCCCGCTTCGTTAAACCATAAACATTCTCGTCGGCTTTTTCGCTTATTTTCGGTGCAACGAGCAAATCTTCCGGTTCGGTTACTGGCTGTGCATCCAGCATTTTATGAAACAGGTCCTGTGCAATCATCGTACCGCCGCGATGGACAAGGCGAATCGTTTCCGCAAGCTCGCGCGATTCAATCGATTTCAAGAGATACCCGTCTGCACCACTGCGCATGATTTCCTTGGCTTTTTCCGTATCCTGAAACGTTGACAGGACAAGGACACGAATACCGGGCCATTTTTCCTTGATTCGTTTTGTCGCAGTAATCCCGTCCATATTCGGCATCTCCAAGTCCATCAGCACCAGGTCTGGTTCCAGCTCCTCACACAGCTCCACAGCCTTCGCCCCATCCTCCGCTAACCCGACGACCCGCAAGTCCTGCTGTCCCTCGAGTATGGAGCGCAGGCTTTCCCGAATAAACGAGTGATCATCTACGATAAACAAACGAATGATTTCGTCAGCGTTCTCGACCATCCTCGGCACCAAACAAGTAATGAGCGTTCCTTCTCCCCGCTCTGAGTATACGGATACTCTTCCTTGCAATTGAGCGGCCCTCTCTTTCATTGTCGTGATCCCGAAGCCATCCTTCCAGTTTTCCACCCCGTGACCGTTATCCTGTACCTCCAGCCTCGTCTGTTGCTGCTCAAAATGCAAGGAAACGACGATGTCCGTAGCCTGCCCGTGGCGTACGGCATTCGTCAAAGATTCCTGCAAGCAGCGAAACAAGGTCATTTTCACCTGCTTACCAACAGGATACTCTTCTCCGATCGCACGAAACCGCACATTCACCTTTGCATGTATCTGAAACTCCTCCGCAAGCTGCCTCAGCGACTGAACCAAAGGAAGCGTTTCTTGCGGTGACCCCATCTGATGCAAGTACCCTCTCACTTCCTTCATGCCGTTTCGCGCAAGCTGCAAGAGGGAGTCGAGCTTTTGCGTCCCTTCCTGCGTAACCACATCCTGACGCAAGGTTTCCAGCCCCATGATGATCGAGACATAGGAATGCCCCATCGTATCATGCAGATCCTTGGAGAGTCGGTCCCGCTCTTCCAGCAGCGTCACTCTCTCGATTTGGGTGAGGTACTGCTCCAGCACACTGTTTTGCTTGCGAATAATTTCATTTTGCCGATGATTGACGATAAGCAAATGAAAGGCAAACCCCACCAAATAAGCAAGTCCTACTTGCGGGAATATCTGGAGCAATTCAATTTTCCGCGAAAAAAACATAATCAACAGTGGGATAAAAACAATCGTAATGGGAGCCGACCAGCGGTACGATTTCTCCGCACTATTGGCGGCAATCAAAAAAGCTGGCATCAAAAAAGTAAGATACGCCTCCGGAAACATAGACGTGAGATAAATCGATAATCCGCCAAACATGAGCATTTCTGCAATCAGGTAGTAACGATAGTTCAGCAGTAAACAAATCCACGGGACGGAAAAAACCATAACTTCCCATAAAATAACAATCCATAAGGGTAGAGTAAGAGAATCTACATATTGTGCAGTCGTAACGGTGAGAAAAAAGCAAATAAGCAAACGTAAAAAAAGCATCACCCAGTCATACCAGGCCCATTGTTTTACGATATCTAACAAACCATCATCTCCTAATTGCTTTGAACATCGAGCGGGTATACCCACCAATTAATTGTACCAGTCCCTTCCCAATCATGGAGCACCCGATCATGAGTATGAATCCTAAACTCATAATTTGCAATGCCATCAGATCTGAATCCACCCGGATCCCGAAAAAAGTTAACTCCAAATAAGGATAGAGCAACGGTGTGACCACAAAACATATGGGTGCAAGGTAGATGAGCACTCCGATCACCAGAGAGAGACAGCCTATGAAAAATTTTTGCATCAGCCAATAAACCGATACCCAGTTTCTCACATCCATTAATTCCGCCCTTGCCTGCATCCATTGATTTCCCTCTGCTCTTTGTCTCGTTTCCAAAGGTTCTATCGAAATATCAGTATAAATCTTCGTCTGAATACGTTCATGCTGGACAAAGTTTTGGGTTGTACGCAACACATTGGTCAGCAACGGAATTCCCACTACGGTAAATGACAAGCCCAAGCCAAGCACGATACTGACCATGTAAAAACACAGATAAAATACCCCCGAGACAAATGTATACAGCAAAAAGATAACATTTTGAAGGTTACGTATGATCGCTCTTTTCATTTAAGCAAATTCTCTCCTATCTATATCTTTTTTTCCGACACGATTATGACGGTCTGCCATTACCATAATCCACTGCACGTCACATGAACCAGTATCAAAATGTCATATGACAGGCTAAGTTATGTCATTTCATCAAAATCATTTTGTCAGTCGGAAAAGTGATGACAGGAAGTCACTACCGAGTATGACACGAGCTTCGGCATACTGTGTTCAAGCCCTCACTCTCAGAGTCGGTGCGTCAAACCGTATTGCCAACACAAAAAGGAGAATCGCACATGAAAAAAGTAATACAAAAAATGAGTCTCGTCGTTTTTCTTCTCTCCACAACCTTGATTTCCGCATGCACACAGTCGCTCGGTGCTGTGGAATCCACGCAGACTACTTCCATTGCTACCCAAGGACCGCTGGATGCCAAAGAAATAGAAGCGTTTGCCGATCCACTGTTTGCAGAAAAAATGAAAGAATACAATGTGGCTGGTTCCAGCTTTGTTGTCGTCCGTGATGGCAAAGTCATCGTGAATAAAGGCTACGGCTTCGCTGACAAGGAAAAGAAAATCCCTGTTGATAAAGACACGGTGTTCCAAATTGGCTCAGTATCGAAAACCTTTACCGCCTTGGCTGCCATGCAGCAAGTCGATGCGGGTAAAATTGACCTGCATGCCAATATAGAGGAATATCTCGGTGGGCTAAAAATTCCGAATAAGACAGGAAAACCAGTCACCATGTACGACTTGCTCGCCTACACACCCGGCTTCGAATTTCCGGACGAAACTACCTTTACCGGTCCACAATACATCGGGCAGGACATCTCGATGGATGAATTCTTTCCAAAGCACATGCCGGTCATCGTCCGACCACCTGGCGAAGTCTATACGTATGATAATACAGGATTCTTGCTCGCTGGCTACGCTGTGGAAAAAACAAGTGGAATCCCCTTTTACCAGTATATGGATGATAAAGTGTTCAAACCTCTCGGAATGTCCTCGACCAGTGTACGCTTGAAGCCTGAGCTCATGAAGAGAATGGCTACCAATTACTTTAATACTGGCGAGCAACGTCCGCTAGAAGGAACCAATCCAACTGATGGTCCGCAGGGAAGCATTATATCAACAGCAGATGACATGGCAAAGTACATGATCATGCACCTGCAAAACGGAAAATTTGACGGCAAGGAAATCGTCAGCCAGAAAAGCTTGGAATTGATGCATACGCACCAGTATTCCGAGGGTGACATCCCGATCACAACCTTAGGCTTTGAAAACTATTTTCCAGAGTATGCAAATGGTCAGAAAGTTGTTTTGAAGGGCGGAAACATGCCAGGCCATTCTTCCCTGATGGTATTGATCCCGGAACATAAAACCGGCTTTTTCATGTCCTACAACAATGATTCAATGGTTAGCGCTGATATTTACAAAGAATTCATGGATCATTATTTCCCAGAAACAGAGAAAAAAGCTGAGCCTGTTTACATGACCTTGAGTGAAGCGGATGCGCAAAAATATTTCGGGCTGTATCAAAATACACGTGCCTATTGGACACGCACTTCTATTACCTATGAGAATGGATCACTCGTGCTTGAGAGTGAGGCAACCGGAAAACAAAAACTGCGAATGATTAAACCATTGCTATTTGAAGATGAGACAGGCGAAAAAGTCGCGTTCAAGGAAGACAAAAACGGTAACATCAACTACTACTATTATACAACAGCAATAGGCGTTAACATTGCTGGCGAATCTCAAAGAATGGAAATGGAAAAGACCTACTCAGACGTCCCTAACACTAGCAGCTATAAGACCCATATCAACAACCTCAGCGCCCTTTCCATTATGGGAGCGAAATCAGGAAGTAAATTTGATCCTACAGGGACCATGACACAAGGCGAATTTGCTGACACCCTGATCAAAGCAGAAGGCCATTACGTAATGGCCGGGATGGAAGACGGGCTTAGACAGCAATTGGCCGCGGGCATCCCTAATTTGAACCCATCGGCACCAATCACAAGACAAGTCGCTGCTGCCATGATCCAAAATTTAAAGCAGCTTGAACAAGTGGCAACCAGCAAAGTGACGCTGCAAGACACAGCCGACGCTTGGGCAAAAGATGCGATCACTGCTCTCGTTTCACAAGGCATCGTCGATCCTGACACGAAGGTAAACGCAGATGGCTCTTTCACATTCCGCGGAAAAGATTTACTGAAGCGTCAAGAAGCCAGTGCCTTGCTTGACTTAGCATTTGGTTACTATTCATTGCCGATTAAACGATAAGCATCCTTTTCCTCTTATTGGGATAAAGTAGGGACTTGTTGTATACCCTACTCCTTTGAGGGAGGTGACTGGTCGTGGAAAATAGCGATAAACACAGGGGACAAGCTGAGCAAAAAGTTTCAAGTGACTTGAATGAGAAGGAAATCGAGCTTCAGCATCAATTTCAAATGTTCCCTACCCCTGATGAAAAACGCGCTTCAAAAGTGATTACCGAGCTGAAAGATTAATAACTACTCTCTCCCCACTTTAAGGCTGTCGAGAAACTCGGCAGTCTTTTTCATTTGCTCTTAGAACCTGCGTATGAGCCAGTGCCAAAATGCCATATGACAGAAAGTTACTACCGAGTATGACACGAGCTTTGCCATACTGTGCTCAAGCGCTCACTCTCGGAGTCGGTGCGCCAAAACGTATTAGCAAAACCCAAAGGAGAATCCCACATGAAAAAGGCTTTTCAAAAAATGAGCTTCGCAGTTTTTCTTCTCTCTACGAGCTTGATTACCGTATGCACGCAGCCACTCAGCGCAATGGAATCCAATCAGACTGCTTCCATTGCTGCCAACAACATAAAAGGACCGCTGGATGCCAAAGAAGTAGAAGCGTTTGCCGATCAACTGTTTGCAGAGAAAATGAAAAAATTTAATGTGAATGGTTCCAACTTTGTTGTCATCCGTGATGGCAAGGTCCTCGTGAACAAAGGATACGGCTTCGCTGACAAGGAAAAGAAAATCCCTGTTGATAAAGACACGGTGTTCCAAATTGGCTCTGTAACGAAAACCTTTACCGCTATGGCCGTCATGCAGCAAGTCGATGCGGGAAAAATAGACCTGCATCGTAATGTAGAGGCATATCTCGGCGGGGTAAAGATTCCCAATAAGACAGGAAAACCGCTCACTCTGTACGACATGCTTACCTACACTAGCGGCTTCGATATGCCTGACATCACTACCTTTACCGGTCCACAATACGTCGAGCAGTACATCTCGATGGATGAATTCCTTGCAAAGAATAATCTGCCGACCGTCACACGACCACCTGGCGAGGTCTATACGTATGATAATACTGCATTCTTACTTGCTGGCTACGCCGTGGAAAAAGCAAGTGGAATCCCCTTTGCCCAGTATATGGATGAAAAAGTGTTCAAGCCTCTCGGAATGACCTCGAGTAGTGTACTCTTTAAGCCTGAACTCATGAAGAGAATGGCTGCCCATTACGGTCCTACTGGCAAACCACAGCCGACAGAAGGAGTAATGCCAACTGTTGCTCCTGACGGAAGCATTGTATCAACGGGAGAAGACATGGCCAAATACTTGATCATGCAGATGCAAAACGGAAAATTTAACGGCAAGGAAATCGTCAGCCAGAAAAGCATGGAAATGATGCATTCCTTCCAGATTTTTGCAGAAAAAGACATCCCGGTCACAACAGTAGGTGGCTTTGAAAACCTATATAGAGAATTGGCAAATGGTCAGCACGTTGTTTTCAAGGGTGGAAACATGCCTGGCCACAGTTCCCTAATCGTATTGATTCCTGAACAAAAAACCGCCTATTATATGTCCTACAACAATGATTCGGATATGAGGTCTGATATTTTCAAAGAGTTCATGGATCATTATTTCCCCGAAAAAGAAAAAGCAGATCCTATTTACTTGCCCTTGAGTGAAAAGGATGCGCAAAAATATATCGGGCTGTACGAAAATACGCGTGCCTATTGGTTACGCACTTCTATTTCCTACGAGAACGGCTCACTCATGGTAGAAGATGCAACAAGTAGAAAACAAAAACTGCGAATGATTCACCCTCTGCTGTTTGTCAATGAGGAAGGCAGTAAAATCGCATTCAAGGAAGAGAAGAACGGTAACATCAAATACTTCTATTACTCCACGCTAAATAACGTCTCACATTCCGTTGCCTATTCACAAAAAATGGATCGGAAGCAGACTTATTCAGACGTCTCTGACACCAGTAGCTATAAGAACCATATCAGCAATGTCAGCGCTCTTTCCATTATAGGAGCAAAAAAAGGAAGTAAATTTGATCCTACAGGGACCATGACACAAGGCGAATTTATTGACGCTCTGATCAAAGCACGTGGCTTGTATGGATTTGCGGGGGTTGAAGAAAATGATAGAAAACAAGTGGCCGCAAGCATCCCTGATTTCAACCTTTTGTCACCTATCTCAAGACAAGCCGCTGTTGTTATGATCCAAACTTTGAAACAGCTTGAACCGGCGGCAACCAGCAAAGTGAAGCTACAAGACACAGCCGATGCATGGGCAAAAGATGCGATCACTACACTTGCTTCACAAAGCATCGTCGATCCTGATACGAAGTTAAGCGCAGATGGCTCTTTCACATTCCGCCCAAAAGATTTGTTGAAGCGTCAAGAAGCAAGTGCCTTGATTGATTTGGCGTTTGGTTATCATTCTTTGCCGGTTAAGTGGTAAGTAGCTGTTTCCTCTTTTTGGGATAGTGTAGGAACCTTTCTCCCTTGAGGATGATCTTTCTCTCCCCCACGGCTGTCGAGTAACTCGGCAGCCTTTCTTCTTTCAGAAAAAAATCCGGTTATCGGACATGGATTCAGGCCAGAACCTTCATCTCTGCGTAACTCTCGTGCTTTCTGACAGTAGCCTCTCACTCTGTTTGTGCCTATGCAATTCATCCCACCTTTTCCTGTACCTGCATGCCATTTTTCTTTCCTCCATTAATTTTGGGCATGCTTCAAAGGCTCATTCCTCCTCGGCGTTCGAGTTGGAATAAGCCTTTGAAAGTTTATCAAGTATGTTTGTTAAGTTTTTTAGTGTTTGGTTGTGTATCTACGACCTCACTATTAAGATGTAAACCCAGTCTACATATTTGTATGGATTATATGTGTTAAATAATTGGTTTTTTCAGCACTTGGTAACTCTACCAGTCCATCTCTTTCCCAAAATGATAAATTATAGAGCTTCAGTATCAACTTGCTCAGCGAATCCCGAATCTACTCAAATTATATCAAGATTTATTTAGTTACTTCACTCCAATAAAGTTGAGTCAAGTAAATTTAAATTTCTATCACTTATATCTTCCGGTGAGTTCGTTATGGCGTCTACATACCAATCTGCAAGCGGAATTATCTCTGATCCAGTAATAATATTGTTATCCATAAGGATGACTTTCCCACCCCTTTCAAATAATTTAATCATAGGCTCATAAAGATTATAATACTTTCGAGCTTTTAGTACTTTCTGATCTACTAACGCTGATAGTTCTAGATAATTTATACAAACTGACTTGATTAATTCACTTTCAATTGATTGAATTGCTGGACATACTTCTTCTATCTCTAATGTATATGAATATCCCAGCGTTTCTACAGCATTAACAAACGGACTATCGATACTTAAATATAAAAATCGTTCAAAATATGCCGCCCTTCTTAAAAATTCATTTATTAAGATCAAATGGGATTTCTTTTCTGGTTGTTCAAGCATAAAATTGATAGACGTAATTCTAGCTTGAGCATACTCTAGGTAGCTTGTAATAATCAGTCCGTCCTCATTTTCCCACTTTATCTCCATGTCTTGTTCTAAATCCAATTGATCTAAATATTGCTCACTTATATCACTGTGTTCCAAAATTACCTTGTCACGATAAGTAGGAAGATGGAAGGTAGCCTCACCAACAATCATTGAATTTTGACGAATATTAAAACTCCCTCCTCTTTCTAGTAATTGTATCAACGGTTCATACAAATCCTTATGTTCTAATGCAACTGATATCCCTTTATCTATTAAAGCTGACCATTCAAGATAGTATCGACACATATATTTAATAGTACCATTATGAATTTCTTCAAGTTTTGGACACCATTGAAGGACATCTATATCTAACTCTCTATCCATTACATCATATGCTGAAATAAACGGATATCTTAAAGTCTTTAATGTAATTGAATATTCATGAATAACACATGTAGCCCTTCTAAGGAATTCTTGCACTAATAAATGATGTGATTTGTAATCCTGGTTACGAATATTATCAAAATCAATTAATGAAATTCTTTCTGCGGCACTTATTAAGCTAGTATTTTTCATTTTACTTTATACTCCCACCGTGGAATTTACTATCTGTTTTATTTGAAGTGCTGTAACTTCGCGAGCTTCGGAGCTTAATTACGTCATACGTCTGTTCCTCAATTACAATATACATTTTTAAATTCGGGCGAACAAAAAAGCTCATTCCTCCTCATTGTTCAAGTTGGAATAAGCCTTTAAAAATTTTACGAATCTGTTGTCAAGTGTTCGTTAAGTTATTTTGTGTTGGGTTTGTTGGTTGTATATTACGACCTTGCTATTGGGGAAATGTGAGGCTATAAGTCTTCTTGTTTCAAACTCAAAATATATTCAAGTCTACCTTTCCATGTATCATCTGTTTGAATGATTTTATAATCAACCTTTTCTATACGTTCTTTGTACAAATTGATATCTTGAGAAAGTTGCTTCACATCATCTGTTTTAATATAATCCTCAAATTCTAAATTCCTTAAAAAAGTATCTAATTTTAGTAATAGAAAATCAGCAATTTCATTCTTTTTCAGACTTTCTAAGGCCAGACATACAAAAAATGCCGTTTTACTGAAATTTCCTTCGTTTAATAACCACCAGTCCTCCTCTAGAATTCTTGAAGAAGCCTGGGCAGAATTGTAATTGTTATTACCAATGTATTCTTCAAATCCAAATTCGACAGAATCTTTAATTTCTTCGTAGGTACTCATAACACACATCCCTTTATCTCATGCTATTAGTATAAACGTTTAATTTTATATTAGGGAATTTACGTCTAAACTCAAATATCAAATTTGTACAACTTTGGCACACGTCAAAATGTGAAAAAAAATCAATTTCACCCTTTATAGTAGGATCCTTAATTTTTGAAGCAATATCCTCTAAAATTTTGGCTTCAGTATCTTGGTATCTTGGAAAGCCGTCCTCTACATATGTTTCAAATACTCTATCGTTTTTTAGATGTGTAAAATTATCAAGATCTGCAAATAAATCATCCAATGTATTAATTTGACTATGAGAAATATAGCCTTTCTCGATTCCAGAAATATCAACTTTAGCGGAGGCTAGATTACCTGTTTCTAATCTTCTCAGTTTTTGCTCTAAAATTCTTCTCTGTTTACTTGAAAGATTTTTGAAAGCATCAGATTTTCTTATTTCATCTGCTTTTTGCTTTATTTGATCTCTTATGTTTTTAGTTCTATTGTAAAGATCATCAATTATTCTCTCAGGCTTATTAACATTACCTGTCCCCTCATTACCATTATCACTACGACGATGATTCCCTCCACCACCGCCTCCATTTCCATTCCCGTGACTGTTCCGCTTTTCGATAAAAACTACTGGCCAACTAATTCCACCACCGTCAATTGGATTAGTCCACATCACTCCAACTCGTATTTCTATTTCACCTTTCATCAGTTTATGAAATTCTTTAATTATCTCTTCTAATTTAATCATCGACTCTGCAAAACTCTTAGCCGCCGTCTTTAGCTTTCCATCCTTAAGAATGACGTGCATTAGTTCATCGATACTGGAATTAGGCAAAAGGACACCTTTCCCATTTCCCTCATGGTCACCAGACTTTTTCTTGCCATTCGGCCCATCCAATTTATCGGCCATTTTCACTGTCCGTGTAACGGCTGTACCCGTACCAGCACTAAGAGCACTTACCGCTACCTCTGCAACCACCATGTCTTTCTTGAACTCATTCTGGCCCTTCTCATAGCTTTGTTCTTCTGATCTGGTCCACAGACCGCCTTTAAGCAAGTTATCCTGATCGTATTGGGCGTCTTTCACGAATGGGTCGATATAGTCATCGTATAGCCCTTGTCCAACCGACTTTGCATCGGATTTGATTTGTTCCCACGATTTATTGCCCGTTACCGTATCTCCCACGTAATTGACTGCATCCGTAGCGGTTTCTACAGCTCCTCTCGCGAGATCATTTCGTTCGAGGAGAGAAGGTCGCTCTTCCCCAGTCACCCCTTCGTAAATGGCGTCTACCAGATACGATGTTGGTAACGCGGTCGACGCAATATCTCCGGCATCTACTACCACATTCCACAAGCCTAACAAGGTATCTCCGAGAGCATCTAATTTCCCTTTCGCCTCAGCAATCTGGTTGCCTTCTGCTACATACAGAAAAGAGCTTATTCCTCCTCATCACTTGAGTTGGAATAAGCCTTTGAAAGTTGTTCTAAACGTGTTTGTCAAGTTTTTAAGTGTTTGGTTTGTTGTATTGTACGATCTAGTTGTTGGGGTTGTAAATGACTTTACAAAACTATTTTACAGACTCCTTATTGACGCTCTCTAAATCGGCTTTTATTTAGTCAGCTTCTCATATTTTCTTTTTATTTCTCCTATAAACTCTTCAAGATATTCTATCTGATTTTCATTTAATACTTCTTCATAATTGATTTCTTGTGACAAAAGTATGACTCTTTTCATATCATCAATATCACTTTTACTAATTTCAACATCATGCCTAATCATTAATCTGATGATTAGAGAGATGGTAATAATAGTGTTAATATTATTTGATACGATGTGTTCATAAAACGATTGATAACAAATCCCTGCGGCCTGTCCATAAGTACGATCATTTAGTGAAACTTCATAGTAAAACCTATCCGTTATTAAATACTGAAGTTCAAAAAACTCAACTTCTTCAAATAAAAGTTCATCACTCATTTATGTTCCGCCCCCCTTAGTTTTATAAATCACTTCTATTTCGATTTTGGGATATTTTTCTTTAAATTGGCCTATAACATTACTACAACTAGAACAGCAATCTAAATCAGTATACATTTTAATTTTACCGACAGCCTCTTTATTTTCCCCTAACTTAGTCGCGATTTCATTTAGTATTTTAAATTCTGTATCTGTAGCCCTATCCCAAGCCTCTTCACCATTTACAACATTCTGTTTGTTGACCTTTTGGGTTATTTCTACGACTTCGCTATCATCTGTAATCTCAATTACAAAGCTGTTGCTATCCTTACCAGCTTGCATACTATAGACTCCTTTTTCTGTTATCAGTTCAATTCTCTTATCTGTTCTGTTCCCTTCTGCTGTTGCAACAGATCGTGCATTACACCTTGGTATTTCCGAGGTATATGGTATTCATTTGCCTGACCCTCCAGTTTTGCTAACTGAGCCACTTTTTCAGCCAATACTTGCCTTATTTGTGCCAGATGTTTTTCTGCATCCTGAATTATTTTCGCCGCTGTTTCCTTTGCATCTTCAAGTTCTTGTTCCTGCTGTGCTTGAACCGTCTCGTTATACTGCACAAGTTTCCTGCAATCTGATGCTTCTTGCTCTAGTCTGTCTATGAGTTCTAGTGCTTGCTGGCGTGGCAGGCCATCCTTCTGACCTGCTACCGCATCCAAATGCTTCGCATGTTTCAACAACTGCTGAATCTCTTCGCTAACCTGAAAATCTGTAAGTCCTGCTTGCTGCAACTCTGCCGCCTGCTTACGTAATTCTCTTGCTTGCTGACAATAACCACGAATCTCATCCATAAGCTGTTCGTATGCTGCCCGAGCCTGGGCAATAGACCTCACTTCTTTTTCTACTTCCTGTGCTAGTTGCTGGTTCTTCAACTCTTCTGCCACTACCTGTTCACGTTTTGCCATTCGTTTCGTCCTCCTTTGATTTTGGACATGCAAAAAAAAGCTCATTCCTACTCATAGTTCAAGTGGGAAAGAGCTTTGAAAGTTTATCAAGTGTTTGAATTGTTTAGTGTTTGGTTTGTTGATTGTATTGTACGACCTTGTTGTTGGGGTTGTAAACGGGTTTACATAAAATTTTTAACAAGGACCCAATTCTAATCTTTTTTGAAAATAGCCCCCATTTTTTCTAGACTAATATTTTCAGACCAAATAGTTTTATGATTGTAAAAAGCCCCATTAAAAATAACATTGTTTATCTCTACATTGGATAAATCTACTTCAGATAAATCAGCACCAGTAAAGTCTACATCTTGAAGAATGGAATTCCTAAAAGATGCTCTCGATAAATCACAATTTATAAATTTTACATCTTTTAGGTTAGAATGCATAAACCTCGCTTTCATCATACTAGAATTACAAAAATTTACTTCCTCTACTACAGATTCATAAAACGTAGCTTTTATAACCTTAGAGTTAGTGGCTTCACATTTCTTAAATATTGAGTAATCCAAATTTGACTTTGTCAAAATTACGCCATTCATACTGACCTCTAAAAAATTAATTGATGCCAGATTAGAATAATAAAAATCAGTATTGGTTAATAAACATTTCTGTAATGTTGAGCCCACAAGTACCACATCTGTTAAGTTCCTATCAACTAAATCCAATTCAATTAAAGTTGCATCCTCTAAATGCAATTGTGTGCCTCTAGATTTTGATTCAATGATCCATAATTGGTGATCCTCAATCATTTTATTTAGTTCTTGTTGAGTTAACATCCATTATCCTCCCTCTTTCCATTTAAGGCCACCAACGGATTCTTCCCTTCCATTCCATTGTACTTATAGCATTTTTTAATTGCTCAATGTGATCTTGGGATAATTTAGTGGTATCAAGAATAACATTTTCTCCCTTACTTAATTCATCTTCAATATCTGCCATTGCCTTATCTAATCTAAATCCACCTTTCTTTGGAGGGAAATTCGAGTTAAATCCCTTTACATCCCACACTTGTCCATTTCCATCGATAAACTCACCTCGACCCGTAACTGGATCACGTACAATTGGCCCCGTAAGGTCTCCTCTAACCTCTAATTCAAGCCCAGCCTGTCGTTCTATTCTAGTTTTGTCATCAATGTTAAAATTATGGTCTGGGTCTCTTGCCAAATCTTCATACTCATCTGGTGTTCTAGCATGATAAGTTCCCTTATCACCATACTTATCCATTAAATCCTGATAATAATCCGGCGCAGTTTCTCTAATTTTGTCCAAGTCAGCTTTTGGCGTCCCCTCAGTATCCCTCTGCTCTTGTTCCCTTCGCTCTCTTTCTTCTCTTTCTTCTCTTTCTTCTCTTTCTTTTCTCTCTCTTTCTTCTCTTTCTTTTTCTTCACGTTTCTTCCTCTCGCGCTCTTTTCTTTCCGGCTCTTCCTCCTCTTTTCTACGACGATGATTTCCTCCACCGCCGCCTCCATTTCCATTCCCGTGACTGTTCCGCTTTTCGATAAAAACTACTGGAATACTAATTCCACCACCGTCAATTGGACTAGTCCACATCACTCTAACTCGTATTTCTATTTCACCTTTCATCAGTTTATGAAATCCTTCAATTATCTCATTTAATTTAATCATCGACTCTGCAAAACTCTTAGCCGCCGTCTTTAGCTTTCCATCCTTAAGAATGACGTGCATTACTTCATCGATACTGGAATTAGGCAAAAGGACACCTTTCCCATTTCCCTCATGGTCACCAGACTTTTTCTTGCCATTCGGCCCATCCAGTTTATCGGCCATTTTCACTGTCCGCGTAACGGCTGTACCCGTACCAGCACTAAGAGCACTTACCGCTACCTCTGCTACCACCATGTCTTTCTTAAACTCATTCTGGCCCTTCTCATAGCTTTGTTCTTCTGATCTGGTCCACAGACCGCCTTTAAGCAAGTTATCTTGATCGTATTGGGCGTCTTTCACGAATGGGTCGATATAGTCATCGTATAACCCTTGTCCAACCGACTTTGCATCGGATTTGATTTGTTCCCACGATTTATTGCCCGTTACCGTATCTCCCACGTAATTGACTGCATTCGTAGCGGTTTCTACAGCTCCTCTCGCGAGATCATTTCGTTCGAGGAGAGAAGGTCGCTCTTCCCCAGTCACCCCTTCGTAAATGGCGTCTACCAGATACGATGTTGGTAACGCGGTCGACGCAATATCTCCGGCATCTACTACCACATTCCACAAGCCTAACAATGTATCTCCGAGAGCATCTAACTTCCCTTTCGCCTCAGCTAATTGGTTGTTCAAGGCTCTGCGGGCCATTACGGCAGCCAAACCGTTTTCCTGAACGTCCTTTTCAAACGCACTAAATAGCTGCTTATACTCCGTTCGCTTAGACGCCTCCAGCTTAATCTCCTCACTGCTGGATTTGTTTTCCTCCAACAATTCTATCGTATCCGACGCCGTTTTCACGTTCAAGCTCTTCGTCCCGGACAAAGACACGGTTGCCCCTTTCAAGGTCAGGGCACCACTCGCACTGATATTCACATTCGAGGTACTTTTCAGACTGATGCCAACATCCTTGTTCATCGAGATGTAAAGCATCCCTTCCTTGGCGGTCATCGTCAGCTCTTTATCCCCGAGCGTAAACTCTTTCCCCTGCGGATTCCCAAACGTCTTCACACCGGGGTCCTGCATTTGCCGCTCCTGTTTCTCGGCAGCCGCTCCTTTGGGCGCATGACGCACGGAGTTCATGACCATGCCGTCGTCTTCATCGGCGCTTGGGAAGTACAGCTTTACCTTTGACCCGAGCTCGGGCATGAGGTACAAAATTTGGTTGCCTTCCGCTGCATACGGGAACCACTGGGCCTTGCTTGGCTCTTGCTTTTTGTCCATGTTCAGGTGGAGCTTGACCTGGTTGCGACCGATTTGAATCACTTTTCCGTCGATCGCCGCACCGATGATGGCCTTGTTGTACAGCTTTGTTTGCTTGACGGCTTCTGGCACAGCGCATACGTAGCTCCACCTCAGGAGTCCCTGCTCCAGCTTCCCAGTCACTTTTGTAATGACAAACGTTTGCCCTTCCCGCTGTACCTCATCCCCGATTTGCAACAGATCGTCGTAATCGAAGGCGTACGTCGTGTACTGGTACTCGCTGACGGACGAGGAGCCGTTTGCGGCTTTTTTCATGTACGGTGCGATGGCCCGATTGACCTCGTATGTCGATTCTTCTTCCAGCTTGATTTGCTTTCGTCCCTCGGGCATGCCGATCCACAAGCGTACCTTATGCGCACTCAAATCTGGGACGAGGACGGCTCCGACATGGGACGCGATTCGTTTTAAAAAAGTCCAGTCTGTCTCCTCGTACTGCATGATGTATTTGCCCTGCTGGCGGTCGTCGAAGGCTTGATCGATGACATCTCCACCGTGATAGACGGACATGATTTCGTCTACGACATCCCGGTACAACCGATTCACCTGTTGAAACGAACGTGTTTTCACGCTCAGATCCAACGCATATGTATGGGACACGCCCTTTATTGTGACGTAGTGAATGTCCCGTACGACCTTGATCTCCACATGATCCAGCCGCCCCATGAAAATCGGCTGTTTTTCCCCGCCTTCCACCTTGTACAGCTCGATGGGATCGTGGGTGCCGGCACGATTAATGATCTCGTCCTCTTTATCTTCCGGGACAATTCCTGTGATCGTGAGCTTGGCATGCGTGCCTGTTTGATGGACGAACTCTAACTGATCTAGCCGGATCGGTCCATATGGCCAGACGACTTCTATATCCTGATAGGTCATGACGCCACTTGTACGCTGCATGTTCTCTCCCCTCCTTCTCTAGCAAGCGCGATAAGCGTCAATCCTGACCGTCTTTTTCAATCGTGATGATGCCTGAACGATTGCAAACCAGCTGTGACCTGCTCAGCAAGGCATGCTCGTTGTCGATGAGCACATCGTGTTTTCCATCTGTCCATTTCGAGAACGTCTGTGGTACACACACATCTCCTCCTGCTGCTTTGCAAAACCCAAAGCATCCGATATTCACGCCGGGGACGTGATCGGCGACATTCATGACAGGCTTGTTAAGGCTGTAAACGCCATGGCACCAAGGTAAATTCAAAATGCCGGGGTCGGTTCCCTGACTACACTTGAGGGTCGCTCCCCGCACGACATATGAGTACTCGGGGCTGAACAACCCCATTGTAAGTGCTTGAAGTAACGCTAGCATCATTAGACCTATCTCCCCTTCCAAAAAAATCCTCCGCAAGCAACTTCCATATTCCGTCTTATTTTTACATTCCATCTAATAATCGGGATATATTGGAAAATATTTTATGGGTCAAACGTCCTGTTTCCTTATTTTTCTAACTAACCCAAAAAGGCTCCCACCAACGCTACAAGAGTTGGGGGAAGCCTTCTTGAATTCAAACATATTCACACTATATGGTTACGCTCTCCTCGAGCACCAGTTCACCGTTTGTCGCATCGAGACTGGCCTCTACGCCCAGAGGGAGAGCGATGTTGCACGCGCCATGTCCGATCTGAATGTTCCAGATGGTTGGCTTTCCGTACGGTACGACGATATTTTGAAATACATCCCAGACAGAGAAGCCTTCGCGCTTTTTCGGCTCACAATCGGTCCATGTCCCGATGACGACGCCCGCACAATCATCAAACAAGCCACCTTGCGCAAGCTGTGTCAGCATGCGGTCAATCCGGTATGGCTCTTCGTCGATATCCTCCAGGAACAACAGCTTACCTCTCGTATCGAGCTGGTAAGGCGTGCCCATCAAGGCGGAGACGAGGGCGAGATTCCCGCCGACTACGGGTCCAGCTGCCTGACCTTCGACGAGACAGACGATTTCTTCCCCCGGCGGATTCATGATTGCTCCCAATGGCTCGGGGCGAGTCATGGCGCGTAGCACATATTGCTTGGACCAGTCATCCAGTCCATGCGCGATGTCTGAGGTAGCCATTGGTCCGTGAAGGGTAGCCAGATTCGCACGCTGTCCGAAAACGGTATGCAACGCCGTAATGTCACTGTAGCCGATAAACAGCTTCGGGTTTTGGGCGATGAGGTCATAATCGAGCAAGGGCAGGATTTGTGGGGAACCGTAACCGCCGCGCATGCACATGATCCCGTCCACTTCCTCGTCGACGAACATGGCATTCAGCTCAGCCGCCCGTTGCTCAGGAGTTCCCGCCAAATACCCACCGTACGATTCTCGGCACGTATCCGATATTTTCACCTTGTATCCCAGACCTTGCAGTCCTGCCATTGCTTTGTTCAGCACTTCTTCTGTGGCAGGGCTAGAGGTTGCCACTACTCCGATTGTATCTCCCGCTCGCAATGCTTTCCCTTTGTTCATCTGTCCAGTCTCCTCCTCCGGGTTCTCTCCCCATTATCGTACATCTGTGTCAACTGGTGCATAACCATTTTCGCAGCTTGCGACTGGCAGACGGCTGGCTGATTCCGAGCGCTTCCGCTACCTTTGTCGTCGTCTTATGCTGCTCATATGCCCGTTGCACAAGCTGGCGCTCCACCTCGTCCATTGCTTCCTGCATCGCCATCACACGATCGACCTTGATCCCTTTGTGCTCCCTGTACTCTTGGTTATGTATGTAACGCGGAATTTGCACGGGCGTAATGAGGACATCGTGGGACGTGACAACGAGCCGTTCCACTACATTTTCCAACTCCCGCACATTGCCAGGCCAATCGTATTCGCTAAGGATGCGATAGCAGGTGTCTGCGAGCTGTCTCTCCAAGCAGTACTTTTGCGAAAAGACATTGAGAAAATAATGAACGAGCACAGGTATTTCTTCCTGCCGTTCGCGCAGCGGTGGAATTTCTAATGGGACGACGTGAATGCGATAGTACAAATCCTCGCGAAACTTGCCTTCCTTGACCATTTGCCGAAGGTTTTTATTCGTAGCCGTGATCAGCTTTACATCGACTTTTCGCGAGACAGAGCTGCCTACAGGCGTAATCGTTTTTTCTTGCAACACATTCAACAGCTTCACTTGCAAGGAGAGTGACATCTCCCCGATCTCGTCCAAAAACAGCGTGCCTCCGTTTGCCTTCTCAATCAAACCTGCCTTGCCATCCTTGAACGCTCCTGTAAAAGCACCCTTTTCATAGCCAAACAGCTCTGACTCCAGCAATGTCTCGGGGATGGCTCCGCAGTTGATGTGCACGAATGGCTTGTCCACCCTCGGACTGCACTCGTGGATGTATTTTGCCAGCACGCCTTTTCCGACACCTGATTCTCCTAGCAGGATCATGGATGATTCTACCTGCGACAGCTTTTTGGCCAACATGGCGACCTGCTCCATGGACTGGCTGCGGTAGATCAAGCTAGTCTCTCCTTTTTGTCTGTTGTTCTCCTTGGTCATTTCACTCTGCAAGACCGTCCCGACATACTTGACTTCATTTAATTCCTGCTGCAGTTGCTCCTGGCTCGTTATATCAATGAAAGTATGGACCACTCCGCTAAAATTCCCGTACTGATCCCAAATCGGTGTGCCTTCCACAAAAAGCTTGCGATTTTTGCGGGTAGTTTGAATCGTGTGTACCTTTTTCTTATCGCGAATGACCCGCATCGTGATCGTTGGCGCAAAATAGCCGAGGTGATAAAACTCCTCGATCGGTTTGCCCATCATCTCCCTGGGATCGATTCCGAAAAATTCCTCATATCGTCCTGAGCCATACAACGTTCTGCCTTCTGCGTCTGTTACGTGCACGATATCAAACAGCGAACCTAATAACGATTCATAATCGACCATGGCGCTCTTTACCTCCCGTGCCCCCCGCATCTTGTGGAGTGACACGTACATAGCGATTCGTCGGTCTTCCTACCCCACCATAGCTGATATCCATTCTGACACTCCCGCTCTTCTCCAAATAGTCCAAATAGCGTCTGGCCGTCACTCTCGCGATCCCAACGCGTTCGGCCACGTCATCTGCCGAGAGAGGCTGACTCTCTTTCTCGATCTGGCGCATGATCTGCTCCATAGTGACAGCGTGCAGTCCCTTCGGCAGCACTACCCTGGCTGGAGTGGTATCGGCTTGTTCCTTTTCCCGGCTTTTGCGGAATAACAGCTGGTCGACCTCATCCTGGGATGCGATTCCCTCCCAATCAATCCGTCGGCGAAACTCTCGATAGTTTTCCAACGACTGCTTGATCCGTTCAAACTGAAACGGCTTGATTATATAGTCCATCGCCCCATTGCGCAGCATGGACTGGATCGTGGTTTTGTCCTTTGCAGCTGTTACGACGATGACGTCCACGGCATGTTTGGCGGCGCGCAACTCCATCAGTGCCTTCACCCCGTCCTGGATCGGCATGAAAATATCAATGATCACCAAGTCTGGAGTGAGCTCTTTCACTAGCTTGAGTCCATCTGCCCCGTTGGCTGCAATTCCGACCACGACAAAGCCCGGGACTCGCTCAATGAACTGCTTGTTGATTTCCTGTACCATCGGATCGTCTTCCATAATCAGTACGCGAATGTGATCGTTATCCTTCTCCATGACTGTCCACCTCCCCCATCGGAAACGTTATGAGAAAGCTGGCCCCTTCTCCGCGTGCCGAATGGCAAACCAGCTCGCCTCCCCCTTTATTGACCAACTGATGCACCAAATGTAGTCCAAGTCCACGGTGCGCACGCTCTTTCGTAGAAAATCCCCGTTCCAGCATATGTCGGCGCGTCTCTTCGTCCATGCCGATTCCATTGTCCTCCACCAAAATGGAGCAAATCTCATCGTCTTGCTCGATACTGATCATGATCTCCTTCTCGTCGCGTTCGATTCGCTCCAGTGAATCAAAGGCATTCTCGATCAGATTTCCCAATATGAGCACGAAATTATGATGATCCATGTACGGCGGAAAACGTTCCAGATGACTCCTGCGATCAATGACAACACGGATGCCCAGCTCTCTTCCGCGACTTACTTTGCCGATCAAAAGCCCAGATAAGTTCTCATCCATGATCCTTGTTGTTAAAAAGGAGGTGAGCTCCTCCTGCTGCTCGTTGACCTCGAACAAATACGTGAGTGCCTTTTCATGCTGATGGAGCTGAAGCAAGCCTGCGATGGTATGCAAATGATTCATGTGCTCGTGATTTTGTACCCGCAGTGCACCGACGAATTCTTTTACACCCGTCAGCTCCTCCGCCATTCTCGCCACTTCTGTTCTGTCCTGAAAAATCGCAATGGCGCCGACGATCTTTTCCTCGACCTTGATCAGAAAACGGTTGGACCAGAGCAGTGTATTGCCGACGTGAATTTCCGTGTTGGTAAAATTCTGGCGAAGCTCCAACACTTCTGGTAATCTGGTGTCGTGCAGGACAGACCGTATGTGCTTGCCCAGCACTTCTCCTTCTATGCCAAAAATTTGCTTCGCCCTGTCGTTAAAGATTGTGATTCGCTCCCGATTATCGATAGCGATTACTCCCTCATGCATGGCATGGAAGGTTGCGGTTCTCTCTACCAGAATTCGCGCGATTTCGTCCGGCTCCAAGTCGAGCATCTGCTTTTTCATGTGACGAGCCAACTGATAGGAGCCCCACACCCCGAACAATAAGGAGAGGAAAAAGGTCAGCGCGATATTGTTTCGCTCGCTGTACAAGATCCCCCAGACATCAGGCATGACACGTCCTACCACGACAACACCCACCTGCTGATGCTGGTCATCCATGATCGGCACATAGGCCCGCAGAGCCGTTCCCATCTCTCCTATGACTTTTTGAAAATAGGAGTGCTCGGCATAGGCCTCATCAACCGCAGGGTCCATAAACACCGTACCAATCCGCTCATCTAATGGGTCTGAATAACGAACACGCTCCCTATTCAGTACGACGATATACGTCACATCATTGACGACGCGCAGGTTGTTGGCTGTCGGTTGGATCACCTTCCACCCGTCTGGTTCCTGAATGCTTTTTTGTACATTTGGAATCGTCGCAACCGTGCGCGCTGTGGTCATCAGCCGTTGTCCCAGTTGGGTTTCCGTAATCCGAATAATCCCTCCGGCCATGATCAAGTTTCCGATGATCAAGGAAAAAAGAACGATTCCGACGGAGAGTAGCATAATCTTCCATTTAATTGTTAATCGTTCGAGCAGGTTCGTTCTTTCCTTTCCATTGGGTTTGCAACTCACTTACATTCATTCAACATAAGCAGGTGTTTAATAATGAAATCATTGGTAACCAGTACATTCATAGTCATACTCGGACTTGTGAGCGCTGTCATTATCGGCTTCGGTCCAGATCTCCTGATGGACAACAGAGGATACGACGAAGAACAGGTAGGGCTGTCCAATCAAATTATCATCAAGTTCAGCCACGTGATCGCGGAAAACACGCCGAAGGGTCTGACTATCGAACGTTTTTCCCAGCTCGTGAAGGAAAAGACAAACGGACGTGTAGAGGTGCAAGTCTTTCCCAACAGTATCCTTCACACAGAGAAAACTGAAATGACTGCTTTGCAAAACGGCGAAATCCAGATGATCGCCCCTGCATTCTCCTATGTGTCGAACACGATTCCTGAGTGGGCTGTCCTTGATCTGCCTTATCTGTTTCGATCGCAAGAGGACGTCGAAACTGTATTCAATGGGGAAATCGGCCAAATACTATTCGATAAGCTTGAAGATTCCGACATGAAAGGGCTGGCCTTTTGGGCAAGCGGCTTTAAGCAAGTGACAGCCAACCGCCCGTTGATTATGCCTTCCGATTTTCTCGGCCAACGCTTGCGCATCATTCCAGGCAACGTGATCGAATCCCAGTTTCGCACGCTCCAGGCAATCCCTGTAGGCTCTTCCTTCAATGAATTATACAGCATGCTGGCTGCCGGAAAAGTAGACGGCGAAGAAAATACGATCTCCAATGTGTACACCAAACGGCTTTACCACGTTCAAAAGCACATGACGATCAGCAATCACAGTTATTTGGGCTACGCCGTCGTGATTAATAAAACGTTTTGGAACAATCTCCCCGCCGATATTCAGCAGGCTATATCAGAAGCGATGCAGGAAGCGACAGCTTACAATAATCAGTTGGCTGTTTCGATGAATGACAAACAACTACGCTTGCTCCAAGAAAATGGGGGGATGAACATCCACGTACAGACAGCAGAAGAACGTGCGGCCTGGATCGAAGCATTGCAGCCAGTCTACGATCAATTCGCCCCGAGTATCGGAGAACCCTTGATGCAGAAAATCAGAGAGCTCCACCAACGCCGGTGAAGCTCTCAAGCAATCTCCTCGCTCTGCTCCTTGCGCATGGGCAAAATGAGCGTAAACACTGATCCCTCTGACGTGCTATTTGCGAGGAGGAGATCTCCACCAAGCGCCTTCGCCATCATGCGAGAATAGGACAGCCCCAAACCGAGTCCACGTACCTTGTCTTTTTTATTGCTTCCCCGGAAAAAACGCTCAAACACAAGAGGCTGTTCATTTGCCGGTATTCCTGGTCCATCGTCTTTGACGTCGATTCGTAAATCGGTGTCCGTTTCGTAGAGAGTCAGCGCTATGCTTCCCTTCCCACCAACAGCCTGTTTCGCATTGTTCAAAAGGTTAATCAGGATTTGCTGGACACGCCCCGGATCGACATAGATCATCGTCTGCTTATCCAGAACCCCAACAGTAAACGTAACGTGACCGAGGTCGTTAACAATCTGCCATTGTGAGGCGATCTCGCGGACCAGCTTGTTCACGTTTTGCTCTTCCTGACAAACGGTGATCGCTCCTACGGCAAATGAATTGAAGTCTAGCAAATCCTCTACCATTTTTTGCAGACGCTTGGTCTCCTTCAAGCAGATTTCCAAGAACTCCTTCTGCTCCTCACCGGAAACCACCTCGTCGTTAATTGCCTGGATCAATCCGCTAATCGACGTAACGGGGGTTTTCAACTCGTGTGTCACCCCAGCCAAAAGCTCTGTTCGCATGCTTTCCAACTGCCGAAGACGGTCGGCCATTTCTGCAAACGTATGCACCAGTTCGTGAATTTCCTTTTCCTTGATCGTTTTATTGAGCAAGACGTCGTAGTTTCCTTCTACGATCTGTCGTGCGGACATCACCACATTTTGAATCGGTTCAGACAGCTTCCGCGCATGAAAATAAATAACCGCCCAGCCAAGCACACCCAAACTCCCCAGCATGATGACCAAATACTGGATTTCCTCTTTCCCTACCTTGATATCCGTTTCTGGAAAAAGCAAGATCACTTCGCCAATGATTCGGTCATTAAACTCCAAGTTTTTCCTGATTACATATAGGGTCTCCCCTGACGGATGCCTCACTTTATCCCGCATATCTGCCTGCTTCAACAACTCAGGTGCTGCCTGCTGCAAAGGAGGCGGAAGCTTGGTTGGCCGACTGTATACGACCTTTCCTTTTACATCTTCAATGAACAAAATCAGGTTGCGATCCACACCCATAAACTTGCGCCGATTATCCAATACCTGATGAAGCTTTTCCCCCACCAAAATATTTCCAACATCATCGACGACTCGATCAGCTACTTCCTCCGCAAACAGTCGCGTGACCTCGATCTGCTTTTCAATCGCAGCGTACTTGATCCAATAGGCAGAAACAGCCCCAATGATGATTAATCCAATCACGAGGGTGAGTAGATAGCGTGTGGTCCAATAGCGCAGCAGCGATACGGGCTCATTGTTTTTTATAAACACAGAATTGATACCCTACCCCTCTTTGCGTCTTGATCTCGCCCTCCTGAACTGGCCAATTCTCCAGCGTCTTTCTGACCCGCTTGATCGCCAGGTCTACAGCACGGTCACTCCCACCATAGTCCATTCCCCATACTTGTTCGATCAATTGCTCCCGGGTAAAGGTCTGATTCGGATTTTGTGCCAGAAAAAGCAGCAAGGACAAATCGCGCGGGTGAAAAGTCAACTCGAGACCGTGCAGCGTCACGTGGTGGGACTGAAAGTTTATTTTTAAGCTTCCAAATAGTCGGGTTTCCTGATCTTTCACCAAAATAACAGAGCGGCGCAGCACCGCATTGACCCGTGCAACTACTTCATCCGCGACAAACGGCTTCGTTATGTAGTCATCTGCCCCTTGATTCAGTCCTTTAAGCTTTTGGTCTGTTTGACCGAGCGCCGTCATGATAATGACCGGACAGGAGCTCTTTTCGCGAATGTACTGGAGAATCTCCCAGCCGTTGCGTTCAGGAAGCATGACATCCAACAGAACCAGATCCGGCTTTTTTTCGTCAAAAAGCTCCATCGCCTCGAGTCCGTCGTTCGCTGGCCAGACCTCATACCCTGCCTTTTGCAAGTAAGCCTTTATCACGCGCGCTATCACCAGTTCATCTTCTACCAATAATATGCTTTTCATATCTTCCCTACCTGATTTACAGACATATGATCATTCCTATTCGAGAATTCTCGCATGGTCTCTCTAATCGTCTACGTACTTCTATTCTATCAGTTTACAACCTTGTATTTAAATTTGGCTGTGATGTTTTTGGAAAATAGGAAAAAAGCCTTGCATCCTGTAAAAAGGAGCAAAGCTTTTTTTGTGAGGAACGTCCTCACTTTTCGTTAATTTTACACGTCAAAGTTGATGTCTTCATCGCTAGCATCGCCTTCGAACTCATAAATGGTATCATCAGAGTCGCTGTCGATGATTTCACCTTTAATGTCGGCATCTTCGAAATCCTTGTCGTCCCAGATATCCTTGATAATATCTTCAACGAGAGCCTCTACATCGCCATCGTCATCCAGATCATCGAATTCATCTTTGTATTTATCCAGATTGATCTCGATTTCTACATCGATATCATCCTCATCACCCTTCAGGGAGATACTCCATTTGAGGTCTTTGTAGTCATCGTAATCAGAGTTCAGATCATCTTCCAAATCATCCAAGGCATCCTGAATATCATCATCTTTTTTGTTACTGTTGTTTTTCTTGCCGTTTTTCAAATCAGAGATCTCTTTGTTCAGGCTATCGATGGTGTTTTGCAGGCTTCTGATTTGAGCATCACGTGCAGCCAACTCGTTTGCGTGTTGGGAGTTAGGCAAGTCTTTTACCGTAATGGTGTACTTCGCGCCATCCCATGCTACATCCTTGCTGAATACGCCAGCCATCATGCGAAGTGGAATGTACGTGGTTCCGTTTACAATGAATGGTTCGATTGTTGTTGGAACAGCTGCACCGTTATAGATAACTTTAATGTTGTTGTACTTAGCTTGCAGATTCTTCGTTCCAGTCGCCGCTTGAGAGCTCGTCGGAATAAGTGTGGTAGTCAGAATCAACGCTGAGGCAATCGCCAGATATTGCTTCTTGAACATAGAAAATCCTCCATTCTCCCGGTTGTCTATTTCTTTCGTGTCACTATGTACCTCTCTTACTTTACCTATCGTTCGTGTCGAGAGTATGTCAATCATTGATTTTTTCCTTTCCAATTTGAGGGGATTTCTATGACCAAAATGACCAAAACAACCAATATGACCGCATCATTTTCAATTTTCCACACCATCTATACAATGCAAAAGAGAGGGAATAAAGCGCTTTCAATTCTTGGAGGAGGAATGAATTCGATGCGGATCAACTTTAAAAATCTGACCGTACAGGTCGTTATTGCCATCATTCTCGGTATCTTAGTTGGTCATTTTGCACCCAAATTCGGCGCAGAGCTGAAAGTGTTGGCCGATATTTTTGTCAAACTGATCAAAATGGTTATTCCACCGATTGTCTTCTTCACCGTGGTGAATGGAATCGCCAGTATGGGAGACATGAAAAAGGTCGGAAAGATCGGCGGCAAAGCGCTACTCTATTTTGAAATCGTTACCACAATCGCATTGGCGATCGGACTGTTGGTTGTCAACTTGATCAAGCCTGGAGCAGGCTTTGACAAAACAGGACTGACCAGCGGGGACGTCTCCAAGTATACGGAGGCTGCTGCTCAGAGTAACAACGGTTTTATTGATTTTATTACGGGGATCATCCCAGAAAACGTCGTCGGGGCTATGGCAAAAGGCGAGCTGTTACCCATTCTGTTCTTCGCTGTCCTGTTTGGTCTCTCACTCGCTGCCATGGGGCAAGCGTCCCAACCTGTCATCAAGCTGTTTGACAAGCTGACACACGGATTTTTTGGTGTCGTCAACATGATTATGAAGGTTTCTCCAATCGCTGCATTTGGAGCGATGGCGTATACGATTGGCAAATTCGGCATCGGCTCGCTGACCAGACTGGGCCTTTTGATGACGGCTGTCTATATCACGATGTTTTTGTTCATTATTCTCGTATTAGGCGGAATCGCGCGCTACTACAAATTCAGCATCTTCTCGTTTATCAAATACATTCGGGAGGAAATCCTGCTCGTGCTCGGAACATCCTCCTCAGAATCCGCTCTTCCGAGAATGATGGACCGGCTGGAGAAGTACGGCTGCTCCAAATCCGTTGTCGGTCTGGTCGTACCGACGGGCTACTCGTTTAATCTGGATGGCACCTCCATCTATTTATCTATGGCTGCCATTTTTATCGCCCAGGCATATGGCATCGAGCTTAGCTTTTGGGAACAGATCACTCTTTTAGGAATCCTGATGATTACGTCAAAAGGGGCTGCCGGTGTCACTGGTTCTGGTTTCATTACACTCGCCGCTACCTTGGCAGCCTTCCCTGTCATTCCAGTCGAAGGCATTGCCCTTCTGCTCGGCGTTGATCGATTCATGTCAGAAGCTCGTGCCATCACGAATCTGATCGGAAATGGCGTAGCTGCCGTTGTCATAGCCAAGCATGAAAATGAGTTCCATCCGGGACGCGTCCAGCCAACAGATGAAACGGCCATCGAGTCGGACAAGGAGTCAGAAGCAAAACCGATCATGGCCTAGTCCCTATAAAAAAGAGGTTCTCCGATTAAGAGAGAACCTCTTTTTGCTTTAGTCATTCGGCCATGTTTTGCGAAGCTCAACCTCAAATTGGCGCAGGTGATTAATTCGCTTCTGAGCTGCCTGATACTCCTCCTGCCAGCCATCTTTCTCGCGCTCTCTGATCAGCTCCGCCTTTTTCTCCAGCTCCCTTACCTCATTGCGCAATGCGATCACGATGTCCAATAACTCATCCATCTCCATGGATCGCATGTCTTGAATAAAGACCCATTCCGCTTCTGTTAATCGATACTGTTTGTTCGCCATGTTTCATCATCCTTAAAATAACCTCTATCGAAGTCCACTCATAGAGGAGCGACCGCGTTTTAGAGGATAGTTAATATTCGTACCCATTTATAAGTGTGTCATTTTTGAATAAAAATGTTTCATTTTAAAGAAAAACGATGTCATTTCGTGTATAATAGTTGTTGTAGGTATGAATGTCGACAATAATCCGCACGACAGGGGGGATTATTACTAAAATATCACCGGGATGGAGATAATTCCAAATAATTATTGACGACTTGTTGCTCACTGGGAAAAAGAGCAGCTATCTATGCCAATACAGTGTTTTGCGTGAAGGAGGATCTTACATGTTCTCTATTAGAGAATCTGATTTGCCGGGAATCGGCAGGAAGTACCAGGTCGAGACCAGAAGTGGCGACAAGCTGGTTATCGTCATTCACGATGACGGCCGTCGGGAAATGTATCACTTTGACCGTGATGATATAGACGAAACTCTCTCCATGGTTACCCTTGACGATGATGAGGCGAGACAAATTGCTGCCATCGTAGGCGGCTTGACGTACAAACCATCTGCACTGGAAACAGTCGAGGTTGCGTTAGACAAACTCATGATCGAATGGTACAAGATTGAATCGAGCGCTCCTGCCATTGGCAAGACGATTGGGGAACTCAACATTCGTCAAGAAACAGGCGCTACGATCATCGCCGTTATCGAAAAAGACCATAATCAAACGATTAATCCCGGCCCCGAGTATGTCCTTTGTACAGGATCTACTTTGGTCGTTGCAGGTGAACGGAAGCAGGTGAAGGCTCTCAAGACTATTCTCAGCAACGGAGGTGAGTGATATTGGAGCACATCGTTTTTGAAGTCGGTCTTGCCCTCGCACTCATAGCAATCGCGGGGTTCCTCTCCATGAAGTTAAAATTCTCCATCGTACCCTTCTACATTCTTGTCGGGATGATCGTGGGTCCACACGCTCCCGACATCGGTTTGTTTGATCTCCGCTTTATTTCAAGCGCCCCGCTCATCGAATTTATGGGCAGACTCGGCGTACTCTTCCTGTTGTTTTACCTCGGACTTGAATTTTCAGTAGGCCGCCTGATCAAGGCTGGTCGATCTATTGCCGTTGGCGGTACCATTTACATTGTCATCAACTTTACCCTCGGCCTCTTGTTTGGTTGGGTCGCTGGATTTCCACTCAAAGAAGTCTTGATTATCGCAGGTATTACCACTATTTCCTCCAGTGCCATTGTGGCAAAAGTACTGGTGGATCTCAAACGTACAGCAAATCGCGAAACAGAGATGATCTTGGGGATCATCATGTTCGAAGACATATTCTTGGCCGTCTATATCTCGATCGTGTCCGGCTTGGTGTTAAGCGGTGCAACTTCTCTTGCTGGCGTACTCTCATCCGCATTGATTGCACTCGGCTACATGCTCCTCCTCATTATCGTAGGCCGCAAGCTCGTTCCTTTCCTGAATCGGGCATTGAACATTAAATCAAACGAAGTGTTTATGATTACAGTGTTTGCCGCTTTGTTTCTGATTGCGGGTTTTTCCGAAACGATCCATGTTGCCGAAGCCATCGGAGCATTACTCGTGGGTCTCGTCTTGGCAGAAACACAGCACATGAAGCGCATCGAGCACCTCATCCTGCCGTTTCGTGACTTCTTCGGGGCCATGTTCTTCTTCAGCTTCGGTTTGACAATTGATCCATTGTCATTAGGTGGAGCCGTATGGTTGTCCATTGGTGCAGTTGCCCTTACCCTTTTCGGTAACGTTGTCGCCGGACTTTTGGCTGGGCGAAGTGCCGGGTTGCCTCCGAAGGCTTCTACGAATATTGGACTAACCATCGTATCTCGCGGTGAGTTCTCCATCATCATGGCTAATCTCGGAAAAGCGGGCGCACTCATGGAAATTTTGCAACCATTTGCGGCTCTTTACGTTTTGATACTCGCCATTTTAGGTCCTTTGCTGACCAAGGAATCCAAGCATATTTACAAGTTGCTCAATGCTGTATTTCGTCTGGATCGAAAGACACCCGTCAAAGAACCAGCAAACAAAGCAGACGCTGGATAATCAGAGAGACATGACTACCGACAGCAAATATGCCTGCTGTCGGTTTTACTATTGGATCGCAGACAGCATGTTCTCCATGATTTCTTCACTCATCGGGCCGATGTATTTATTCTGGACCACGCCGTTCGAATCAATGAAGTAGCTGGTCGGAATCGAAATGGCTTTGGACACATTCGCTACTTTGTTATCAGGATCGAGCAAGATCGGAAAGCTGATACCGTACAATTTCACGAAATCCGCCACTACTTCCGGGCTCGTCTCCGTATCGGTCAGATTGACCCCGAGAATAACTACACCTTTTTCCTTGTTCTCCTCGTAGTAACGCTGCATGTCCGGGATTTCTGCGCGGCAAGGAGGACACCACGTCGCCCACAGATTGAGAATGACTTTTTTTCCGCGAAAATCGGACAGCTTGACCGTACCGCTACCTATTTGCTGCCATTCAAAATCCGGAGCGGTATTTCCTTTTTCCATTCCAATCTGCCCGTTGCCTTGCTCTCCAGTTGACGCGCTGGGCTCCTGCCTGTTCAAGATTTCCGAATCGAAAATGCCCCATCCCAAAAGCCCCAAGAGCACGACAATCGCCCAAACATTATGATGCTTCTTCATCGGTCGCTCCCCCTATCGGCTTCACTCGTCTGGACAAAAAAAGCAGCAAGAGAGCGAATGCATAGTACATGAGCTGATCGCTGGAAAGTCCTGCAAACACAGCTTCTCGATTCGGAACAAAAAAGTGCACATAGACTTGGCTAATGGCAAACCACATTACGGGTGCAAGCCAAGCCGCCAGATGAATGAGTCCTTCCTTTGCCCGTTGCAGCCACCAAAGAAAGAAGGCGCATATGGCGATCTGTTGTATGTGATACCACATGCTGCTCTGTTCGAACACGACCGTGAGCATCTGGTAAACGCCCGTTGCAGCAAGAAAACCTGTCGCCATTGCCAAGGCGACGAAATAAACAGGAATCGCTTTTTTTCGTACTGTCTTGGTGAGATAGACGACAACTGCCACGACCGCCAGCATGGCTCCGTTTTCTCCCCCAGAAAAATAAAGAATGGATGAGGGATTCTCCACCGCTTTGGAAAAGTCAAACAAGAGGTAGCTGAATTTCCAAACAAGAAATGCTAGAACCAGTGCATGACTCAACAGCTCAATAACGGCTGATTTCATTTCTCTGTTATTTTTAAGCTGAGCGGATATAGCCACAAAGCCGAGTGAAAGCGAAACAACGACCGCCAGCATGCTCATTTTCAACAATAAGGGGCCTATTTGAAAAGCATCCGACATTTTCGTTCCCTCCTTTAGGAAAATGGCTTACTCTAGGGAAGACAAGTATTCAAACAACTATCACCATATCAGGAAATGGGGAATAAAGGAATGCTCACGAATATTTTTACTTTGCAAGAGCGCTATGCCCTTGCTTTTTCTACGCGAACCGAGCATCCTCAAGTGCGCGTATATCGGGATGAATCGGTCCCGGACATGTATAGCCATAATTATACAGAAGTCATGTCGATGCCCACGCAGGACTGGTTACAAGCTTACATCGAGCAAGAGCTTCGGCGTGCCAAAGTGCAACAGCTCGGCCACTTGAAGCTGGAATTGCACCCGTCGCTACCTTTTTCAGAAGAGTTCGTGTCTTTCGCGAACCAGGTTGGGTTTGAAGTGAATACGATGCTGTACATGCTCGCTCCGCTGGAGGTTGCCGATAAACTGGCGCCGAATCCACAATGCTCCGTTTTACGAGGAGATTCAACTGACGTCATGGAAGCAGGCATTCGCTGCCTTACTGCTTATGATTCGGTTATGATCAATCCTGATTTTGCTGTCCGTAAAGCGAACCGGAAAAGAGAGGTCTATGAAACCGGTGAGATCATCCCGTATGTGTGCTTTGCAGATCAAGAGCCCGTCGGCGCATGTGAATGGCATCTTTACAAGGAGCTCGTTCGTATGGAGGAATTTTTTATACTGGATGCCTGGCAGCGTAGGGGGCTCGGTACGGAAATCATTCGGGTCATGATGCAGGATGCCAAAAAGCTCGGCGCCACCCATATGTACTTGACCACCTATGCAGATGATACGCCACAGGAAATGTACAGAAAGCTCGGCTTTCAAGAGGTCGGGAGGCATTTGGAAATGATGTGGCGAAAAAACTAGAAAAAAGCTCCCACCAAGTCGCTTAGTGGGAGCCATCCAATTTTTTGCGTTGATCTACTCTTGTCTCTTGGTAAGCAGTGCTTCGGCTTCCCGATCTCTTCGGTCGGTTTCGCCATTTTTGGTCCATTGTAAAAAGCGGTCGTCCAAAAGCTCTGCCAAGATTGCTCGTTTGTCCGCTTCGCTCACAGACAGCGAGAGTATTTGTCTTCTCATGCTGCCGAGAAAAAGCGTGTAGTCCTCGTATTCCGGTCCTACCCACTCTTCGACCTGGCGGCGCATTTTCTTTGCCAGACCCGGGTTGTTTCCACCCGTAGAGATCGCAATCTGCAAGTCTCCACGTGCAACGACAGATGGAACAGTAAAGGAACAGAGGTCTGGGCGATCAACAATATTGATCCAATGATGCGGACGACACGCTTCGTATACCGCCAGATTGACGGCGGGATCACTCGTCGCTGCGATGATGAGCACTGCCTCTTCAAGGTCCTGTGGGGTAAAGGGGCGCAGTGCTACCGTCAGTTTCTTGGCGTGTGCCCATTCAAGAATAGTTGCCGTACAGGAGGGACTCACAACGGTGACATCCGCACCAGCAGCAAGCAGACTGCCAATTTTCCGCTCGGCTACTTGCCCGCCACCGACCACCAAGCAACGCTTGTTTTGTAGATTGACCATCATGGCATAATGCGTCACCAGCGTTCCCTCCCCTCGGTTTCCTATTGTTGCACGTGCTCGATTCCAAGCGTAGCTTCAAACCAGTTGATTTTCTCACGCATCTTCACGACTTCACCGACTAGAATGATAGCTGGATTCGTGATGTGACTGTTTTGGGCCAAACGCTCCTCAATATCAGCCAAGGTACCCGTTACTACCGCTTGCTGAGGGAGTGTTCCCCACGAGATGACGGCTACTGGCGTATGTGGATCGCGTCCGTGCTTGATTAATTGGGTGCGGATCAACGGCAGGTTGGCGACTCCCATGTAAAAAGCAACCGTATCGATGCCATTCGCGAGAGCACTCCATTTTTCTACCGCCAGCTCCGGCTTGTCTTCACGCAAGTGTCCCGTCACGACAGCGAATGACGAGCCGTGATCGCGGTGTGTGACCGGAATACCCGCATACGCCGAGGCTGCAATTCCAGCTGTTACTCCCGGGACGATTTCAAAGGCAATTCCTCGCTCAGCCAAAAGCTGCGCTTCTTCTCCGGCACGACCAAACACACAAGGATCTCCGCCTTTTAGCCGTACGACGACTTTTCCTTCCAGCGCTTTTTCCGCTAACAGCTCGTTAATCGATTCCTGTCTCATCGTATGATGATCCGGCAGCTTGCCGCAGTAGATGCGTTCTGCCATCTGTGGCGCGTACTCCAGCAAGGCTGGGTTTGCCAGACGATCATACACAACCACATCTGCCTTTTGCAGGCATTCCATTCCTTTTACAGTAATCAGCTTTGGATCGCCAGGGCCAGCTCCTACGAGATAGACTTTCCCCGTGCCGCTCATCGGTCACTTACTCCTGCTGATGCAAATGTCGCCATCTCACGAACCATCCGTGTCGCTGCTTCCACGATTGGAAACGCCAATGTTGCTCCGCTTCCTTCGCCCAGTCGCAATTTCAGGCTGAGCAGCGGCTCCTTGCCTAATGCTTGCAGGACAAAATCATGCCCCGGCTCCTCAGAACGGTGACCCGCGATTAAGTAATCAGCAACGAGTGGCTCCATTCGAACAGCAAGCAAAGCCGCTACCGTAGCGATAAAGCCATCCAGCAGCACAGGGACACGTCGAGAGGCAGCTCCCATGATCGCCCCAGCCATTGCTCCGATTTCCAGTCCGCCGACTTTTGCCAAAACGTCCAACGGATTGGTCGCATCCGGGCGATGCAAGGCGAGTGCTTCGCGAACAACTGTCTTTTTACGCTGCCAGCCTGCGTCATCCAGCCCTGTTCCACGTCCGACGATTTGCTCAGGATCAGCTCCGGTTAAGGCTGACAGGATCGCGCTACTAGCTGTCGTGTTGCCAATACCCACTTCACCGACGATCAGGACTTTGGCGCCTTCCCCGATCATCGCTTCTGCCATCTCGAGGCCAACTGCGATAGAGCGCTGCGCTTCGTCTGCCGTCATCGCAGCTTCTTTCAGCATATTGCCCGAGCCTGCTCTGATTTTCTTATGATAAACACCTGGTGCTTCGATCTCGACCGCTACACCGACATCTACGATTTTTTGAATGGCTCCGATTTGTCTGGCGAAGACGTTGACTCCAGCTCCACCATGAACCATATTCAGCACCATTTGCGCTGTCACTTCCTGCGGATAGGCAGAGACACCTTCCCGTGCCACACCGTGATCGGCCGCAAAAACAAGCACGCCCGGCGGTGTTACAACAGGCATTGTCTCACCTGTCATCCCAGCCAGCTCAATAGCCAATTGCTCCAGGCGACCAAGGCTGCCAAGCGGTTTGGTCAACTGATCCACATGCTGTCTCGTTTGCTCACTTGCTTCCTGATTTCGTGGCTCAATCGCCGGATAAATGACTGACATTATACTGCACCTCTTTTTCTTGAAAAGCCTTCATGTACTCTTCGATCGTATCCAACTTCACATGGCGACGAACAGTATCCGCCAACAGATCGTACCCCTGCTCTCGTAGAGCGACAAAAGATGGGCGATCCGTAATGGGTGAGAGTCCTTTTTGCTCACGGATGGCATTCAGCAACAGTGTGCGGAAGTGGTCATTGTGGAACAGGCCATGGAAATACGTGCCGATCAACTGCCGCTCCTCCTGACAATAGCCCTCCGTACGCCCCTCCATCTGGATAAAAGGAAAATCGTTGCGCGAATAAGCGGATTGCCCCATGTGAATCTCGTAGCCTTCCACCGTCAGCTTTTCCTTCGCAAATACTGCTTCTCCACGGGACAAAACAGTCGTTTTCTTCTGTTCCATCGTCGTAATCATCGGGATAAGACCCAGCCCATCAAGCTGCTGTAATGGAGACTCGACCCCAGCCGGATCATGAATGGCTTCTCCCAGCATTTGATAACCGCCGCACAAACCGACGATATACGTCTTCCCTTTATGATGAAGGTCTTTGACCGCCGCGGCAAGACCTGTCTCTCGTAAGAATTGCAAATCCTCGAGTGTGTTCTTGCTGCCCGGCAAGACAATCAGGTCAGGTTCACCCAGCTCTTCCAAACGTGTCACAAAGCGCATCCGGCAATCCGGCTCTACAAAAAACGGGTCCACATCTGTAAAGTTGGAAATTCGTGGATAGCGCAAAACCGCAATGTCAATCTCCCGCGGTGTCTCACGTTGACCTTGATAACGGTGCAAAATCAACGAGTCCTCCGCATCGATCCACAAGTCTGGAATAAATGGCACGACACCAAGAACAGGCTTGCCCGTATATTCCTCGAACCAGTCGAGTCCCGGCTGCAAAAGCATCAAATCACCTCGAAAACGATTGATGATGACGCCGATCACGCGGTCCCGATCTTCAGGCTCGAGCAGTTGGAGGGTACCGACCAAGCTGGCAAACACTCCCCCTCGCTCGATATCTGCCACCAAAATGACGGGCGCATTCGTGAGACGAGCGACTCGCATATTGACGAGCTCACGGTCATTCAGATTGACCTCTGCCGGACTGCCAGCCCCTTCAATGACGATCCGCTCGTAGGAGCTGGCGAGTCGTTGATACGCTTCCTCAATGATCCGCAAGCCCTTGTCATAAAACTCCGTCCGATAGGCAAAAGCCTTCATATTGCCGTATGGCTCGCCGTTAACGACAATTTGCGATTCGGAATCTCGTGTCGGCTTGATCAAAATGGGGTTCATGTCAGTTGTCGCCAGAACTCCTGCTGCCTCTGCCTGAACGCCCTGTGCCCGGCCGATTTCTTTTCCATCCAGCGTCACGTAGGAATTCAGGGCCATATTTTGCGATTTGAACGGAGCTGTCTTGTAGCCATCTTGGGCAAAAATCCGGCACAGCGCTGTTGCAATCGCACTTTTTCCTGCATCCGAGCTGGTACCTTGCACCATCAACGGGAGGGTTTTAGGCACGCTCGGCCACCTCCGCGCAACGGCTCAGCCAACGTTCGACCAGTTCAGGGTTGGAGCCGAAATGCAAGTGAGTATAGCCTGCGACCAGATTTTCTTGGACATAGCCCTCCGGTTTCGTACCGCGGAGCCCTTTCGTCTCATATGCTGCTGGCAGCTCTTGATCCGAAGCATACGTAGAGTAATGGAATTCATGCCCTTTTGCCTGTTCCTCGGTGCCGATCAAGAAATTGCCTTCCTTGCCACGCACTTCCCGATAGCCAAGCGCTGCGAGCTTTTTCTGCATGGTCACCTTGCCAGGGATGAGCCCCACCATTGGATAGCTGCCGCCATCGGTTGTGACGATCGCCTCTGTCAAAAACATGTAGCCGCCGCACTCAGCCAAGGTAGGCAAGCCTTTTGTAATCGCAGATCGGATCGATTGTTTCACCGCTTCATTTTGCGATAGCTCTGCTGCAAACTCCTCCGGGAAGCCTCCCCCGATGTACAAGCCATCTGCGTCCTCAGGCACTCCCTCACCGGCCAGTGGGGAAAAGAACGCGAGCTTCGCGCCATATGCTTCGAGCAGCTCCAAATTTTCCGGATAGTAAAAATGAAAAGCAGGGTCCTTCGCTACAGCAATGGTGACATTGGCAGACGCTTCTCGCGGAGCAAACAGCGTAGGTTCTACTTGCAGCGGCTCAGCCTTTGCCAGTTCCCAGATTTGCTCCAAATCGACTGTCTCTGCGATCAAGTCAGCCAGCTTTTCAAACAGCGGTGTCAACTCTCCACGCTCGACAGATGGCACCAACCCGAGATGACGTTCCGGTATTTCCAGCTCATTCTCCCGTTTTAGATAGCCTACGACCGGAATCCCGCATTCCTGCTCGATCGCTGCCTTCACGATTTTGTGATGCCCTTCACTCCCGACCTTGTTCGCGATGACACCTACGATTCTCGCCTGTGGATTGAGCAGTTGAAAGCCTTTGACAATCGCAGCTGCACTGCGCGCCATGCTCTGGCAATTGACCACCAACAGAACCGGAGAGCCAGTCAGGATGCTGATTTCTGCCGTGCTGCCTTTATCGCTGGTCGCTTCCTTGCCATCGTACATGCCCATGACACCCTCGATAATCGAGATGTCAGCACCCTCGCTGCCGCGGACAAAAATCTCCTTCACGATCTCGTGCTCCAGCATGAAGCTGTCCAGATTACGCGAGGCTCTGCCGGTCACAGCCGTATGATACGTAGGATCGATGTAATCAGGCCCGCACTTGAAGCCCTGTACGGTATGCCCTTTTCTTTTCAGAGCAGCCATCAGTCCGATAGTAACGGTTGTCTTACCCGCTCCGCTGCCCGTTCCTGCAATCACAATACGGCGGCTGTCCGTCATGCGCGCTCCTCCTCATGATAGGGCATCAATCCGACCGAAATGGTGGTGTTGCCCGACTTCTTCTTGGTCAAAACGAGTTCGCCCACGCCAGCGTACAGCTTTGCGGCAGGCTCACTCACTCCGTACGCTCCAGTGAACTTGAAGACGGTATCAGATGGATCGCTGATCTCTACCTGATTCAACTCTTCAGGCGAATACCAGGCGAACGGCCAGCCGTATTTTTCGCAAACGGCGATGAGACCCGCTTCATCCTTTTTCAGCTCGATGGTCGCCAGTGCTTTTACACTTTTGATCGAAAATTGCAGTTCATCCAGCGTTTCCTTGATGACAGCCTCGATCTCCTCTGCGGAGGTTCCCCGGTTGCAACCCATCCCGAGCACGATTACCTTCGGACGATAAAGGACGCCATTGTCCAAAATCGATTGTTCCTCCGGTGTGAGCAAACGATGAGAGACGACGAGAGCAGCTTGCGGCTGATCGGCTTGTGCCTCAGCGATTGTCGCGTATTCCTTGATAGACGGTGGCATCGGTGTGTCATGCATCCACCAGTCGCGTTCACCGGATTCATTGATGACGGCTACGCGCTCCTCGTTTACGACAGAAGCACTGACAGGGGTCAGCTTTTCAGCGGAATCCCACTCCCAGCCAAAACGTCTACCGAATAGATCGACGGGAATCGTTTTTTGTACGTCAGATGCTGTGGTGATAATCGGACGAGCACCCATGACTGCCGCTACCTCGCGAGCCAGCTCATTGGCACCGCCCAAATGGCCAGACAGCACACTGATGACATTCTCCCCACGGTCATCGACGACGACGACACCCGGGTCTTTCTTTTTGTCTTCGAGCAAAGGTGCGATCATCCGAATAACCGCACCCAGTGAAATAATGATGATTAAACCTTTATAAGCAGGCCAGAGAGCGGGAAACAGCATCCGGACACTGTTGGAAAACAGCTGGATGCCGCGCGCTTCCTCATCTCCGCGCTCGAACTTGCTCATGTAGTACAGGTCTGTCCCAGGGAATTTCTGTGCCAGATCGCGCGCCATCTCTACTCCGTGCTTCGTGATCGCGACGATCGCATAGTCTCCGCGCTGCTCGATAACAGGGATTTCTCCCTCGATCAGTTCGATGATCTTCATTATTCCTTCACACCTTTTCTGAACCCGTGTGTAAAGGTTTTATCGTACAGCTTGGAGCGGTATTGCTCGCTCTTGTCGTGGATGTTCGGGTCCAATGCCCAGCCAGCCAAAATCATCGCGTGTTTGCGAATACCATTTTTGCCCATGTCTTCGTCCAAATTTTTCAGCGTGGTCCGAACGATCAATTGATCCGGCCAGCTTGCACGTTGTACGACTGCTACTGGTGTATCCTCGCTCCAGCCTGCATCGACCAGCTCACGGACTACTTTTTTCGTCAAAGTCGCGCTAAGGTACAGAGCCAACGTACAATGATGCTCAGCGAGCGCACGCAGCTTTTCTCTTTCAGGCACCGGTGTGCGACCTTCTGCGCGGGTGAGGATGATCGTCTGTGTCAGATCAGGAATCGTCAGCTCGGCTCCTACTGCTGCCGCTGCCGCAAATACTGAGCTCACACCTGGAACGATTTCTACCTCGATGCCTTTTTCTTTTAATAGGGCAATCTGTTCCATGATCGCGCCATAAATGGACGGATCACCTGTATGCAGACGTACGACTGTTTTTCCGCTATGAATACGGTCTACCAACAGCTCTACCATTTCTTCCAATGCCATACCCGAGCTTTGCAGTACCTCTGCATCGGGATTGCTCATTGCTACCAAGTCCTCGTTCACGAGGGAGTCGGTATACATAATGACGTCTGCCTTTTGCAGCAGCTTCAAGCCTTTTACCGTAATCAAATCAGGGTCGCCGGGACCCGCTCCCACTATGTACAGTTTCATTATTTTTTCACCACCATCAGTGTAAGATAGCTAAGCTCTGCCCGCTCCAGTTCACGCATATCGGTCCAAACCATTTCCTCGGAGGAAGTGACCTTGGTCGCTACCGCTGCCTTTTCAGCCAGCCCCATTTCTTTCAGCAAGCCAATGATCATTGGCAGTACCTTTGCTACCTTCAGGAACACGACGGTATCGTGGTTCTCAAGCGCTTTGCGCATGGCTTCCTTGTCTTCTGTTGCCGGGATGATGCCGATCTGCTCGTCCCCGTCCGCCAGCGGCAGATTGAAACGGGAAGCTGCTCCCAGAAACGAAGAGACGCCTGGTACGGTCACGATTGGTACTTCCGGGTGCTCCTCATGCATGACGCGCATCATGTGGATGAACGTGCTGTAAAACATCGGATCGCCTTCCGTTACAAAAGCAACATCCTTGCCTTCCGACAAACGCTCCCAAACGATCTCCACTGTGTTGTTCCACTCGCGTTCCAAAATTTCTTTGTCCCGCGTCATCGGGAATACGAGCCCAAGCATTTCCTTGTCTGGGGTCTGCACATACAGCTCTGCGATTTGATGCGCGTAGCTTTTGCTGCCCATCCGTTTTTTCGGATACGCAACTACTGGTGATTGCTGTAATAGACGAAATGCCTTGACGGTAATCAATTCAGGGTCGCCGGGACCTACTCCCAGCCCGTACAATGTTCCGATCTTAGTCACTTGCTGTCTCCTCCTTGTTCTTCTGCCTGCTTGGCCCAGGCCGTAATGATGTAGATCGGATTCAATGCTTCAAAGCGCGTCAGGGACAAAATCGGCTTGCTGCGCGATAACTGCGCCAGTGTCACCGATGTCTCGAATCCTTCCTGCGCGAATGCTTGTGTCGCTTCGTACAATGTCTCAATGGTCGCTGCATTCACCACGATCCGGCCATTCGGGCGCAGTCGTGTGCAGCAGATGTTCAACAGCTCGCGCAATTCTCCACCACTGCCGCCAATAAATACGGCATCCGGGTCCGGGAACTCATCCAAGCCGTGTGGGGCGCGTGCGTTAATCACTGTCAAATCCGTGCGAAACTTCGCCATGTTCTGGCGGCAGTTTTCCAGATCGTCCACGTTCTTCTCTACGCCGTACACTTCACCCTCACGCGCAATTCGTGCCGCTTCAATGGCGACAGAGCCTGTGCAGGTGCCGATGTCCCAGACGATGCTTTTCGCATGCAATTGCAGCTGCGCAATGCTTAAAATGCGCACTTCTTTTTTCGTGATAAGTCCCTTGTCCGGCTTGCGCTGGGAAAACTCCTCGTCTGCGATTCCAAACGGCCACACCGGGCTTGGACGACGTTTTTTCAGAATCACGACATTCAGATCAGAGAAGCTACCATCAGCCATTTCCTCAAGGGAATACCAGCCTGTCCGCTCTTCGGCACTGCCGAGGTTCTCCGCCACGAACGCATCGTACTCATTCATTTGGAACGAAAGGAGATAGCGGGCGATTGCTGCTGGCGAGTTTTCCCGATCCGTCAAAAGAGCGACCTTATCCTTCCCGTCGATCCGTTGCGCCAGACCTTTGATACTGCGTCCGTGCACACTTGCCAATGTCGCATCCTGCCATGATTCGCCCATTTTGGCAAAAGCGAGCTGGATGGAGCTGAGGTGCGGGTAAATCTCCACGTTCAGCTTTTTGGAAAGTAAGCCACCTATCCCGTAAAAGAGCGGGTCGCCTGACGCCAGAATGACCGTCTTGCGTGTCTCTGTGCGTAGCTCTTCTACCATCGCGGTCAGTCCGCCCTTTAGTACACGCTTCTCCCCTGTATACTCCGGGAAAAAGCTGAGGTGCCGCTCTCCTCCAACCAACAGTTCACTTTCCTCTATCCAATTCCGGTACAACGGCAGCAGGCTCTGCTGTCCATCATCCCCGATTCCAATTACTTTCATAGCCTGTGTCATTGATCGTCACCCTTCCCAACAGGGACCCTTTCATTGTGATGATGATGGTTTCGACCTCGATGCCGCCGCCCACTTCCTTTAGTGCAGCGCGACAGCAGTTTTCGCACATGATCTCGAAAAAGGCTGGCGTGTCCACCATCATATCGCCTACCTGCGAAGCGGTGTTGGCTCCCAAAATTTCGTCAATACGCTCCTGTGAAGCTCCCGCATCTGCTGCCATTTGAGCGAGGAAGCCGAAATCGACGGGTGCGCTTTTGGAATGAACCATCATGACGCCCTGCGCTACCTTGGAAAACTTGCCCATCATCCCGACCAAGGTCACTTTGCGCATCTTTTTGTTCTTGCACTGCTTGAGTGAAAAGCCGACGAAATCGCCCATCTCCACGAATGCTTCTTCCGACAGCTCTGGATAAGTAGCGACCCCGTAGGATTCACTCTTACCGCCCGTCGACAACACAATATGATCGCAGCCGGCTTCCTTGGCGACATTGACCGCTTGTGCCACGCTTGCCTTGTAGGCAGAAGTGGAAAACGGCACCACGATTCCACGCGTCCCCAAAATGGAGATGCCGCCGAGTATGCCGAGTCGTCCATTCAAGGTTTTTTTGGCGATTTCCTCACCCGCAGGCACGGAGATGACGATTTTGACCCCGCGCTGTGTCCCGTACTCATCCAGAACAGCCTGCGCGGTTTCCCTGATCATTTTGCGCGGGACGGGATTGATCGCTGCCTCGCCAATCGGAACGGGCAACCCTGGCTTGGTCACCCGTCCCACACCGAGTCCGCCATCCAAAATAATCCCGGGCTCATCCGACCATTCCACCGTAGAAAGAATTAGGGCACCGTGTGTCGCGTCTGGGTCGTCTCCCCCATCCTTGATCGTGCTTGCGGTCGCCTTCTCCAATGAAAACTCGCAGCTCTCCATCTGAAAGGTGACGTCCTCACCGATTGGCAGGCGAATCGTCGCTTGGCTTTGCTCTTCCTGAGTAATCAGCGCGATCAAAGCAGCCTTGGTCGTCGCCGTTGCACATGATCCAGTCGTATATCCGTGGCGGAGGGGTTTTGCCTCTTTCTCGTCCGTTGCTGCTTTGGCTGCCATCTGCTTAGCCCAACCGTTCCGCCATAATTGAAATGGCATTCAAAGCTGCTACCGTTACTGGGCTTCCGCCTTTACGTCCCATGTTTGTGATGAATGGGATATCGAGCTTCGCCAGCTCTTCCTTGGATTCTGCCGCGGATACGAAACCAACTGGCATCCCGATCACCAAACCTGGCTTTGCTTCGCCTTCCTTCACCATGCGGATCAGCTCCAGGAGTGCCGTAGGTGCGTTTCCGATGCAAAAGATCCCGCCATCTGCTTCCTTGATCGCTTTGCGCATGGAAATGATCGCACGTGTTGTATTCAGACGCTTCGCTTCTTCCATCACATCGCGGTCAGAGATGTACACCTTTACTTCTCCGCCGAATTTTTCAATGCGGTTTTTGCTGATGCCGACTTGCACCATCTGTACATCTGCTACGACGATTTTGCCGCTGCGGATCGCTTCGATTCCCGATTTTACTGCGTCCGGGTGGAAAACAAGGCTGCGTCCAAGATCGAAGTCTGCGGATGCGTGGATGACGCGTTGTACTACTGGATATTGTTCTTCTGTAAAGGAATGCTCGCCCAGCTCATCTGTAATGATTTGAAAGCTCAAGTCCTCAATCTCTTGCGGTTGTACGGTCATCGGTTTAAATTCCGTTTTGAAATCCATGGTTAGTTTCCTCCAGTCACTTGTTTGAGTTGAGTCAATACGCTTTCGAAATCCGAAAACTTCGTTCCATAATCGATCTTTGGACGACCGATGACGATTGTTTCGATGCCCATTTCCAGTGCCGCTTCCACCTTTTCATCAAAAGCGCCTACCTTGCCGCTCTCCTTGGTGATCATTAGCGTGACACCATAATGCTCGTAGAGCGCTTTGTTCAGCTCCTTGGAAAAAGGACCTTGCATCGCGACGATGTTTTTTTGCTCGACACCGAGCTCTTCGCATTTCTGCATATTGTCAAGACGCGGCAGCATGCGGGCTACCAGCGTCGTGTCCGGCAGGCCCAACAGCCGATCCGTGAACGTTTTCAGCGTCTTGCTGCCCGTCGTCAGCATGATGACGCCGCGCTTTTCAGCCGCCAGTTCAGCCGCCTGGACGTAGTCTTCTACTACAATCAGCTTTTCACTGCCCGGTGAGGAGAGGCTTTCCCGCTCGTAGCGAATGTAGGGGACTCCCGCTCCTTGCGCACCTGCCATGGCGTTCTTGGAGGCTTCCTCTGCGAAGGGGTGACTCGCGTCGACTACGCATTGGACGGCTCTGTCTTGGATCAGCTGCTGAATATCGTCAGCAGTCAGGCGTCCGACCTGAACGGGCACACCCGCTTCCTCCATACTTTTCGCAGCATTGTCGGTGACAACTGTCGTTAACAGATCGTAGCCCTTGTCCTTGATTTGCAAAGCCAACTCGCGCGCGTCGCTCGTTCCAGCCAGTACCAGAATCATGCTGTCTTCCTCCTACTTGGTAACGTGGTCGTGCTTGTGATCATGCTTGTGGTTATGATCGTGGTCGTGGTCATGGTCATGGTCGTGATGATGATGGTGACCATGGTGGTGGTGATGTCCATGCTCGTCATCGTGGTGGTGATGGTGATGGTCGATGTGCTCCATGGCGGCTAGCCTGTACTGACAGGTATCACAGTTCAGCTTCACTTCACCATGCAACGCTTCCACCACACGATCCTTGAGCACTTCTTTCAACAACGGATGGAAGCCAAAATACTCGGCCATTTCGAACTCGGCTTCTGGATATTGCTCACGGAACTTCTCGAGCTGGTCGCTCATCCGTTTGATCAACACACCCGTGAACAAGAAGTACGGCAAGAGTACGATGCGCTTCGCACCCAGCTTCAAGCAACGCTCAACGCCCTCGTCGTACAAGGGATATGTCACGCCCATGAAGGCGGTCTCTACCCACTTGGCTTTGTAGCGCTCCCAGAACAGTCGGGACATTTTGTAAATATCGCTATTGGCATCTGCATCGCTGCTGCCGCGTCCGATTACAAGTACAGCCAGGTCATCGTTGTCTTCCCCGGAGGCAAAGCCTGCCTCTTCCATGCGAGCGGTCAAAATATTGATGACTTCGTCGTGAATGCCGATCGGGCGTCCGTAGATGAACTGAACGTGTGGGTGCAGCTCCTTCGCCTCGTCGATGGCAGCTGGAATATGAATTTTCGCATGTCCGGCAGAGAACAGGATGATTGGAATCACCGCCACGCGGGTTGCTCCCCGAGCCACGCATGTATTCAAGCCTTGCAGCATATCAGGACGGGCAAACTCCAGAAAGCACGTCTCGATAATCGGTACATCCAAGTCCGGTGTTAGCGTAGCCACAAACTGGCGAATCTCTTCATTGCCTTCCGGGTCTTTGCTTCCATGACCTACAAATAATACTGCGTCCATTTTATGTCCCCCTCGTTTTTAGTGGTGTTCTTGCATTAATCTCCGCATGCAGCATTCTCGATTTCAGCTTTGGCTGGCTCGTACCATGCAAAGCCCTCCAGCTCACCTACACGTTGGAAAAACTTGTGGAACCTCTCGTTCGGAAATGCGTCTTTTTTGAATCGGTTCACGATTCGCTCCACGAGTGGAACAATCTCTTCTTTTTCGATACCTTCTGCTACCGGAATACCGGAGTGTGCATTGCGTCCCACCGTTTTGGCTCCCAGGAATAAATCGAACTTTCCTTTGCGGAATACGATCCCAATATCCTCTTGAACCGCGCCATAGCATGCCATCCCGCAGCCGTTGAAGCCGATCTTCAGTTCTTTCGGCATTTCTTTTCCACCAAGCTTTTGGTGCAGCTCCTCGGCATAAGGGATGCTGTCTTTTTTCTCGCCGTCGCAGAAATCACACGCTTTTACCTGCAAAACGTCACCGATCGGGCTGAGAATCAATCCAAGCTCTCGCAAACGGCTAGTGATGCTCTCTGGGTTGGCAGTGGGCACGCGCAAAATCATTTGGTGGTGTGGAGTGTATTCGATCTCGCCTTTTTCTCCTGCCACCTCGGCAATCGCCATCATTTGCAGCGGCGTGATTTTTTTGTTGGCAACACCCGGACTTACCGCGCATTCAAAAATCATCTCTGGCGTAAAGGTAGACACCGGACGATTGACTTGACCTACAGCTGGCGTGGTTTCAGTGCCTTTCGCCGCATTGATAGCCGTCAATGCCTCCATGGCCCATGCGAAAGGAGCTTTTGGTGCGGCTTCTTCTGTTACAGGCGGTGCTTCCAGTACTGCCGTGCTTGTTGGTACACGATTTGCTGGTTCTGTAGCAGGTACTCTATCCTCGGTAATGGCTACTGGTCTTTCTGTGTTCGGTGTTGCTGGTGTTGCCGGAGCTGACGCGAGGCTCTCCTCGGAGGCCTCGAGCGACCAAGGCTCATTTTCTACACGCAGACGCTGATGTGGCTTCAGTGGCTGCTCATCGGCAGACAGCGTGTATTTGCGCTGATAACCGCGCGGCGTAATCATTTTGCCGTCGTATACAAACGTCGATGTATTTCCGATAATCACAGTGGTCAACATGCCGATATCATGCTCCAGCATTTGGGCCAGGGTCGTCACGACAACCGTTTCGCGTTCGCGATATGCACTTTTCACGATACCGACCGGCGTATCTGGTGAGCGGTACTGCAAAAGAATGCGTTGTGCTTCGACAATCTGGCGTGTGCGTCGTCCGCTGCGCGGGTTGTACAACGCGATCACAAAGTCAGCCATCCCTGCTGCGTCAATCCGTTTGGCAATCAGTTCCCACGGCGTCAAGTGATCACTCAAACTGATCGTGCATGCGTCGTGCATGATAGGTGCACCGAGGATCGCCCCACAGGAATTGATCGCCGAGATGCCCGGTACGATTTCGATGGGTACGCCGGTAGCTTCTGTCCAGCCTTTTTCCACCAACACCTCGTATACGAGACCTGCCATCCCGTAAACACCTGAGTCTCCACTGGAAATGACCGCTACCTTTTTGCCTTCCTCTTCCGCCTGACGTACAGCTTCCCGTGCACGGGCCACTTCTTCCGTCATCCCTGTGCTGACGATTTGCTGATTCGTCAAAAGTCCACGGATCAAATCTACGTAGGTGGAATAACCGATAATGACATCGGACTCTTGCAGGGCTTCCCGCGCCCGCTTGGTGATATGCTCAAAACTCCCTGGACCAAACCCGATCACAAACAACTTGCCGCTCATAAGGCCCCTCCCCTTTTCGCTTCCTGTTTATAATAAAATCGATATCATCACACTAACGAGCAGACATAAGAGTGAAACGAGATACATCAAACGAATCGTCGCGACAATATCACTTGCCTGCAATGGTCGTTTTGCATCTCCCATTTTTGCCCGGTTCGATGCAACGCCTTGGTAATAATTCAATCCCCCGAGCTGCACGCCTAATGCGCCAGCGACTCCGGCTTCCGGCAAACCGCTGTTTGGACTCGGATGCAAGTGCGCATCTCTTCTGATCATTGCCCAGCACTGCTTCCCATCCAATCGCTGCAGCCAGCTTGCGGCGACGAGTAACAAAGCCGTCAAACGGGCGGGTATGTAGTTCAGTACATCGTCAAAGCGGGCAGACGCCCAGCCGAGATTCAGATACTTCTCGTTTTTATAGCCAACCATGGAATCGAGGGTGTTGGCGGCACGGTACGCCATTGCCAACGGTGCTCCCCCAATCGCTGCGAAAATCAAAGGAGAGACGATCGCATCGACGATGTTTTCCGCCACGGTTTCTACCGCTCCCCGACATACTTCCGGTTCATCTAGTCTCTCCGTATCACGTCCGACTACCATGGACAAGGAGCGTCTCGCCGCTTCCATGTCCCCAGCCACAAGATGACGGGCAATCTCCATCCCGGCATCGGCCAAGCCTTTTGTCGCGATCGTCGTAGAAATCAACCAGGCACCCAAGATCCAGGAAAGCACCGGATGGATAAACGTCGCTCCCCACAGAATTAGCCAAACCACAGCATAGCTACCGCCAACGATCACGACCGGAAACAGGACTCCTGCCAGCTTCAAATGCGACTCCTCTTTGACGAGAGAACGTATGACCCGTTCCAATCGTGTAATCCACCAGCCCATGATGATCACTGGATGCGGCAAGCTCCGGGGGTCTCCTACCACCCGATCAATCAAGTAGGCCGCGCATAATACCCATACTTCTGTCATGTTGTCCCTCTCTTATTCTTCAGGGGTTGTCGCATCCAACTCTGCTTTTCCGGATCCAAGCATTCCGCTACCAGCGCCTCTCCATGCTTCATGCCATCGACCTGCCAATATCGGTCAGGATTGTTTTCGAGCCAGGCGGCCTGGAACCAGCGGATCACGCCGCCATGTGTGACGATGACGATTGTATCGGATGCCTCCTCCTTGCCCGCTTCCTCCAACAAGGAAAGTAGCCAACGATCCACGCGCATCCCTAGCTCTTCCAGACTCTCCCCTTGTGGAGGTCGATTTCGAAAAGGATCGTCGTACCACCTCGTGGCCCGCACAGGGTCCGACTGCATTAGCTCATCGTAGGTCATCAGCTCCCACTCGCCAAAAGACAGCTCTCTCAAAGCTGGCTCCGAAATAACCGATAGCCCCCAAGTAGCTGCAAGTGGTTCGGCAGTCTGCATGCATCTGAGCAGATCACTCGAGTAAATCGCAGCGGGTCGCCCGATCAGCACTGGTAATTCCTTGGCTAAATCACTCGCGTGCAGATGCCCGCGCTCATTCAAAGGAACGTCGCTATGCCCCAAATATCGATGCTCACGATTGCTATCTGTCTCCCCGTGACGTATCCAAACCAGCTTCATAACCACCAGCTCCCGACTAGCACGAGCAGAACGACCGCTTCACTGCTTTCGATAACAGCCCCGTAGCAGTCTCCGTTTAAACCGCCTAGTTTTTTTGCAACCGAGCGTGAAAACCATAGAGCAAACAGCAGCGATAGGAAAATAGCTGTGATGACCTGCAAGCCTCCAAGATACCATCCTGCGGCAAACACGATGATGTAGCTCGCGATGATAGAGGAAACGGAAAGCCCGGAACTAATGCCTTTTCCGATTCCTTTGTCCGCCGAAAGATACGGCCAGAGCTTGATCGACAAAAGCACATGTGTCCGCGCTGCTACTGGCGCTACGATCAAAAAGCTGCCCCATCCCGGATGTGCGAGCTCTGCTACCGCACCCGCCTTGATCAGCAACAGCATAATCGCAGCAAGTACGCCCATCGCACCTACGCGACTGTCCTTCATAATCGCAAGGATTTGCTCTCGCGGCCTGCTGCTACCAAGACCGTCCGCGAGGTCCATCCACCCATCCATATGAAGACCACCGGTTACGTAGACCCATGCGATCAGTGTAAAAATGGCGGCGATCCATGGACTAAACAACACCAGTCCTGCCTGATGCACACCCCATAGCAATAAACCGATGACCAAACCAACCGCGGGATACCAGTTGACGCTTTTTCTCCACGCCTCCTCAGAAGGACGAAGCCACGGGACCGGAATACGCGTAAAAAACGAGATCGCGTGTAAAAATGCATTCATCCTTTGATCCTCCACGGTATCCCCGACAAAACCGCGTAGACGGCGTCCGCTTGTCGCGCACTTCTCTGATTGACATCGCCCAGCACATCCGCGAACCATCTGCCCAAACGACTCAAGGCTACACCGCCCAATCCGACCTCGCTTGTGACAGCAATGACTTTTTGCGGGGAATTCTGAACGAGGGTCAGCCACGCCTCTGCCTCGTGCAGCAGGGCTTGCGTGTGTGAAGCACTTCTCCATTCCGACTCATCCACGCTCATCAATCGATTACTCACCCAAGTGGACAGACAATCGATCAACACCACATCATACTGCTCACGAAATGCGTGGTAATCCGTTAATCGCTCTCCTATCTCCACACAGCCCCATTCCAGCGGACGACGTGCCTGATGCAGCTCGATTCTCTGCTTCATTTCATCATCCCAAGCCTTGCCTGTCGCCACGTACAGGACTCGACTGCCCAACTTCATCGCGAGCTCTTCCGCGTAGCGGCTTTTTCCTGAACGGACACCGCCTGTTACCAGCACCAAGCTCATCGCTGTTCCCTTCCTTCCGCATGGACCTCGCGAAGCGCTGCCAAAAGTCGTTCATTTTCCTCTCGTCCACGCACGGCAACTCTCACATCATGGGCCGTCAAACCGGGATACATCGCACAGTTGCGGATTAGAACGCCTTTTTTGCCGAGTCGTGCCTGCAGTTGCTCGGCTGGCAATCCTTCTGGCGAGCGCAGTAGCAAAAAGTTTGCCTCCCCCGGCCATACCCGCCAGCCCAACTCTCTACGGATGCAGTCAGTCAAATACGCACGTTCTGTTTTGATCAGCCTGCGCGTCTGTTCCTCGTATGCCTGCTCCTGCAAGCACAGTTCTCCTGCCAAAAGGGCCAGTGCATTTACGCTCCAGCTCACTTGCTTTTGGCGCATTTTCGCAATGACATCCGGATGTGCAATCGCATAGCCCAAGCGCAATCCCGGGATCGCGTACATTTTCGTCATCGAACGCATCAAAATCACACGAGGAAAGTGCTCCAGCTGCGTCGCCAATGTATACTGCCGCTCTTCCTCTACAAAATCGAGAAAAGCCTCGTCCACGATGAGCCACGTATTGGTCTCTTGCGTCCATTCCGCCATTTGGCGCAGCTCATCCGGTTGATACAGGATTCCGGTCGGATTGTTAGGTGACCCGACAAATACGAGATCCGCCTGCGCAAAAAGTGTATACAGCTCTTCAGAATCGGGCTTGTACCCGTTCGCTTCCTTCCCGAAGCAGCCAATGACACGAGCACCATACTGCTCGGAAAGTTGCGCGTATTCCGAAAAGCAAGGATACACCACACCAACTGTTTGCGGCGAAAGACCGAGGATGGCCAGTGCCATTGCCTCCGCGGCACCATTCGCAGGCAGCAGCCATTCCTCCGACATTTGCAGCCGTTTGGCCAGCGCACGACGAAACACACGATGTCCAGGGTCTGGGTAATGCCCTACAGCAGCCAACGAAGCTAGTAGCATCTCACGGACGCTTGCTGGCATCCCCAGCGGATTAATATTGGCACTGTAATCCAGAAACTGCCCGGGCTCTCGACCAAAGCGCTGCGCTGCGGTCAGCAGGTCTCCACCATGACCGTACGTCTCTATTACACCTGCGCTTGTCAAAACTCTACCCCCAGCACAGCTGGAATCCCTTCATCGTAGTAATGCTTGATTGGCTTCATCTCTGTCACCAGATCTGCGATGTCTAGGATCTCCTGCTTTGCTGCCCGTCCCGTAATCACGAGGTGGGTATGACTTGGCCTGTTTTGAATCGCTTCCAACACAGCGGACAATGGCAACACATCGTCAATCGGGAAGCGGTCAATCGCCAATGCATTATTCAGCTCATCCAGAATGACAACATCGTACGCTCCGGAAGAGAGCTTCTCGCTCGCAAACGCCCAAGCTTCTTTCAATGCCTCACGATGCTCCTCCGGTGTCTTTGTCCAGGTGAAGCCGACGCCCTTTTGCACGATTTCAATGCCCAATTTATCAAAAATAATCTTTTCTCCGTATGTTCGCTCCGGCGACTTGATGAATTGAACCATCAGCACCTTTTTCCCGCGCCCTGTCGCCCGCACAGCCAATCCGACTGCTGCCGTCGTTTTTCCTTTGCCGTCTCCTGTGTAAACGAGGGTCAAGCCCCGCTTCTTATCGTTTTTCTCCATCGTGACCACCTCAAAAAGTGACGTATTTTACTCCGCTGTTCTATCCATACTTTCCGAAGCAATAAAACGGTCATGACCGTTTTGTTGACCGCAAGCGGTCGCATCCACCTTTATGAAAAACGTCGAGACGTTTTTCACAAAAAAAAGCGCTCTGTTTCCCCCAGTACGTAAGGAAAAACAAAGCGCGGATAGCTGAAAAGCAACAATCCTCACCTCTTCCTTTGACCCGAAGGAAATCAGTGTAAACATAAAACAGGCAGGTCTCCTGGCTTGAGGATCATCGCTCTTCTTCTCCTTCCCGCTCCCGGATGGGCAGTGGATGGCATGGTGCCTTGAAGAATAGCTACTCTCTTACAGTGGCGGGACCGCGTTGGCTTTTCACCAAACTTCCCTTTTAACCTTGCTCCTGCGAATCGGTTTCGCAAAAACAAGGACCTGTTTCTCTTCCATATGTAAATGTCATTCGTTTCGTTGACAAGCACTTGCTTTAATAATAGCAAAAGCTACCGAGGATTCAAGCAAAAGCTGCCGATTCCTCGCAGGTGGCTATTGGCAGAAAATTTAAGATAATGACCGTTTACTTACTTGACGTTTTTCGTTACCCTATTGGCAAAACAATCGAAAGTGGTGTGCAGTCATGCTATATCCCCCGATTCCAAAAATAACAGACATGGATTTGCCCAGCCCACTGCCGATCAAGGAATGCAGCGAACCGATGATCCTCCTCTCTTCCCTTTCGGAACAAATCACGATCTATCCAGCCTACTACCACGAGGGCTATGCCGGAACAAAGCCGGAAGCCTTTTTGCGAGAAGGGGCAGCACGCAAGCTCGCTACGGCAGCCGCGCAACTGCCAGTTGGCTACAAGCTCGTCGTGCTGGACGGCTGGCGCTCGTTCGAGGTACAGGCATCGTTGTATGAGCGTTTCCGTGAAGCTCTGATTTTACAAGGCTGGCAGGAGGGACCCGCACTCACGGAAGAATTGAGTAAATTCGTTGCTTATCCAACAACAGACCTCTCCAAACCGTCCCCGCACCTATCCGGTGGTGCAGTCGATCTGACTATCGCAGGACCTGATGGCTGGCTGGAAATGGGGACAGACTTCGATGATTTCAGTGAAAGGGCTGAGACTCGCCATTATGAAGAACTCGTACAGCCTACCCAAAAAGACATCGAGATTCGAGACAATCGCCGACTGCTCTATCATTTGATGACTGCTGCCGGATTCGTCAACTATTCGCAGGAGTGGTGGCATTTTGAGTATGGTACGCGCACGTGGGGACAAAAAACGCAGCAGGAGCCGATCTATGGCGGAGTCTTGTCGATGTGAGAAATAGCTTCCATGAAAAAGACCGTCAGCTCATACTGCCTGACGGTCTTGCTTATTCGTATATGAAACCATCACTGCATAAAATCCGCCATGATGATCTCCGTATCAAACGGCGTAATCCCTTCCTCCATGGAAAATACCGTATCTGCCTCTTCTGCTTGATCAATCAGCGTCCCTCTCGCCTGTGCATGAAGCATAAACAACTCATGCAGGGTAGGCTTCACCAACGAGGTGAGCGCTCTTCCCATCAGCTCCACCCCTCCGGCATTGGACTCCACATTGTTGGCAAAACGCGGGTCGGAATTCAGGGCGATATCCGTCCAAATCACTTTTCTCTCCACGAGATCCAGAATGACCGGGATACAAATCCGCGTGTTTGCGGCGAGATCAATCTTGTCCTGTACCGTCTGCGGCTCGAAAATTTCTCCCGTCTGTGGCGCCGACCGAATCATCCAGCCTGCGTAGCATTCAGGCAAATCACAATAAGGCTGACTCGAAAACGAATACAGGTTCATTACGACGTATCGACCACCATAGCGGATGACAGAATCAATTCCGATGTCGATGAACTCGCACGCGCCTTCGGGAGCCTCCACAATATCCCCGCTATGGTACGCTTGATACTTGTCGGAACGCAGGTTGGTATAAGAAATATGCTCTATGTACTTCCAGTCTTCGTTATAGAGCACGGCAGACAAATCGATATCGACTCTGCCTGTAGGGACATCGTTGACGATCCCTTCCCTCCACCACAGGAAAAAGCGAATCGTTCCTCCATCCGGGATCGATAGTCGGGAGCCGCGTGCAATCGTGCGCAACGCTTTGCTGGCGGATCGCATCGAAAACGGAACGAGATGCTCCTGTAGCCGCGGATCGATATAGACGTTGCCCAGCGACGGCAATTGGGCAAAACGGTTTAACAACGCTGTCCGGCAAATATCCGCTGCCTTTTGTCTGCTGTCCTCTTGCAAGCCTGGCACTCGGTTTTCGATTGCCTGTACTTTCGCCACTTGCCCTTTCGGAAAAAAGGTACGCCATTCCCCGTAGCTATCCCGTTTGTCGAAGTGATTCATAACTTGCAAAAGAACTGGAGTTGATACACCATCCGCAATTTTCTCGAAGGCAGTAAGGACTGGACTCCCCTGCTCCGTCAAACGCAACAAATGATCCAGACGACGGGCAAATTCCCCTGGACGTTGTTTAAGCAGCTTGATCGCCGTATTCAAATCCGCACGGACCAGCGCCTGCTCTACTTGGCTATTGAACGTCTCGATCTTGTGATTGTTGCGCAAAATATCGAATGCTTCTGCCGCTTTCGGATAGCGATCCTTATATTCAAACGGATGTAAGATTTCCCCAAGACGAATCCATCTGTTTTTGTAACGATTCATGTCTTCTACGATATTCGAGCTGGCTTCCAGCAGGCTAAGGAGCAGTCTTCTTTCCCCGCGTTTGAACTTGCGAAATTTTGCAGGCTCTGCCAAGCTCACATCTCCATCAGACAGCGCCACTGCCAGACGCAATACATCTGTTGCGGTCTTGTAATAGTGAGCAAAAAAAGCAGCAGGAAGCTTGTCATATTTGAGCAGCAGGCTAGCAGCGATCGCCACGTTTTCCTTTTGAGGAATCTCTGTTGGCAGAGCTTCTGCGACTCCTTCATAGGCCTGAATCAAGCCCTCCAAGTCTTCCTTGTCAGTAGCGGACAGCGAGCTATTGGCACGCAGCAAGTTCATTCCTATATGAAGCAGCTCTTCGTCTGTGCCCAAATGAATCAGCTTCAGGCGAGATTCTCTTAGCAAAGGCAAACGTTTTTTCACTTCGTGCACAGGAAGGTCCAACGTCAAATAATGAATGATCGCATTTACAAAAAGCTCACTCTCGCTAGCCTCCATGACTTGCTTAGGAAAATTCGGATACATCGGCTTGTACTGGCGGGATGCCCCGATCTTTACTTTTAGCACAGCTACCACATCCGAATAGAGCGCAAAAAACTCTCCTTCCGACAGCGTCCGGATTTTTTCTAGCAATTCCAGGGAAAAGGTATAGCCCAAGCTCTCTATATTACGCAAAGCCGCAGCTAAATAAGAGGTAGGCAGTTCATGCTGCCCCTGATGTACGATGATTTGATTTTTTCGGCGAAGGTAGATTTGATTTTTCATTGGCATCACGAAAAAAATCAGGAAACCTTTCGCTTAGAAGGAAGGTGTACAATAGCCTGATTTTTTATTCCTTTTTGTAATTTTTAACCATCTTACTTCAATTCTCCCTGCTGGTAAAGTTCTCCCTCAGGAACGAGACATAAATCCGTCCCCAGTCCTAATTCAATTTCATTCCGCTGCCCGTTATTCCGCATTCTTCATCCCTGTAAAGTGAGTAGCAGAGTACCAAAACTTTACTGGAGGGAGAACTCGATTCATGAAGCCATCTGTTATGAAAAGTCATTCAGCACCCCCTTTCTTTCAAGGGGAGAAATGGTTAGTGTATACCGGCTTGCTCGGCTTCTTACTCGCTGGCATATGCGCAATCTGGGTCATGCTTCACGGAGGACCCGTCGCTCCTAATGGCGATGTCTCGAAAGCGTTTTCCTTTAATGCCGCACTCGGAATATTTTTATTGACGACAGCCGCAATCATTCCGTTATCTGCCTTGGGTACACGAAGTAGAGCTTTCTTTCGCTGGTCTTATATCTTGCTTGCTTTCTATTCTTACGGAGCAGAAACCGTACAAAACTTCCGCGGTGTGGACCCGAGGTTCGTCAAAAATGGTACACCCTTCGACGTCGCAGTTGGTTCCATTTTTACTTTTGTGGCTCTTCTCCTGGTCCTCTTTTATGTCTTCATTGCCATTCAGTTTTTCCGCAGAAAAGCTTATTCCCTACACCCAGAGCTGGCCGTTGGCATCCGCTATGCAATGATTGCGATTATGCTCTCGTTTGCGGCAGGCCTCTGGATTTCATTCAACTATGGTCGAGTGGTCGGAGAGGAAGGGAATATCATTTGGCTCCATGGCATTGGTTTTCATGCTCTGCAAGCAGTACCTTTAGTCGCTTGGTTAGCGGAACGTAAAAAGCATGTATCCACTGCTCGTACTGGATTTATCCATCTCACAGGCATCGCCTACTTGCTCGGTTTAGCTGCAATCGGCTGGCAAACCTGTCTCGGTCGTGCTGTTTTGGAAATGTCCGCATTTCCGATTATCGCCGCCTGTTGTTTCTTGGTTTCCTTTATTCCAATCGTTTTCTTCCTTCTCCAAAAGAACGATGCAAAAAAGCTCCACACTTCTGATATTCATAACTAATTGATTCTCCTTATCATTCGTGATACTTTGTTACCAGTACCTGACATACGGTATCAGAAACGAGGAGATCGGATCTATGACAGCACGTATTGGACTTCCTGCACCTGATTTTACGATGGACACCGTGACATTTGACAACGGATTTCCCCTGCCAAAGAGCTTGGTAGACTATCGTGGAAAATGGCTTCTTTTGTTCTTTTATCCGTTTGACTTTTCGAAAGTATGCCCGACCGAAATTCTCAGCCTCAATCGCCGGATTAAGGAGTTCACGGATTTAAATGTCGAGGTGCTTGGCATTAGCGGCGACAGCATACATACACACAAAGCATGGATGAGAGCGAGTGAAGGCATCGGTCCACTCTCCTTCCCGCTCGCTTCTGACTACAGCAAAGAAGCGACCATGGCATACGGTGTGCTGGACGAAGCAACCAAAGCTCCGCTGCGCGGCAGCTTCATCATCGATCCAGAAGGCATCCTGCAATACGCAGTCATCTCCAACTCCAAGGTTGGCAGAAGCGTAGACGAGACGCTCCGTGTGATCGAAGCTCTGCAATCAGGCGGATTGTGCCCAATGGACTGGAAGCCTGGGCAAAACACAATCTCCTAATCCTAGACATAAACAAAGGCCGCATGATCACTTGAACAGGATCATACGGCCTTTTTCATTTTTGGCATAAAAAAATCAGGAAAGCAGTACCCCTAATATCGGATTGGGTTAGAAGGAAGGTGTACTATAGCCTGATTCTTTCACCATACCATTATTTATCTTCTTTGTAAATACTTATCCAGACGCGACCGGGTACGGAAACAAGTCAACCACACGCACAGTCTCCCCGCTTTCGTTGGTAAACACGACATGCTCTCTCCGAAGCTCGGTCGGACTCTCCAAACCACATGCTGCCGCCAGCGAGAACAAGCCTTCCCTCAACTGCAAAATATAGTTCATGACACGCCACTGCTTTTCTGCTGGAACCAGCGCCTCCTGATATTTGGAATCCGTCGTAGTGACTCCTGTCGGACATTTACCTGTATGGCATTGCATCGCCATGATGCAGCCAGTTGCAATCATGAAGCCTCGCGCGGAGTTGACGCAATCCGCCCCCAATGCCATGGCGATCGCTACTTTGTCAGGAGTAACGAGCTTGCCGGAAGCAAAAATCCTGATGCGGTCCCGGACACCAAATTTCCGCATCGTATCATCGAGAATGATGAGCGCGGCGAACAGTGGCAAGCCCATGCCATCTGCCATTGCCTTGAACATTGCGCCTGAACCGCCCTCTGAGCCGTCAACCGTAATGAAATCCGGGTAAATGGACAGCTCCAGCATTTTCTCAAAAAAATGCTCCAACCGCTTTGGATCGCCGACGACGATTTTCACCCCCACCGGCTTGCCTCCTGCCTCCTGCAAACTACCGATGAAACGCAAGGCTTCATCCGGATTGCTGAGGAACTCGAAGCGGTTCGGTGAATTGACTGTTTGTCCCACAGGTACCAGCCTTGCTGCTGCGACTTTTTCCGTGACCTTGGCGCCCTCGAGATGCCCTCCGCGTATTTTGGCCCCTTGATGAAATTTCAGTTCGAACGCTTTGATGTTCGGGATGCTTGCCTTTTTCTTGAATTCTTCGATTGAAAACTTGCCCTTGTCATCACGGAAACCAAACATCCCAGGCCCGATTTGCGAAATAATATCTACACCTGTAGAGAGGTGAACTTCTGCAACGCCACCCTCTCCTGTATTGATCCAAGAGCCCCCTGCCATACGTGCGCCATACCCAGTGGACATGATATAGTTTTCTCCCACTGCCCCAAAGGAGGTAGCTGAGGCACCGAACATCCCTTTTAGCCGCCAGGGCTGCCTTCTGTTTTCTCCCACGACAATGACATCCTCGTCATGCAGCATCCACGGCTTAACCTCTTCCTCGATAAACTTTTCTCTTCTTGTAAACAGTCCTTCATGGGTAATCTCATACCTTTTGCCAGGAACGACTTTCTCGTTATCTACCCGCAGCTCACTCGTCAGCCTCGGGAACATCGCATTGGACAAATAGAAGCCGGGCTCCTCGTAATCGCGTTTTCCACCAAACGAGATCAGGTCGGTCCTGTACTTGGCCGCATAAACCATTCCGACAAAGTCAGAACGGGAGAACGGCTTCCCTTCTGTATCCGATTCAAACCAATACTGGCGAAACTCAGGCCCGAGCTTTTCCAGCAAATAACGCATCCAGCCCAAAAAAGGATGGGAACGAATAATGGAGTGCTTCGGCTGTTTAGACAGGGCGTACATATAACCAAAAAATACAATCGGTGGTAGAAGAAGGATGATGATAATGACGCATAACAGAGTAGGTACCACTTGTGCTTACCCTCCCCAAACACAATATTCTAGTAAATCATGTCAAGGATAGGATGCAACAAGTTCTCTGTTTTTAATCGTATTTCTCATCATCCTCCCGAATTTGTCCATCTACGATCAATTCCAGCTCCGTCTCAAAATTCAGCATGATTTCTACAGGCAGCTGCTCTGCAACCTCTGCCATGTCCGGAAGAAGCAATGCATCCTCTACCGTATCAGGCTTCGTCTCCAACTGATCGTACCACTCGCGAATGTGATCCATCATGCGGTAAAACGAAGCCTCAAACTGATTCGCATCGTCCTCCGCGTCGTCCTCGTCGCTCTTTTTCATCCGATTCCAAAATTCCAGCGTCGTGCGCAGTGCTTTCTCTATGTTTGTATCCATTTATCGTCTCTCCTTTTCGTCTCTTCCTTCTCTCTCCTTTAGTATGACCGCTTCGATTGTACAATGCCACCTCAGGTGTAAACCTCTCGATCCTTCCATTTTTTCATAATCGTTGCGTTTTTTGACACGTTTTATAGCCCGGTTGAGTCATACGAAAATGATAAGAGGCTGTTATCCTAAATGTAGCTAGCAGCCGATGATCCGGCAATAAACAAGAGAGCTCTCTAGTGGAATAGGGGAGGATGCACCCTGTCATTACGATGGAACAATCGAAAATTATCTCTCCCGCTACTTTTCGTCTCCGTCATTTGTATCGTTGCTCTACAGCTGCCTATCGCAGCAAAGGCGACGCCTGCGGATACTGACTCCTTGCAGGCGATGATTGATCAAGCACGCCCCAACGATACCGTTATCATCCCGTATGGTTTGTACAAAGGTCCGATCCGCATTACCAAGCCGATTCAATTGGTAGCCAATGATCCAGTGAAGATCATCAATCCGACCGAGGAAGAGGCAACACTCACAATTGAAAGCGACAATGTGAGCGTGCAAGGAATCCATATCGTGGACAAGCGAATCAACAGTGACGTAGCCGCTCTTGTCATCCGTGGCGATCAAAACTTCCTGGAGAATGTCATCGTTGAAACGAAAGGGATCGGTATTCAATTACGGCAAGCAGACTACAACACGCTGCATAACGTTCAAGTCATCGGAAAAATCAAAGGTGATGGCAGCCCAACGACCAGTTCTGGACATAATCACGGAGCACAGCCTGAAGTAAAGCCAAAGCAAACGGAAAAAGCCAGACGAGGAAACGGAATCGACGTGCGTGAATCGGATCATAACCGTTTCATTAAAAATCAGGTGACGAATGTCGAAGATGGTTTTTACGTCGAAAATAGCGATCGAAACCATCTGGAACAAAATCTGGTGACGAGCTCGCGGTACGGCTATCATTTCATGGGCACCTCTGATACGACGGTCATCAACAACATTGGAATGGAAAATGTGACAGGCTCCCAGCTTATGGAGTCGCGCAAATTGACGGTTACCGGGAATCAATTTTTGAAACAGCAAAAAAATCCTGGTTCGCAAGGAATTCTTCTCATTACCGTACAGGATACGCTGATTGCAAACAACACGATTGAGGGGAACCGCGTTGGACTGTATTTAGAGCAATCATCCGGTATTACAGTCAAAAACAATTTACTCAGTCTCAACTTTATCGGCATGCAGTTTTTGTCCTCTTCTGACAACGTATTAACCGATAATCAATTCGTCTCCAACGTCATCCAAGCGCAAGCCCAGGATAGTCAGAACAACAACTTAAACAAAAACTACTGGGACAATCTGCAAGGACTCGATGTGAACGGGGATTCTCGCAGTGATTTGCCGTACGAGATGAATCCTTTTTACCTAGGTTTGACCGAAGCGGTTCCTGCCTATCAGTTGTTTTTCCAAGCCCCTGGATTTGTGTTTCTGGAAGGCTTGTTTACAAGTGGGGCCGGCTCAGCAATCAAGGACGCATCTCCTTTAATGCAACCCTCGGACACCGTGCTCATTGAAGCCGGGCAAACGAGCAGTTGGGGTGCAGGCATTCTTGGACTTATCTTGTTAGTAGGAAGCTGTTCCATCATTTATATAGGAGTGAGAAAATCATGAACAAAATGAAAAAATGGGGTACAACAATCGGAGCAATTCTCGGCATTAGCCTGCTTATGGTCGGCTGCGGAAGCGAAGAGCCAAAACCTGTGGATATCGCAGAAGGCGTAGACAAATGCGACCTTTGCAAAATGCATGTCCCTAACGATCACAATGCTACTGAAATCGTCTTAAAAGATGGAAAAGCACTGAAGTTCGATGATCTCGGCTGCATGAACAACTGGACGAAAGAGAATGGAACCGATAACGTGGCTGTACAATTTGTCCGCGATTATTACACAGCAGAATGGACAAAAGCAGAGAAAGCTACCTACGCTTACGACAAAGACTTCAAAACGCCAATGACATACGGCATCTATTCTTTCAAAGAGAAGTCCGCTGCAGACAGCTTCGTTCAGGAACAAAAGAAAGGTATTGTCATGAGTGCGGATGAGTTGAAAAATCATAGCTGGGAAAATGGCATGAGCAAACACATGAACAAAGACGGTCATTCTTCCGAAGGTCAACATAATGGCGGTCACGAAAGCAAGCCAGCCGATCACGGCAGCAATAGTACTACCCCAACCACACATAACTAACAGAGGGAGTGGAGTCTTTGCACATCAATCTGATTGCCAAACGAGAAGTGAAGGTAGGCTTTCGCAATCCATGGTCCTACTCGTTTATGGCTCTGTTCTCCCTGTTTAGTTTGGGGCTCTTGATTATCCAATCGCAGTCCTACATGAAGGGTTATACGTATACGACAGGTACCATGCTGAATCTGATTTTGTATTTGCTGCCACTGATGACGATGCTTCTCTCCTCTTTTTCCTTGACGGCGGAAAAAGAAGAGGGAAGCTGGCAGCTCCTCTCTACCTACTCCATGACGACCTTTTCGTTTTTGGTGGGGAAATATTTGGGACAAGCACTCGTGTTGGTTGCGATCGTCAGCTTCGGGTATGGGTTGTCTGGTGTAGCTGGTATGCTGTTAGGAAAAAGCTTTGCATTCTCGACACTTTTGTTTTTGCTTGCCTTTTCCATCTGTCTCATTCTTTTATTTTTGGGAATTGCCATGCTGATTGGCGCCATTAGTAAAAACCGTTGGCAGGCTTTGACGATGGGAGTCAGCATCTGGTTCTTCTATATTCTGGCATGGCCTACTCTTCTCATCTCTGTGCTCAGCTTCGTCCCTTATACATGGATCAAGCCTCTGCTTCAGCTCGCAACGTTTCTCAACCCGGCGGAGTTTGTACGAATCTTTTCCGTTGCCAGATTAGGCGGTGGCTCGATCTTTGGACCTGAATACTACAAATGGGTGTACTGGGCTGATTCTCCGCTTGGTGATCTCATCTTTGTCGCACTCAGTCTGCTCTGGATCAGTGCGACCTTGTTCATAGCCATCCGGGTATGGGAAAGAAGGTAATGCAATGAATACGTTAGGACTTACCATCGACCAGGTCACTAAGGAAATCAATGGGAAAACAATCGTCCACCCATTCAGTATGAACATTCCACCCGGCCAAGTCGTCGCCCTATGCGGCGGGAACGGCGCAGGGAAAAGTACGATTCTGCGGATGCTGGTCGGTATTCTCCCGCCTTCTTCGGGAACCATTCAGCTCAACGGGTTAAACTGGAATGATAATCGCGTAGAGTATCTTCAAGAAATCGGTTATATGCCGGATCACTTTACGTTTTCTGCCGGACTTACCGCGAGAGAAACGCTCGAGTTTTACGCTTCCCTGCGCAATCGCACCGCCGAAGAGGCGGATCGGCTGCTGAAAATGGTGGGGCTGCATGAAGTGAGAAACAAACGAGTGTCTCAGTTCTCCAAAGGCATGCAGCAGCGTCTCTTGTTTGCCCAAGCGATATTGGCAAAGCCTGCACTCGTCGTTCTCGATGAACCGACCAACGGACTCGATCCGTATTGGATGGATGCATTTGTCGATCTCGTGCGGGAAGTAAAGCTTGCGGGTCAATCCGTTCTCTTTACGACACACCAGTTGCAGGTGGCAGATGCGGTAGCGGATCGGGCCATTTTCTTGATGAATGGGAAAATCGTGCGTGATGGGTCGATAAAGGAGTACCAGCAGCAGTATGGGGCAATTGGTTTGTATGGTGCTTTTTCCGAGCTTGTGAATCAGGCAAAGGCATGAATAAAAAAACGCGGGAGATTTGATCGATTAGATCGACTCCCGCGTTTTTGCTATTTATAGCGCCTTCGCTTCCATATAAAAGACCGATAAAAACTTTTTCACACTAATCCGGCACTTCGTCGTTTTTTCGCCCGCCTCCAGCTCTTGCATCCGTTGGCGAATTTCTTGAAAGTCAAACAGGCGTGGTGCAAAGTGTTCAAAGGTCGGGTTGGCATAGTCGGTCAACCCCAATGAGGAAAGATGCGTAAAGGCTTGCAGGACCATCCGGCGAATCCGTTGTTCCATGGCACGCACCTCTTTGGTAATGCCATGCTCATTCAGGCTGGCATGCACCTTCAGCAGAATTTGTGTGTACAGCTCCTTGAGCTGCAATTCGTGCAGCTTATCTCCCTGCCGCTCATCCTGTACGAGCCATTCCATGATCAATAGCAGATCGGGAGCCCCGGCTTCACCTGCGATCCCTAGCTGCAACAGCAGCTTTCTCGCTTTTTGTGCCAGAATATCCTGATCGGATGACTGACTTTTCAAGCCGCTGGTATGTGGTTCTTTTGCTTTGACATCCAGGATTTGTAAGGATTTGCGGATGGTTTGCAGAGAGGCTTCCAGCGTCAAGTAATCCGATACCCGCTTTAGCACAGCCATGACTTCAAGGCGGTTGATCGGCTTTTGAATAAAGGTATCAATTCCTTGCAAATAAGCCTCCCCGATCATTTCCTTGTTCTCCACCTGTGACACCATAATGAAGCGGCCCGCGAAGCCATCTGCCTGCAACTTTTTGATCGTTTGAATGCCATCGAGTCCCGGCATCAACAAGTCGATCAAAATGACATCGACCCCATACAGTAGATCAATCGAAACGTGACTGCCGTCGCTGGCTTGTCCTACTATTTCACCCAACCCGCTGTCTTGAATAATCCGTTCGAGCATGCGGCGCACTACGGCATCATCTTCAATTAAAAAGAAACGTATCATTGCTTACACTCCCTCCTTTCCGAGCAATTGGTCAGTCGGAATTTGCACTTCTAAGTGTGTCATTTGCTTCTGATCAGGTAAAATACGTAGGCTTCCTTGTAGGCTTTGGACAATTCCTCGGGCATGCGTCAGTCCAATTCCGGTAGATGCATTTCCCTTTTCATCGTATTTCGTCGTATACCCGGGCTGAAACACCCATTCCTGCTCTTCCAGCGGGATTCCCGGACCACTGTCAAGTACACTGAACACCAGATGACGATGAATCAGCTTCACATTCAGCTCAATCCGTCCCGACGTGGGAATCGCCTCTACTGCATTGGCTACCAGGTTGTTTAGCACGGAGAGCAGCGCATAGATTTGGCTGGTAGACAGGTTGATGTTACAGCTCCACTCGATTTGAATATCCTTTCCCAACATCTCGGCGTATTTCTGATTCGCCCGAGCAACCAGCTCACACAGCTCTTTGATCGGCAGCTGTGGTGCTAGTCCCTCCTGATTGATTAGCTTGGAAATCCCCGCCAGCATCCGCTGCGAATCTTTTTTTACTTCATGTACATTCTCGGCAATCGCCAAGGCCGTCGGGGATTCCGCATGCTCCGAGGTGAGCAGACGCCTGTAGAGCTGGTAGCTCTCGCGCGTGATTTCCTCCAAATGCGTCATTGATTTGCGCAAGTAAAAGGCTTCCTCATACAGCTCCGTATTGATCATCCGCAGACGCTCCAGCTCTTGCTGACGCACCTCTCCCACTGCCCGCAACTGCCTGATTGAAAAGCTGTTGTACAAACCAACAGCAAAAAAGCTGCGCAAGACCCCAAAGAAGAGAAGCATCAAAAAGCTCTGCCAAGTGATCGGCGGAAAATCAGTGAAATACTGTCGCACTTGGATCTCTACCACATTGGAGATGAAATCAATAGATGCACCTATCAGCCCTAACCATAGTGGGAACTCGCGATACCTTCGCGCACGGAGCAAATAAAACAGAACCGTAAAGCTGAAATAGTAAAAGGCGGAGGGAAGATGAGCAGCCACACTCTCCATGTATGGACGGTACGCAAAAAAGACATCCATACCGACGCGAAATCCGAAGATAAACGTCCCTGTAAAAAAACCCGTCAGCAATACAGGTACGGACGAAAACCACAGCAATCCGAAAAAGAAAGCAGCGATGCCCAAGGAAAAACGAAAAGACCCTCCTACGGGGTTTACCTTCATCTCTCCAAAAAAAGCAGTTGCCAGCATGATAATAAACAGGATCAAAAGGCGTTCTCGCATAGCTGCTCCTTTCACACGGAAAAAGATCTCCTATTCTTATTTTACTAAGAATCGGAGATCTGCAAAGATAAAACGCTTACGCGTGCTTATTTTCCAGTCGCTTGGAGACGACTGACAGGGCGTAGTTGACGACAAAGTACATCACTGCCACCATCAGGAAGGTCGGAATAACGTAGTTAACATTGCGTCCGTTGATGATTTGCGCATGGTTCATCAGCTCTGGCAAAGCGATTACGACAGCCAGCGACGTATCCTTCAAGAGCGAAATGAATTGGCTCACAATCGGCGGAACCATCCTTCTGAGAGCCTGTGGAAGGACAACATGCCACAGTGTCTGGACATAATTCAGACCTGAGGAACGTGCAGCTTCAATCTGTCCTTTTTCGACCGAATTTAAACCGCTTCGCACGATTTCCGATAACATCGCTGCTTCGAAAATAACCAACGCCAGAACAGCGGCCCAAAACTTGTCCAGCTTGATTCCCACTTCCGGGAGAGCAAAATACGTAAAGAAAATAATCAACAAGAGCGGCAAATTGCGAATCAGCTCTACGATTGTCCCGAGAACTTGTGAGACTCCAGGAATTTTTGCGTAACGCAAAACCCCTACGATAATCGCAATCGTAAAACTGAAGACAATTGACAAGAAAGCGACCTGCAAAGTGACCAAAAAGCCTTCGAGCAGGAAGGTCAAATGACTGGGCGCATATGCTCCGGTAAAGTCCATGATGTCCCCTCCTCCTTAGCGGCTTCCAGCCAAGCGTCGCTCCAAATAACTGACGAACGCGCTCAACGGAAGGGTCAGAATCAGATAGAAAACAGCTACAAAGATGTACACATCAAAGGTAACAAACGTATCAGCGGAAATCAGATCTCCATAGTACATCAGGTCAAGACCTGCAATCACACCTAATACCGAGGAGTTTTTTACGAGATTGATAAACTGGTTGCCCATCGGCGGGATCACGACCTTGATCGCTTGCGGCAAAATGATATAGCGCATCGTTTGTCCGTACGTCAATCCCGAGGAACGAGCGGCTTCTGTCTGTCCTTTTGGAATCGCCTGAATGCCTGCGCGGATCGTCTCTGCGATAAATGCTGCGGTATACACTGTCAAGCCAAGCGTACCTGCAATAAAAGGCTCCAGTATGATACCAATGGCCGGCAAGCCCACAAAAAAGAGGAAAACAACTAGAATCAACGGGATATTACGCACAAACTCGATGTAAGCCGTAGCGATCCACTTGAGTGGTCGAATCGGAGAAATCCGAAAGATCGCAAAGAGCGTCCCTAGTACAAAGCTCCCAACGAGAGCAAGCAGGCTCGCCTGCAAGGTATTCCAAAAGCCTTTGAGATACATATCCATGTGATCAAACAAGATAGAAAAATCGATCATCTCTTATGCGATCCTCCTTGTGTGCAAAATTCTGTTGGGGATATAAGGGAATGAGCGGCAGAGTAAACCGCTCATTCTTTATGGAGTCGAACCGCATTATTTTTTAGGTTTTGTTCCGATCCATTTTTCGTAAATCTTGTCGTATTCACCGTTTTCTTTCATTTCTTTCAGCAGATCGTTCACGGTTTTCACGAATTCAGCGTCACCCTTGCTGATTGCAATACCGTATGGCTCTTCCGTGAAGGTCTCTTCTGTTACACGGTAGTTCGGATCTTGCTTCGCCATGCCGTACAGGAGAGCGTTATCAGTTGTCAGCGCGTCACCTTGACCAGCTTTGAGTGCTGTGAAGGCTTCCGCGTAGTTTTCGAATTCCAGTACTTCTACGTCAGGAGCACTCGCTCTGATGTTTTTCGCAGAAGTAGAACCTTTTGCGGTCACGATTTTCATGCCTTTTTGCATGTCTTTCAGACCGTTAATTGGGCTGTCCTTTTTCACCAAGAAAGATTGACCTGCCAGGAAGTACACGTCAGAGAAGTCTACTTCTTTTTTACGGTCTTCTGTAATGGTCATCGTTGCGATGATCGCGTCAATTTCTCCGTTTTTCAGCATCGGAATACGCGTTTTGGAGGTTACTTCCTTCAGCTCAATTTTGTTTTCGTCCCCGAGTACTTTCTTTGCGATCGCTTTCGCAATATCGATATCGAAGCCTTCTACATTTCCGGTTGCCGGGTCTTTCAAGCCGAACAAATTCAGGTCGTACTTCACTCCGACTACGAATTTGTCTCTTTCTTTGATTTTTGCCAATGTGCCTGTTCCTGCTGCAGCTGGTGTACCTTTTGCGCCGCCTTCTGTTGTACTACCCCCACCACAGCCTGCCAACGCAGTTGCGCTCAGCATCAGAACGAGACCCATACCTGCTACCTTTTTCCACAGCTTGTTTGCTTTCATCTGAATACCCCTTTTCTCTATCGTTTTCTTTTTTTAGTGATTCAAAATCCGACTCAAGAACAAACGCGCACGTTCTTCACGCGGACTTGCGAAAAACTCCTCTGGTGTCGAATCTTCGAGAATCGTGCCCTGATCCATAAACACGATGCGATCTGCGACTTCGCGGGCGAAGCCCATTTCATGCGTCACGACCACCATCGTCATGCCTTCCTTCGCCAGCTTCTTCATGACATCGAGCACTTCTCCGATTGTCTCGGGGTCCAGTGCAGAGGTCGGTTCGTCAAACAGCATGATTTTTGGTCGCATGGCCAGTCCGCGCGCAATTGCTACGCGTTGCTGTTGACCGCCAGATAGTTGCGTTGGGAACATTTCCGCCTTTTCCGGAATCCCTACCTTTTCCAAATAGTAGAGAGCCGTTTCTTCGGCTTCCTTCTGCGATACGCCCAGTACCTTGGTTGGTGCCAGCGTAATGTTTTGCAGTACGGTCTTGTGCGGGTATAGATTGAAGTGCTGGAACACCATGCCGATGTCCCGACGCAGCTTGTTGATATCGGTGTTTTTACCGTTCACTTTCACCCCGTCTACCACTAGCTCTCCGTCTGTAACCGTTTCCAATCTGTTGATGCAACGAACCATCGTGCTTTTACCCGATCCTGACGGGCCAATGACCACGACGACTTCTCCCTGGTTGATATGCAGGTTGATGTTCTTGAGGACATGAAAGCTTCCGTAATGTTTATTTACTTGATGAAAACTAATCAACCTTAAATCCCCCTTGCTCTATGTCTTATTTTGTATACTAATGTCGAACTACTCAAAACTACTGAAAAAGACAAAGAAAAGTTTTTCTGTTTAAAATTTTCTAATAACACACAATAAAAAAACGAAGTGAACCTCCCAGGCAAATGGGAGCCAATATATTATGTAAGACCTGAATGGAGGCCGGCCTATGAAAGAGGAAAATGTAAAGCCTTGGCTCATCCGGATGCGCCAAGGAGAGGAAGAAGCTTTTCAAGAAGTCTATCGAGCAACTCGCACGTACGCCTACAATCTGATCTATTTTCTGGCGCCACACAAACAGGATGTAGACGACATGATGAGTGAAGTGTACGTGGAGTTGATTCGAAGCATCGACAGGTACGATGTGGAGCAGCCCTTTATCCCATGGTTCAACGGCTTGATTGTGCGGCAGGTTCGCAACTGGAATCGGAGCATTTGGCGAAGATTCCGCCTGCTTGAGCGGGTAAAGGAAAAAGGCTACGAAGCACCTGTTGCAGGTATGGAGGATAAGCTGGGGGCGATCAGTGATGAGCTGGAAGTCATTCCTGCCGTAGAGAAATTATCCTTCAAGCTCAAGGAAATCGTCGTACTGCGTTACTATCAGAACTGTTCCTTGGAGGAAATTGCTGCGATTCTTCAAATCCCGCTCGGAACGGTGAAATCGAGACATCACTTGGCGATGAAAAAGTTGAGAGAGCATTTTGAGCATCGAATCAATCCTGAGGAGGCATCTTTTCATGTTCATTGAAAAAAAGCTGAGAAATGAGTATGAGTTGGCAGCAGGGAAGGTCCACATTGATCCTGCATTGGATAGCAAAATCGAACGATTAGCCAAAAAGGAGTTCGCTGGCAAGCGGCGTTTGCACAAAGGAATGCGCTTTCGTCCAAAGCTGGTACATGTTGCAGCAGCGCTCGCCCTGACTACTGGTTTTGGTTATGCGACACACAGCTTGTTGTACAAAATTGATGAAGGCTCTGTCCAAATGGAAGTTCAAGCACGTAAGGATTTTACATTGACACAAATAACCCCTAAAGAAATACGTCTGGAATTGGCAAACGTTGAGAACAAACTGGCAACAGGCGAAACCGCCCTTGTCTATTTCGCAGCGCTTGAAAAAGAGAAGCACCCTCTCTTTCAACAAAACCCCATGATCGGCATCGAAAAGCCGGATGTGGTGAAAGATTGGAAAGCATGGACTGCCGTCCTCAGTGAAGAAGCTTCTCTCTCACATGCCTTGCCACGCCAGCTTCCTGACAGCTTTTCCTTCCTTGAAGGCAAACAGGGTACCCCATACGGTGTCATGATGGGTCAAGAAGGACAGCAGTGGCTGCATGAGCTTCAAGAAGAAAGCAAGGAAACAGGTAAAAATGTCGTATGGAAAGTCGTTCCACAAGCAACTTCTCCTATCGAAGCGTATACCAGTCTGTATGAGAACGAGCAAAAAGAACGTATCTTTGTTACGGTAGAGAAATTCCCGAAAGAACAGCTAGATGTACAATTGAGCACACCAGAAACAACGAAATACGACGCAGTAACTGTCAGCGGAAAAAAAGCGCATTACACGAAAAACGACCAGTTCTTGTTTAGTGAATCCGGTCAGTATCAAGAGCTGTCTTGGTTGGATCAAGATGGAGAGCAACCGATTATGTATCGTATAGCTACCGATTCGCCAACCGTTTCCAAAGAAATGCTTGTCCAGGCTGCAAAAGCAAGCCAGCAGTAACAATATGAAAAGCCAGCCCTCTCTTGCTTTGTATCTGCAAAAGAGGACTGGCTACTTTTTTGTTTGTCATAAGGGATTATCCCCGCAGGCGAGCTTCCCTCTACTGACCCCCACTCAAACCGGGGCCAAACAGCATTCGCATAAACCTTGTTGTTTTGTAAAACAGTAAGCATCGAGAACACTTAATTTCACATAGGAAAGTGGCTGAAAATCTCTTTGTTTTAAACTGGAAGTAGAGGAGAGTAAAAAATGACTCGATTTTTAATCAAAACTGCTGTTAACGGCATTATTGTTGTCGCCTGTTTATGGTTGTTTACAAATGCAACCTGGACCTCCGCTATTTTAACAGCACTCGGCTTGACCGTCATTGCTTATCTGATTGGCGATCAATTGATATTGCGTGCAACCAATAATGTTACGGCCACGATTGCAGATGCAGTGATCGCTGCTATTTACTTATGGGCAGTTGCCAGATGGCTGGATTGGCCATTAAGTTTTGGCGAGTTAATCATTACGGTAGCCCTTTTAGGTGTGGCAGAACTTGTGTACCATCGCTTTTTGGGTATATACGATCATAATCGTATCCAGAAAGAACCCGGTAAATAATTCTCCTCTTCCTTTGAGGGGATATATCCTGTCCCTCATGTAAATCTTATCTTTGGGTTACATCACAAAGTTAGGAGAACCCGAATGGATATCAAAACTCTACTGAGTACTGGGAGGACATTAATGGGTATTTTATCAGGCAATCCGCAAAATGAACCTATGCATTATGGCGAGGTTTTTGGAGTATGGATGTACCTTTCAACAACAAAGGGCTTGCTTGCTAGTTATCAAACAGCGCTCAACCATACTGGTGATCATGATCTGAAAAGCTTCCTTGAAGACATTACGCGAGGCATGAAACAAGAAGTGGAACAGCTGGATGAATTGCTCAAAGTGAATGGGATTGGATTGCCACCAGCACCACCAGATCGCCCTGTAGCGAATCTGGAAAGCATTCCGGCTGGTGCTCGTATGAATGACCCAGAGATCGCTATCGGTGTTTCAAGAGACATTGCAGCGGGATTGGTTGCCTGCAGTCAAATCATGGCTCAATCCATCCGAGAAGATATCGGAATGCTTTTTGGTCAGTACCATGCTGCAAAAGCCCAATTTGGCCTCAGATTGCTCCGCATTTCAAAAGAAAAAGGCTGGTTGGTTCCGCCGCCTCTTCATATGCAAACGCCAGAACTAGTCCATGCCTAAACTGAACGATAAGCACTGCCTGATTGGCAGTGCTTATCGTTTTTAATCTATTTTCGCTAAAGAAATCAAGCCGTTAACGGGTAGCGTGCTCGTACAATTTCTTCGCGAACTCCTCCATCAATTCCCGCTTGGCCAACAGCTTAACCATTCGTTGAGGCAAGCCCTCTACTCCGTAAAAAGCACCTGCCAATTGACCGTAGACAGCTCCCGTCGTATCCGCATCATCCCCGAGATTTACCGCTAGGAACAGGCCTTCTTCGAAAGAACTACTAGAATAAAATGACCAAAGCGCCGCTTCAAGCGAATCGACGACATACCCCGAGCCTTTGATCTCTTTTCTCATTTTCCCTTTATAGGAGCCATTCGCGACTCGGGCGATATCAGGATCCAGCGGTTGCTTTTCCCATAGACCCGCTACTGGAGAAAACGAATCAGTGAGCAACTCCTCTTTCGAAATACCCTGTAGAGCCCCCATAAGCAATGCGCCAAAAAAACGACAGCCGTCTACTGCCTTTGCCGTCGCATGTGTGGTGCGAGAACTTTGCGCACAGTAATCAATGGCGAGCTCTGGTTGTTTGGCATAATAGAGTGCAACTGGTGCTAGCCTCATAATCGAGCCATTCCCTGCCGACATCGGATGATCCGATCCGCTGAATGGATTTTTTGTCTGCTCAAAACGCCACAGCGCTTCTTTGGTGATATTCCCGATATCGAAGCAGTGATCCTTGCAGCTCATATAACCCTCTCGAAACCAGGCTACATATCGGTTCATCTGATCAACCGGATCGAAGCCGTTCTGCGTAATCAAGCTCTCAGCCAGGCACAACGCCATCGACGTATCATCCGTCCATTCTCCCGGCTTTAAATCGAACGGTCCTCCGCCGACCATTTCTGTAAGTGGCTGGAAGGTATCCGGTTTGCGAAATTCTAAAGTAGTGCCGAGTGCATCTCCAACGGCTAATCCTAGCAAACTCCCAGCATAGCGGTCACGCAGTTCCACGCCTATCCACACCTTTTTTTCAGAATTATCTGTTCATATCAAACAAAGCATCTGGCAATAACATTTTGACCGACAAATTGTTCGCTCAATTCATCTGTCGCTACCTTTTCTTCTGTGCTCGCAAGCGTGATAATCTGCGGCAAAACCAGCTTGTAACGGTCCTCCATCACGGTTTCAAGAACGTACTGTTCCACTTCGTCCCACAAAAGAATTCCTGCTAAAATTCTGGTCTCCACACAGATCCCCTCCATTTTTTTCTCTTTTGAATATGTACGAAAGACGGGTACAATGACCCGCCTTCTAGTGCCTTACATAATGTGTAATGTGTATACTTACTGCTCTTTTTTCAGGCGTGCATCCAGAACAAAGTTGCCGAATGGCAGTAATGAAGCGATAAAAGCCCCAATCACTTTCAAGAAGGACCACTTATTGGTTATTGTAACATGTGCCAGCGCCAAAATATACAGGACAAAAAACAATCCATGAAGCGAACCGGCAATTTTAACTGCAGCCGGGTAATCCATAAAATACTTAAGCGGCATAGCAATCCCGAGAAGTACCAAATACGAGACGCCTTCGATCAGGCCGATGAGACGGAAGCGTCCGAGGGCAGAGTTCATCATGTGCGGGTACCATCCTTGCCATTGAAATTACCACTATTATAAACGAAAAACTATCATAATGTTGAAAATAGTCCAATGTTCATAATAAATTCAAAATCAACGGCCCCACGCTTCTTCTCGGATGCGTTCCATCCAGCGCATCTCTGCGTGCAAATGCTCAACGGCACCGATCAGAATCGCTCGTGCTCCCCAGCTAAGCCTCTCTCTTTTTTCCTCCTGGATCGATTCCAACAATCCAGCTAACCGTCTTACCTCCTGGATATTAACTTCCAAGGCCTCATCCATTTTTTGTGGATCACCATACGAAGCAAAAGTCAGAGCCGCGTAGATCGGATTGGTCAGCTGCATCGGTTTTTGCAGTTCTTCCAAGAGAAGCTGTTGGAATTGCTCTTCGCCTTTTAGTGTGATCCCATACATCTTCTTATCTGGGCGGCTAGTCTCACGAATGACTTCTTTGACCTCAATCATCCCGCTCTTTTCCAGTTGGTCGAAGGCATAGTAGAGGGAACCCTTGGCATATTTCATGTAACAATCCATTCCCCTAGCCTTCACCTGCTGCTGAACCTCATAGGGATGCTTTTCCCCTTCCATCAGCAATCCCAGAACAAGCAATTTTAGACTCATGACGATTCTCCTCTATCCGCGTTCCGGTTTCGGTGCGGTAGGCGATTTCCCCAATGCCCGATCATTTCCCATCAGGAAAATGCATACGAGAGCAAGTACAGCAGGAACGAGCGCCCACATAAACGTATTCGCAATCGAAGAAGCAAGAATATCAATCATTTTATCCAAAATAGGAGCCGGAATGGATTCGCGCGCTTCTGGTGTCAAAATCGCTCGTGGGTCTGTAATGGCATTCGTCATCCCTTGACCCCCGAAGGCAGAGAACAAGCCGTTTTCAAACGAGTTGCGTTGCAAGATCCCAAATACGGTGATCCCCAATGTCATCCCCAATGAACGGGAGAAAGAGTTCGTCGAGCTGGCCGATCCTCTTTGACGCATATCAAAGCCATGAATTGCTGAAATTCCCAAGGTGGAGAAAGAGAAGCCCACGCCAAACCCTGCAATCACCATATAAAGTGTAACGATTGAACGAGAAATCTCAGGCGTCAGTGTACTCAAAAGAAAAATACCTGGGATGAAAAAGACTGCGGACAGAAGCATAATATTGCGGAAGCTGGTCTTCGTCGTCAGAAATCCACCTAGCTGGCTACCAGCAACCGAGCCGAGCATCATCGGTGTCAACAGTAATCCGGCATTCGTCGCTGACCCGCCATAGACCCCTTGGATAAAAATCGGCAGGTAAACTGTAGAGATAATGAAAGCAGCTCCATACAACAATGCAACCGCATTTGTCGTGGCAAATAACCGCTTCTTGAACATGGAGAACGAAATAATCGGATCAGATGCCCGCTTCTCGACAAATAGAAAAATCACAAACAACAAGAAAAAGGAAGAGAACAATCCAATAATCTGCATCGAATCCCACGCGTATTGATTGCCGCCCAGCTCAAGTGCAAACATCAGACTCACTACCGCACCGACCAGCGTAATCGCTCCCCACCAGTCAATACTCTGCTTGCGGTATTCCAGCGACTCCTTGTAATACATCGAGATCAACCAGAGAGAAACAGCACCGATCGGTACATTGATGTAAAAGATCCAATGCCAGCTGACATATTCGGTAATATACGCACCCAGCAAAGGTCCCAATACGCTGGACGTACCGAATACAGCTCCGAAAAGTCCCGTCATCTTACCACGCTTCTCCGGAGGGAATACGTCAAAAATAATCGTGAAGGCAATCGGCATCAGCGCTCCGCCGCCAATCCCTTGAATCGCCCGATAAATGCTCAACTCAACGATGCTGTTTGCCGTCCCACATAAAATAGACCCTAACAAAAATACGATGAGACCAAATACGTAAAAACGTTTTCGCCCATACATATCGGAGAGTTTACCGAATATCGGCATCCCCGCCATCGTAGCGACCATGTACGCTGATGTCACCCAAACAAACTTATCCATGCCGCCCATCTCACCGACAATCGTACCCATAGCCGTCGCGACAATGGTATTGTCCATGGAAGCCATCAGGAGACCTAGCAGTAGCCCCGCTAACACCATATTCACTTTACTTTCTCTTGCAATCATTGCTTCGCCCTCCTGGGTGGTTAAATCAAAGTACTATACGTTATTATATTCAAATTTGACTACATATCAAAAAGAAATGCTCCTTTTTCTCGGAGCATTTTTTTCGGTTTATTATCGCCCGAACGGTGACGGGCTGAATGGAGATAGCTGCTGGGCTTGATTGCCCTTCCACATTTTATACGCCGCTTCCGACATCGGTTCTACAGTCGGTTTGATCTCTCCAGTGAATGGATTCTTGTTATAGGGCAGGTTAAACGTCCGTGTCCCGTCGCTCTTACGCATCAAAGAACCATCTGACAGCTCCACCCAACTACTTCCTGGTCCTCCATCGTCTACGACATAGAGGCCGTTATCATCCCAAGCCGGATACGTTGGCACAGTTTTTACCGGAGGGCGCGTAGTCTGTTTCTTGACTGGTTTTGTTGAGGTTTTCGTCTTTTGTGTTTTCTTCTTCTTCGGTGTGCTCGTTTTAGCAACTGCTACCGCTTTTGTTTTTGGCTTCAATTCGCTTTGTTTTTGCGCCGACGCTGGGGTAGGTGCTGATACAGCTACAGGCTTTTCAACCGGATAAGCGGAAACGTTAGCAGCGCGAGGGCCTTGATTAGCCAAATCCATAGCAGGCTTGGCAGTACCTGCTTTTTGTGAGACAGATGCTGTTTTTGTATCCGTTCGTCCATCTGTTTTTACCGCGTGAATTAATGTCGGCCACAAATAGGCGTTGAAGCCTAGTAAAGCGACCATCGAAGCAATACCTACAATTTTTTTCATAATAAGGGCTCCTATGACTGAATGATTAGGAAATAGAGCAATGACTTCTGGCCTATATCAAAATTTTAGTCGATTGGAAGAAAAAAGAAAACACCTTACATAAACAAACTCCTTCTCATGTTGGTTTTGAGAAGGAGTTCGTTTTGCAGGAGTTTCTCCCACCTGGATTTTACTTTCCCTTATTCAAACATCTAAGCGATATCCATATCGCGGAATCGTCGTGATTTGCTGCCCGTAGTGCCGAAGCTTTTTCCTTAATCGATACACGAGCGCATTGACTTCCACCTGTCCGACATCTGGGACGTTACCCTCATACAGCATTCGCTCTGGCCAAACGGTCAACATAATTTCTTCAAAACTAACGGCCTTGTTCGCCTTTTGGTAGAGAAGCTTCAGCAAATCCATGTCTTTTCCGGTTAAAGGAAGTCTTGTTCCGTCGATACGAACTTCTCGTCTCTCCAAATGAATTTCCAAACCTGGCAAAAGCGACGCATTCTTCGGCTGCGCGAAAGGGAGCTCTACCGTATCGTCCAGTCTATTGACATCTCGTAAAAAGACGAGCTCAGCTACCCCTTTTGACAAGCTTATTTGATCCCCGTGACAAAGAATGTGAGAGGAGTAATGAAGCGGGGTCCCGTTTACCTCTGTGCCATGCTTGCTTTCCAAATCGATAATTTTGTAATCGTTCCCGATCCTTTGAAAGGCTGCATGCATTCTCGAAATGTACGGACTGGAAAAGGTAATGTCCAGTTGAAAACTAGCCCCCCTCCGCCCGATTGTACAGCGATCCTTCGTGAGATATTTGCGCGTGGCAACTTGGCTAGGGTCCCCTTTTTTTACAAGTAAGTATGCACCATTATCTATCATCTGGTGATCACCTCACGTGTTGATCGATTACGGTTTTGCAGCCGTCAGTGCGTCAACAACAATCTTGGTAGCTTCAGCAATGAGCGCATCATCATAAGTAGCGTCCTGCTTATCTCTGCTAGACAGCACGGCAATGACAATCGGCTTTTTATTCGGTGGCCATATGATACCTATATCGTTTCGCGTTCCGTAGCTTGCTGCTCCCGTCTTATCTCCGACAATCCAGTCTTTAGGAACGCCCGCTCGAATCAGCTTGGCTCCCGTCGTGTTGCCTTGCAGCCACTCGATAAGAATCTTCTGCTTGTCAGACGACAGCGCATTCCCTACCGTATAGGCTCGGAGGCTCGTTGCAAGTGCTTTCGGTGTGCTTGTATCGCGAAGATCTTCTGGCTTAGCCTCATTCAGTTCCGTCTCATAGCGCTCGGATTTCGTAACACCATCACCAATCTCTCTCAGAGCTGATTCAAAGCCTTTCGGGCCACCCAATTCTTTGAACAACAGATTTCCGGCTGTGTTGTCGCTATAGCGAACTGCGGCGTCTGCAACCTCGCGAAGAGTCATCCCGGTCGCTACGTGTTTTTCTGTGATCGGTGAATAAGTAACGAGGTCGTCCTTGGTGTAGGTGATGACTTTGTCGAGCTCTTCCAATGGTTTCTGATGCAAGACTGCACCTGCGGCTAAAGCCTTGTACGTAGAGGCAAAAGCGAATCGTTCATCTTCGCGATAAGCAACTGCCAAATCTGTTTCGGTGTCGATCGCATATACGCCGAGCCTCGCACCAAACTGTTTTTCCAGTGCAGCGAACTTTATATCCATTGCAGATGCGGGCGTTTCCGTTTTTGCGACAGGCGTTTCAGCAGAAGAGCAACCAGCAAGCGTGAGAAGCGTGAGAAATATTGTTTTCACTGTGAATCCAAACAGTCTCGATGTGTAAACTTTCATGGATGACAAACCTCTTTCTTGGAAAATTAGTTGAAATACTACGTATGTAATACCGTACTACATTTGTAATCAATTGAATTCACAACAATATTACACGTGTAATCCACTAGTGTCAATCTCCTTTTTCTTGCAAAGCTTTTGAAAAAAAAAGACGCCCTTTCAAGCAAACTGGATAACCGGAATTGGTTTTTCCAAGTCAGCTTGAAAGGGCGCACTTTATTTTTGGTGAGGATCGGTCGATGATTGTTTCGCATCCAATATGGAACGCAGCTCCTGAATCTCCTCGTCCGATAAAGATTCCTTCTGAATGAACTGAACAAGCATTGATTTTAGAGCCCCGCTGTAAATCCGCTGTAGAAATGACTGCGCCTCAGCATGCTGGCATTCGTTTTGGGAGTACAACGGATAAAAGGTATAGACTCTTTGGTTTTGATTGACGCCAACAGCATTTTTTTGAACCAAACGATTCAAAAGAGTGCGTACTGTTTTTGGGTTCCAATCTGTTTGACTTTGCAAGGAGGAAATGATTTCGTTGGCCGTCAGCGGCGATTTTTCCCATAGTACGTTCATGACTCGCCATTCCGCTTCTGAAATACTTGGCATGGATGTAGACACTGAAGTCTCCTCCTTTCGAAAATAATGACTGTAAAGAGCAAAAGCTAGTAGAGACCTTTCGCTTTCAAAATAGACATGGTTATTTCTGCTGCTTTAGCTCCATTCGCGTCAGCTTCGTTTTGTATATTGGTAGCAAAGAAGTAGGTGCCTTCCTCGTTCTCTACATACCCGACAAACCAACCGTTGACATCTTTTTGATTGACGGTGCCCGTACCTGTTTTCCCGGAAAGAATCGAGCCCGCCTTTTTCGATAACCGAATGGAGTCTTTCACTGTCTGGATATTGTTTTCTTGAAAGCCAAGCTGGTTTGTGTAGAACGCTTTTAATAATTGTACCTGCTCCACCGGAGAAATCTTCAAGGAAGATTCTATCCAATATTCGCCGATTCCACCAGATGTATTGGAATTCCCGTAGTTCAATTGTTCCAGAAAAGCTTGAATCATATCCGGAGAGATGCTATGATCCATCTCTTTAAAATACCAGCTCGTGGAGTTTCTCATCGCTGTAAATAGATCTTGATCCCGGTTCCACTGCTCATATGGATAGTGGATTCCATCCCATTTTAGCAGGGAATCTTCTCTCGAAATCACACCGGTCTCCAGACCAAACAAGGAGAGAAAAATCTTGTAGGTGGAGTTGGGTGAAACTCGTTGTGTGCTTCCTGCCTCGTTATAAATCCGATACTGGTCGGCTTTCAAATCATATAAGACAAAACTGCCTTCAAAGCCACGGAAATAGTTGTCCAAATCCTCGTAAATGGTTCGATCATCTTGAAAATGATAGCGGCTGCGATCGTCGGCTAAAGCCGAGCCAACTAAAACCTGACTGGCAACCAATACGACCACCGTGGAAAAAATGACTGTACTTTTCAACTGCAACAGCTTTGATTCTGCCTTGTGGGACGCGATTTTCTGAATTCGTTTTTTAACTGCCTTCTTGGAGCCATTTAGCTGATTGGCAAAAACGACATTCCCAGCTCCACTTTCTTGATCCAAAAACTTAATGATGGTATGACCATATTCCAAGTAATTTCGCTTGTCTAAAAAGTTCAATACAGCTACATCACAAGCAATTTCACGGTCCACCCTCATTTCCCGAAAAGCCAACCAAACCAATGGATGGAACCAATACAAAAGCTGATACACGACGGTCACATAGTTCATGAAGATATCATGGTTTTTTTGGTGCATCAGTTCATGCAAAAAGATATACTTCATTTCGTTGATCGACAGCCATTCATCAAAATGACTGGGAAGGACAACATACGTCTTAAAAACGCCAAACGTCATCGGAGATTTGACCTGATTGGATTCAGCTAGCACGATATGCCGCGTTATTTTAACATCCTTCTTGCATTGTTCAAACAGATCGATGACTTCTTGATTGGTGATCACAGATGCAGTCCGCTTGATCTGCTGGATTTTTAACCAGGCTGATATGGTGAAGGAAGCACAAGCGATCATCCCGACTACCCATATGCTGACGAAAATCGTAGAAAGGGAGTCTGGTGTATAGCGACTTACCGACAACGATAAATCCTGTACCCAATTCGCATTTTCAAACGTAGGAGCTTGTGCAGCGAACGTCGAACTGCCAGCTTCATTACGCTGAATCATCCCTGAAGCAAAAATATCTCCAAAATCAAAAAAGGATTTCGGGATGAAAACTGGCGTCAAAGAGACCAACAAGAGAAACCACAAATTGTACTTCCATTTAGCTGACAAGTGGGAGCGAAATACTTTTCGAATCAAGAAAATTAGCGCGATCGTGCAGGAAGAAACGATCAAGCTTATCACCACATGATTGACAAACATGCTTCCTGTCTCCCTCCTTACTTATCCAGGATAATCTAGATAAAAATAGAATCCGTATCAATTCTGAGCAGCAGGAACGCTCTGCAACCTGACAGGATTCTTCACGTCGATTAGCACAATTAGCTTCATTATGTCAAAAACGAGATCACGATACAAGCTATCGTCAATTGTAGAAAAAGGAAAACACCTTCTTTACAAAGGTAAGAAGGTATTTCTTAACCTGATTTAGTTTGTTTTCAAAACATCGTGATCGACGTAACGTTCGCCATTCATTTCGCTGATGACATTGATTGCAACCTTGGCGCCATCACCAGATGTAATAATCGTATGTACGCTTACTCCCGCGCACGTACCTGCTGCCCAAATTCCTTCGATGTTCGTCTTCCCTTGTGCATCGACATCGACAACGGTTTTGATCCTTGGTTCTGTGCCTTCTTTGGTTTTTACCCCAATCGCTTCTGCCAAAGTCACGAGCGCTCCAGTTGCAAGTATCACATGCTTTGCCTCAAAGCTACCTTTTTCCGCAGTCTCTACGAGCAAGCCTTGCTCTGTTTTGGTAATGTTGCTAACTTGATCGGCTACCAGCTCCGCACCGAATTTCGCTGCTTGCTTTTTACCGATCTCAATGAGATCTGGGCCGGAGATTTCCATGATGCCGTAGTGATTTTCCATCCACGCGCGCCTGGTCATGCTTTTGTCATTATCAATCAGCAACGTCTTCTTCCCTGCTTTTGCAGCAAACAACGCTGCACTACCTCCTGCCGGGCCTGCTCCAATAATTACGATATCAAACAAAGAAATCTCTCCCTTCCAAAATAACTTTCACAACATAATTATATACTAAGTATTGTAAATGTGGCAATATCTTTGATAAGTTTATGCTGTCTATAAGAAAAATATTTATTATGATTAGGGTAAGAGAATGAAGTTTCAGATAAAGAACATGATCTAAGGAGTGAATCCTATCGAACTTCGAATAGGCTTTGTGATCGGGCAAAAATTGGATTTGAAAAGAATCGACGAGATTTTATACACCCATGAAAACAAGCAAGCTGCATCTTGTAAGGTCGTATTAGACTATATGGAGATGGACCCAGATATTTTCTTAAGTCGTCCCTTTTCCTCCACAGAAGAGGTACTCATTAAAGATCCCGAGCTCCTTAAAGCTGAACTTTCCCAGTTGTATGATTTTGTATGGGTTGAAGTATTAGGGTGTATTGAGAGACATGGGCACCCTTCTGTCACTATCTCTGATACAGAATATGAAGGAAAGCTAATCCATACGTTAGACAAAAGAATGTTCATCTTTTTACGAGACATCATAAGTGACGATTCAGGAATACAACTTCTTGGGAAAATCTGCCACCTCCCAAAACCATTACAATGGCTCGTCCTCCCAAAAACAGACGGAAAAACTCCACCCCCAGACTATATTCTTGACGAGATGGAGCAATGGGTTCGCAAATTGATTGCATACAAGGTAGATGAATAAACAGGAAAGGGCTATCTCAAACGTCTTGTAAACGGACAATGAGACAGCCCTCTTCTTTTACGAAGGTCTCGTAATCCAGAAGCGACGAATGACCAATCCATCGTCATCTGCACATTCTGACTCAAAAACGCCCCCGTTCTTCCGAATCGTTTTCTCCGAAGCAACATTATCATAGTCGCAAATCACCAATACTTCGTTTATACCCAACTCGCTCGTAATAGGTAGGGCTTGCGCTAAAATTTCCGTCGCATATCCTTTGCGTCTCTCAGATGGCCGGATTCCATATCCGATGTGCCCGCTGTTTTTTCGTAGACGCTCGTTGAGACGATGCCGAATATTCACCGCCCCCACTATGCGTCGCTCTTCATTCATGAGCCAATACGTCGAATGAGGAACATAGCCATCCGGAAGATTTTCCTCGCTGCTCTCACCCTCCAGAAATTCCAGATACGCAGGAAAATCATAAGGCTCCCGATCCACCACCCACGGTACGATAGGCTCTCCACTTTCTTTCCACTCTTCGTAAAAGGAAATATACTCTGCTTGAAGTTCTGCACAAGGCTTCGTTATATAAAGTTGCCCAGCCATCGACTTCACTCCCCTTGCACATTTTGACGTAAAATTCTTTCTATTATAGCTGCAAGATGAGAGTGTTACCAGTTTTCACCTTCTTAAATTACTTCCATTGGTTGACGAAAAGTCGCGTAGGAAGAAGCGCATTTCCAGTCCTAGCGCCTCAGGAGCCCAACTCAGCTTCGGAAAAAATGGCGGGGAATTTCAGCTTCACTTATGGAATACTTCCTCGAAACTTCAACGTTTGAAGCGCTCCCGCCATTTTTTCCGAAGCGGACAGTCAATCCCTCTTGCGGGGCGTAGGCCGAAGCGTAGACTGGAAATGCGCTTCTTCCCTCCACTACCGCCACTTCAAAAACAAAAAAACGCGGCACAAGCAACGAATCGCCTGTGCCACGCTCTTAACTGATTAATATTTGTTAAACAACATGATCCAGAGGGAACCTGCAACGATTGTAATTACAATCACAAGTCCAAGAATCAATGTCTGTACGTTGTAGCGTGGTTTTTCTCCTTCGCGGATGTGCATGAAGAAGACCAACTGAATTACGAACTGCAAGACCGCCATTATCAAGATCGCAATCATGGTCGCCGTTTTACTCAAAATCGAGTTCATGACCAGCACGAGTGGGATAATGGTGAGCACGATCGACAGGATAAAACCGATTACGTACTCTTTCATCGATCCGTGACTATGATGTCCGCCTTGGTTTTGATGTTGTGCCACCTTACATCACCCCCATCAAGTAAACGACTGTGAAGAGGAAGATCCACACAACGTCAAGGAAGTGCCAGTACAAGCTAAAGTTGGTAATTTTGCGGCGAGTAACCGCAGAGATTCCACGACGCTTCAGCTGGATCATCAACGCAGTCATCCAGAACAGACCAAGCGTTACGTGCAATCCGTGTGTACCAACCAGTGTGTAGAAAGCGGACCAGTAGCCGCTAGTCGCCATGGTTGCGCCTTCGCTCATCAAGTGCATAAACTCAGTGACTTCCAACACTACGAAAGACAGTCCCAAAAGACCAGTTACAGCCAGCCAACCAATCAGTTGTTTGACATTGCCTTTGTTCATTGCCAGAACAGCAAGACCACTGGTAAAGCTACTTGTCAACAAGATAAAGGTTGAAGCAATAACGCCTGGCAGCTGGAACAATTCTTGTCCAGTTGGTCCACCAGCAAAACTATTCATCATTACCGCATAGGTTGCAAACAACGTACCGAACAACACGCAGTCTGTTACAACGAAAATCCAAAAACCGAGAACCTTTAGTTGCTCATGCTCTTCATGATGGTCGTGGTCGTGGCCGTGACCATGGTCATGATTCGTAGCCATCGTTACACCACCCTCCCCAGTGAAGCCTCAGTGCGACGCACTTCCTCCACCGGTACGTAATAATCCGTGTCGTATTGGAAGGAGCGTGCCCACATGCATGCGAATACGCCAATGAATCCAATAACGGCCATCCAAACCCATCCAAATGTGAAACCAAAACCTACGAGGAACCAGAAGTTCGCCATGATAAACGGAATTCCAGAGTTCTTCGGCATATGAATCGGCTCCAGTTTGGCCGGTTGTTCTTTATAGGTGCCATTTGCTTTTGCTTCTTTCGTTGCCCACCAGTCATCCATTTCTTTCACTTGTGGAACAACAGCAAAGTTGTAGAACGGTGCAGGTGATGGAATCGACCACTCCAGTGTACGACCATTCCATGGATCGCCTGTCGTGTCGCGCTCACCATGCTTGATGCTGTAAGCGATTTGCCATACTTGGAAGATGAAACCGATACCCATCATGAATGCCCCAACAGTGGATACCAGGTTCAGGTCTGCCCAACCGCGATCCCAACCGTACGTGTAGTAACGGCGAGTCATACCCATGAAACCGAGCGCGTATTGCGGCATAAAGCACACGTAGAAACCAATATTCCAGAACCAGAAGCCCCATTTGCCCAGTTTCTCGTCGAGCTTGAAACCGAACAGTTTTGGCCACCAGTAGTAAATACCAGCCAGGTAGCCGAACACTACCCCACCGATCAATACTTGGTGGAAGTGGGCAACCAGGAAGTAACTGTTGTGATACTGATAGTCTGCCGGAGCTACTGCCAGCATTACCCCTGTCGCTCCACCAATTACGAAGCAAGGGATAAAGGCAATGGTCCACAGCATTGGTTGTTTAAAGGATATCCGACCACGGTACATTGTAAACAGCCAGTTAAAGACCTTAACCCCGGTCGGGATACCAACAATCATCGTTGATATCGCAAAGAAGGCGATAACACTTGCGCTCGTACCCATTGTGAAGAAGTGGTGAGCCCATGTAAAGAACGATACAACGGCAATGATCATCATCGCCCAAACCATTGATTTGTAGCCGAAAATCTTTTTACGTGAGAACGTAGCCACGATTTCAGAGAAAATACCGAAAGCTGGTACTACTACGATATATACCTCAGGGTGACCCCACATCCAGATGAGGTTGAGGTACATCATCGGATTACCGCCGCCGTCCATTGTGAAGAAATGGGCACCTGCGAAACGGTCCAGGAACAACAGAGCCAATGTTACAGTCAAAATTGGGAAAGCGAAGATAATCATAATGCAGCTGGACAATACGGACCAGCTAAACAATGGCATTTTGGAAAGCTTCATGCCAGGTGCACGCATTTTGAGAATCGTTACGATAAAGTTAATCCCTGTCGCCAAACTACCGATACCGGAGATTTGAATCCCCCAAATATAGAAGTTCTGACCTGGTCCAGGGCTGAAATCATTTTGTGACAGTGGCGGGTAAGACAACCAACCAGCGTCTGGGGAGCCCCCGATTACGAACGAAAGGTTGAACAGCATCGCACCGAGCATAAACAGCCAGAAGCTAAGTGCGTTCAAGAACGGATACGCTACATCTCGAGCACCGAGTTGAAGCGGTACTACCATGTTAAACAAGGCAAACATCATCGGCATCGCCATGAACAAAATCATGATCGTACCGTGAGTCGTAAAGATGGCATTATAGTGATCCGAGTGCAGGAATTCTACGTTCGGGAATGCCAGCTGCACGCGCATCAGCAGGGCGTCAACCCCACCGCGGAACAGCATCAGAAGCGATGCGATCAAATACATAATACCAATACGCTTATGGTCAACTGTAGTCAACCATTCGCGCCACAGCCAACCCCATTTTTTATACTTAGTCAGAACGAATACGATCGCAACCATGGTCAGTACAATCGATACGTCCGCACCGTAAATCAGTGGGTCACCTGTTACAAAGAACGTGGATGCAAAATCCTTAATGTTCTCCCACACGTGGTATTCCTCCTCCCTCTCGCCTAGTGGTTCATACTGGAATGATTCATTCCAGGCATGTTGTGCGATTCAGTCTTATGCTGCATATGCTGCATATTTAGCGAAGTCTCACTAGAAGACTTGTCACCTGCGGGCGCAGGGTTTTTCTCCATCACATAGTCCATATCGTGACCATGACCATATTTCGCAACGATCTCTTCAAACATACCTTCTGGGAATGCAGAGTACGTAAACTTGTCTGTCACGCCAGGCTTGCGAAGCTCTTCATAATCTGCCTTCGTCATAGCTGGAGTCGTACCTTTTACTTCTTTTACCCATTTATCGAACTCATCTTTTGGTTTTGCCACTACATCGAACTGCATTTTGGCGAAACCTTCACCTGAGAAGTTGGAGCTAAATCCAGCGAATGTACCTGGTTCATCTGCTTGCAGATAAAGTTCGGTAGCCATTCCCGCCATCGCATAAATCTGTCCACCCAATTCTGGAACCCAGAAAGAGTTCATCGGTGCATCAGCAGATACCTGGAAGCGAATCGGTACGCCTGCTGGAATCTCCAGATGGTTAACAGTTGCGATATTTTGTTCTGGATACGTAAACATCCATTTCCAGTCCAAAGCCGTAACCTGAATGGTCATAGGGGCAACTTCTTTATTCGGGTTCTCTTTTAACACATAAACATCACGGACAGTAAAGTAACCCAGCAATGCAACGATAACGATAGGAATAATCCACCAAATTACCTCTAGGGTTGTACTGTGTGCCCACTCCGGCTTGTAACTTGCTTTATTGCCCGGTGTATCCCGATAGCGGTATACAATGAAAGCGGTAAGCGCAATAACCGGAACGATAATGACAGCGACCAATATCGTGGAAATAATAATGAGATTGTACTGCGTTTCTGCTACAGGTCCTTTTGGATTCAAGACGAGGTATTCGCTACCACAGCCTGTCAGCAGAACGGTGCCCAACACTGCCAAGATCCAAAACTGGATATGCCTCAGCATTTTTCCTCCGCTCATTCTCCTAATCCCTCCTAGTCACAAACAACGAGCATGTAATACTTTGGATGTCGATAGTGCAGTCACTCTCTATGGAGAGGTCTCGAACGAGGTTTTAGAAAACCTTCTTTCTTCAACGTGCATTCACACGTATCGAGAGTTCCTCACAATAGATTTTTCAACACAAGTGAACTTCACTATTTGCCGCATATACATACTATCAGAGTCTACGAGATTTTGTACTCGTTTTTAACGACGTTCAATATTTCGTAGCTTTTCTGTTACAAAGTGTTCACATTGCAGTCACGAGTTGATCATATTCTTGTTAGGATTCCCCTCTAATGATTCCCACCACCCATTTTTGGTCATTACATCCAATTCTAATTGTCAAGATTTCTTTTTCACTTTTAATAAAAAAACAAAAAAAACCGCCAGCTTATTTCGCTGACGGCAATTTTCCGTATAAATAAAAAACCTCTCATTCATAATGAAGAAAATGAGAGGTACTATGGGACTATTTTTAACTAACTTAGGCGTCAGTTCTTTTTAGTGTCATTAAGCGAAACACCGTGCTCATAATGAAGATATTCATGCCAGCGATCAAAAATCCGATCGACACCATCAACGGCAAGTTCTCCGATCTGAAATCGCTTGCAGTGAAAGCCATAATAACAGCACCGACGAATAATACTGTCCAAGCCATCCATCTTAACACATCTGCTGCTTTTCGATCGTTATTCATAACACAAAACCCCTATCATCATAGATTTTTTGCGTGACCGTTTCTGTTTTATGCTCCTATTGTAACATAATATTCACTTGTTGTTCATATTTTGTTCATTTTTTTATAAAAAATTTGTCAAAACTTTTTTCATAAACCTATTGGCTATCGTATTGTTACAAATTTACTTTGTGTCACAAATGTGAAAGCGTTATTGTTATAATGAATACAGTAAACGTTTTCATACATGTATAGCATCTTGATCTGTCATCGAAGGTGGTTTGCCCATGGTTCATACTCCAAAAAAAGCCCGCATCAGCCTCTTGACCCAAATGGTTCTGCTCATTTCCATCGTTGTCCTGATCAGCATGGGGATAGGAACTGCCTTATTTTCCTTCATATTAGATGACATTTTGGATCGTTATATTGGGCAGCAAGCCATGACGGTCGCCAAGCTATCTGCCATGAACGAACGCATCATCGCAGCCTTTGAGACCGATCACCCTTCCAAGGTGATTCAACCGATAGCCGAAACCATTCGGAAGGAAACGGGCGCCAGCTATGTGGTGATTGGAAACAAGGACGGTATTCGGTACTCCCACTACGACCCAAAACAGATTGGATTACCGATGGGAACAAGCAATGACCCCGTCTTTTTAGAAAACCGCTCGGTCATTTATCGAGGGACAGGCATTTCTGGTCCAGCCATCAAAGCGAAAACACCCATCGTCAACAAGAAAGGCGAGACAATCGGAGTCTCCTCTGTCGGCTATGTCATGAGTGATGTAGAGAAAAAGGTCGCGGAATACAAGGAAAGGGTCGTCGCCTTATCTCTAGTGCTGCTGGTTATCGGAATTATTGGTGCGATCATTATTGCCAGACGAGTCAAGCGGTTGATCTTTGGTCTGGAGCCAGAGGAAATCTCATTTTTGTTTACGGAAAAAGCAGCTATTCTTGAATCAATTCACGATGCTACGGTAGCAGTCGATATGCAAGGACGTGTCGTCTCGATGAATAAACGAGCACGTTCCCTTCTCCAAGAGGATTTGGCCGTAGGGAAATCGATCGCTAGCCCGCAATTGCGCGACATCATTCATTCTGTCAATCGAAATACGCAAGAAATGAACTACAAAATTTTGCTGGGGCACGAGATTTTTATAACCGACTACTCTCCTATTTTGAGCAACAATGAAATCAGAGGCGTGGTCTTCACATTTCGTCCAGAGTCTGAAATCGAGCAACTCACTGAAGAAATTACGAAGATCAGTTCTTTTTCGGACAATATGCGTGCACAAAATCACGAATATTTAAATCGTTTGAACACCATTTACGGTCTCCTCAAGCTAAAAGAGTACGACAAAGCAATCGAACTCATCACCGATGAAGTAAAGGAACGGCAGGATATTCTCGCCTTCATTATGAGTTCAGTCAAAGAGCCCTTCATCGCTGCTTGTCTGCTAGGGAAAATCAATCGCTCCAAAGAACTGAAGGTATTACTCGAAATTGATCCGGACAGCTATTTGGGAAATGTACCTGACAGCTTGGATACAAAGGTATTGGTCACTATTCTCGGCAATTTGATCGACAACGCGATGGAAGCTGCACTCGAATACAAAGGCACTGACGCATTGGTTCACGTATCCTTCACTGATTTAGGTGGCGATATCATTTTTGACATCGAAGACAATGGACATGGGGTATCAAAAGAATTGGAGCCCCGCATCTTTGAAAGCGGTGTCACTACGAAATCAGGTGAAAATCGAGGACTCGGTTTGGCTATTGTGAAAAACGCCATCGAGCTATTAGAGGGGCAAATCTCACTCGGAAAAAGTGATCTAGGCGGAGGGCGTTTCACCGTTGTCGTCCCCAAGAAATGGGACAAAGCAAGTAGTGAGGAGGCAATCCACAATGTCTGAGAAACTTATTACCGTCATGATCGTGGAAGATGACGAAATTGCAGCTAGAATCTATGAACAATTCACAAGTAAACTGGAAGGATTCCAGATTATTGCCACGGCCACGACAGGAAAACAGGCACTGGAGATGCTTCACGTCGTTACGCCAGATGTGCTGCTTCTGGACATTTATTTGCCGGATATGAACGGGATTGACTTGTTGCGTGAAGTACGGAAGCATTTTCGCGGGATCGATGTCGTTATGATCACAGCCGCAAACGATGTGGAAACGGTGAGAGAAGCGATACGTGGCGGTGCATACAGCTACATCATCAAGCCGATCATGATCGATAAATTCATGTCTACCTTGGAGCAATATGCAAATACGAGACATCAGCTTCAGCAGCATACAACCATTGATCAAACAGCGGTGGACAAGCTGTTCACGAAAGCCGCACACACTCCTGCTACCAAAACCGTTGGAACTATCACCTCGCTCCCGAAAGGCATCGACAAGCTGACATTAAAGCTGATCCGGGACAAGATGCAGGAGACCACCCAAAGCATGAATGCCGATGATCTGGCTGCACTGGCTGGCATGAGCCATTCAACCGTGCGCAGATACCTCGAATTTCTCGTCTCTATTAATGAAGTAACTGTCGAGACGTTCTATGGAACCGTCGGACGTCCGGAAAGAAAATACCGCTGGGTTCCACAAAAAACAACCAAATAAAGCCTAATGGCAAAAAGAAGAGGGAAGCTTCATTTATGAACCTGAAGCTTCCCTTTTTCTTTTCTTGCTACCGTTTGTGTCGCACCTGGACTCTTCTTTTCCCGAAACATCGTGATGATGGCAACGGCTGCGATGATCATGACAGCAGCAATCAAGGTTTGGCTTGTCAATTGTTCATCAGCGATCAGCCAGCCTAGAAATACTGCGACAATCGGGTTCACATAGGCGTACGTGGCGACCAAGGAAGGCTCTGCATTTTTTAAAAGCCAAATGTATGCTGTGTAGGCGACAATGGAACCAAATCCAACTAAATAGCCAAAAGCAATCCAGGAACGCAGAGTGATCTCCGATAGGTGCAGCTTCGTCCAATCGTCGAGAAACAGCGAAGTGATCCCCAGCAAACTCCCTCCGATGATCATTTGCAAGGCTGTCGCCATTACCGGTGATGCAGGGAGCTTTGCATTTCGCGAATACAACGATCCCACTGCCCAACTGATTGAGGCAAACAGGAGCGCAAAGATTCCGACGGTATCGATCCCTTGATTGCCTGAGCTCTCGGGATGGACAACAAGCACTGCAATCCCCGCCAAGCCAAACAGGATTCCTCCCATGACTCCAACCGTTGGCTTCTTCTTGCTGCCACCAACCCAGTTGAAAACGAGAATCCATAATGGAACGGTAGCGATCAACAAGGACGCGATTGCTGATGGTACCTTGAGTTGCGCCCATGCAACTACACCGTTACCTCCGAGAAGCAACAACGCCCCAACAATTCCGGCCCCTCTCCATTCTGCTGCACTGGGCAGCCCTGCCCCTTTCCAACGCCCGATCAAAAACAGGATCGATCCCGCCAGAAAAAATCGCGCCCCCGCCATAATAAAAGGTGGCATCGATTCAATCGCGATCTTCATTCCGAGATAAGTGCCTCCCCAAAACAGGTAGACCGCTAGCAACGCAATCGTAACGCCAAATAATTTCGAATCTTTTTTTCCTGTCATTGTGTTTCCACCTTGGTTGTCAAATTTCTTTTCGGCCATCCTCGTAGATCGTCGACAAGATGAAAGTCGTAGAAGTTTCCAGTATTTCATTATACTGGACCATTTCATCGATCAGATTGGTGATATCTTCTGGTGACGTTGCACGTACTTTTAGCATCATGCACCACTCTCCCGCGAGCCGCTGGCATTCCATGATGGTCACGTTCGGTACCTGAACGCTCATAATCTTTGCTGTGATTTCTTTGAAGTCCTGACATCTTGCTTTGACAAAAATCAATACCTTCAGCCTTTGCTCTAATTTTCGCCAGTCAATGATGCCACGGTATCCCTTGATCACACCATTTTTTTCAAGCTTGGCAACCCGTTGGTGAACAGCCGGTCGCGAGATGTGCAGCAGCTTGCTGATTTCCTCATGAGATATCCTTCCGTTTTCCTCGAGCAATTGAACAATTTTCAGGTCAACCTCATCCATCACATACCTCCTGTGGTTATAGTAGCATATTTTCCTTCATATAGACTATTTGTACTCTATATTGTCCGAATTCGAACGAATAGTAAATACAGAGCAAGACATCCCAAAAAAATCATGCCAAAAACCGTCGTGAAAGCACCCTACTCATTACGAATCGTTACTTAGGTACCCACACAAAAAAGAACAAGCCCCCGCTTAATTGTAAGCGGGGACCAGCTTAGAAGCATCGTCCTTATCATTCTGGTTTCTCAAACAATGCCATCCACTCATCAACTTGGATGGAAACGACTTGCTCTCCAACTTTTTCAACCGCGAAGTAGGCTTGGATTTCCTCATCAGCACTTGCGATATGCGCGGTTACTTGCTCAACCTGCTCCTCAGTCTCAGTCGTACGTCTGACCCAAGTCGCATACGGGAACGTCTTTTTACGGATACGCGAATGACTCTCCACCAGCCCCTCTTGCTCAATCCACGTTACCCATTCGGAGCGTGAGTAGCTTCGTACATGACTGTGATCCCGAAGTTTCTCCAGCGTATTCACAAATCGGTCGAGCTTTTCATCCTCTGCTGCGATATTGTCGATCAGCATGAATTTTCCACCCGGCTTCAGAACACGCGCCACTTCTTTTACAAACGCCTCCGGGTTCGGGAAGTGATGAGCAGCGATTCTGCACCCGACTGCATCAAAGGATTCACTCAAAAACGGAAGTGCCTCCGCATCCGCAACCACATAAAAGACATTGCTTGTGTGAGATTTCAGATGGTTTCGCGCCGCTGCAAGCATCGGCAGTGTCAAATCAGTCGCAAAGACATGACCGACATGTGGAGCGATTGCCTTGGTAAGATGACCGCCACCCGTTGCCACATCGAGAAACACCCATTCCGGCGATGGATTCAGCCAAGGCGTGAGGAGAGCGAGATCCTCTCCCGTAGCGTGTGTCTGGCTGTTCACATACTTTTCAGCATTCGCACCAAACTGCTGTTTGACTTCCTCTTTGATCCTTTTGTCATCGCGCATGAGAATTCGCCTCCTATTCTTCGTTCACGATTACTTTCTTCCCTCTCATTTTCATGATCAAGGGAACGGTGATCCAGAGAACCGCAATGATGAGGAACACCAGCGATACTGGCTTTTCAAAAAAGATAGAAAAATCACCATTGGACGTCGTCAGCGCTCGTCGTAAATTGTTTTCAATCATCGGACCCAAGACCAAGCCAAGAACGAGTGGAGCCATTGGAAAATCGTTTTTCGCCAAAAAGTAACCCACGAGTCCACAGAGCAGCAACAAGACCAGATCAAAAACAGAGACACGGACCGCGTATACACCAAACACCGAAATAGCAACGATCATCGGGATCAAATATTTAGGCGGTGTCTCAATCAGCTTCGCAAACACCTTTACGAGCGGCATATTGAGGATCAAGAGCATCACGTTTCCGATGAACATACTAGCAATCAAGCCCCAAGCAATGGTCGGATGATCCTCAAATAAGAGCGGACCTGGCTGCACATTGTACATAATCAGAGCGCCCATCAATACCGCTGTCGTCCCTGTACCCGGAATTCCCAAGGTCAAAAGTGGAATCATCGCCCCGCCAGATGCTGCGTTGTTTGCCGACTCTGGAGCCGCTACCCCAGCAATTGCTCCTTTGCCGAATTTTTCAGGCGTTTTACTGATTTTCTTTTCCAGCAAATAAGCGAGGAAGGATGCCAGTGTTGCACCAGAACCAGGAACAATTCCTTTAAAAAATCCAACCAGTGATCCACGAAGAATCGGTCCAGCACTTTCCTTCAAGTCTTCCTTGGTCGGTATGATTCGGGAGATTTTGGCGATCTCCCCCTCATTCACATCGCGTTCGAGGATCGTCTTGAACACTTCTCCAAGCGCAAATACCCCTACGGCGATCGTCAAAAATTCCAAACCGGAATAAAGCTCGGGCATATCAAAGGTAAAACGCGCCACGCCAGATACATTGTCCAGCCCGATCGTCGCGATCAATAAGCCAAAAACCGTCATCATCAATGCTTTGGTCACAGACTTGCCTGCCAGCCCGCTCAGTGCACATAACCCCAAGATCATCAGCGAAAATTCATCTGCCGGACTGAGCTTGAGCGCTACTTCAGAGAGTGGCTCTGCCAAAAATACAAGACCGATAAGCGAGACAAGTCCTGCAAAAAATGAACCAATCGCGGCGATGGAGAGAGCAACTCCGGCTCTTCCCTGCTTCGCCATCGGGTATCCGTCCAGTACGGTAACGACAGAAGATGACTCACCCGGTGTATTCAACAAAATCGAAGTGGTAGAGCCGCCGTACATCGCCCCGTAGTAAACCCCTGCCAACAAAATAATGGCGCTGGTAGCCGCTGCTTCTGGTGGCAGTCCACTCGTCAACGAGGCTGTCACCGGAATCAACAAGGCCACGCCGCTGATTGGCCCAATCCCTGGCAATACCCCAACTACCGTCCCGATCAAGACACCCACAAATGCAAAAATGATATTTTGCCATTGCAGGGCAGTGGCAAATCCGTTCAGCAAATAATCAAATGCACTCATTTCATCCACCTCCTACAAGCCTAACCATGTTGGTAAACCGGGCAATGTGCCATCGAGAACTTCCACGTACAACAAGTAGACACCGAACGAAAATGCACCGGAAATGATTACGCTGTTGAGCCACTTCCCTTTCTGCATCGTCTGGAATCCAACGAAAAGGAACAGGAAGGTACTGATCACGTAGCCGATTTCCTCCAAAAGCAATACGTACAATAATGCCCCGACCAGAATGATGAGGAACCGTTTGTAATCGAGCTTTTCCTTCTCTTTCTTGCCCTCTTGCTTGTATGTAAATGTCTCATAAAATAATCGCAGGCTGAGCAGGATCAGAAGACTTCCGAGTCCCATCGGAAAAATGTTTGGCCCTACATTGCTGCCGTAAGCACTCGCCGAGATGTTTTGGCTCCCGACCACAAAGGCTACGCCCAACACGAGAAAAATCAGACTGGCGAAGCGGTCAAATGTTTTGCTCACGTATGTTTCCTCCTGTTCGTTCCAGAATCCAGAATGAAGGAGGAGAAGAATCGCTCCTTCTCCATCCCCCAGCAAACCTTTTTATTTCGCCATTCCGAGCAAGCCCAGGATTTCCTTGAACATTTTTTCTTGCTCACCCAGGTAGCTCTTGAAGTCTGCACCGTTTTTGTAGCCATCGTCCCAGCCGTTTGCTTCCAGCTCTGCTTTCCACTCAGGAGTCTCTGTCATCGCTTTCAATTTTTGCTCCCAGTAAGCAACAGCATCTGGCGTCATATCTTTTGGCCCAAATACACCGCGCCAGTTGATCAGCTCCGTGTCATAACCGGATTCTTTGTACGTGGGGATATCCTTGAACATTCCTTTCAAGCGCTCAGGGGAAGAAACACCCAGAATTCTGACCTTGCCGGATTTCAAGTATTCACCCGAACCGGATACATCTGTTGCCAGTACGTCAGCATTGCCACCCAAGAGAGAGGCGATCGCTTCCCCGCCACCATCGTAAGAGATGTATTTCACTGATTTCGGATCAATTCCCGCTTTGACAGCTGGCATCAAGAAGGTCAAGTGATCAAGCGAGCCAGGAGCAGAGCCGCCTGCAACCGTTACTTTGGTCGGATCAGCTTTGATTGCATCTAGTAACGATTTCAGATCCTTATATGGAGAATCGGCTGCTACGACGATCGCGCCGTAATCTTTCGTCAATTGTGCCAACGGAGTCATATCCTTGTAGGAATGCGGGCTATTTCCTTCTTTTTTCACATTGTTAATGACGATTGGGGTAGAGGGAAGCAGGAGCTTGTAGTTGTTTTTCTTGTCCTGCGTTACGAAATCAGCCAAGCCTACTGCCTGTCCGCCACCTGGCTTGTTTTCGACCGAAATGGTCTTGTCTACTAGCTTCGTTGCTGACATCACCTTTGCGAGGGAACGCGCTGTTTTATCCAAGCCTCCGCCTGCGCCCGATGGTGCGATAACCGAGATAGGCTTTTCCGGGTAGGTAGAAGCTCCTCCAGAGGATGCTGTCTGCCCACCGCCGCCTCCACAGGCTGCGAGGCTAAGTGCCATTGCCGTAGTGAGGAGTACTCCGCTCCACTTTGTCCATTTGTTTGATTTTTTCATCTTTATGACCCCCTCTGTTGATAGCGTTTTCAATTAAGGTAAGGAGATCATAGCATCCGATGAAAACGCTTCCTAGTTTGTTCAGATAATTTGGATAAAAACCATATTTACGATTATTTTCATTTTTTTTACGTCAAAAAAACCTGCCGTTCCGATCTGGGAACGTGCAGGCCTTGCCATATATTTGACTGTAAAACTGCGTCAAGCGCTGGTCTCCTTTGGCTGTTTGATCCTGCTGTGGTAGTTGGTCCATGCACGTGCGCCGAAGGAAAACAGTGTAAGGACAAGGACCAAGCGAAACAGATGAAACGCCGTTACTAGGAGCGGATCGGCTCCTGTCGCCAAGGCAGTCAAGCTCATTTCGGCAAGACCACCTGGCACCGTAGCCAGAATCGCCGTTACGATATCGGATGCAGTGACGTAAGAAATGCCGATGGCAAGCACAATCACCATGACGAACAAAAACAAGGAATGCATGAGACCAAACAGAAAGAATCGGCGATTTTTCACGATGTCCTCTCGTTTGAAGCCAAGACCGATGCTGACCCCGATGAATATTTGGGCCCCTTGGACCAAGATGCTTGGCAACGCAGGACTCTCTCCCACAAGCGATGTATTCATCGAAATCAAAGCGGTCACGAGCAAGGCACCTAGCAAGAACGGAGCGGGTATATAACAGCGTGACGCAATCAGCGCTCCAATGAGACCAGCCACTAGGATCATGACTGTCTGCCCAATCCCCAGCACGTGTTCTGTCGTAGCCGTCTGTATGGCAGCATGCGTAGGTAGAAATGCCACGAGATAAGGGGTACAAAGCACGACGCTGATCGCACGGATCGAATGAAAAATCGTAATGACTTGTTGATTTCCCCCCGCCATTTGCCCCACCGACACCATTTCCGATAATCCACCGGGAATATTGCTGAATATCGCCGTTATCCCGTCAACTCTGCAAATCTTATAAAAGATCCACGCGTTCACCAAACTGATCAAGATGGTCAAAATCGTGGTGATGAGCATCAAACCGACGTGCCCCGTCATCGTATCGACGATTTCAGATGTCATTCGAAGACCAAGGGTAATCCCGATCACTGTCAATCCTGCTTGACGAAACCAACGGGGAATCCAAAGATTTTTGACCCCAAGCATATTACAGATAACTGTCGTAACTAGCGCTCCGAGTAGCCAAGGAAGTGGGCTGTGAATGGTAGCAAACAGCCAGCCTCCCAGTGATCCGAGCAGCAATGTAAACAGAATGCGTAGCAGCATAAGCGTTCCCTCTCCTACTATCCGACGTTGTATGAAGCTTCTAGGGTGGGGGTACACCTAGTGTAAATCAATTGTTCTCGCAGAAAAAATACAAAATGGTTATCGTTAGCGATTCCTTATGTGAATAATAAAAAACTGCTGGCTCCCCTTCAGGGAATTCCCAGCAGTTCCTTTTTCCTTGCTTAATCGATGAATGCAATCTCACCCTGCTCTATAAAGCGCACAAATGCCTTGACCATTTGCAATTCCATCGAGTCGGCATGATAAAACATCCAGGTACTTCGCTTGATCGGCTCTCCCTCAGCTGTGGTCAGCTCAATCATGTGCAAATCGTCTTTGCCATTCAGCACGCCTCGTGGAAGGATGGCGTACCCCAAACCGTTTGCTACCATTTCACTGCATGTATCCGCCTTGTCGACCTCCATGCCGATCAACGGCGGTTGGGAAAATCGTTCCGTCCACCAGCTGTCCACTAATGCCAGTAGCATGGGATCCGTCTCATAGTCGATTCGCGGCAGGGTGGGCAGGTCGTCGATCTGAATGGGTTCCGTGGAAACGACATAGACCGATTCCTCGAACAATAAGTGCTTTTGGTCGGACCAGTTGTAGCTTCCCCGAACGAAGCCTACGTGCACGTCCTGATTATACACAGACCTGTAGACGTCTTTGCTCCATCCGGTCATTACCTTGTACTCGACGTTTGGATAAGCTTCCTTGAACTTTTTCAAGATCATCGGGAGCTTGTACCTTGCAAAATAGTTGGAAACCCCGAGCCGGAGCGTACCATTGACCTCGCCGCCCATGTTCAAGACATGCTCCTTGATATTGCGCAGTCTGAGGAGCATTTCATCCGCACATTTGGCCAAGTACTCGCCTTGAGGAGTGAAATGAACGCCTCTACTCCCCCGTTGCACGATCTGTACGCCAAATTCTTTTTCAATCTGCCGTAGTCTTTTCGTCAGCGCAGGCTGGGACAAATACAAGCTTTCGGCTGTCTTTGTAATGTTTTGTTCCTGGTACAAGGTTTGGAGAATGTACCAATCGCGATATTCCATAGCTATAGTGTCTCCGCATGGTTATTTGTCACTTCTTTATTTATCACATTTTTCTCCTTCCTTTTCAAATAGTTTCCAATCACAATAACCAGAATTGCCAATGCTACTGGCAAAATCATATGCAGCGAAGGCATTACCCCCTCCAGGAAGCTGCCAACTGCTTTGTCTCCTACAATCATTTCTCCTGCTGTATATCCGAGCAGAGCCGCCCCCAATAATACGATGATGGGAAAACGGTTCATCAGCTTCATCAGTAACTGGCTTCCCCAAATGATAAGCGGAATGCTGATGGTAAGACCGATGATAACCAAAACCAGATTCCCGTTCGCTGCCCCAGCTACGGCGATGACATTGTCCAGACTCATAATCAAATCGGCAAAAATAATGGTTTTGAGTGCCTCAACAAAACTCGCTCCCCCACCTATGTGACTGTCCTCATCTTCACCTTTTAACAGCTTGACCGCAATCCAGATGAGCAAAAGCCCTCCGACGACTTGGACAAACGGAATTTTCAACAGCCAGATAGCAATGAAGGTCAGGATGATCCGAAGTCCGATTGCACCGAAGCTCCCCCAAAAAGTAGCTTTCTTCTGCAGCTCTGGACTCAGGTTGCGACAGGCAAGAGCAATCACAACTGCATTGTCTCCGCTCAAGACCAGGTTGATCATAATAATTTGAAGTAAGCTAAGTAAGTATTCTGTCATGATGTCTCCTCCAAAATTTCTGATACTGACAATAATAGACCTATCTTTTCATTCGTGCAGTATTATTTCTATTATTTGCATATATTTTTTAGGAATAGAAAAAACCTGTCATTCGAAGACAGGCTACTTCTTGTATCCATACACAGAATAATCCGCCCGCACTTTTCGAATCGCTAGCCAAACCGGCAATCCTCTCGCTACCCAACGCAGGGCGGACATAATATTTTGTTCATTTTCAAACTGCTCGACAATGATGACGGTCTTTTCATTGATGTACGTCTGTAGCTCCTCCCACCCCATTGCTGAATAGCGATCATTTCCGTACGTTTTCAACGCCAAAAAGTCTTCGCGTTTTGGGTCCTTCAGTTGGAGGAGATGCTGAATGGCTCTCGCGCATTCGGGGTGAATGGTATTATTCATGTTGTCATGCCTCACTTTGGTACGGGATGATTTTATGTTAAACGATTGCAGAAAGCTTCGCACGCAAATAAAAAAGGCCATCATCACTTTGGTAGGATAACGACCTTTTGTGCTTCTGTTGATTCAGTTTTTCTGCTCTCGTCTTCGTCGTCCGTTGTCTCATGTCAGCGAATGCAAAGATACTTCTGTTGAGCTCTGGGTTTCTTTTGCCTTCACGAGCCAGTTTTTCCCGCTGCTTGCGTGCTACGCTTTTTGCCATTGTCTTTCACTCCTTTTTAACTTGAATACCGTCCTTGGTGTTATCATAGAACGCTTCCTGCGTTGTTGCAACGAAAATAGTAAAATTGCCTACAACTCTTGTCCACTCCTTTTTCTCTCCCATGAATAGGATAGATTGACAGGAGGTGTTGAGACTCGATGAAAAACAAAAGAATCACCGCGAGACGCGTGGAAAACCAAGTGTATTCCAATCGCGTTTTGCGCTCTGAATTCGATCGCAACTGGCGTACGGTAATCTCCAGAAGTGGTTACGTTATTTATATTGCAACAGCGAATCGGGCAAAAGTCACTGTACTGCTCTCAGATGGATCTAGGAAATTGCTCATCTTCAGACAAGGTGGAAGAGTCTTGGTTGGCGGTGGGGGTACCAGTCATTATAGCAAACCACACATTGCAAGAAATTTGTAAAATGTGGGAAGCGCCCTGCTCAGTATTGCTTGTGGCAGGGCGATTTTCATTGAACGGGTCACTACCTCGTCTTAATAATCACCGTCATTTTTTGCTTCATTTTTGTATCTTGAATCATTCCAATGATCTCCGCCCGTTTCCATACAACAAATTTATGCTCTTGCCCGTTATGCATCTTGATTTTCATTCCATTTGGGATCACGAATAGCGTATTCCACTTTTCAACAGCCGTAATATCATTCAAGTGCAATTCGAGAGGTTGTGTTTGATTATTGTGACTGTGTGGTTGAAAATAGAGTCTTTCACTCGTAATCGTTAACTTCCCACCTACTCCTTCCCTTCCTCTGAATAGGTTTGCCGCTATATTCTCTTGCACGATCGATTCGTTTCGCTTGAGTTTCATTGCTTCCTTTTCCCCTCCGACATGCGATTCCGTTTTTACACAAATGATTAGATATTATATTACCATAATTAGGAACACACGTGACCACATCTATATAGCAAAGCGCCCTGCTCGTATGCCTGGAGACAGGACGCTTCGTTTGTTTAAGAATACAGGTTAATAGGTAAACTTATTGAGCATTACTTTCAGCTCTTCCGCTAATGACGACAAGGATTGAGCGGAGGATGAGATCTCTTGCATGGAGGCGAGTTGCTCCTCCGTAGAAGCTGCTACTTCCTCGGCTGTTTCGGCATTGCTTTTCGCGATGGTGACAAGCACATTGGCTGTCGCGGTTACTTCCTGAACAGCAGCCAAGATTTGCTGTGCGATCATGGAAACCTCAGCGATATGTGGATTGGTCAGTCTGGTGCTTTCCATAATGCCTTCAAACTTGTGAATCGTCTCCTCGGAAACTTCCAAGCCTGCTTCAACATCCAGTCTGACTGTTTCCATGTTGTCGACGGATTGCTTGGTTTCCCGTTGAATCTCTGTGATCAATTCAGAAATTTGCTTAGCCGACAATTGTGATTGCTCAGCCAACAGTCGCACCTCTGTAGCTACAACCGCAAAGCCTTTGCCATGCTCACCAGCCCGGGCCGCTTCAATCGCTGCATTCAATGCCAACAAATTCGTCTGCTGGGCAATCCCGCTGATGACATCCGAGATCGTGCCGATTTCTTTCGAACGGTCATAGAGCGATTTGGTCATGCGATCCGACTGTTCTACGGATTCATGAATCGACTTCATTTGACTCATGACCTGAGCGACAAAGTTGCCCCCTTCTTCCGCCTGAACCGTCGTTTGCTGAGCCGTATCCGACAACACATTGACACTCTCTACAATCCGTGTGACCCCTTCCGCAATCTCCTGCAAGGAGCGAACATTTTGGTCGATTCCGCTCGTTTGTTGTTCCGCGCTGCCAGCTACCTCTTGAACCGCAGTCGTTACATGCTCGGTTGCAATGCTCGTCTGCTGCGCACTCGCGGTCAATTGCTCCGAAGACGCTGCTACTTGCTCCGCTCTAGTCTCGACATCTGAAATGAGCGCCCGCAGGTTATCCTGCATCGTATTAAACGCATGGCCAAGCTCACCGATTTCATCGGTTGACCGTACTTGAATCGGGTCAGTCAAATTCCCTTGGCTCACTCTAACGGCATGTACCTTCACTTCCTGGATGGACTGGAGAAGGGAACGCAGAACAGCTGCTACAATGAGCCCTCCCAACACCAAGCAGATCGCAATCGTCCAAAACGTTTGCTCGAAAATCGGCTCAGCAGCATCCTCAACCTCTGACAAGTACATCGAACCGGCAATTTTCCAGCCAGTAGCTGGATTCGTCACATAGTAAATCTGTTTCGGGATGCTTTGCTCCTCGTAATTGAATTGTCCTGTTTCTCCTTGGAACAAGTTGTCGTAAAAACTCTCTTGTGCCACTGTTCCTGCCTGATTTTCTGGGTGGACGACATACTTCTTATTGCTGTCCACTACGATGACATCTCCATCCGAACCGATGCTGACTGAGTTTGCCAGTTGTTTGATCTGTTCAATCCCAACTGTAATGCAAATAACCCCAGCGCCATCCTCTGTCGTTCTTGCTACCGCTACTAAAACCTCACCTGATACCGCCGAAATATATGGCTCCGTAACGACGACCGTCCCCTTGTTCTCCATCGCTCGCTTGTACCAGTCTCTCGTCCGCGGATCAAACCCTGCCTGTACTTCTTGCTTGGGAGCGCGGAAATACTGGCCGTCAGCCGTTCCCAAACTAATACTGGACACATCCGCATGCATACCCATATACATATCCAAGTGATGCATGATTTCTTCTTGAACATCAGCTGATTTCACGCCAGGTGTGATATCTTTTGCCAAATAGTCAGCATCCTTCTTTTTGCCCTCAAACGTACTGCTGACGATGGAGTTGACCAAATCGACGTTTTCGTCGGCGCTGTCCATGATCTGTTTTTCAATTTCTTGTCTCGCTTGATTGTAAGCCAAGCTTCCAACGACAAGGGAAGGGACTAACAGAATCAAGAGAAATGTGATGATGAGTTTGGTTCGATAGCTTCGAAGCCAATTCCTGAGGTTAACTTTCACTTCATTTCATCTTCTTTCTAAGTTGTATTTGGAAAAACGTTTCCTGTTGGTGAAGTCCTAATTTTTTTATATCGGTAACGAAGGAGTGTTAATTAAGCAAAAAATATATAGAACTGTAATAGGTATAAAAAAGTGGGGATTATACCGCCCTCGCGGCCATAGAAAAACCGCCCTGCCTATGAATGATAGACAGGACGGTCGGAATAGGTTGACTCTGCAACAGTTGCCACGATTTGTTGAGCGAATCTGTAAGTCACTTCAACCGCGCTTCATTTTCCCCAAGCGGATAAACTGTTCGTCACGTACACGCAGCTTTTCTGAAACAGCCGTATCCGTATACGAGTAAATACCTGCACCGGTCTTGGTGCCGAGATTGCCATCTGCTACCCGTTCCTCCATGATGGCGGGTGCTTTTGTCGAGCCATTCAGCTCTGGCGCCAGGTTATCCATCACGCGCTTCCACGTATCGAGTCCACCAAAATCCGCCGTCTCAATAGGCCCGACAAAAGCCCAGCGAAAGCCAATTCCGTTCTTCATCACCGTATCGATCTGGGCTGCATCTGCAACACCTTCTGCAAGCAAATGAAAAGCTTCTCTCATCAAGGCTGTTTGTAGCCGATTGGCGATAAAGCCCGGTACATCCTTTTTCAACAGAACAGGGCACTTCCCGATATCTTCCATCAGCTGCATGGTTTTTTGAACGACTTCCAGCGCGGTCTTCTCATGCTTGACTACTTCGACCAACGGAACCAATTGGGCTGGATTGAAAAAATGGGTAATGATAAAGCGTTGGGGAGTCGTAGCTTTTTCAATCAGTCGCGCAATCGAAAACGTAGACGTATTGGAAGCAATAATCGCATCTGACTTCGCGTAATGCTCCAGCTTTTCAAACAGCTCCCACTTTAGCTCGATGACTTCTGGGATTGCTTCTGTGATGATTTCAGCTGAAGATACTGCCGCTTGCAAATCCGTGGTCAGGACGATATGCTCGAGCGCCGCTACTCTAGACTGGTCTGCAATCACTCCCTCTGCAACCAAAAGAGAAAGGCTGTGCTCGATGCTAGCTCTCGCTTTCAGCAAAAATTCTTCCTGCAAGTCGTAAAGAGAAACACGAAATCCAGCCAATGCGAATAACTGCGCGATTCCATGTCCCATAACACCTGATCCGATAACAGCCGCATGCTTTTCCATAGAAAGAGCCTCCTAGGGTGAATTCGGTTTACTAGCAAAGCTTTCCACGATGAAATACCTAGTTCCTGCCCACAAATTCCTACTCCTTTTACCGAAATTCATTCCTATGGCGCTTGTTGGTAGAGTCAAAGTTTTGTACCATTAAAAATCGTTTCCTAAAACCAGCTATTGGAATGAACGTTTCATATACGGAGGTACACATGAAACTACTGAATAAAGTCGTGGTCATCACAGGAGCCAGTCGAGGATTGGGACTAGAGATGGCAAAGGTTCTGGCAAAAGAAGGAGCGATCGTTTGGGCAACCTCTCGAACCGCGCCTCATCCGAACGAAATTACACACGCTGAACCGGGAAGTGTGACGAATGTACAGCTAGATGTGACTGACGAGCAAAGTGTCCTTGCCTTATTTGCGCAAGTACAAAGGTTATACGGACGTCTAGATGTCCTCGTGAACAATGCAGGCGTCGGCGTGTTTAAGCCTGTTGAACAAACAAGCTTAGATGAATGGGAGAATGTTTTTCGCACCAATGTAACCGGACTCTTTCTTTGCAGCCGTGAAGGATACAAGGTAATGAAAGCTCACGGAGGCCGTATCATCAATATCTCTAGTGTCTCAGGGTATATTCCCATTGCGGAAAACGGCGTTTATGGTGCTTCGAAATTTGCCGTCCAAGGCTTTTCCCAAATTTGCAATGAAGAATGGAAAGACGACAATGTAAGAGTCTCCACCATTTTTCCCGGCGCCGTTCATACAAATATGACGGAGGACCGACATTTTTTTGATCCGAGTGCGATGCTCGTACCAAAAGATGTGGCAAATACCGTGTTAGATATCGCTTCCCGTCCCCTCCACGTTCGAATCGATGAAGTCAAAATCCTTCCGCCTAAAGGCGTCCTCTAAATGACAGATGAATAAGGAGAGTTTTCAAATGCAGCAAGTAGCAATCATCACAGGAGCAGGCAATGGAATCGGGGCAGCAGCCGCAAAGCTTTTGGCTCAACATGGGGTACGTGTCGCTGTTCTTGATGTACATGAAGAAAAGGCTCAGTTAGTCGCCCAAGAAATCAATCAGACAGGCGGTCAAGCCTTGTCCATTCGCTGTGATGTCGGTCAACGAGTGCAAGTAGAAGAAGCCATCCAGCTAGTAGAATCGCATTTCGGAGATATCACCATCTTGGTCAACAACGCCGGAGTTGGTGGTCCATTCCACCGCGTCGACGAAGTCTCCGATGAAGAGTGGGATTGGATCATGAATACCAACTTGAAGAGTGTTTTCCTATTTTGCAGGAACCTGTTGCCCAAGATGAAAGAAAGGAACTACGGGCGGATCGTCAACATCGCTTCTATTCAGGGCTTGCTCGGCTCAGCACATTCGTCCACCTACGTTGCTTCCAAGCACGGCATGATCGGCTATACGAAAACAATTGCTGCGGAATGGGGTGAGCACGGGATTACTTGCAATGCCATCTGTCCCGGATATGTGGATACCGCGATGGGCGTACGTCCGGAGGATATTTCGGATTACATGAATCGGGTCATCGCCAAAAGCCCGGTCAAACGCGTAGCTCAACCGGTGGAAATCGCCCAGATGATTGATCATCTCGTTGGACCGCATAGCGGATACATCAACGGGACGAGTATCACCATGGACGGCGGGATCAGCAGTCACATCGGAATTACGGATCAGTTGTCCTAGTTCGTTACACACAGAAAAAGCCGCACGCTCGGTCAGTTTCCACCGGTCGTGCGGCCTTTCTTTCCTCTACCCTTATAGTCCAAATAAATCATCCAAAAAGCCACCGCAACTGTGATGACTACTAAAACCTTTCTATTGATTCCCATGCTAACGTCTAGATCGAAAAATCTGAATGCTAACAACCCAAGAAGTAAAACCAAGAGAATGTTTCTGATAGGATCACCTCATTCATCAGTCTTCTTCCTTATATTAATGGTAATCTCTTGAAATTTTAACAAAAAACATTCAACCCATTTTCGAATAATTAGTGAAAATACCGATCCAAAGTCAAGCAACTTTCTTTGACCACCTCATATGTTATTGCAGGAGGTGGTCAAAGTGGCTAACAGATGTCTTTGTCGAGGTAGTAGATGCAATATCTTTTGCAGGTGTGGATGCAGGCGAAGAAGGAAAATAGCAGCGAGCTAAGGAGGATTATATGCTATTCCTAAACATGATTTTTCTCAGTTTGGTAACGGTTAGCTGTATCCTTTATACCTATAAAAATCGGTCCGAGCTCGCCTGTATGGATGGCATGATCATCGCTATGGTGTTAGGTGCTATGTCTAGTATCTCCTTGGGGTTGAATATTCAAGTATATCTGGTGAGCGATTTACAATCTGCGACGATCATTGCTGTCGCAATTGGTATGGTGGTTGGGTTTATCTCGGGGAAATTGGTCTCTCTTACCGCTTCTATTGAAGGAGTAATGGCTGGAGTTATGGGCGGGTTGATGTCACCTATGCTAGGGGCCATGATTTCCCATCCCTTGGGGCTTATCTGGTTTCTCGACTTTGCCTACATCTTTGTTTTCATCCTGATTGTTTTCCTAGTAAAAGAAGCAAGGCAAGCCTTTTTGGAAGAAGCGATGGAGCTTGAGAAAAAAACTAGCAGTTTACCTTGAAACTCTTCAAAAACACGGACGCGCTCGCTTCTTTGCGAGTTTTTTTCCAGCTCTCTTCCATCAACGGGACGAGCATCCCCATGGACGGCGGGATCAGCAGTCACATGAAAATGACGGTTCAGTTGTCCTCGTTCGGGCACGTAGAAAAGGCCGCACGCTCGGTCAGCTTCCACCCGGCACGCGGCCTTTTCCCCCTATAAAAAGCGACGATGTACCTTCTTGCCATCGTACGTAAACAACACTTGTCGATCCTCCACCATCGATTCAAGGTGGATGGATTTTCCCCACAAATCATAGATGTAAGGCAATGTTTTTTCTACGTATTTGACATCCAGCTCCAGCCCCTCGAAATGATGCTTCAGGTACATCTCGCCGGAGCGTAAGTAATCCCCATCGTGTACAAGTACATAAGGGAATCCCCCGTTAACGCGTGTACCCGCAAGACCATCGCGTACCTTCTCCCACTGCTTTTCCGCGACGACCCAATCGTTGCCCTGCTTGCCGAACATATACAAATCCAGATCACTGACGAGGTCCTTGGTCAGGAAGTTGCGAATGAAGCTGATGTCGGACTCCAGCTCGCGCACCTCGAAAATTTTCGCGCGTCCCTCTCCTGGTTTGCGTCCGAAACGCTCCTGTTCCTCCTTCGTCGGATTATCCCAGCGCTTTTCAATGTCCTCCAAAATTTTCAGACCCAAATGATACGGATTGATACTCGTCGTCGAAGGCTGAATGACGGAGGAATGCAGCTTGGCAAATTCGATCGTCTCCGATTCTGTCAGCTCCATTTCCCGCAGGATGCGCATATGCCAGTAGGTGGCCCAGCCTTCGTTCATGATCTTCGTTTCCATCTGCGGCCAGAAATACAGCATCTCATCCCGGATGATCGTCAGCACATCCCGCTGCCAATCGTCTAGGATATTGCTGTATTCCATAATGAACAGCAATAGGTCTTTTTCCGGCTCCGGCGGGAATTTGCGTGGTGCTTTTACCGGCTCGGCTTCCTCTTTTGCTTTGCGGTCTAATCCCCAGAGATCGTCATAAGGGGAGTGCCGCTCGTTCCTCGTCTTTTTGTTAGCTTCCTCTGGCTCTCGTCTCCAGCGCAGCTTCGGACGAAGCAAGCTCGGATCGATGTGCTCCTGAATCGCCAAACTCGCATCGAGCAAATTTTCCACAGCTTCCTTGCCATACTCGATCTCATACTGGCGAATCCGCTCTCCGCTGGCCGCCATGCTTTCGACCATATCCCGATTGGTGTTGGAGAAGCGCATATTGTTTTTGAAAAAGTCGCAGTGAGCAAGGACGTGAGCCACAATGAGCTTGTTTTGGATCAAGGAATTGCCGTCCAAAAGAAACGCGTAACAAGGATTGGAGTTGATGACGAGCTCGTAGATTTTGCTCAGATTCAGGTCATATTGCAGTTTCATCCGGTAGAACGATTTACCAAAACTCCAGTGCGAAAATCGTGTGGGCATTCCATACGCGCCAAATGTATAAATGATGTCAGACGGGCATATCTCGTATCGCATCGGGTAAAAATCGAGATTGAACCCTTTGGCGATCTCGGTAATTTCGTCAATGGATCGCTCCAGTTCTTTGCGCTCGTCGTTGGTCAAATCGTTTCGCCTCCCCTTTTGCCGTCGGTCTACTTTATGTATATGGGGAAACAGCCAAAAGACGCCACCTTTTAGAAAAGATGTCGTTCTTCATATGGCACGTTTTGACGTCCTGGTATTTGGTTCAAGCGGCCTTCCTCTTCCTGATCGTATCTCCTTGTAGAGAGTCGGTTGTTCTTTGAATTCAAGTGCCAGATCAGAAAGCTCCAAGTCATTTCTCCGAGCAATAAAAAAGATGCGCTCTCTCTACTGAGGCACCCCCATTGTTGCTGAATTTAGTCGAAATAATTGAGGCTCATATCCCATTTCACGGAACCGCTTGGCTACCAAAGACACATAACCTTTCGCTAATCCAATGATCATTCCCCTAACGTTCTTTGCGACCACTACCCGCGGACGTAACTTCTCAACCACGTCCAAGAAATCGAAGAATAGATCATCAAGCTTCTGCTTTGGCTGACCTTCTCTAAAATGATGTTCCTTGCCCCATATCTTCTCGCTCTTTCCAGATGTAGAAAACACACTGCATGGAGGGGAACCATCTAAGATGTCCAGATCAAAGAGCTCTGCCGATAGCTGAGAATTCGGGAGATTCTTGAATTCTTGAATGGGCATTTGAAATGGGTACTTCGGGGGCAATGACAATCGAATTTGTTCTCAGCAAAATCATCCAAGTCGAGTACCTCGTTGGTAAACTCCGCGTCTTCATCGCTTTTAAAAGTGAACTGTGCAATGAGGTCTGCTGCTTCTTTATCATCGAAGCCGGTAAGAGCTTGATCCAGTTCACTATCTCGCAGCTCAGCCAACACCTGGGCGAGCATCTCCTCATCCCAAGCACCGCTGATCTTGTTTAGTGCGATATTGAGCGCCTTCTCTCGGATGTCATCCAGATCAACGACGGAAACTGTTACTTCCTTAGCTCCCAACTCATTTACTAGAATCTTAAACCGCTGGTGACCCCCGACCAAATTACCCGTCCGTTCATTCCAAACGAGTGTTTCGACGCACCCGAATTCCTCAATCGATCGTTTCAGCTTCTCGTATGCGATGTCGCCCGGTTGCAAATCCACGCGGGGATTATAGGGGGCTGATTGATTTTAGAGACTGATACTTTCCATATGTCCATGCTGTTCAGCTCCTTCGTGGCGATAAAGTAAGAATAAAGAATATTGCCAGCCCTTAATTGCTGTATACCTCGATGCTGTTGGGCTGGTGTCGTGTTTTGTAGGTGTAATCAAACGACTACGATTCCACCGGAAAAGTATATGTTTTGTTTCACCGCAAAAAATGGGGTTAAGGCTTAGAGCCTCAAAGCTTGGCTGGCTATTGGCTTCTGGCGACCCCCTAATCCAGATTTGAGTGATCTCCTGCCGGAACAAGATGGAGCAGGGACGTTTCAGCTGATTTCCCATTGGGTGATTATGCGATACCGGAATCTATCGCAACTCTGAATACTACTTGTTTGATAGGCGATATGAGCACTCTTAGCATGAGATTTCCTGTTTCTTATTTTTCTACTCGCTCTCTTTACATTGGGAGTCCCAAGGGTGCACAAGAAAACTTTTTGGTTGAAATCTATGCACTTTCAAGAGCATGAATAATGCTGTTCAATTAGGGTGTCCTTTGGGACACTTCTTTTTTATTTGCAAATGACTATGTTGCATTACATCAAGTAGCACAAAGGTATCGCTCCCATTTAACAAATCGTGTGGCTTGTATCCACCCTATTAAGAATTGACTTACCAATATTTGCGATTCGAATATTGTTTTTAGAAACACTCTGCACTCCTCGAAATGACCAGGAATATTATGCTGATTAGATTAGGAAGGAGTGGAAAGCGAATGGTGTATCCTGCTCAGGCTCCAACATCTCCACCCCCAAGCTTCATCCCTCCCAGGCCAACTTACGTCCCTCCGCAACCATCTACCTATCTTGTCGATTGTGTGTACGAAAACACTTATGTTTGGCTCGTAAATGGAGAACAATTTTGGTTTTATCCAACTACCGTTGAGTACAACGGGGTTACGGGCTACCGGTGGAACGGCAGGTCCTGGATGTTTTATGGTATTGATCCAAGGTTTATCGATGCCGTTGTATGTTACCCGACTCCTACCCTTTATTAAGGTGCGGGAGTATTACATAATTACCGATGTGTTAAAGCCGCGTCTTAATCGCTTCAATCGTCCTTTTGGCTGCTTCACAAATGACTCCTGGATCAATCGCGCATATGAGTGGTAGTACATGAGATTCGAATGTCATCCTGATGTATGCATCTGGCTCATGCTTGAATCTAACAACAATCATCCACGCATCAGCTATGTTCTGGAGTGGGTGCCAGTTTGTTGCAACCTCCCTCCCATTAAGCCGCCAAGAGTCAAAGAACTTTTTCTTTCCTCCATCGGTAAGGTCGAGTTCAACCTCGTACTTTTCCCACCCCATCACCTTCGTTGACAGCGTTTCAATGATCTGCTACTCGGTCATTTGGCTGCACCTCCTATCCTTTCCAGCTCAAATCCTCTCCGCAATCAGGGCATTCTAAAACCACCAACGATGCATGTTTTGTAGTTCCTCGCAGTATTACGACCACTTGGCAATCCCTCGCACTCAAATTTGTGTCTACCGCTCATCTAATGCCCCTCTGTTTCTCTAAATAACTATTTTGATAAACCCATCGACACCTATCTCTTTCGTTTCAACTCTGGTCAACAAGCTGCCTGCTGGCCTTTTCCTTATGATACTCCCTGTGTGTTATAATGAATTACAACTAAAAACTATGGGGTGTATTATTGAAGAGACAATTTTTGATGATAGTAAGCGATGTAACCAAAGCACAAATGGATAGGGTCACCGAAGTAGTTAAAGAATTTAACGAATTCATAGACTTGATTCCAATTGAGTCTAAATCTGATGGAGGCTTTAGCCTATACATCGATATTCAAAAAGGCGATGTTGCTACAACAATCTCAGATACACGAACATTCCTGAAAAATTGGTTTAAGCCTTTAAAAATAGAATGTGATTCGAATCCACGAGACTTTTAGTAAAAGTCTTTTTTTAATACACATTGTGTAGAACCATATCCCGTCTTGTTCCTGATGCTGATGTACAGTAAGATTTAGGAAAAACCCTTAGGGAGTGGAAAAATGGTCACTTGTTACTTGAAATATGTTATTGATCCATATCAGGTAAGTGTTTTTGAAGAATATGCAAAGATGTGGATACCTCTTGTCAACAAGTTTGGCGGACATCATCATGGCTATTTCCTTCCTCATGAAGGTGCTAATAATATTGCTTATGCCTTATTTAGTTTTCCTAGTTTGGCAGAATATGAAGATTATCGAAAGAAAATACTGGTCGATGTAGATTGCCAACTTGCCTTCTCACTCGCAGAGCAAACAAAGTGCATCATCAGTTACGAGCGAAGTTTCTTGCGCCCGGTGTTTGAATAATTCTCCTTCAACCTTGTCCATCCTTAGATAGGATGGGCTTTTTTATATAATGAGCATTGAGTATCTAGGTACACAGTAACTATTTTGTTAAATAACGGTTAGTATTACTGGAGAACCTATCCCCTAAAACTGAGGTGGGACTCTTCATGAAAAAAATAATTATCTTCGTACTAACAACCCTGCTTTTTTCACAACCTGTCCATGCTACTGAAAGTAAAACTGAATGCGATTTAATGAAACGTGCTTTTATAGAAGCAATGTTAGATAAGATAGGGAACGCAGTACGTATAAATGGTACGAATCGTTTGTGGTATAGAGGCGTGGAAGAAATTCTAGATGTAAGTAGACCAGACCCAAGAAAACTCACCCACTTTAACGTGACCATCCGAGTTCAAACATTTGCCGGACCACACAACCCACCTTATGCACTTGAAACGATGACGTTCAAGCTGCCCGAGGGAGAAGTAATTAACTACAATATCAAGTGGCTTAAACCATTTGTTAACCATTGGAAATTTCATACTTGATCATTCTCTTTTTGACACTCTATACTTTCACAAGCCACTAATGAGAGGATGAAATCTATTGCGTACAATTACCTTGGCTGATGGTCAAACAATTAATGTTGAATGCCTAAGTTGTGCTATAGTCGGCGGATTAGTTATACCAGAAGGAGGTGTACTAATTGAGACCGACTATTTTCATGCTCATCAGGATGTTGCCTACCCAATCACTGGGCAGGTAATCGTTGCCTCTAAACGCCACATTAAATGTCTTGATGAACTAACCGCGGAAGAAGCACACGATTACATACTCTTAATTCGGAAGATTAGAAAAGCACAACGAGAAGTATTAGGAATTGAACATGTCTATTATTTTTACAACGAGGATACTACCCATCATTTTCATATATGGATGGTTCCACGTTACGAATGGATGACACAGTTCGGGCGATCCGTTGAATCTTTGCGCCCCGCCCTATTACATGCTCGTACGAATATGAATTCCATTGAAGAAACTAATCAAATAATCAATTCGATTAATAAACTACGAGAAGCATTGCTTGAATAACCATAATGAGCATTGAGTATCTAGGTACACAGTAACTAAAGTGTTAAATAACGATTTTTCCACGTGATAAAATTTCGATATACCTTTTATGGAGTGAACTTTGAAATGATACAAAAACATGGGGTTATCGACTTATTCTTATCTGCTTGTCCATCCTATAAAGAAAGATGGCTTCATTTGGTTAGTGAAACTTACGACGATAGCGAAGAGCATCTTCCGTATATTGATGTCTCAGATTTCGCCCAACATGTAGATGAGCTTTACCAACAGCAAAAGTTAACCGAGTTCCCAATGATATTTGAGGTTTTAGAAATGCTCCATATCAACGGTGACGACTATGTTAAAGAATTAGCTACAATTGGGTTTCTGGAATCATTGCTAGGTTGTGAAATTTCAGCTCAATTGAATGTTTTCTGATGCCCATTTCCCTAAAATGGTGGATCTCATTAAATAAATTCATGTCTGGAGAAAATCGTTGATCGTTATCATGGATTTCATTACAAATAAAAAGAGTAATCACGTAAAGCACAAATAATGATATTGGTTAAAGACGCCAGCCTTCCGAAGAAAAAAGGCATCCCCAACTGGAGACACCCTTGGTTTGTTTTTCATCTTGCTACTTAACCATTGAACCAGCCGCGTACACCAGAATAAATAAGAGCTCCTGCGAATACGACCACAGTGATCAGACCCACTCCATCCACCACCGGGTCCACCCCACTTAAGAAGGAACCGTCCAACGGTGCTTTCAACAATGCGTAGCCACCAAGAAGCCCACCTACGTTGGAAATCCATTTGTTCATATTACGTCACCTCCCGTCGCAGCAGCCTGTAAGCGTTGCCACTGCGATACTTTACTCTATGTTGGAGGTTGACAAGCGGCTTGTATGGTAGTCCAAGGCGTGTTCACCAAATCACAATTGGGCAATGTCTATCTTTTTACGCTAAAATAGAGGTCGAACAGATGTAAGGATATGCGAAAAAGGAGTGACGCACTCATGAAGCTGTTTTTGATGCTTGGCAGTATCAGTGGATTTCTTTCAGTTGCGTTGGGAGCATTCGGGGCACATGCACTGAAGGAAAAATTGGACGAATATTCGCTGGGCATTTTCCATACGGGCGTGACCTATCAGACGACACATGCATTGGCTCTGGTGCTGGTTGCTCTGTTGCTCAAATGGTACCCGGATTCTTCTGGCCTCGTTTGGGCAGGCTGGTGCTTTACAGCCGGAACTTTGATCTTCTCCGGCAGTCTCTACACACTGGCGATGACCGGCATTAAGGTTCTCGGTGCGATTACGCCGATTGGCGGAGTTTTGTTCCTTGCTGGCTGGGCGCTGCTTGCGATTCATGCATGGAAAACCGTATCGTAGATAAAAGGTTGTAAAAGGTTGGGATTTCATTCCCAGCCTTTTTTCTTTCCGCCATGACTTCAGCGGAACTCTGCCTGGCAATAACGCCAACTCCTGACACCCTCCATGGACGATCGCCATATGCTGTAGAGTTAGCAATTACCCCACTCACAAGGAGAGGAAATCATGACAAAGCCCTCCTATACCCGCCCCTCGTACTTTTTTGGCGGAATACCAGATGTCTACATGCAGATGGGGTACTATCCGTTTCCCACTCCTTCTGCTACGGAACAACTGAGTCGGAGTGTTCACATTCCGTATGCGATGTCGATGGCAGATCAATGCAAATACTTCATGGGGCAGTCGGAAAAAATAATCGTGGGCGATGGGGCTATCGGGATTGCTGCCTTGTCGAATCCCTTACGCTCCAGTGTTCATTTATTTGTCCATCACTGGATGATCACCAATCCATCCCCGCACCCGATAGAAGCACATTTCTTGTTTGGCAAAGCCTCCTCAATCACAGGTACGACTCTCTCACGTCAAGTGACTTCTGGTTATGTTCAACTCCCCGCTTGTCCAGCCGCCCAAGGGCAAATTTTGCATGGCACTGGTATGACAGATACCTTTTCCGATCACATTCATCCTGCCACACGAATCATTCCGGCATCCTCTACCGTTGAGGCGACCCCTAGCGGACAGTGGATTCTCGGACCTGGCATGTCACTCATCGTTCGCGTTCCAAACGCAGGTGAGAAGACATCCTTCTCCTTTTCAATAGACTGGTGGGAACAACCCGTATATGGGTAGCTCTCGCCGGAATCCTTGACGGACAAGTCTAGCCGCAACAAAAAAGGGAACCCCCAAAGGAGTTCCCTGTCATTTCACTTTGTATTTTTCCTATACCATGTTGAAAAGCCAATTTTCACGTGATAAAATGAGAATTGGTCTGTTGGTCAATCGAAAACATGTAACTATTTTATCTCCAATATAATAGTATCACATTCACTTTCGATTGTCAAACCTTCAGGCCAAAAATGGGGAACGAAAAAGGAGCGGTACCATGAGCGTGACTGATCAAGATCGGCAAAACGAACAACAACGTGTTGAACAAGTCATCTCAGAGATAAAGAACCGAATAGATGACCTGAAAGAGCATGTGAATGTCGTGAGCGAGGATATCATCGGCATTCGCAAGCATTTTTGGGACGACGTGACAGTCAACTTCGAGGATGCCATTGAAGCTGTCGAGACTTACGCCAGTATCAAGCAGCAAGCTGAGGTCCTGTCCGAGCGTGAACGCATCCATCGCCATGCCCAAAATCAGTTGCGTACGCTGCAGCGATTGTTGCACTCTCCCTATTTTGGCAGGATTGATTTTCAAGAAGAGCTGGAATCGAAGCCAGAAGCCATCTACCTTGGCATTGCTTCTTTGCTGGATAAAAACGACGAGGAATTTCTCGTTTACGACTGGCGCGCTCCGATCTCCAGTCTGTATTATGACTACTCGCCGGGGCCAGCCGAGTACAATACACCAGGCGGTAGCGTAAATGGAGAGATTACGTGCAAAAGACAATACATCATTCGCGACGGCAAATTGCTGCACCTGTTCGATACGGGCGTGACGATTGGCGACGAACTGCTTCAGGAGGTACTTGGCAAACAGGCTGACTCGCAGATGAAAAGCATCGTGGCCACGATCCAACGGGACCAAAACCGCATCATCCGCAATGAACGAAGCCGACTCGTCATCGTCTCTGGAGCCGCCGGTAGCGGGAAAACGTCTGCGGCCCTGCAACGAATCGCTTATTTGTTATACCGTTATCGCAAAACATTGACCGCAGAGCAAATCGTCTTGTTTTCGCCCAACTCTTTGTTTAACAGCTACGTCTCGACCGTTCTTCCTGAGCTCGGCGAGGAAAATATGCAGCAAACGACTTTTCAGGAATACGCGGAGCATCGGCTCGGTGACGACTTCCAACTGGAAAATCCGCTTGAACAGATGGAGTATGTACTGACAGCAAGTGATCAGTCTGGATATGATGCGCGGCTGGAAGGGATCCGTTTCAAGTCAAGCGCCTTGTTTTTGCAAGCCATGGATAAATACGCGAATAGCTTGAAGCAAGCTGGAATCATGTTTCTCCCTGTTACATTTAGGGATCAGACGCTAATCAGTGCGGCTCACATCCATGAGCTGTTTTATTCTCTCGATACGAATCTGCCGATCCCCAATCGGATGGTACTCGTTGCAAAATCACTGCTGACAGAGCTAAAAAAAATGGAACAGCGCGAACGATCAAAGCCATGGGTAGAAGATGAAATGGAGCTGCTTGACCGAGATTCGTATGTAGCTGCCTATCAATCGCTGCGCCGCAAAAAGCAGTTTCGGGAGGATACCTTCGATGACTTCGAACGCGAGCAGGAGCTCTTAGCCAACTGGATCGTCAAAAAACAGTTTCAGCCTCTGCGCGATTTTATCCGGGAGCTTCAATTTATTGATACTCGCGCTATTTACCGCCAGCTCTTTTTATCACCTGACTTGCTCGGGACGCTTGCGCCAAGTACTCTCCAACACGATGTATTAGACAAGTGGCCGGCAGTGTGCGAACAAACAGCAGAGCGTTTAGAGCAACAGTATTTGGCATACGAAGACATCCCTCCTTATTTGTATTTGCAGGAACGATTGGAGGGCAAGCAGACAAACAACCTCGTCCGTCATGTCTTTCTCGATGAAGCCCAAGACTACTCCGCCTTTCAGTTCGCTCTCATCAAGAGCTTGTTTCCCCGTGCCAAAATGACTGTGCTGGGAGACTGGAATCAGGCGATTTACGCCCATGCGTATCACCAAAATAGCTTTGATGCTGTCACATCCCTGTTTGAGCCTGAAGAGACGGAGACCTTCGTCCTGACCAAAAGCTACCGCTCCACCTATCCCATCGTCTTGTTTACGCGGCAACTTTTGCGAAATGGGGAGATGATTGAGCCTTTTATGCGCGATGGTCGCTTACCAACTCTAACCAAGGTGATATCCCCTCAAGCTCATACCGATCAAATCGAAGCACGCATACGTGAGCTCACTGATCGTGGTCATCAAACGATCGCTGTTATCACAAAAACGCTAGAGGAAGCTCAAATCGTTCATGACGCTTTGCAAGAGAGATTGCCGATTCGCTTGATCAAGCCCGCTACTCTTTCCTTTGAGAAAGGAATCTTGATCATTCCCTCTTACTTGGCAAAAGGAGTCGAGTTCGATGCGGTCATCCTTTATGATGCTTCCGCTACATCCTATGGCGAAGAAAGTGAACGCAAGCTTTTTTATACGGCATGTACACGTGCCATGCATGAGCTGCACCTTTACTATTCGGGTGAAAAAAGTCCATTTATAGATAACGTTTCTCCTGAGTATTACGAGCTGTTTGTTTAAAAAAAGAGATCCAGCTGACCGCTTACTGGTTCAGCCGGATCTTTTTTTCACTTTTTTAGACCTACACAAATTGTGACAAGCAACAGGATCAAATCCATCTCATAACCGCCCACAAAGCCTTTCGCCCATTTCACTGTCACAATCGCACCTGCCATGATCGCAGCTAATCCCCATGCGGCATATCTCGCCCCGACCCCAATGATCAGCGCGAGGCCGCCGAGCAGTTCTACGATCAACACCAGATACGCCAGCCATCCCGGCAAGCCGAGATCACCAAACGTCGTCACAACATTAGCCATCCCTTTTTGCAGTTTGGCTATGCCATGGATGAAAAACAAGATTCCCGTCGCGATCCGTAATAAAGAAAACGCCTTTTCGTAAGCCATCTTCTCTTATTCTCCCTCCCCTCCACCACTACCATATGCCCACTTGTGTACAATCAGTCTTGTGCTCTTCGGCGGGACAACAGCTCAAAGCTTTGGTGCTTGCAGCGAGGGCAGCCGCGTTTTTTCAATTGTTCGATCGTCACTATTTTTGCCTGTGCCCCTACCTGGATCGATCTTTTGCAACGCTTGCATTGATACTCACGCTTGGAAGGAGTCTCTTCGCCTGTGTACAGCGACTCCAGAAATGGATGCTTGATCGTCGGAGTCGTCAGCTCTGTTGTGGTAAGCACGATCATCTGTCCCTTGTTTCCAATCATTTGCGCCGCTTCGTATTCATTGAAATGACTGAGCACCTCTCGTACGGTCAAGCCTGCCAGCACGAACTCCCGTTGCATATTCAGCGTAAAATCAGGTGATTTATGCGCGAAGGACAGGAAGATGGACAGTCCTTTTTGCTTTTGCAGCCCACTGATTCCGCGGGATAAAAACAGCGCCATTCCTTGCAGCGTGTAAGGTGGATCAGTAAAAAAGCAATCGTACCCACCCTGTAGCTTCTTCGGCAGAGGCTGTCGCAAATCAGCCTGATGGCAGGCAACGGTTAATGCTTTTTGCTTGGACACATCCGTAATGTACTGAAGAAAACGTTCATCGATATCGACTACGTCAATTTGCTCTGGACGTTGTTGATTCCCTGGAAACAAGCGCTTGAGCAAAAGTCCCAGCGAGATGCTGACTAAATCATCATCCCCAACACATAATATTTTTTTGCCCACCAAACTCTGATACCGCAAGCATAAGAGTGCCCTGCGCAGACTCGTCTCGACTGTGCATTTGGACTGATCGATCTGTACATCGACTTGCGGACGCCCAGCAAAAATCATCTCCATCTCGGCTTGCAAGTCAGCCAGCTCAGTTTTCCAAGCTTCGTCGTCTCTTATCAGCTTTTCGTACAGCTCTCGATCCAACCCACCATACCCAAGCTTTTGCTCAATGAATGCCTCCCCTTCTGCGGTGCATCTCACCCCGCTCCCCTGCTGTATGGCACCTGCCTTAATCAGCTCTTTTTTAATCGCAGTCGCCACAGGTACAGGCAAGAGTACTTTTCTTGCCAGCTCTTTCGTAGGCAAATCCGGATGAAAATAACATGCAAGCAGAAACTGTTCGATCACTCGTTGTCCTTCTTGTAAACGCACTTGTTTATAGGTGTCTTCGATATAATTTTTCAAGTAGAATACCTCTTTTCAAAAGGGATGGACCCATCGATGCATGCAAAAAGGCAGAGCATGAACATTCGTTCATCTCCGCCTTGAGGGCATACGTTCGCTACGTGCGCGTGGATAGTCACGCAAAAAAACCGTGCGTAAGAGCACGGTTCCCGTAGTCGAGCAAATGGGTAGATGGATGACCGTAAGTTCTTAACTAATCAAGGCATCCCTTTTTCCATAGCAAATAAACTCACATGACATGAGGTTTTTGCCAAAAACAATGGGAGTACCCTATCCAGTTACTTAGTTAAGAACACACACCGACATCAAAACGTCCCCTTTTGAAAAAGATACTTTCCATTATACGGCAATATCAATCAATCGGCAAGAAGCTACATGGCTGTCTCTACAAACGCATTTCTAGGCTGCTTCCGCTGTTCATGCAATCTGCGTCCCAGCCAATAAAAGATCAAGCTGACCAGCGCCAATACTGCCATGACCCCAAACATCACGGGGCCACCATATGCGGTGAGCACCATACCACCTGCCCATGGTCCAAGGAAGCTCCCGAGCATCGTTGCGCTTTGTGCCCCATAGTAAGTCCCTCTCATATTCACGGGACTGATCTCGTCGATTTGCGCATACTCCGCTGGTATGATCAAAATTTCCCCGAGCGTAAAAACGATCATCGCTGTCATAAACCAAGCCCAATTTGACGAAAAAGCAAAACCAACTTCTCCTATGGCCATCAATACAGCACCGCCTGCTATCCTCGCAAACAAGGAATACCGCTCAACCAGCCTCGTTACTGGAATTTGCAAAAGCAAGACGGTAAATCCGTTGACGCTCATCAAGGTTCCAAACAAGGCGACACCCTCCGAAAAGTTTTCCCGCAAGTATTGGGAGAGCGTAACAGACATCTGACCGTACACCGTCACTAACAGGATTCCGCCTGTGACAAAGGTAAGAAGGACGACATCCCTTCTGAGTACTTGCCAGATCTCACCCAAACTGGCTCGCTCCACCTCTCCGTTCTCCCCACTGTGATCGGTGACCCCGCATCTCCGACATGCCACTACTAAAATGACGGCAAAGCTCACCAAGGATACCGCAGTCAGAATAAACGCCAGATTGCTGCCGGAAATCCCAAAAAAAGCACCGAGCATAGGACCAATCGCGAAGCCCAGATTGCTCGCAAGATAGCGATTTGAGAACACACGAAAACGTTTATGCTCGGGCGTCAAATCGCCCATCAATGCTTTTGAAACCGTCGCAAAAATCGATGCCGCCAATCCCATAACCATGCTGATTACCAATAAACCGCTCGGATGTGCTAGTGTAATGAAGCCGATCATCGAGCACGCCATAGCAAGCAAGGAAAAAAACATCAGCTTTTGTCTGCCAAACAAATCTGAGAGAATCCCGCCAACAAATCCCCCTACTGTTCCAGCCAAAGGACCTGCCCCGATAATCAGCCCAATATAGGCGTGGGAGAGCTTCGTCGTTTCACCGAGATAGATAGCCAGAAAAGGGATACTCATCGATTGGGTGAGCTGAACGAACACCGTCCCTGCCATCAACAGATGAACAATCGGATGATACGCCTCCCACACTTGCCTCATTTTGCTCATACTGATTCAACCTACCCTCTCAACAAAATCATGCTATTTCCGTAAGTAAAATCACTCTGATGCATGGAAGAAGGAACGAAGCAAGACCGGGAGACGCTCGACAAAGGCTTCTCGCAGACTGTAGTAGGAAATCGTCGTACTTCCTGTGTAGTGAGCACGAATCAGCCCCGCTCTGCGCAACGCCGTTACATGATGATGGACGGTGCTTTTTGCCAAAGATACTTGCTTCTGTAATTCACCGAGCGTGCACGTCTTTTTTGCCAGACAGCGCAAAATTTGCAGGCGCTTCTCATCCGCCAGACACTGTGTAATAGGCAACAGCTCCAAGAGTGGCTGTGGCTTGGTCGTTGCCGCATCTTTGACAGGGTACATGCAAGTGGCAAGCCCCCGATAAAAGTCGAGAACAGAAGAATGGGCACAATGATATTGCGGGATCAGTACAACCTCTCGCAAATCTGCCATCGGCTCAATCCAGATACCGTTTGTAACATGATCGATCAAGTCGATTGGAGGCGTTTCTTTGGCGCGGGCCGTCAGCTCATCGGCGCTCCGTTGCAGACTCTCCAAAATGCGTGGGTCCATCTTCGAAAAATAATGCTCATTCCACCGGGTAAGCAACGATAGGCTGCGATCACGGATTTCTCCCAAGTTCAGCGGGATTGTCTCCACCCACGGCGCGAGGCGCTCATAAATTTCACCGGGAGGAATGCTTTCCAGCCACCCAAGAAATTCTTCAACGGATTTGGTCTGTGGTGATTGCGCTACTAGCAGCACCAAGCGGTGAAGTACTTCCCAGCGTTCATCTGCGAGTTCATCTGCAAAAGACGCCGGGAGCTTTTGTTTTGTTTCCTCTAACCAAGCCGTACCAAGCAAACTATGCTTGCGGTCTTTCTCGTAAATGTAAGTATAGAGGCTAATGATACATTCATACGCAGGAGACCATTCTACCCTTATCGAATATAAGTTATCCATTCTATCACCATCGAACGTTTAGTTTTTTTCAGTGTATCATTCTTGGTGGATTTTGCATAGTTCCATTTGGGGTCAACATAGTGGAGGAGAAGAAAAAGCACAGTGCTCTTCGACTCTGACACGCCTGCAGGGGGATTTACTGTCCGTCTCCACTTCCAAAAGGGGACCGTCGAGCCAAAGCCACCCTACGGGCGGAAGTTTCTCAAAGAAGAAGTGTTCGACAAGCGTGGTCCCCTTTTGAAAGTTCCAACTGGGGAGGCGTTGTCAAGGTCTACGAGCCCTGTGCTTTTTCTTCTTACCAGCTTTGTTGGTTTATCGATACCACTTAAACCTTTGGCAAAAGCTTTACTGAAACCATGCAAGAAGCAGACGCTGAGGTGCCTTGGTCACACAAAAAAAGTAAGCCCCCAGTTTCACTAACTGACGAGGCTTACCTATACTAGCTTCCCTTATACAAACGGCGGGTCCCACGCTTTTTTTCGCCAACCCAACCGATGATCAACGACGTTCAAATCACGATCCAAGACAACATCTACGCCAAATGGCAGCTTGCGGTTGTACCAAAAGCGCACATCACTCCACGTGACTTCATAACCGTCGGCAATCTCCTTCCACGTAACGTGGATTCGTTGAGCAAATCCGAGAAAAGCACGAACGCCATCCACACCGACAGTAGCCTGGATGATCGCATCACGCTGTTGCTTCGGATATACATCCTCCAGTATCACACGTGCATACTCGATTCTCCCTGTGTAAAACAGTTCCTCCGTCTCAACGACGAATCGCCAGTGAAAAGGATGTATACTCGGGAACACATGGGATATGCCCCTTGTTTCCAATGCCCTTATTACCCGTTTGACGTTACGGTGATGCTGCCAAGCCCGCACGCCAATATACACGAGCGTTATGGCATATGCAACCGGAAATAGCACGCTAGGATCTCCTCTAAAAGCAATCCACCAGATCGCCGCTGTCAGATGAACCGCGAACACCAATGGCTCAAAAATCGCGAGCACATCCAAATGCACCCAACGCTTGCTAATAGGACGAATACATTGGACTCCATAGGCGTTTAGCATATCGAGAAAAACATGCAGCACAACAGCTAACAGCGTCCAACCGTACAAAATGCCGAACTGCCCCATGAGCCCAAACCCCCAGGCAAGAGAAAGACTGATGATGAGGGGCCACAGAAATAAGGCGGGAATCGAATGCGTAATTCCTCGATGAAAGCGAATGTAAAAAGAAATACCGCGAAGTCTGGCCACAGTGTCGAAATCCGGGGCATGAGAACCCACTACCGTTGCGATCATCAGCGCCTGAGCAAGCGCCGGATCATTCGCCACTGCCGGCGTGATATGAGCTAACCCCGCCAGTGTGACACCCAACAAAAGATGACTGCCAGTGTCCATTACGATGCCTCCCTTTACAAGTACTCCCTTCTCTTTTACTGTACGAAAAAATAGCGAGGATTCTATAAACCGCAGGTAAATGTTATCCGAAGATTTCTTCTGCAATGTTAACAATCTCTCAACGAAAAAAGCAGCCTGTCAGAATAGTGACAGACTGCTTGGAACTCATTTATTCGTACATTTATGCTTCTTCTGTCAGGCGCAGGAATTCGTCGATGTCTGCCACAGCCAGGTCAACAGCTTTTTGCCAGAACTCAACTGTCGTCATATCCTCGCCGAGATGCTTCTTCGCCAAGTCTTCCACCATCAGGCGGCCCGTATCTTGGAGCAGTGCATCGTATTTCGGCGCGAAGCTCTCCCCTTCTTCAAGCGCACGCGCATAGACACTCATGCTGAACAAGTACCCGAATGTGTACGGGAAGTTGTAGAACGGGTACGACGTGATATAGAAATGTAGCTTGGATGCCCAGAAATGCGGCTCGTAATCTGCCAAAGCGCCGTTGTACGCTTGCTTTTGCGCGTCTTCCATGAGTCGGTCGAGATCAGCCGCACTAACGAGACCTTCTTTGCGCTTCTCATAGAAGTTTTTCTCGAAAATAAAGCGAGCGTGGATGTTCATGAAAAACGCGACGATGGATTGCAGCTTATCTTCCAAGAGCACCAGTTTTTCATCGTCATTGGCTGCATTTTTCACAGCAGCGTCAGCGAGGATCATCTCTGCGAAGGTCGATGCTGTTTCCGCTACGTTCATCGCGTAGTTTTGGTTAAGGGCGGGCAAATCCCACATGACTTGCTGATGATACGCATGCCCCAGCTCATGTGCCAGTGTGGATACATTACTTGCGCTTCCCGCATACGTCATGAACACGCGAGATTGTTTACTGACTGGGAAGCTCGTGCAGAATCCGCCTGGGCGCTTGCCAGAACGATCCTCTGCCTCGATCCAGCCCTCATCGAATGCCTTTTGGGCAAACTCAGCCATGCTTGGATTGAAGCGATTGAATTGCTCAACGATCAGGGCAGCTGCTTCATCGTAGGACACTTCTTTATGTACCTTACCGACCGGAGCACCTACATCGTACCAGCTCAGCTTGTCTACACCGAGCAGCTTTGCCTTGCGCTCCAGGTAGGCAACCAGACGATCTTTGCGATTGTCGATAGCCTGCCACATCGCGTCGAGTGTTTTTTCCTGCATCCGTCCAATATCCAGCGGCTCACGCAGGACGGAATCCCAGCCGCGATGACGGTACAGAGAGAGACGGAAACCACCCAAGTGATTCAGCGCTTGTGCGCACAGCTCCGTTTCCTTGCCCCAAGCTTCATTCCACTTTTCAAAAACATGAGAACGCACAGCACGGTCAGGACTGCTCATCAGGTTAGAAGCTTGCCCCACGGACAGCTGCTTCGTCTCCCCATTGACCTCAACCTCAATGCTCATACGTCCCACGACCGCATTGTACAAGTCTTGCCAAGCATGATAGCCGTCAACAGCTAAATCGTTTGCCAGCACTTCTTGTTCAGGCGACAGCTTTTCCTGTGCACGGCGGCGGCGCTCATTCAGCACAAAAGCAAGCGATTGCAATTCTTCGTCTGCCAACAAATTCTCCCATGCAGCCTCGTCGATAGCCAGCAGTTGTTCTTCCCATCGCGTCAATACTGCACCAAATGCAGCCGAGATGCTTTTTACACGCCCACCCATCAGCTTGGCAGGCTCATCCTTTACATTTTGAGCAGTCAGGCAGGAAATGAATGCACCTGCTTGTCTCACTCGCACGGCAATGCTTTGAACTTGAGCAACAACTTCCTTGAAAGCGGCTGTTTCATGCAAACCAGCGCCAGATTGCTCGAAACGCGCTTTCAGGTTCGCAATATCCCCTTCCACTGTCACTAAAAACGCCCGAAAATCCTCTGATTCACTGCCACCAGGAAAAATCACATCCATATCCCAGCGTTGCGGCAATGCTTTTGTCATATGTACCCCTCCTCAAAAACTCCTTCGATAAAAATATTTCTATAATAAGGTAGCTATTCCCTCCCCATTTATTCATATCGTTAAAAAAGCGACTGCCATGTAAGCAGTCGCTAGCTTTTCACACCTATTGAACAGGGATCGAAAACGTCTCCCCTTGTTTTTCAACAACAATCCTGTCCCTCTCGTCCCCCGCTGCTACCAACAGACGCTCGAACGGCTCATCAACTGGCTCACGCGATAGCACAAACGTATTCCAATGAATAGGCACCAGCCACTTGGCTTTGGTCTCCTTGAACATTTGCCATGCTTGCTCTGGCGTACAATGCGCTGCCTGATACGAGTCTGGCTTGTAGGCGCCAATCGGCATGAATACCAGATCGATTGGCCCGAATTGCTTCGGCAAATTTTCCATGGAGATATATGCGGTATCGCCGGGATAGAGGATGCGCACACCATTTTTCTCAATCATATAGCCGTTGTAGCCATACTCATGATTCCATGGAAAACGGTTGCCCCAATGTCGGACAGGAATCGCCGTAATCGTCAGTCCTTCTTTGGTTGTAACGGCCTCACCTGGCTGCATTTCCTCATGCGAACCAAATGGCATATGCTTGAACAGTTTGCTCGTCTGGTGCGCTGTAATGACATGTGTGGATCGATTCGCTATTTTCTGTAAGGTTGGCAGATCGACATGATCCAAATGGGCATGCGATAGCAAAATGATATCTACCTCGCCAAGTTCAGAAAAGTCGAGGGCAGGAGGTGTAAAGCGCTTGGGACCAAAATGGACACCTGCTAGATTAATCCCCAGCTTCTCGCCCAAAACCGGATCTGTCAGTATTTTCGTACCAAACATATTCAACAGAATCGTCGAGTGGCCGATCCATGTAAACGTAACCTCATCGTGACTCCAGTCGGCAGGCATTGGTTTTTTCGTATCCAGATGACGAAACTCCGGCTTCGGAAGCTGTCCCATATGGTACCAGTAGCGGTAAACCACATAGCCAATCAATCCGAGTGTGAGAACCCCCACTATGGAGCCTACCCATGTAAAAAAGTTGAGCATCAGACAACTCCCTTTATTCAACTGTGATTTCCCCATTATAGCAAAAGGCATCATTGCTGTAGCAAGCCTAAAAAAGCGGCAAACTGCTTTTTACGATTGCTTACTTCCTCCTGCCGGGCTTGCTATAATTGCTAGAGAAAAACGTAGAGAATCGAGGAGAACCCATGATCCTGCACAAGGGAGAAGTCCTGTTCCGACAAGGAGAAACAGGACCGCTCTACCATCTGAAGAGCGGTCTGTTAAAAATCGTTCGGGTACATGCAGACGGAGCATTGACGCTGGTCAACATCATCGTGCCAGATGAGATCATTCCGCATCATTCGTTGATGAGCCCGAATCCCTATTACGGGACAGCAATCGCACTCGTGACCTGTGAGATCGAAGTGCTGTCTGCCCCGGATTGGTATCGCCATCTGGATGACCATCCTGAAAAGTGTCGTGATATCGCACTACAGCTGCAAGGGAAGCTGAGGATGATGCAGCAGCGTATCGACCAATTGACCGAAGTCTCTCCTGCTGAAAAGCTTCGCAAGCTCCAGCTTTGGTTTCAGACATTCATTCCTGTCGCCTCGCTTTCGGAGTTGCTGACTCAGGATGAAATCGGTCAACTCATCGGACTTCGCCGCGAAACGGTAAATCGACTGCTGCGCGCTCAAGCTGCGAATCGCGAGTAAGCATACGCTTTTTTCGTGGTTGATTTTATGCCAAGGCCGCTGCCGGACCAAAAAACTCAAAATGAATATCTTCTGCTGGCACTCCCCATTCCAACAGAGCACCGTTGATCGTCTTCATGAATGGAATTGGACCACAGAAATAGTAGCTCGCCTCTTTTGTATCGATGACCTTTTGCAGCCACGGCAAGTCGATATATCCTTCTTTCTGGAAAGCACCGTTCAATCGATCCTGTTCGGTCGGCTGTGTATAGCACCAGTGAACAGAAAGCTGCGGATGTTTTGCGGCCAACTCCTCTACTGCTTGCTTCATGGCATGCACATTTCCGTTTTTGGCAGCGTGAATGAAGGTGATCGGACGGTCTGTTCCCGATTTGATCAGTGTGTTCAGCATGCTGATCATTGGGGTCAATCCAACACCACCACTGAGAAGCACAACCGGACGGCTGTCCTCTTGCTGCAAGATAAAATCTCCAGCCGGAGCAGACAACTGCAGACTATCTCCTTCCTTCACTTCCTCTGACAAAAAAACGGATACTTTTCCTGCTGGCTTATCCTGCATCGCGTCCTCGCGTTTGACAGAAATGCGGTAGTACGCATTCCTAGGTGCATCAGAGAGACTGTACTGGCGAATATGCGTAAATTGCTCGCCCGGTAATTCTACCTTGATGCTGACATACTGTCCTGGCTCATAGCTGGAGATCGGTTGACCATCCGCCGGAACCAGATAAAAGGAAGTGATTACGTCGCTTTCCTTCACCTTACGTTGGACGATAAACTCTCTGAAATCTACCCATCCTCCAGGCTGTCCGCTCGCCTCTTCATACATTTCGTGCTCTACACCGATGAAGGCATCCGCAATGACCCCATACGCTTCCGCCCACGCCTGTAAAATCTCGTCCGTAGCCGCATCCCCAAGTACGTCTTTGATTGCAGCTAGGAGATTTTCCCCGACGATCGGGTAGTGTTCGGCCTTCACTCCCAAACTGCGGTGCTTGTGTCCAATTTGCTTCACAACAGGCAAAATCGTTTCCAGCTTATCAATATATAAAGCCGCAGCATACACCGCATTTGCTAGGGCTGCTTGCTGTCTTCCTTGTTTTTGATTGGCGTGGTTGAAAATATGGAGAAGCTCAGGGTGCTTAGCAAACATCATTTGATAAAAACGTTTTGTAATGGCAGTTCCGTGCACCTCTAGTACAGGAACGGTTGATTTTATGATTTCAATGGTTTTTTGACTTAACATCGTAGAACCTCCTTGAAGTGCTTCGTTCTTTCTATATTTCAAGTGTACGGGAGGTTCATAGATACACATGTGATTCTAGTCACAGGAAATCGAAACGATTTGTGACAATTTCAAAACACCATAAGAAAAAGTCGTCCCCCAACCGTCTTGTTGCAAAAAAAATGATGACCATGATAGCATAGCAACCAATGGTTTGTTATTAAATTCCATCAAAAACAGTGAAGGTGAATGAATGCTAACCGTAAACCGAGATGACAAGCGTCCAATCTGGCAGCAACTGCTGGACCAAGCAATCCATAATATTACCTCTGGAAAATGGCAGCCAGGTGAATTGCTACTACCCTCCCGCGAACTCGCTTCTTTAATTGGCGTTTCCCGTTCAACCATACAGATTGTTTATGAGGAGTTATTCAGCCGCGGCTACACTGTCACCTCTCGCCGCGGTGGAACGAGAGTTAGCGAATGGATTTATGCAACTCGTCCTTCAGAGGATGCTGCGCCCGAAGGACCTGTCCCTCCCGAATTGCCTTTATTAAACGCTACAATCGGTCATTTGCACGGTTGGTTCGGGGACAAAGATCGTCAAAAGGTTGAGATCGATTTCAGTCCCCATGAGCCATATTTGGACGAGCATTTTCAAAAGATTTGGAGACGTTCGTTTTTACAGGCTTCCACAGAAACGAATCTGGACAGTTGGGCTTATGGCAATGCCTATGGATACCAACCGCTACGAGAACAAATTCAACGTTATTTGTCACTTGAACGGGGCGTTCATGTAAATATCGATCAAATCATGTTAACCTCAGGTGCACAGCATAGCATCGATATGATCGCCCAAGCCCTTTTACATGAAGGGGATACCGTTTCTGTAGAAGATCCTGGCTTCCCTGCCGCCTGGATGGCAATGAAGTATCGGCGTATGGAAGTTGTCTCCGTTCCAGTTAACGAGTACGGATTATGCGTAGACCAGATTCATCCGGGGTCCAAGCTTGTCTATGTCACGCCATCGCACCAGTGTGCGGTTGGAGTCATTATGTCGGAACCTCGCAGGCAACAATTGTTACACATGGCTACCGAGCAGCAGTTTTGGATTGTTGAGGATGATTACGATAGCGAATTTCGATATCGCGGCGACCCACTTCCAACCTTGTTCAGTCAGCGACCTCAGAACACATTGTATATGATGAGTTTTTCCAAAATGATTGCTCCCGGTATACGAATATCAGCAATCGTTGGTCCTAAGGAGGCTATTCGCCAGCTCGCCCAAGTCCATGAATTAACCTATCGGCATCTTCCGATTATGGAGCAATTAACGCTTACTCATTTTATTGAGCATGGTCATTTCATGCGCCATATGAGACGGGTTCGAAATGTATATCGGCGCAGACATGAAGCCATGACGAAGGCCATCATCACGACAGGACTCGGCGAACACTTCACACTAAGCGGCGTAGAAACGGGATTGCATATCCTTCTTGAAGCTGATCAATCGTTTGATGAAGAAGCCGCGACGATCCTCGCACTCGAAAATGGAATCCGTGTTTATCCGCTTAGCAAGTATTGTTTGGAAAGCGATCGAAAAGGATGGGTGCTGGGTTTTGCTAAAGTAGATGAATCCACCATTGAAGAAGGCATTTTTCGTCTTGCAGAGATTACACGGTTTTACCAGGTTTGAACATTTTTTCTTCTTCTATTGGATTTTCTTTCGCAGTGATATACTGTGGATCTATTCGGTACACCTGAACCGGACCACCGAATACTGCTGAACGGTATTTGTCTACGTGCTGCTTGGGTAAAGGCCGATTATAGTAGCCTGGCACATACTTATTCATCATTTCTTGTAACATGTGTGTAGCCTCATCCAGATCAACGATAGGCTCAGCTTTGCCAAAAATTATTACACTCATATACGCTGTGTCCGTCTTAGCTGGCACCGGATCAGTAATCGTTCCATATTCTTCACAAACCGTAAAACAGACCTCTGGATTAGCATCCACAACCTGATTTCTTCTCCCGCCGGTGGCACCATGGAAATAAAGCTTCCCATTTGTCCAAACAAAATTGAGCGGAACAACATACGGCAAATGACCATCGACCATTCCCAGATGTCCGATTCTAGCTTGCTGCAAAAATGTCTCAATCTTGCTCTTATCCAATACTTCTCTCATTTTGTAACGCACTCCATCCATTGTTATCACTCCTATTTTTTTGAAATATGCTGCAAGTTTATCAGCCATTGGAGTGAAGATATACGTCCAAAACCACCTGATTGAAGCAATCCATAAGCCATCGTCTAAAGCATGAGAAAACGAAAAAGCTGCCGGAACATCCCGGCAGCAGGCATTTTCTTATTACACCGTATGATTGATTAAATGGGCAATTTCTTTCACTCTCTCCATTGTAATTCCTTCTCTTTGCTCAACTGCAAGTGGATGATTCGTTTGTTCTAATTCTATTAAGGGAACCGCACCAACTTTTTGTGTATGTACCCATGTCTTTAAGGATAGGGTGGTTTCTGGATAGATGGAAAGTTCAGTCGATAACCAGCCAAAATAAGGTTCTTCATTTTCTCTTCCTTCTACGTGTAGCAATTCATTCGATCTCAAAAAGTTTTCTTCACTAAGAGAAACCCAAACACTCCATATAAATTTCTCAGTACTATCTATTATTGGTATTTCAATATGTCCTCTAATAAAGAAATGCTGTTCATCAATTACACAAAAGTCTTTTATTAATTCTGTTCGTTTCTCTTCTGGTACCATGTAAAAATAATGTGGCGCTTCTATTCCGTAACAGAAAGGAATTTCATTTAATTCGTTGTGACAGTGAGGGCATTTCATGTTATTTGCTCCTTATCGTTTCTCGCCGATTTTTTATTTACATTACCACATATTCATGACATGAATAATCTGTCAGCAAGTTTAATAGAATATGTCTCTATTAATGTACTCCCGGCGAATAGTTGCACGGTGCTCAATTATCAAGGCAATGCGGTTGCTCCACCCCCACATAAAAGAATGTGATACAAAAATTAATAATTATTCAAAAAGATAATATTTCGTAAAAAATGAAAATAACAGGACAAAAAGATGTAATATATAACATAGTTTTACAAATTTATACAAAGAATAGGTGATTCTGTTATGAAGAAACTGATTAAATCAACTCTTGTAACAGCTCTACTTTTAAGCAGTCTTTCGGTAGTGGGGGTGTCTGCGGAATCTGTTCGACCTTTAGAAATTGTGCCAAGTAACGGACATGGGGCTTCTACTGATAATAGCGGTACGATACAGCCATTAGGTAGAATCATAAGAGACACATTTACGTATGACGGAAGCGACAGCTGGACTTTCAATTTCGACGAGTGGGAACCGGGTGAGGAAGAGCTTCGAGTACACGTACAGAACTTGGGGGACATTGATATGAAGTACAAAGTTTCCATGCCATCCGGTAGGACTTGGTTTTCCGGCACTTTAAAACCTAACGAAAAAGTCGAGAACTCCCTCTATTTAGATGACCCCTGGGAATTTGGAGATTATAGATTGAACGTTTCCAATAGAAATGGCGTCCCGGGAAAAGTTAAACTTTCTGCAAGCTCCAATTAAGGAAGATAGAGAGGGTTCGAGTATAGCGCTCGACTCCTCTTTTTTTATTTTCTCATACATCAAGTTATAAAGTGATCTAGGCGATCTATTTTACATACCGCTCGTAGGTACTGGCGTATGACTGAAGGTGACAAAGGCGTTTGCCGCTGGCCTCGCACCGATCTGTACGAATGTGGTACTACTGTAGTCTGCGTATCCGTCGTTGGCTAAACGCGAACGTATCGATCAAACGCAGCTCAACATACTGGATAACAGATACCCGAGAAATCTACGCAGGTGACAGCAAAGAGGGTTCGGTTGAGTCTCTGTGCTTGTATCTAAAGTTATTGACTTATTGATATCCCCGATATCCCTGCATTCTACAAAAAAAGATCATCCCCAATCAAGCTGGAATGATCTCAATGTTTCTAATCAGTTTTGACAATGCCAAACGGAAACCCGTTCCCTTACAAAATTGACTATGTTGTCTATGTCATTAATATCGAAAAAGGGTAACCCCGGCTGACGCTTGTCCGTCCAACCTACGATCCCTACCAGATGAGTAACGATCGAGAAAAGCTCCTCATCTTCTGGCCTGCGAAGCAAAGCGAGCTTGGGATAGCCTTCACGCTTGAAGCCTTCTACCAAAACGAGCTGGGCCCCGGCATCTGCCAAGCGCTGGATCAGGACGGATAGCTCCTGCGGCTTTTGCTCCACGATGGCCGTTTTCGTTTTGGATGTGATCGCAACCAGCGAGGCTCCGGCTTCACGATAACGCCAAGTGTCCTTCCCTGGCTGATCCCACTCAAAATCGTGTCCGCCATCATGCTTGATGACCCCAACTCTTATCCCTGCTTTTTCGAGAATGGGAATGAGCTTGGTGAGCAGCGTCGTCTTGCCACTGTTCGAATAACCGACAATCTGCAAAACACAAGGTGGCTTGACCATCTGCTATCCCTCTCTTCGCCAGGTTGGGGTTGCATGCGTGAGCACATCAACCAGCTCTCCTGCTTTTTTCCCGCTTCCCCCGGCTGGTATGATCATAAAGCATTCGCTGTCCTTCAACGTCCCCAGATTCCCTGCCTTTTCATTGAAATCGGGGATTGCGTGCAAAACCCCGTCTTTTTCGAGCAGCTTCCCTCGCAGGTAACGCGGGTATGGGCAAGGCTTCGTATAATCGACGCCGAGTCTCGCCTTAATGACCTGTTGCACGACATGGGTTTCTCCCGAGATGCGACGAATGGCTGCTCGCGCAAATAACTCAAACCCGAGGAAGCAAGCACCCGGATTCCCTGATAGGGCAATCAAAGGCTTGCCCTCCATGAGCATGGCTGTCGTCGGACTTCCCGGACGTATTGCGATCCGGTTGAACAAAAGCTCCGCCTCAGGCTCATCTACTAAAGCCGCGATCACATCAAAATCCCCAACGGACACACCACCGCTTGAAATAACCAGATCCACGCCCCGCAAGCATTCACTGATTTTCTCCTTCGCCACCGACAGATCATCCGGCAATCTCGAAAACGAAACAGGGATGCCCCCTGCTTCGGCAATCAAGGCAGTTAGCATCACCGTATTACTGTTGCGAATTTTGCCTGGAGCAAGCGGCTGATCAATATCCAAGAGCTCGCTTCCAGTCGAAATCAGACCGACACGCGGCTTGCAGAACACCTCAACCTGCGAATAGCCAAACGTTGCCAAGCTGGCGAGAGTACCTGCGTTAATCCGTTCACCCGTTTTGGCAATGATCGTTCCTTTGGCCATCTCTTCACCTCGACGCGATACATTTTCCCCAGGCTTCATCTCTCGCTTGATCCGTACAGTATCCGCTTCTTCGGCTGGGTTGTGCGTTTGCTCAAACATGATGACCGCATCTGCACCCGCAGGCATCATCGCACCTGTCATGATCCGCGTCGCGTAGCCATTTGTCAATTCTCTAGTAGGTACTTGCCCGGCCGCAACCGTCTCTAGCACTGTTAGTGTAATCGGGTGGTCAACGGAGGCCCCAACCGTATCCGCAGCTCTCACGGCAAACCCATCCAGCGGCGAGCGGTCAAAGTGCGGCAAATCGTAAGTTGCACGTAGATCAGAGGCCAGTATCCGCCCGTATGCCTCCCCGATCTGCACTTGTTCCGTTCTCCCTGTTACTAATTTTGCCAAAAGCTTGCTCATCGCTTCCTCAACCGAGATTGTTTGTCGCGAAAAACGCATGGCTTGTTCCCCCTAATCTTGACCACCCATTGCTGCAGCTCGTCAGCCGACGTTTACTTCCAAATCTTCTACTTCTCTCTCCACGTATTTCAAATCTTTATTGGCGTGGAAAGTGTCCGCTTTTTCAACCTTCACGGCTGTATTGTATTCGGGAATACCTGCGTATGTCTCGTATACACCCTTCGGAATGAGTACGTTCCCTTCCGGCCAGTGTACTTGAATATTTCCGCGTCTGGTGTCCTCGAATTTGGCACGTCCTTGGAACGTTCCATATTTATTGTAAACGACGATATTTTCGCCTTCTGCAATGCGCAGTTCTTTTGCATCCTCTGCATTGATCAGGATATCATAACGGTCCGCATTGTTGAACGGGTCTTTCTTGCTATAAATCATCGAGTTGAACTGCTTACCGCGACGAGTCGTTACATAGAAGTGTCCCTCTGGCTTGTTCAAATCCGGAATCTCAATCGGAATCAGATTCGCTCGGCCATCCGGTGTCGGGCATACGCCGCCTTCACACAACCATGCACCGCCCCATTGGAAAACATCTCCGCGGTTTTTCAGATGCTGGATACCATCGTAGTTCGGATTCGCCAGGGCGATCTCTGCACGAATATCAGCTGCGCTTGAGAAATGCATCAGATGCTTTTTCTCCGGATTGACCCGTGCCGCCAGATCTACGTAAATTTCCCATTCCGAACGAGCTTCTTCAATTCGTGGCCCTTCCACTTCGGCACTGAAGTAAACCATACGCTCTGTACTTGTCGATGTACCGCCACCTGGCTGCTCGTAGCGTGTCATTGCAGGCAGTACGATGACTTCTTCCTTCGCATCCACCAGCGTAGATGTGTTGAAAATGATGTCCTGATGTACACGTACTTCTATACTCTCCAAGCATTTTTGCATGAAGTCCGGATCTGGCATCGTCTCCAGGAAGTTGCCGCCACTCGTATAGAACAATCTGGTCTTGCGCTCATGTCCATCTGGCAACACTGCATTTTCCAAAGAAATACCGACGATATCTCCTTGCCATTTCGGGATCGGGAAGTTCCAGAGCTTTTCAATGCGGTTCCATGATTTCTCTTCAAAATCTCCACCTGGCAGGCTGAACGGATCGGCACCCATTTCACCAGAACCTTGTACGCCGGAGTGTCCGCGAATCGGCATGAGACCAGTGTGCTTGCGACCCAAGAATCCACGAAGGACGGCCAGATTGGCTACTTGAGAAATATTGTCCGTACCGAATTTGTGCTGTGTCAGACCCATACTCCATACAAATACACCATTTTTAGAGTTAGCGAGCAACTCCGCGAATTCCTTGATACGCTCGCGGCTAAGACCGGAGGATTCTACGATCTTGTCCCATGATTCATTCATCACATGCTTGCGCAGCTCCTCAATTCCGTTCGCATGCTCCTTGATGAATTCATGATTGATCGCAGAACCTGGTTTGGCTTCCTCCATCTCGAACCAAATCTTCATCACGCCGTTCATGAATGCGATGTCGCCGCCAATATTCACTTGATAGAAATCGTCCGCAATCTTCGTTCCGAACAAAGCACTATCTGGTACAGATGGAATCCAGTACTTCTCCATCGCTGGCTCTCTGTACGGGTTGATCAGGATGATTTTCGTTCCTGCTTTTTTCGCAGCATACATGTACTTCGTCGATACAGGCTGGTTGTTACCTGGTACAGAGCCCCAGAATACGAGCACATCAGTACCGATCCAATCCTGATAGTTACAGCTCGACGCACCAATTCCAACCGAACGCTTCAGTGCTGTCTTACTCGGCGAGTGGCAAATACGTGATGCATTGTCGATGTTGTTGGTTCCGAGGAAACGAGCCATTTTAGCTGCCGTGTAGTATACCTCATTCGTAATCCCACGAGCGGTCAAGAAAAAGGCCAGTTGTTTCGGACTGATGTTTTTGATTTTTCTCGCGATGCGGTTTAACGCTTCATCCCAACTAATGCGAGTGAACTTGTTTTCGCCAGGCTTTCTTGAAAGCGGATACGGAATTCTTCCCAGCTTGCGCAGTTCTTCGCTGGACAGCTTACGTAGCGCATTTACGTCTTCAAACCATTTGGCATCCATGGCAGGCATGGTATTGAGACGCAGTACGTTAAGTCTCGTGGTGCACAAATGCGGACCAGTCAACGTCTGATCGTAGAGACCAGATACGCCGAGAGCGCAGCCATCACATACCCCTTGGGTCAAAATGCGATAGGCATACCCCAAATTATCGCGATTGTCATAGGCCACCTTCATCGTATCGCGAATGTGATGCGGCTTGATTTTTCCGAGTCCCATCGGCATCAGTGAAGCCCATAAGGAAGGCTTCCACGAAGTATCCAGCTTAATTGGTCCGCCATGCTTGGTCTTGCCCATTTCTTTTATCTCCCCTCTAATAAACTCCATTGAGACGAAAAAACCACCATGAAACCGTCCCTTGTCCTATAGGAAAAGAGCGTGTTCACGGTGGTTGTCTACGGCAGGTTCGCTACCTAGTCTCAACTTCGTGTTTGCTTTCGCGAATTCCGTTACGTCTAAGCCGGTGAACAGGAACGCTGCTTCGTTTAGACTTACGGTTCGTTTTTCATCTTCTTTTCGATGTCTTGATCAAAAACAAAGATCGACATTCCAAAATCCCGTTCAATGTCAATATCGACGAATAGATCAACGAGTTTTGCTCCAAGAAACGCTTCCATGTCAACTGGCTGGTGTTTCCGATAGATCTCTTTGACCATTTCGGTTCGGGCAGCTCGTAATGTCTGCTTTCCGTCTTCCGAAGTGGCGATGAACTTTTCCACCGGAGAAAGGTTGCCTTCCATCTCGCAGATCGCCCAGTTCTTGCAGAACGTGGTGCTGATCTTGCTCGGTCCCTTTCCCATATGGCGCTTTCGGAAAGCCCTGACCAAATTACTGAATTCTGCTTCGAACTTATTCATCGAGGAAAATCACCTTTACTTCAAATCATTCTCTTCTTAAACTTTACCATTGATTAACTAGCCAATTCAACAGACTTTTCTCTTTGTATGGCTTCTTCCTTCAGTTTTTTGATATCCAGACGGACTAATAGCGAGATCACCAGAGCGACAACGAACATTCCTGCGAAAACACTCATCGTTCCTGTATAGCTTTCTGTCGTCTTGCGAACCCATGCTGCAAAGATCGGTCCTGCTAAGCCAGCAGCAGCCCATGCTGTCAGAATATAGCCGTGAATCGCGCCCAATTGCTTCGTTCCAAACAAGTCACCGATGTAAGCCGGAATGGATGCAAAGCCACCGCCGTAACAGGTCATAATGATGAACATCGCAACCATGAAAAGGATTGGATTGGACATATTCGGCAACAGGAAGAACAGTACCATTTGGATAGCAAAGAAAGCTGTGTACGTATTTGGTCGTCCAATGAAATCAGACAGAGACGCCCAGCCGATTCGTCCACCACCGTTGAACAAGCCGTTTAGCCCTACCATCAGAGCTGCTGTTCCGACAGACATCCCCACCATTTCTTGCGCCATCGGCGATGCTACCGAAATAACAGCGATTCCACATGTCACATTGATAAATAGCATCAGCCATAGCAGGTAAAAACGGCGTGTCTTGATTGCTTCGTTGGCAGTTAATTGGCACAAATCTTTTTTGATTTGCTTGCTGCCAACTGTTCCCTCAGCGGAAAATCCAGCCGGCACCCAGCCTTTTGGAGGTGGAGCTAAATATTGAGCCGAAGCCAACATCACAACAAAATAAATAATGCCCAAAATATAAAAGGTGTTCGCGATTCCTACATTGGCAATCAAAGCGTTCATAATCGGACTAGCAATCATGGAAGCAAAGCCGAAGCCCATAATGGCAAGACCTGTCGCTAAACCACGGCGATCTGGAAACCATTTGACCAAGGTCGATACTGGCGTAATATAGCCTACACCAAGACCGATACCACCTAGCACTCCATAACATAAGTACAGCAGAGGCAAGCTGCTCAATTGAATCGCCAAGCCAGCCCCGACAGTTCCTATTCCGAAAAAGATAGATGCGAGAATACCAGCTTTACGCGGGCCGTGCTTTTCGACATAATGACCGAGGAAGGCAGCAGACAGTCCCAAGAACAAGATCGCAATGCTGAACGTAAATTGAACGTCTGGCAAGTCCCAGCCAAACTGCTCGGTAATTGGCTTGGTGAATACACTCCAGGCGTATACCGACCCAATCGAGATGTGGATGCCTACCGCAGCCAACGCGATGAGCCAGCGGTTTTTCACTTTTTGTTCCAAATCATTCATCTCCTTTGTAATGGTCTTTAGCATACTGTGGATCCATCAGCAGCCTTCTCGAAAAAAAGAAAAACTGCTGATTTCACCGACTCACCCAAGTCTCCTATAAACGGAAACAAGGGCTACGATGAAACACAGCAGTTAATCATCAGCAGGAACGCTACATCAGCATCAACAAGCATTGTGTTCACTATGTAATTCGCTGCAAGGCTACAAAATAATCGGTGGCAGGGTCGCTGCTCCGTGTCAATCTGTCCTTACGCTATGAATACATGGAAAGACGAAAATTTTATGACACTTTTCATCTCACATAGTATACTACCATGTAAGCGTTCACTCGACAATATTTTCCTCACAAAATAGCCATGAAAACTTCATAATTTCGACAAAAAGGAGGCCCGTATGTCTGAGCTAACCATCACTACCCGATTGCCCGTGTTGAAAATTTCGGCTGACCAACATGGCTGGGAAGACGACGAAATCGTTACAGAGTACCCCCTCACGATTTTCCTCAATGATGAAGAATTCGCTACAATCGTATGCACCCCGGCCGACCTGGAAGAAATGGTCATCGGTTTTCTCGCAGCCGAAGGCGTCATCAAGGGCTACTCGGAAATCAAACAGCTTACGATTAATGAGGCCCAAGGGTTTGCTTACGTTGATTTGCATAAAGAAACGATTTTGTCGCAGAGCTTTTACTCTAAACGCAGAATTACTTCCTGCTGCGGAAAAAGCAGACAATCCTTTTACTTTTTTAGCGATGCGCGCACAGCAAAGCCCGTTGAAAGCATAACAACTGTCACCCCAGCTCAATGCATGCACCTGATGAAGGAATTGCAAGCGTCGTCTGAGATCCACCGCCAAACAGGTGGCGTCCACAATGCAGCCCTCTGTACACCAGATGAAGTTTTGCTTCAGTTCTCCGATATCGGGCGTCACAATGCTCTCGACAAGATCTATGGGAAATGCTTGCGAGATAACATTTCCACCACGGACAAAATTCTAGTATTTAGTGGACGCATCTCGTCTGAGGTGCTGCTCAAGGCTGCCAAGATTGGTGCTGGCATCATTTTGTCCAAGTCCGCTCCAACTGACCTCGCCCTGCAATTGGCAGATGAGCTGAAGCTCACCGCAGTCGGTTTTATCCGCAATGATAAAATGAACGTGTATACACAAGCAGAGAGAATCCTCCTACCTTAAAGGAGGAATCAAGCAAAAGCGGGACAAGCTTAGTGCCTTCCCGCTTTCCTATGTTTTTCTCATCTGTTTAATCCCAAAGCCCGAGTTGACCTCTCGGGCTTTTGTTTTTTGTACGTAGAATTTTTATTTGCAGCAGCAATGTTTCTTTTTGTGATGCTTGCAGTGGTCGTCGTCATCATCTTCGTCCTCGTCATCTTCTTCATCTTTGTCTTTGTCTTCGTCCTCTTCTTCATCATCATCTATGTCATGCTTCTTACAACAGTGGTGGTCAAGTTTTTCAAAGCATTTGCAATCATGGCGTTTATAGCAACAGCAGTGATCGTGGCAATGTTCATGCTTTTTGCAGCAGCAATGTGGCTCATCGTAATGACTGTGTTTTTTGCAGCAGCAGTGAGGCTCGTAGTAATCGTCGTGTTTCTTGCAGCAGCAGTGGTCGGCGTAATAGTTGTCGGTTTTTTTGCAACAGCAGTGGCGACCGTCATACTTGTCGTGTTTTTTGCCGCAACAGTGGTGGGCGTGTTTGTCGGGTTTTTTGCAATAACAGTGGTGACCGTGGTGTTTACCTTGTTTTTTACATTTTCTTGTCATTGCGCTCTCCCTCCTTTCGTCAGCCATCACTACTATTCATACGGTTTGTCCAGAGAAACGCTTGTATGATAGCCCTCTATGAAAAGCCCCTTTTTTCCAAACAAAAAACAGGACACGTCTCAAGCATGTCCTGTCTTTCTGCGTTTTTCTTCACTTTTTGCCTGTTCGTATTCTTCAGGTGTGTTGACATTAAATACAGCCCAAGGGTCCAACCATTCATCTGGCAAGGGCAACACACGCAGTTCATCTAAAGTCCGCATCACTCTTCGCTGTCCATTCAATAGCGCCTGCTCCCAATTACTCTGTGTTCTCCGATGGTACACTGCACATAATGGATGGATTCGTCCCTCTGATTGGGCGACAATCACATCCCAATCGTTGCTCTCCCTAGCAAATTCAATGAGTTTGGCTATTTGTACACGATCCATAAAAGGCAGGTCGCAGGACAACACCAGCAAAGCATCCTCTGAGCTTACGCGAAAAGCAGTAACCAGCCCACTTACAGGACCGCAGGATGGTACCAGATCAGGTGTGATTGTGACGGGCTGTTCATCAATTTGTTCCTTTTGTGTCACTTGAGTGCCCGAAAAATCGCTCGTTACAATGAAGCAAGACAAGCCAACCGCCTGTACTTCCTTTATCAGTTCTGTTAAAAAGGTTCCGTCCCTCCACGGCAATTTTTGCTTTGGCGAGCCCATTCTGCTGCTTTTTCCGCCCGCTAAAATAACCGCACCGATACGCAGCTGCTGCATAAATTTCCTCCCGGGTGTTGACAATAATCCTTATTAGTTTATAATAAGTTTAAACAAATAATAATTATAAATAAGGAGAGATTCTCGATGGAAAACACACTCTACAGCGTTCTAAATAAACAAGTGGCGAACTGGACAGTCCTCTATACGAAACTACACAATTTTCACTGGAATGTAAAAGGACCGCACTTCTTTACACTCCACGTAAAATTCGAGGAATTGTACAACGAAGCAGCAGCGAATCTCGATACCCTCGCTGAACGAGTCCTCTCCATCGGTGGAAAGCCTGTAGCGACTTTGGCTGCATGTCTGAACACAGCAAGCATCACTGAAGCAGAAGGAAACGAAACAGCTGAGCAAATGGTAGAAACGATCGCGAGAGACTTCTCCATTCTCGTAGACGAACTGAAGCTAGCTATGGAAACGGCAGACCAAGCCGACGATGAAGGGACAGCCGATATGCTGTTGGGAATCCGCAGCAGCCTTGAAAAACACATTTGGATGCTCAAGTCCTTCTTACAATAAGCATGTAAATCAATAGACACCAAAAGGCGATTGTGCATAGGCACATCGCCTCTTTTTGGGTCTTCCCGTGAAACTGCCTTTTGCCCCCTAGTTACCTAGAGCTAGAGTGAAAAAATCAGTTTCCGCCCGTCCTTTTCTACTTTTACTTGGGGCAAATACTTTAAAGACTTCTGTACACCAATGTAGGGACTAGCAAACTCTACCTGGTGCCGTTCTTTCAACACGGAGCAGAGATCAGCCAATGACATTGGAGACATTGCTTCCCGTAACAGGTTTTCGATGTGCTTCGCAACTTCCACATAATCATGACGAATGTGCGCCTTTCTCACTTTCATTCGCTTCATCAAGTCATCTGAAAATTCCTCTGTTGATATAGCTACATCGTCTGGGTTTTCTTCGTCTCCGATCCCGACTTCGTTATCCAGCTCGCGAATGCGGCTCAAAAGCTGCTTGATGTCAGCTCCCAACTGCTTGTCCTGATCGACATACTGTCGACGCAGTGCCATACGCTGTTCTAGCATGGCCTGCAATGTCATTTGTAACGCTTTCCGTTCGTTAAACATTGCGTTATGTATTCCCCTTTTCGCAAAAAGTAGAATGATGGAATTATATCCAATGATAATATAATTCTCACTAATTGGAAACGGGGGAATTTAAGTGGCAAAATCCTCAACGTAAAGACGGGACTATTTTCCCATTCATCTTTCCAGCCGATTTTAAGCTGCCTTTTCCTCACTCAATCGATCCGTAATCACTGCAATCGCACCGTCACCCGTTACGTTACAAGCGGTACCAAAGCTATCCTGCGCGATGTACAGAGCAATCATCAACGAAGTCAACGTGGTAGTAAATCCAAGCATGGTCTCCATCAATCCGAGTGCTGCCATCACAGCCCCGCCCGGCACACCTGGTGCTGCGATCATTGTTACGCCCAGCATCAAGATGAATGGAAACATCACACTAAAGGATGTCGTCATGTCATGTAGCATCATGACTGCCATGGAACAGCTGACAAGCGTAATCGTGCTTCCGGAAAGATGGATCGTTGCACAGAGTGGAACGACGAAGTCCGCGATTTTTTCGCTCACACCGTTTTTCTTGGTCTGATTGAGTGTCACAGGAATGGTGGCCGCAGATGATTGTGTTCCAATCGCTGTGAAGTAAGCGGGAAGCATATTTTTTATCAGCGTGAATGGGTTTTTGCGTCCCATCTGGCCTGCTATCATGTACTGCACGAACAAATAGAATAGATGCAAGACGATAATCATGACGAAAACTTTCACGAATACGGACAAAATCATGGTGACTTGTCCACCATAGGTCAGATTGGAAAATACAGACAGGATATGTAAGGGAAGCAACGGGATAATGACGGAAGCGATCAGCTTCTCGACGATATCTCTCAAGTCTACCATCACATTTTGCAAGGCATTCCCTTTGATGACAGTCGCTCCAAGACCAAGGGTAAAGGCGAGCAACAATGCTGTCATCACACCTACAATCGGCGGCATGTCCACGGTAAAGAATGGCTTCACCAGTGCTTCCTCCGGGTTGGCATACTGATTCACCAGTCCACCTACCTCAAGAATGTGTGGAAAAATACTCGCACTGACCCAATAAGCAAGCGTTCCTGCAAGGATCGTCGACAGGTAAGCAACCCCTGTGGTTACCCCAAGCAAACGCCCTGCCCCTTTGCCCAGCTCACCGATGCCTGGCGCGATAAATCCAATGATAATCAACGGAATCGCAAATCCGAGGAAATTTCCAAACAGGCCACTAAATGTAGCCAATCCTTTCACGACCCAAATCGGCGAAATAGAGCCAATCCCGACCCCAAGGACAATGGCGACCAGGATTTTGGGTAGTAAACCTAGATTTTTCATTATTATTGAACCTCCGTTAAGTATTAATAAAATATATCCACACGGAATGGACTCTGTCTCTTTTGCACGGACTAATGAATAACAAGGTAACACATTCGGGATGAGATTGTCATGAATCATAAAAAAGTAATAATATTCAAATGAAAGAAAAACCCCCAATGAGCGTTGCTTACTCACTTGGGGGAACGATTTTATTTGGCGCAAAGCACCTGGCGAAATTCCTCTTCGATGTCTGCCAATACGCGCATAGCATTCGCTAGCTCCTGCTCATTCTTTTCCACGATCAGTGTGTGACAACGTCCAAATTGCTTCGCCTGCCTCTCTTTAATTGCCGCAAGCTCTGGCGCATGCTTCGAGAAAAACACAGCGAAATCCATGGCTCGCCTCGCCCCTAATTGGAAAGCAAAATAGGAGAGATGACCAGTTTCTGCTGGGGTGAGCCCGCCCTCCTCTTCGATCCGTTTCACTACCCGCAAGATCGCTTCCTTTCCGTATAAGACCGAAGCGTTTGGTTTTGCCGATGCACTTTCCTGATAAATCCCTTGGAATAAACGAAGGGCATTCGCAGCTTGTTCCTCCTCTGACGGACTGCCTACACGCTTTGGTGCTGTCCAGTAGTGGTAAGAAAAGAGGCGATCGAAGATTTTTTCGGCTTTCCATGCCAAGACAAACTGGGACAATGGCAAGCTCACAAAAGGGAATCCTGCCGGATCATGCAGGTAGATTTCTTGCTCATCCATCCTGTACGCGAGAATAAAATGGTCAGCTCCTCCCAAATAAGCAGCATTGGGATTATACGTCAAGTAGCCCATGTCAAGTGGTCCGAGCAAAACCGGTCCTTGTTCCACGTCACGCCGTAATTCTTCCAATGGTGGCTCTCCCTCAGCATCCGCTGACTTTTCCGTCCAGCGAAATCCTAGTAGCTCCAACGCATGACTTACACCACGATCTGGAATCTCTTGTCCGAAATAAATGACTTTCTGCTCCTCATGCCACATCGCCCCGATACCTACGCCAGAGAGTACTTCAAGTACAGAAGGCGATACCTTCTCCCCAATTGTCTCCAAAAGCATAGCTGAAGAATTTGCGTAGCAGTACGCGCCACTTCCGATGTACGGTAACATGCTTTTCTCCCTCTTTCTCGTCAATGTATGGCTTACCTATCATTGACTTCGGGGCGCATGCTTTTCTGACAACGCTTTGCAAAACGCTTCTAGTTATGACATTTTCTCGACTCCGTATGCCGACCGACAATACTGGACCACCTGCTGTTCGATGCGCATGTTTGGAAAAACTCTCTCTTACGCGAAATATTTTTTGAAAAACTCCATCTTCTCACTCACGAAAGCATCATCCGAATCGATGCTACCCATGATATGAGGATCATGCATGCACAGCCCCATTAGCCACAATTGGCGAATGCCTGTCATGAGCGACACCGCTTCCTGATCGTTTTCAGATAAGGGACGAACCTCGGTATATCCTTTTAGAAAAGCATTCCATAGCGATTCCACCAGTTCCTCATCTTCCTCGATCAATATTCGGCTCAGCTTGAAAGCAGCCAGATCATACGCCCTCCAGCCATACCCGCACAGGTCGAAATCAAAGTGGGTATAGGTGTTGTCCTCACAAAAGTTCGTATTAAAATTCCCTTGAAGGTCTCCGTGACAAATCCCCCAGTCGAGTCCGGCACGGATGTGCTCGTTTAGCTTGGCTTCCAGCTCCATCGCCAGTCTTTGGAGAAATTGAAAATCTTCCTTCCGATGCTGTAGACGTGGCTCGATGATGGCTAACGGGCGATGAATCAGTGTCTTGGCGTCCCACACCTCGCGAGCTTGCTGTGTGGAAAAGCCTTCTGCTTTGACATGCAGCTCCGCAACGGCTCTGCCGAATCGTTCGCTCAGTTCCTCGGTATCCATTTCTTGCTCCTTGCCCTCAGCAAAAGTGAACAACGCACCAAAGCGATTGCCCTCTGCTGCTTGCAGTCTCAAGACATGCTTTCCTGAGCCGTCTGCAATTGGCACAGATACAGGTACTCCTTGTCTATTCAAATGGAGCAACAGCTCTATCTCGAACGCAACTGCTGCTTCCTCTGTTCGCCAATCACTGCGGTACAGTCTGAAAATTCGTTTTTGATCGATCGTCTTCACGAGATACGTATCGTTCATGCCTCGAAGCATGTAGTGAACGGATTGTATTTGTTCGGTTGGATATGCTTCCTGAAGTACTTTCTGTAATGCTTTTTCACAGATGGTTGAGTAGACGACGGGTACATGCATAGTCATGCTGCTCCTTTTTTGCCAAGTATTGGTGAGTTATTATGGAAGACGTGTGAATCGGGAAAAGGACACAACAAAAAAAGGACCTTGAAGGGCTAATGGCCGATCAAGGTCTGGTACAGGCTGCAACGATTTGTCCCCCTTGCTGAATAAGCTCTTCCAGGTATCGGGCAACATAAGTAATGGATTTGTATTCGTCACGCTCATCAGAAGGTTTGATGTCAAAACGAGTTATTTCCTCACTTTTCCCTTGATCTCTCGCAATTCTTCGAGGATCAGATCGTACTTGTCGCTGTATTTGTCCAGCAAATCCTGTAGTCGCCCCTCGCGCTCGCGATTTGCCTTCATAATATAAAACAACAACCAGACAAACAAAGCAGCAAATGGCCCTTGCTGAAGTAATACGGTTGTTACTTGATCTTCCATGTTTGATCTCCCCTTTTGTCACAGTACAGAACGAGTGTCCCCGCATCGTTCTTATCTGTATTTTGTACAAAGGGCTTGTACATAATTCGTTGGAGACAAAATTTTTATCCATACTTTTCTTTTTCCTTCTCATTTAGTACAATAGACTTGTACATCCTCACAGGAAGGACTGGCACGCTCATGCTATCTCAGCGCTTACGCACAGCTCGTAAGACAAAAGGTCTGACCCAGGAAGAGTTGGCAGAGCATGTCTGCACGACCAAGGGGACGATCAGTAACTACGAGAATAACCACAGCACACCACCGAATGACATGCTGCGGCAATTGGCTGATGTGCTGGACGTCACGACCGATTGGTTGTTGGGCCGCACAGATGAAGTCACGGCTTATATTCTCCCAGCAACAGGAGAAACAAATCATCGTTCGTTGGACGAGCTCTTGCAGGAAAAGATCGATGACCCCGACGACTACTATTTCCTAGACGGGTATCTGGACGCCTCAGAAGAGGAGAAAAAAGAAATTCGCCGCTACTGGTACGACTTGAAGAAACAGTGGAAAGTCCGTAAAGTACGCGAGGAACGCCCTCCTTCTTTGTTTGACATCACGGAAGACATCAAAAAAAAATAACCCCAGTACGGGGTTTTCTTTTCAATCCAAAACAGAACGTACGTTCTTTACCATTCATCTAGGAGGTCCTTAATGCTTCACTCCCTTTTGCAAGAAATCTGCGAACCGCAAACATGGCTCGAGAGTCGCGTGTACTTGTTGCTTCAACATCACGGCATCGATTCGCCCGAACAAATCGATCTGCATCTGCTGTGCGAGACGTACGGTATCGAGATCCATCGCATTTGCGGCAGGAGTCGTACACACGCGCACCCCTTTGCGCCGGGACGTTATGTCATTGCGGTGGACGAGCGCCTCGATCTGGCAACCCAGCGGGTAAAAATTGCGCATGAACTCGGACATTTGCTTCTTCACGAAGGCATTCAGCCCCAGAGCAGCGAATGGATGATTGACTGGCAAGAATCGCAGGCAAATCATTTTGCCGAGCATTTGCTGCTTCCCATTTACATGATGAGCCCCCTTTTGGCCGATTGCTCGCGATACAACGCACCGGCTGTGTTGGCTCAGCGTTTTCAGGTGCCGATGCCTCTTGCCCGTGCCCGTTTTGAGCGCATACTGAGCCGTATGTATGCCAAAGGTTTTCCTGTCTATGGGTAAATGACGACATTATTTTTATGGAGGCGATACCTGATGAAACGAGTCTTTATTGCTGGTGATGCATACACGACTCATTTTTTTGATCTCGCCTTGGAACAAGACGAGGAGCTGTCGCTGTTACCCTCTTTGCAGGTAGCCAGCTATCACGTGGCCCGCTTTGCTCTCATCATGCAAGATGACGGCCTTAGTGGTCTCGGTATTTTTCCTGGAGACGCCCTCTTGATCTCAGACTTTTCGATGGAGCCTGTAAAAGACAGACCTGTGTTGATCCGACAGGAAGGGCAGTTCCTTGTGCGCATCGCAGCAGACGTCAATCCATTGGAATGTCTGTTTACAACCACACGCGAGCAAGACACGCCCATGCTACTCCCCTCGGAAAATATTCGCATTACAGGTGTTGTATCCGGTATTATTCCACGTTCATCATCGTGACATCATTAAGCAGCCAATCCTTGATTGCTGCCACCGTTTGCTGCCACTGCTCCTGCGGAGTAATGGCAGCGGGCTTGTCACCCTCCTGCGATCCATAGCTTCCGAACTGGGAGTGGTTTCCCCCTTCTATCGTCATGTACACCGTACGCTCCGGCAAATATTGCTTGCTCTCCTCAAACCTTTCCATATTAATCACACCGTCGCGAGACCCGAGCAAAGACAGCACAGGCAAATTCACCTTCTTTAGGTTCCCCTGACTGTTCGGATACGCTCCCAGTAAAAACACGCCGTTGATTCGGTCCGGGTGGTTTGCTGCGAATTGAGCTGCCATAGTACCACCGAGCGAATGTCCTCCGATGACAAACGTTTTATTCGGGTACGCCTTTAATACTTGTGTGGCTCTCGTCATATCACTTACAGCCAAATTCAGCGGCATTCGTGCGAGAAAAACATGGTAGCCGGAGCCTGCCAAGGAACGGGCAATCGGTGCATAGCTCTCCGGTTTGACGAGTGCTCCCGGATATAAGATGAGTCCCGGTTCGCGTGACTCCCCACCTTGGAAGATAATCCAGTCATTCGTATCCATGACCGTTATCCCTTCACCGCCTTGCATAGCCGTTAGTGCTGCCTGATCGGGCTGATATGGCTGCAAATACCATATAGCCAGACAAATCGCTGCAAGTGTCACCAATACGAGTGCCTGGAACCATTTTTTACGCGCTTGACTCATCCTACCCACCTCGTTTCCGCCCCTATGTATGATGCTACTTATTATGTCTCAAACACGCTGCACATGTGCATAAATTGTAAATCTCGACATTTCGTGGTGTTGACGAACTGATTTTTACATAGTAGTATTCAAGCACACTACTCAATTTTCACCAGAAAGAGAAGGGATGGAAGATGTCATGAATATACAAGATGTGCGATTTTGCGAGGAACTGGTAAGAAGTGCTGGAATGGAGCTGCTAGTGGAATTTGAAAAAGGTGCGCCCTGCCACAGCAAGGAAGCAATGGCTAAACGCTTTGAAGAGGTGAATCCCGTGGTTGAAGCTCGATTAAAGCGCTCATTATCCGAGCGGTTCCCCACCTATCAATTCTCTGACGCCGAATTCGATCTGGGTGCACAGGAAAAGCCTGAATTCACAAGTCCTTATTGGGTGATAGATGCAATCGATGGAGCCGTTCACTTTCTACAAAAAATGCCGATGTGGGCTACTTCCCTCTGCCTGATTGACGGAGGACGCACGGTTGTTTCTTTTGTCTATGATCCATGCCGTGATGAACTGTTTACAGCAATTGACGGGCGTGGAGCTTTTTTAAACGGACAAAAAATTAGTATCTCATCCAAATCGCTGCTGAGTGAGTGCATTCTAGGGACGCTCTTTGCTTCCTCCGAGCCGATGAACCTCTTGGTCGGAAAGTATACAGCAAATTCCTTGACGCGAGTGATGCCAGAAGCTTTTGCCATCCGCATGCAAGGCGCGGTATCACTCCATCTGGCCTATGTGGCGTGCGGACGACTCGACGGTTACTGGGAATACGGTGAAGGGGTGTATGATTGGCTGGCTGGTGCTCTTTTGGTCCAGGAAGCCGGAGGCAAAATTACGGATACACAGGGGAACGATTTTTGCTGGAAAAGCACAGGCGTCGTAGCAGCAGGCTCGACCATCTACCCTCAGCTGATCCAATTGACCCCAGCTTCATAACGAACAGATAAAAAGGGTGAGCCTATGCGGCATCACCCTTTCTCCTTTTTCCGCTCACGAAAACGGCGTACCTTCATCAGGTTTCCGCACATTTTGTCATCGCACCAGCGGCGCACCCGGTTGCGGCTTTCATCATAAAACACCCAGCGGCAATCCTCGTTGTCACATATTTTGATTCGCTCCAGATGCTGCGGGGCAAGCAGCTCGGCGAAAGAAGCCGCAATTTGTGCCATGACGAGGGGCCAGCCCTCTGCTTGACTGGATTGCTTTTGCCTGTAGCCGCCCTCCTCATCTACATACAACACCTGTGTATGAAAAGGGGCGAGAGCCAACACTTTGTTCAATTCCGCAAGGTCCTCCTCTTGGAATCGGTCTCCACGGACAACGGCTTCCAGCATACGTCTCAAACGCTCCCGCAATTGCAAAAGAGACGCGGCATACGCCTCATTCATCGGCAGCGGAGCGGTTAGGTTGTATGTTTGCAAAAAGGATGACAGCCATTCCTGGTTCTCTAGGCGATTTTCCCAACGACCAGAACCGCGCCAATCCCGCCAATCACTATTTAAAAAATCGATACAAAGCCAGTCCATGTCATCCACTCTCCCTGACGAAACCCTTCATTTTTCTCTCTTGTATGACCATACAGGATATGGTAATCTTTATTCGTAACTACCGTAACTCAATTAACTAGTTACACCCTCATTTCTTATTGCTATTATAGCGTTTCATCAATCTGTTTCACAGACGAGGAGGAAGCGTATGAATCGGAAGGAATTGCTTTTGCACGGATGGGAATGTGCGTATGACAAGGAAGACTGGTATCCACCCCTAAAAGAAGTGCTTTCCGGGATATCAGCAGCGGAGGCTAGCTGGCGCCCTGTGGGAGAAGCAGCCAACACCATCTGGGAAAACGTCAGCCACCTTCTTTATTACAAAGAACGCCTGTTGCATCGTCTTTTGGGCACCGAATTCCCTGGCTCCGCGGAGACGAACGATGATACCTTCACCCCATCCGGCGGTCCCGCTGACGAAGACGCTTGGCAAGCTACCCTCTTGCGAATGGAAAGCGTCCACCGCCACATTCATGAACAGCTTTCCTTGCTGACGGATGAAGAGTTAAACCAGATGGCTACCTATACACCCATTTACCAAAACGTAATGAGTCTTGTCTTGCATGATGCGTTTCATACGGGACAAATCGTCCAAGTTCGCAAGCTGCAAGGCTCTTGGCCTGCCAGACGCTCATTCGAATAACAAAATTTCACATTGATTAATCCCGAACAATCCTTTATATTTGATGAATCACATAATTTCATACATGTTATCCTCATCTTTCACGGTGAGGATAGAGGTCGCGGCTTTTATATCATCCTGTACGAGATTCAGAGAAAATCAATGACTCCAGGTAAGGAAAATCCGCCGAAGCTCATATCGCGTCTCTGTGCGATTGGGTTGGGGCTGTACTCGAAAGGGGCAGAACTGTCACGTTTGCATGCCAAGCAAACGTGGTGAGCTATCTTCAGTGAAGGCTTGGTGGGGATTGGATGATACCGCCCTATGCCATTTTTTGGCTATGGCGGTTTTTTAATTTCCGACCTTCCTTCTCAAAATTCAAGAAAGGTCGTGCAAGCAGCTTATGTCACAAAATCAATTGCAACGTGGTTTGAAAGCCCGACACCTGACGATGATCGCCATCGGCGGCTCGATTGGGACGGGATTGTTTCTCGCGAGTGGAGGCTCGATTCATTCCGCCGGACCAGGTGGAGCTTTAGTCGCCTATCTCGCTATTAGTATCATGGTTTACTTTTTAATGACCAGCTTGGGGGAAATGGCGGCTTTTATGCCTGTTTCCGGTTCGTTTTCGACGTATGCCACACGGTTCGTCGATCCATCTCTCGGCTTTGCTCTCGGTTGGAACTACTGGTACAACTGGGCGATTACCATTGCCGTTGAGCTGTCAGCTTCCGCACTCATTATGAAATATTGGTTCCCGGATACCCCAGCGATAGTATGGAGCGCTTTGTTCCTCGGATTGCTGTTTGCCTTGAATCTCCTGTCTGTGAAAGCCTATGGAGAATCTGAATATTGGTTCGCCTTGATTAAAGTAGTAACGGTTATCATCTTTATTATTGTCGGTGTGTTGATGATTTTTGGCATTATGGGTGGTCAAGCAGTTGGCTTCCAAAACTTCACCAAAGGCGACGCGTCATTCAATGGCGGCTTCATGGCCCTGCTCGGTGTCTTTATGATTGCCGGATTCTCTTTCCAAGGAACAGAGCTGGTTGGTGTAGCAGCTGGGGAGAGCGAAGACCCTGCCCGCAATATTCCGAAGGCCATCCGTCAAATTTTTTGGCGCATCCTGCTCTTCTACATCCTCGCTATTTTGATCATCGGGTTGTTGGTTCCATACGATAATCCAAATCTGATCAGTGGCGACCTTACGGATATTGCGATCAGTCCGTTTACAATTGTATTTGAAAATGCCGGATTCGCTTTTGCTGCATCCGTCATGAACGCGGTTATTCTCACGTCTGTATTGTCTGCTGGTAACTCTGGCATGTACGCCTCTACACGCATGCTGTGGAACTTGGCGAAGGAAGGAAAAGCACCAAAATGGTTCGCAAAAGTAACAAGTAACGGTGTACCAATCAATGCCTTGATCTTGACTGCGCTCATCGGCGCCCTTGCTTTTCTGTCCTCTCTGTTTGGGGATGGCGAAGTGTACGTATGGCTTTTGAATGCGTCCGGTATGTCAGGCTTCATCGCTTGGCTGGGAATTGCCATTAGTCACTACCGCTTCCGCAAAGCGTTTATCGCTCAGGGCCGAGACTTAAGCGAATTGCCTTATCGGGCAAAGTGGTTCCCGTTTGGACCGATTTTTGCCTTCATCATTTGCTGTATCGTTATTTTTGGGCAAAACTACTCCGCATTCATCGGGGGAACGGTTGACTGGTATGGCGTCCTGGTCTCTTACATTGGCCTGCCACTCTTCTTACTCATTTGGCTCGCTTATAAAATCAGCCAGAAGACCAAGGTCGTCCCTCTTGAACAAGTTGACTTCAGCATGGATGAACACACGAAATAATCGAAGAAAAATTTCGGATTCCCGTGATCTAAACGGGAGTCCTTTTTCATGTTTGCCAACCTATTAAAAACCGCCCCACAATAGCCGATAGTATAGAAAAGAAGCAACTGAGATCCGTTTCCTTCCGTTCTCACAACTCATACTAGTCATCTGATAAAAGGTAAACATGATCTCCTGCCTTCACGACTGAACATGAATCCATGTGAGGAGAGTAGAACATGCAAATCCAATCGTATTCCCGCTACCTACCCCCCCAGCTCCCAACTAGCCAAACTGCACCTAAAATGGTGACAGGAACTAGTCTGGAATTGCCCAAGCCCGATACGGTAGACCTTCGTTCACACAAGGCACGCGAGCTACCTGCTGATGCCATCGAACATCACAGCGTCCAATTTTTCTTTAGCACTGAGATTAATGAGCGTTTGGATAAAATTTTCGCAGATAAGCCTCCCGAGGCTCGCAAAGCCTTTGACCACATCCTCGAGCGAAACTTTTTCAACTCCCAATCCACCTACACCGATGAAGAAAGAGCTGCTTTGGTAGAAGTCGGTTTAACCCAAGGCAAATATTTGGCAGACCAATACATGGCTGATGAGAAAAATGCTGCTGAATTTTTGGATACCCTCCATCTGCTCGCAGGCGTTGCCAAAACACGAAAGGTTGACCCTACAACTGGCAGTGTCAGCTACGTAGAGCTTCCGCAAAAGCCACAAGGGGCGCCGAACGACTATGTTAATCCAACCAAGCTGATGGAGCGGTATGACCCGGAAGCCTACAAAAAAATGCAAGCGGCCACAACCAATCAAACAGAGAAAGTAAGCATGCTGATTCAATTCGTCAAAAAGCTGCAACATCGTCCAGACTGGATCACACAATACCGGAACGAACAAGCTACGCTTCTCTCCGATTTAAAAAATACAAAAATCACTAACCGCTTCGAGAATGTAAATACAAAGGACACCACTGAATTTGTTCGTCAAATGAATACGCTCACTGAAAATGCTTCCTTTTCTGCGATCACACCATTGCTACAAACGAATCTTGCTTCGTTTATGAAGAGCCTGGCCAAGAAAACGAGTTAACTGCACAAAGATGATTGGCACAGCCCCTCCCGAACTTTCTGGGACTGGGGCTGTTTTTTTCTGGTGTAGTCCGGGCCCCGTTGCTTTTCCATTTAAGGAAATGTACAGGCAGGTGGTGGATATACTAACTCGTAAAGGAGGAGACGAACATGGTTGACAATCGCGAAAACGACCTGCCTGATTTCAAGCAACTGGATGACAGACTGATCGCTCAACCTCCCACGAGTCCAATGCTCGCAATCCGTACCAATCTGGACAAGGAACCAAATGACTTCGACAATCCGTATGTGCAGCAAGACTCTACATCCACTGGACAAAATAAGGGGGAAGCAAATGACTGATCGTACCTCACAGGAAAAGCCCGACATGGGTTATAACGGAAGCAATATGCATGGTTACTCCCTTACGCCAAAGGAAGGGACATTGAACCAAACTGCCAAGTCGGCTACGGAAAACAAAGAAAACAGGGACAAAGAATAGTACTTTTCCCATTATGAAAAACAAATCCCCTTTGGGGAAACAGGCAGTTGTTCACTTTGCCTTTTTCACGAAGGGGATTTCTTTTGGGGTTCTGGCCAAGAACGTGGTGAAAAACATTTTTTTATTGACGAAATTGTATTGGAAATATATACTTTTCATGGATTTGATAATGAGAATCGTTATCAAATTCTTTTATATATAATCAGGAGGTTGCCCCATGAAATCCAGGCTCTTCAAACACATTTATAGTACAACTTTAGTCACTTCTCTCCTTACAGGTGGTGCCCATTTTGCTCTGGCTGCTCCACTCGTAGCCACTGCGGAACAGACGGATGTTTCCCCTTTGTCGCTAAATTTCGCAGTCGAACAGGCAATAAAGAACAGTGTTGATCTGGAGCTGCTTCGAATTGAATTAGATATAACGAAGTACGAAACCTCCATCACACTAAGAGAAAAGGAAGAAATCAAAAAATCTGACGTCATAACTCTGGCTGATGCAAAAAAGAAATTCGAAGACGCCGCCAAAGCGATCAAAGAAGTGGTTGCCGATGAAGTCGCCCTGAATACGCAAAAAAACACCGTTCAATTGCAAGTACATAAAGCTTTCTTCGAAGTCCAATCATTAGACGCCAAAATCAAAGCGCAAAAGAAGAGCTTGCAAAGACAGTACTGGTTGAACTCCCAAGAAACAGAAGCTCACAAAAATCTTGCTGCCCTTGAAGCCAGCTACAAGCAAGCATTGGCCAAGCTCAACGATTTATTGAATGAAAAAGCTGACAGACAATGGAGAATGATCGCGACTGATCTGACCCAGCACGAGCTGCTTTCCCTGGAGCAATTGCAAGCAAAAGCTTTTGAAAAGCGTCCTGAGATGATCAAAGCGCAAGCAGAAATAGATTTTACCCAAGTAAGAATTGATTACACGGCAGAGTATTCCGCACTAAGCACACATAAAGGAATAATTGCAAAAAATGAGCACAAAAAAGCGGAACTGCAAAAACAAAAAACGCAAAAGAAAATCGGTCAAGAAGTAAGTGACAACTATACGAAGGTACTGGCAGCGAAAAAGGCATTAGAAGAAAGTACAACAAAGAAAGAAACCGCATTGGAGCGCTATCAGGCAACAATCGATCAATATAGATTGGGGAAGGCATCGATGAAAGAACTGATGGAAGACGAAGCAAGCCTGTTTGACTCTGAAACAAAAGCAATTGAATCGGTTTATCAATACAATCTCGCTGCTACCACCTTGAACCAGTCAACTGGCTATTAATATTCCGCATTACGAAGGATCTCATTTATTCATATAAAATAAAGAAGGCTTCATCCCAAAGGGTGAAGCCCTTACTCATTTAACAGTCTCTCAAAAACTCCCGGCATCACCAGACGACCACCGTCTACCCCAAAATCCTCTATGAACCACCAAGCCGATAGCACACTATGACAATACGCCCACGCTAACACTCTCTCTTTTTGCAAAGACAGCGCCTTCGTCAGCCCATCGACCCGCTGCTTCATTACTTCTTCTACCCCATCCTCTGGCAAATGGTTCAGCAAAAACGGAATCACCTCGTATTCCGTCTCCCCGATCAGTCCTTTTGGATCAATTGCCAACCACGGCTCTCTTTCTGCGCGCAAAATATTTTCATGATGAAGATCACCATGCAGCAGACACAATTCTTTTTGTGTGGGAAGAAGCTTTTTGTACCATTGCATAGCCCGCTCCACCATTTGCTCGGGAATAGGTCCTGTCCCCCCTTGGAAATGAGGGCGAATCTTTTTCAGTCCCATAGCCCAGTCTGCTATCGTTGGAAACGTAGGAGCAAGCTTGCCACCTTTCGAAACGGGTGTATGCATTCTTTTGATCACGTCCGCCAAGCATTGTATTCGCTCATCTTCGCTACTCAGCTTGTCCAGTGCCTCTCCTGACATGATCCGCTCCAAAAGCATGATCCCTTTTTCCTCGTCAGCATCGAGTAGCTGCACCATTCCCCTGCCTGCAAAAGCCCGAATCGCTGCCAGCTCTCTCTGCCAATCCAGTCCAGGCACTCCCAGCTTCAGCACTGCGCTCCTCCCATCCTGCAACACAACTGGTGCTACAAAGTTATAGGAGAGTGGAAACGGCTCAAGCACTTTTAATAACCACCGTGCTTCGCATTCGGCAATCAACTCATGAAAGGAATCCAGCCAGAGACGCCCCGCTTCTTTATGAACGCCCACAACTGTTTGGGTAAAATGGGTTGACAGTGAAATCATTAGGAAAACCCTCCTAAAAAGGCTTGAGACATTAAAACTTCTTGCCCTACCTTCACTTATCCTCTCGCATTAGCTTTCAAGCTGTTCCCTTCCCACAGCCGCGTAGGAAGAAGCGCATTTCCAGTCAAGCGCCTCTGTAGCCCAACTCAGCTTCGGAAAAAATGGCGGGGAATTTCAGCTTCACCTATGAAACACTCCATCGAAACTTCTACGTTTGAAGCGCTCCCGCCATTTTTTTCGAAGCGGCCAGTGAATCCCCCCTTGCGGGGCGTAGGCCGAAGCGCAGACTGGAAATGCGCTTCTTCCCCACCACAGCCACTTCACCAAAAAGGGGACAGCTTCGAAAGCCGCCCCCTTTATTTCCCAGAAAATGTTAGGACAGTCGTCCCATCAAGCGCTCCATACGTTCCAGCGCCTTCTTCAACTGCTCCATCGATGTTGCATAAGAACAACGAATATGTCCCTTTCCGCTTTCGCCGAACACATCTCCAGGTACGACTGCTACCTTTTCCTCCATCAGCAGCTTCTCAGCAAACTCAGCAGAGCTGAGACCTGTAGATGCTACAGATGGGAATGCGTAGAATGCTCCGTCCGGCTCATGGCAAGTCAATCCGATATGACGGAATCCATCTACCACATAATTGCGGCGCTGACGGTAGCTCTCGATCATTCGTTCCATATCCGAACGTCCATGGCGCAGTGCTTCCAATGCAGCCATCTGAGCCATTGTCGGTGCACACAGCATGGTGTACTGATGGATTTTCAGCATGCCTGCAAGCAAATCCGGTGACGCGCAGACATATCCCAGACGCCAGCCGGTCATCGCGAATGCTTTGGAAAAACCGGAGATCAGGATCGTCCGATCTTTCATCCCTGGCAGAGCCGCGATACTATCGTGCATGCGACCGTAGGTAAGCTCCGCATAAATCTCATCAGAGATCACCATAAGGTCGTGCTTTTCAATGATCGGCAAAAGTGTTTTCCACTCTTCAGCCGTCATCGTCCCCCCGGTCGGGTTGTTAGGATAGCAGAAAATGATTGCTTTTGTACGCTCGGTGATGTGCGTCTCCAGCTCTTGAGGTGTCAGCTTGAATTGGTTTTCCATCGTTGTTTTCAGGAAAACCGGCACCCCGCCAGCCAAGCGAATGACTGGTTCATAGGAGACATAGCAAGGCTCTACGACCAATACTTCATCACCTGGATCGAGAATGGCACGCAGTGCGATATCAATCGCTTCGCTGGCGCCAACCGTCACGAGAATTTCTGTCTCTGGATGATAGCTGACCGAAAAACGTTCTTCCAAGTATTTCTGAATTTCCACACGCAATGGTAGCATACCTGCATTGGATGTATAAGCTGTATGTCCACGCTCCAGCGAAGAAATCGAAGCTTCTCTCATGCGCCAAGGAGTGACGAAATCAGGCTCCCCTACACCTAAGGAAATGACTCCCTCCATAGATGCTGCCAAATCGAAAAAGCGGCGAATTCCTGATGGCTTCAACGATTGAACTGTACTGGATAAACGGTTTTTGACTTTGACTTGTGTACTCACGGCGTAACCACCATTCTGTGATCTTCGTCACGATCTTCCAGCTCAATGCCATCGTGCTTGTAGCGTTTCAAAATAAAATGTGTAGCTGTTGAGACAACTGAATCGAGAGTGGACAGCTTTTGCGAAACAAAAGTGGCTACCTCTTTCATCGTTTTGCCTTCCAAAATAATCGACAAGTCATAGCTTGCACCAGACATCAAGTAAACAGCCTTCACTTCTGGGAAACGGCAAATTCGCTCTGCCACTTCATCAAACCCGACATCGCGCTTCGGCGTCACCTTCACATCAATCATCGCGTTCACGTACGGATGATCGTCCACACGCTCCCAGTTGACCAGCGCTGGATATTTGACAATGACCTTCTCGGCTTCCAATGCTGCAATCGTCTGCTCAACGACCTCGGTTGGCTCTCCGATCATTTTTCCGATTTGCTCAGCGCTCATTCGACTGTCTTCTTCCAACAGGTGTAACAGCTCTCTTTGCTTCAAGCGATCCATGCCCCACCACTCCAGTTTTCTCTTTATTTTTTCCATAAGTACGTGTTCAAGTAGTCGACTTTTTGAACGACGTCACAAAGCAAAAAGCCCCAGCAACCAGACTCATGATTTCCATGAATCCGGTTGCTGAGGCGAAGGTATCGCGGTACCACTCAGCTTTTTTGCCTCTCTCACAAAAGGCAAACTCGTGCTGTCTACGTAGACATGCGCCCCATAACGTGGGCCATCCGCTGCTTTCTACTTGGCATTTTCAAAAGCAGAGCTCCAAGGTGGCTTTCAAAAAGAGTTCGCGGCTGCCCTCTCAGCTAACAGGCAACTCTCTGGACGTCAAAATCCCTTTTTTACTTTCCTTTTCACGGCTGTGTTGGTTGTTTTATTGAATGTCTCAGATTATAAATGACGGTTTCTCTCATTGTCAACCAACAACTTCTGTCTGCTGAACCTCTTTCAAACGTTAGGCAACCAGACGCGAAACACCGTCCCTGTTCCCAAGCTGCTTTGTACGTCAATTTTTCCACGATGATTTTCTACGATGGATTGGGTGATCGACAGCCCCAGTCCAGCACCTCCGCTTTTGCGTGCCCGTGAGGATTCAATCCGGTAGAAACGGTCGAATACATGCGGGACATGCTCCAGTGCGATTCCAGCTCCATTATCTCTGATCGTCAGTTCAATCCCATTGGCAATCTTGCTCAATGTAAGCTCGATCTCACCGTTCACAGGGTCAGTATGCTGCACCGCATTTTGAAACAGATTGAGAATAACTTGCTTCATTCCGTCGCATTCGAAAGCAACCGTAACATTCGGTTCTACGCGGAAATGAACGTTTCGGTCACCGGCCAGCACCAAAAGCTGCGACTCCATACTGTGCACGACTGCGTCCAACTGCCCTTCTTGCAAAAGGAAAGCCGGTTCCCGATCCATCCGAGCCAGGTACAGCAAATCGTTGACGAGTTTGTTTAGCCGCTCTGTCTCGCCGTGCATGCTTTTCAATGCTTTCTGTAAATGTTCGGGATTTGCCGCCGCACCGCGCAACAGCACCTCCAAAAAACCAAGGATGGATGTCAGCGGTGTTCGCAACTCGTGCGAAGCGTCCGCTACAAAACGTCTCATTCGCTCCCCAGCTTCCTGCTCAGTTTTAAAGGAGGTTTCCAAGCGTTCCAGCATTCCGTTAAAGACCGCCGATAATTGATCAATCTCCATTTGGCCTTGATCCATCGGCAGTCGCTCATCCAAATTACCTGCATTAATCCGCTCGACTGTAACCTCAATACGCGAAAGTGGGTTCAGCGTACGGCGGAGAACAGGCACATAGGTTAACAAACCGATAAGCAAGGCGAGTGCAGATGCAGAAAAGAAAATGATCAACTGTGGAAACAGCACTTCTCGCATCGAGCCGACAGGGGTGCTCAGCTGTACAATTCCTTGCAGCTGATCAGTTGAACGGATGGGTGCCAGTACGACCAAATAATCCGTACCAGTACTACCCTCCAAAATTTTGTATTTGAAAGTACATACGCCACTAGCCAAGATCTCGCGGTATAGACTCTCCGGAAAGCGCGGGGAATACCCTTCGCTCGGATTCGCAAACAGCTCCGTCACGTTAGCGTCGTTGTCAATAAAGGCATACTTGATATCGGGTGTATGCAAGGAAAGCAACGCACTAACATACTGATCGTTCTTTGGGAGCGTTTCCGTGTCCTCCAAGACCTGATACGGAAGAGTGACTGCCAGATTTAACAAGCTTTCCGCTTTGCTGCGATACAAGAATTGCTCCATCAATAAGTATTGAATCATGCCGATTAGAAGCAGCAACCCGGATAAGATAAATAACGAACGAGACAGCAGTTGATAACGCAAAGAGTTCGGTTCTAGAAAAGGGGCCCATTGATTGTTTCGATTCTTCTTCATACAAAATCAACCCGATATCCCGCACCGCGCAATGTGCGAATAATCCGATGCTGACGATCGTTCAATTTATCACGCAGGGAACGAATGTACACCTCGACAATATTCTCCTCCCCACCGAAATCATAGCCCCACACGTTATCCAGAATCATTGGCTTACTCAGCACCAAGCCGTGATTTGTCACCAAATACTTCAGCAAAGAGTATTCCGTTGGCGATAGCTCCAGTAGCGTGTCCTCGTAGGTAATTTCTTTTCGCCTGTCATCGATTTGAAATGGGCCGAGGTGTACCTTAGAGAGCAGGTGTGGGTAATGATTACGAATGCGCGCATGGATACGGGCAAGCAACTCTTCAAAGCTAAACGGCTTGATCATATAATCATCGGCACCGAGCGTCAGCCCTTTTACCCGATCCTCCACGTCTTCTCTGGCTGTCAGCATAATCGTCGCTACATTCTGTATCTTTTTCAGCATCCGGCATACCTCGAAGCCATCCATGCCAGGCATCATCACATCAAGAATAACGACATGCGGCTGATGCTCCTTCACCTTGGTCACAGCAGTCATCCCATCTTGTGCCGTCAATACTTGGAAGCCTTCATTCTCAAGACCCATCTCCAAAAATTGCAGGATGGTCGGCTCATCATCGACAAGCAATATTTTAATGCCTTTGTTTAGGCTCATTTCTTTCACCTCACCTCTATTTTACCTGAACAGGATAGGCGTAGCTGAATGTTTGCTGAATATCCCCTGAGTACGAGCTGAAAGCTTTTTGTAAAATAATGAACCAAAAAATGTAAATTCAATGGAAAACGTTGATCATTCTCTTACCCTTGCACGTTCAACAAACTTTCAGCCAGCTTTCAAGACCCACTCAGCTTCCTCTATCATAATGATCCCTGCGAAGCCAAATACATACGACTCAAGTCTGAACACTTCAAAAACATGGAGGTTATTCAATAATGAAAAAGAATTCGGTTATCCTGACTGCCTCAGTTGCCACACTCGTGGTTGGTATCGGGGGTTACATGCTCTATGACTATTTTGCGGGAAACCATGTGGAGATCCGGCCTGCAGCTGCGGTAGCCGTAGCCTCATCTACCACTTCCTCTACGCCTTTGACAGCAGATCAACTGAATAAAAAATGGACGATCAATGACCAGTCCAAAGTCTATTTCTCCGTAACAACGTCGAAAGAAACGGTAAACTTTGAAATGGACGGCATTACTGGCAGTTGGGATGTGAACCTCTCTGCACCCGACCAAATGAAAGCAACAGCTTCCGCTGACTTGAATAAGCTAAACTCCGGTAATGAAAAACGCGACACCCATATCAAATCTCCTGATTACTTTGATACAGCCATCCATCCAGCTGCTACTTTTGAAGCGAAATCTTTTGAGAACTGGCCATCCACATGGACAGAAGGACAAAAGGCTTCGTTCACCATCAATGGCGTCCTGACCGTAAGAGGAATTGCCAAAGACGTAAAAATTGATGCTGACGCGATTTATTCCCAAGGCAAGCTGCAATTGGAGGGAACTTCCGTCGTAACGTTTGGTGACTTCGGATTGACTAGCCCTCATACGATCGTGGCCAAAACAGAGGAAAACATTACGATTACACTGCGACTCGCGTTGGATGCTGTTTAATCAGTCCTTTTCGCGCGTACTGCTTTGGGAGACGTCTGACCTTCACAGACGTCTTTTTTCACAGAATTTTACATTGTAATATTGACATTGTTAAAACGATATCATAACATGAAAGTATAAGAACAGATTCGAGCAAACGGAAAGGATGATCTTGTGAATACGTCTTCCCTTCGAGCCAAACGCATCCACTTTCGGACCAAAAAGTACCGCTCGCCGGATGGACTTCCTACAGATATTTGCCTCTTTACGCTCCTTTCCATCCCGCGCCAAACGAAAACCAAATCATTGCCACTCAAGCAATTGGCCGTTCTTTTGATCAAGCGAAAAAGCAATACATTTGGAGAGCAATGGGCTTTGCCTGGCGGTTTTTCCCATGAATCGGAGACACTGGACGAATGCGCCTATCGTGAGTTAAAAGAAGAGACGAACATTGACCGCGATGTGCACATCGAACAGCTGAAGACATACTACAAGCCGGGAAGAGACCCTCGTGGTTGGATCCCAAGCGTTGCCTATGTCTCCCTCGTTCATGAAGACTTATTGAAGCACGCACAGGCAAACGACGATGCATCAGACGCGCAGCTGTTTCCCATTGAGGAAGCCTTTGCCCTCAACCTCGCTTTTGATCATCGTGAAATTTTGACTGACGCCTTACAGCGCGTTCGTGAGCAGATGCTGCAAACGACTATCGCCAAAGCATTTTTGCCAGATGAGTTTACCTTGAGTGAATTACTGCAAGTGATCGAGACCGTCGTTCCATCCTTTTCGGCAAAAGATCGCGGCAATTTTGAGCGGCGCTTGCTTGCGACAACCAGACGGCAAGGACTTCTCGAGCCAGTTTTCTCGGCTGACGGACAGCCCGTCTACTCGACCGAGTTTTCGAATTCGCCAGCCAAGCTCTATCGCTTTACTGGCTTTACGCCAACTGCCATGATTTACTGAAAAAGTCCACATTCAGGAGGTTTTTTCTATGAAAGCTTTGATTGTGATCGACTATACGAATGATTTTGTTGCGACAGATGGTGCATTAACTTGTGGAGAACCTGGTCAGGCTATTGAAGGACGCATTGGAGAGCTGATCCGCGACTTCCTCGCAGAAGGCGACTTTGTCGTCATGGCAGTCGACGCTCATCGCGAGCAGGACCCGTACCACCCTGAGACTGGACTCTACCCTCCGCACAATATTATCGGTACGGCTGGCCGGAATTTGTATGGCAGCATTCAGGAGATTTACGAGGAATTCGAAGAAACGATTCACTGGATGGATAAGACGCGCTACAGTGCTTTTCAAGGCACCGACCTTGCGCTATTGTTGCGCACAAGAGGTATCACTGAGATTCATCTAGTAGGTGTCTGCACAGACATTTGCGTGCTGCATACAGCGATTGAAGGCTTCTATAACGGCTTTTCTGTCGTCATCCACGAGGATGCAGTAGCGAGCTTTCTTCCCGAAGGTCACAAATGGGCTCTCGGTCATTTTCAAAACCAGCTTGGCATGACTGTTCGAAAAAAGTAACTGGCTCATGACGATAGGAGGCAATTTTTATGCGAATCGGTATTTATGGCAGCAGCTTTGACCCCATCACGTACAGCCATTTGTTCACGGCTGCGACCGTCGCTCACCGGAGACGACTGGACAAAGTCATTTTCGTACCCTGCTCTTCAAAGCGTCATGATAAAAAATTGCAGACAGAGGACGCCCATCGCTTGCACATGCTCAAACTGGCTTTGGCTGGCAGTACACACAAAACAAACAAAGATGGCGAACCTCTTTTCGAGATTTCAACAGTCGAAATGGATGCCTTGCCAGGTGAAACCTATACGTACGATACGATGATGCACATGAAAAGGAAGTACCCGAACGACGAGCTCTTTTTCATCATGGGATCGGATTTGTTAGAGGGACTATCGAACTGGGGCAACGCTGAAAAGCTAGTCGCAGGCTTCAACTTCATCGTGATGTCGCGCGAAGGCTATCCGACCGCTGACCTGATTGCGGATGACGCGCTGCTGCGCAATCATGACGAGCATTTCCTCATTATGAGCAAGGGCATCAACATGGGAATCAGCTCTACCTACATCCGGGACGAAATCCGCAAGGGCGGCGATCCCAGCTTCCTGTTGCCCGATGCGTGCCTTCAGTACATTTATGAAAATGGAATCTACAAAGAACCCTCCGTATAATCTCCATAAGAAAAACAGCCGAACCTGTGAAGTGTCGGCTGTTTTCTTTGTCGTCTCCATCAACGATTGAGATGATTGGCAATTGCAGGTTGTCGCATTTTTTTCTGATAGTTCACTAAGCATATACTGCACACGATCAATACCAGACCGGCGATGAGGGAATACGTTACCGGCTCGTCCATGAAAATGGTACCAGTGAAGACTGCGATGAGCGGCACGAGAAACGTAAAGGCGGCCACCTTGCTCGCTTCGCCTGCATTCACAAGCCCAAAGTAAATGACAATAGCAATCGGCACACCAAATGTAGCGCCATAACTGAGACCGATCAGATATGGAGCATTCCAGACAATGTCGGACCAGCTTTCTACGCCTGTCCCCAAAAGAGTTAAGGCCGCGCCACCGATGATGCATTGCATGGCAACCATCCACAGCGAATCTACCTTGGCACTGACTTTTTTCACATAGATCACGCCCATCGCCCATGTCAGAGCCGTCAACAAGCCTAAAATGACGCCCACGATGGAAACCTGTCCAGTCAGTCCATCTGCACTAACCGCAAGTATCCCGAGGAATCCCATGATCAGCCCAATGATTTTGAGCACTGTCATGCTTTCACCCAGCCACAACCAGGCAAAGAGTCCAATCAAGATTGGCTGGAAGTACACCAACACAGAGAATAATCCACCTGGCAAATACACGAGTCCAACCGTCTGAATGCCGTAAAAGCACAATGTATTCAGAAAGGCAGATATACAATAACGCAACCAGTTTTCACGCCAGTTGATCTTTTTCCATTTCGGTAAAATGAATAAAGCAAGCAGAAGTCCACCAATCAGTGAACGCATTCCTGCGAATAAAATCGGTGGCGTATAGGCGAGTGACATTTTGTAGATCGACCAGCTTAATCCCCACATCAACACCAAACTTGCAATAGCGACAACAGTCTTACCCGAAAACTTTCCCACGAGGGGCCTCCCTTTCTAGCTGCACACTTGCACTTATGTTTTTGTCCGCCTCCTATAGTACCACACAAAAGAAACAGCCGGATGTTCTCACCCGGCTTTACTTCCTGCCATATTATTGCAGCTCTTGACGCAATAACTGATCGAAATCATCTGTCGGAAGCGGTTTGCTGAACAAATAGCCTTGACCGTGGTCACAGCCATTTTCCTTCAAAGCCGCTACTTGATCATGGAGCTCAATTCCCTCAGCGATGACATTCATATTGAGACTTTGTGCGATGGTAACAATCGCTTTTACAATCGCCTGACTCTCTTGGTTGTGGTGAATGTCGCGAATAAACGAGGCGTCAATTTTGATCGTATCGACTGGCAAGCTTTTAATATAACTAAACGAGCTATAGCCTGTCCCAAAGTCATCAATCGAAATTTGGATTCCGATGTCCCGAATCTGTTGCAGAACTGCCGTCGCCTCTTCCATTTTGACAAAAATGCTCTCCGTAATCTCGAGCTCCAGCCAATGTGGAGACAGTTTTGTTTCCTGAAGAATATCCTTGATCATCTCGACCAGATCTTTTTGATAGATCTGTCTCGCTGACAAATTCACAGAGACCTTTAGCGTATATCCTTGATCGTGCCAGTTTTTATTTTGCTTGCACGCCTGTTTCAAAATCCATTCCCCAAGCGCCAGGATCATCCCCGTCTCTTCAGCGATTGGAATAAAGCGATTCGGCGGAATGATGCCCAGCTCTGGATGCACCCATCTGACGAGCGCCTCCATGCCTGTCATCGCACTTGTCGCGATATCGATTTTGGGCTGGTAGTAAATTTGGAACTGCTCTTGTTCAATGGCTTTCCGCATTTCATTTTCCATCAGGATACGCTCCAGCGACTTCGCCTCCATCGTCGGATCGAAAAAGTCATAGCCATTCTTCCCGCGCGATTTCACGGTATACAATGCTGTATCGGCTCTTTTCAACAAATCTTCGGGATTGTCCCCATCCTGCGGGTACAAGGCGATGCCGATGCTGCACGACACGTTGAATACATGTCCATCCAATTCAAACGGACGCTGCAACTGATACATGATCTGCTCTGCCAACGCAGTGGCTTCGTTGCGATCTAGCAGTTGGTTCTGCATAATCGTAAATTCATCTCCACCCAACCTGGCCACAACATCTCCTGGCTTGAGACATGCCTGTAGACGCTTGGATGCTTCGATCAGCAACATATCCCCTACATCATGACCGAATGAATCGTTCACATCCTTGAAGCGATCCAAATCCAAAAACAGCACAGCCAGACTCGATTGGAAACGCTTGGCCTGCATCATTTCCTTGCTAAGCTGTTGGACATACATTCGTCGATTCGGCAGATCTGTCAACGCATCGTGATAAGCCAAGTGGTGAATCGTCTCTTCGGACTGTTTCCGGTCTGTGACGTCACGGGTAATGAGAAGCAGCTTGGTTACATTTCCTTCTTCATCCATAATCGGATTGATTTTGCTTTCCGTCCAGATAACATCGTTTCTTTGGGTATTAATTCGGCATTCTACCATGTACTCCTTACGCGTAGAGAAGGCATGCTGAATCGCATAAGCAAAAATATCTCGGTCTTCCTCCACAATCCACTCGAACAGGTTATGGATTTCCTCATCAGGAACGGTATGCTCCCACACACGCTTGTGAGACGGAGACAAATAGAGAAACTCCCCATCCAGGTTGATGATGCTGATGATATCCGACGTGTTTTCTGCGATGATGCGATACTTTTCTTCACTCCGCTTGAGCTCGTCTTCCATCTGCTTGCGATCTGTGATATCACTGCGAATGGAAAGGTATTGATAGATTTCGCCCGCTTGGTTCTTAAATGGCACGATGGTTGTATCGACCCAATAATAGCTGTCATCCTTTGCGCGATTGCGAATTTCACCCCGCCAGACCTGACCAGATCGAATACAAGACCACATTTCTTTAAAAAAGCCCTTCGGATGGTAACCCGAATTAAGAATCCGATGGTCTTTTCCAATCAATTCGCTTCGTTCGTATTTCGATATGCGGCAAAATTGCTCATTTGCCCGCAAAATAATCCCCTTATGGTCCGTAATTGCCAAGATCGTGGATTGGTCCAAAGCGTATTTGACATCTGCCAGCTCATTCACAACCATGTTCAGCTCACCATCTTTTTCGCGTAGTAGCCCTACCCAATCTTGGGGTGTCAGTAAAGACATCATTTGGTTTTTCATTTCCATCACCTGCTTTGGATACAGTCAAAAAAAATGATCCTTACAGAAGGATCGTAACGTTCTGAATACAAGATCGCTCCATTTTACCATGTTTTTCCGAAAGTTCAACGAGAACAACTGTGGTAGAAATAACTTTTTTGATAAAAAAAAAGAACCAGTGCATGTAGACTGGCTCATTTCTTTCAACAATGGGTATGAACGGGCTGCTTCCCCTTACAATCGTGCAAGAATGCTGCGATTAAGGTCTGCGATAGAATTGCTGCCAGACAACGCCATCGCAACGTCAAATTCATGGATAAGTGTATCTAACACACTCGCTACGCCTTGCTCTCCGGCAACAGCCAGTCCATACAAGAATGGGCGACCAATCAGGATGGCATTCGCCCCTAAAGCAATCGCTTTAACGACATCTGCTCCTGTACGCACGCCACTGTCGAGCAAGACCGGTATTTTGCCAGCTACCACCTCGGCAATCGCTGGCAACGCATCCAGCGTAGAAATAGCGCCATCCATCTGCCTCCCACCGTGATTGGAGACGATGATTCCATCTACACCATGCTCTAGGGCAAGGCGCGCATCATCCGGATGCAAAATGCCTTTTACCAAAATCGGCAGACGGGTATGCTCACGCAAAAAGGCGATATCGTTCCAATTCAGCGCTGGATGATAAATGTTTTTCAACACTTCCTCCACTGCATTCTCCGGCGTTACCTCAGGAAGTCTCGAGCAAAATACAGGGTCTGTCAAGTAATTCGCCAGTCCTCTTCCTTCGCGCAGTGGCGAATACCCGTTGCGGAAGTCTCTGCGCTTCCACCCTAGCATGACGGTATCTACCGTGAGGACAATAGCAGAATAGCCTGACTTTTCCGCTCGTCTGACCATGCTCGCAGAAACCTCTCGATCGTTCGACCAATAGAGCTGGAACCAGCGATAGGCATCGCCCATCACTTCAGCAATCTGCTCGAGTGAGTGGGCGGAAACTGTACTGGCTACGAACGGCACTCCAGCTGCTGCTGCCGCCTTGGCAGACGCCAGCTCTCCATCGGGATGTGAAATCGTCTGCATGCCTACAGGTGCCAAAAAGATCGGTGTGCGCAACGCTTGATTGTACATCGAAATACCGAGCGTTCGATTCGTCACATCCCGCATCATCCGTGGAATGATTGCCCAACGGGAAAAAGCTGTCCGGTTTTCTACCAGTGTTTCCTCTGCCCCTGATCCCCCGGCAACATAATCAAATGGCCCATCCGGCAAAACCTCTCGCGCCTGTTTCTCCCAATCCTCAATAGAAATCGGCAATGCCTGCGTGTCCTTGTTCACACGGGTAAATAAGAGGGAATCCTCATTTGTTTTCGTCATCTGGTTTGCTTCCTTTCTGCGACGTCTTTTATCTTTTTTATCTCAATTCACATAAATTCGCAATAGTCTTAATCTAAACGCTATTACCGAGCTTGTCCACTTTCACACACGCCTTTTTCAAGGCTACTTTTTCTTTTTGCACTTTCGGGCTGCGCGACGGACCCGTTTCTTTTCCTTCACTGTCTTCATTCCAGCGGCTCCTGAACCCACCCATGTATTCGTTTGGCTATTTTCATTGATGACCTTTACTACGTTGCCGCTATTGTTTCCACCCGAACCGGAAAACGATTTGGTTACGCTTTTCGGAGAGTTGTTTGCCGTATCGCCAAAGTTGATATTTCCAACATTATTGGTAATGGTCACCTTGCCCACAAAAGTCGGCAAAACTCCTCCCTCCCCGTTGCGTACTCACTCATTCCCATCCTATTCGAATGGTTTTGCGCCCGCTTGGACGATGGTGTAGGGCATTTGTCCGATGGAGTCTTAGCAAAAAAAATCTCCCCGAGTAGACAAAAATCTACGCGAGGAGAATGAACATCTTATTGCGCTGTATAACCGCCATCGACCAGCAAGCTTGTCCCTGTGACGAAGGAGGCATCGTCGCTGGCAAGGAACAGAACGGCCTTAGCGACTTCTTCCGGTTTACCCAAGCGTCCCATCGGATGTAACCCAATCAAGTGCTCATTCAAAGCCTCATTGCGCCCAGCAATGAGTGGTGTATCAATGTAGCCCGGGCAGACCGCATTTACGCGAATCCCTTGCTTGGCATACGTAAGTCCCAGTGTCTGGGTCAGGAGCTTCACGCCACCTTTGGCGGAAGAGTATGCTGTCACATCTGCTTTTCCCGCATGGCTATGGATCGAGCCGCAGTTGACAATCGCGCCGCCAGTCCCTTGCGCCAGCATTTGCTCGATGACATATTTATCGCACAAGAATACGCCAGTCAGATTGATATCAATCGTTCTTTGCCAGTCATCCAGGCTCAACAAATGACCAGGTGCGTCTTTCGCGATACCCGCATTAGCAAACAAAATGTCTACCTTTCCATACTTTACTACAGTGGCGCTCACCATATTTTTTACTTCATCTTCTTTCGTTACGTCCGTTTTCACGAACAACGCATCGAAGCCCGCTTGATTCAGCTCTTCCGCCAATTCATTTCCACGTGGGGAGAAGTCAGCAATCACGACTTTCGCCCCTTCTTTTGCGAAGAGACGGACGGTCGTTTCACCGATTCCACTTGCTCCACCTGTTACGATCGCTACTTTCCCTTCGAGTCTCGCCATGGTAAACGCCTCCATCTATTATGTCTCTTGTAACTGATCTCTTGCCTTGCCTTCATTATAGGACTCTTTTATATTTAAAAAAATGTAAACATACTTACCCTTCCTTAAGTACAACTAAAGGATGTGATCTTATCAAATGCATCTGGAACAACTGGAATATATCGTAGAAATAGCGAAGGCAGGCTCCTTGACCAAAGCCGCTCAGAACAAGCATATCACCCTCTCCGCCATCAGCCAGTCGCTCTCCAGTTTGGAAGCAGAGCTGGGCGTTACTCTTTTTTCACGTTCGCGTCTCGGAGCTGTACCGACCTCTGAAGGGCGCATCATCATCAAAAAAGCGTTTGAAGCATTGGGAAAGATCCAGGAGATTTGGGAGGAAGCACATAACTATACGAACACGTTGAGTGGAGAGCTGAGACTGGCGACCATTCCCGGTCCCATGAATCTTCTGGTCGATGCCGTCGCGAGCTTTAAAAAAGATTATCCTTACATCCGTACCGAAATTGCCGAAAAAGGCACACAGGAAATATTAGAGGACATTCTCCAGGACAAGCTGGACATTGGTCTGGTCATTATTCATGAGAACCTGCTCAAAAAGAGCGAAGGCCTCGGCTTGGTGTTCGAGCAGTTGCTAGAGGGAAAAATGGTCGTTGGTGTAGGCAAAAACTCGCCACTTGCCTACCAGGATTCCGTCACACCTGAAGAGCTTCGCAAGCAATCCTTCGTCCAATACAACGACGACTACGTCAAATGGTTCGTAGAGGATTTTGCCGCGACTTACGGTCCCGTCGACATTTTGTTTACGTCGAACAACACAGAAGCACTCCGCAATGCAATCCGGCAAAATCTCGCGGTAACGATCGGATTGGACTACTCTTTTGTTCATGAGCCTCATTTGCAAGACTCCGATTCAATTACGCTTGATTTGGATATTCCTTATCAACAACCCGTCTATTATGGGTGGGTACGCTCGGAGGAACGGCATTATTCTCGTATTTCCATGAACTTCATTAATCGACTCCAATACGATTTGAAAAGCAAGAAATACCCACCCACTCCTTAGCATAAAAAAGGCTGCCGCTTCATTTTCGCGGACAGCCTTTTTCAAATCGTTCTTACTGCGCTGGAGCAAAGAAGTTTTGTTTATCGTTCCCGTTCATAATCAGAGCTGATCTAGCCTTCACGACTTGCCCCTCGTACGTGAAATCTTGCTCAGAGAAGTTGGCGATCACTTGCAGACCCTCCCCATAAACCGACTTCTGCACGAGCCTGTCCTCGGTTAAGACACGATAATCAGTCATTTCTTGCTGCACCGCTTTTTTATGGAAAGGAGACCATACCTTCAAATAGTTCGTGATTAATGGTTGGTTTGCATCCCACATTTTTTTATCTAAATGATAGAGCGGCGGAACATTGTAAAGGAGCTCCTTGAGCATACGGGTGCCGACTTCATCCTTTATCTTCAGACTGCCCCACTCCCAGTGGTGGCTCGTGATCACTGCATTGTTGTACACGAGCTTGTACAGTGGCAAAGAATAGGCAGGATCAATGTATACATGACGATACTCTTCCTTGATCGGAACCTGTTTGGCGTATCGTTCTGGGACCTCTCCCGCCGGGGACCAGTAGCCTCCTACATAATACGGGCTTTGCTTGTTTTTTCGCATGTCCGGATCGGCCCATTTGATGACAGGCGTCTCAATGCCATGCGCAAAGGCGATACTCTGACTGGCAAAATCATTTCCAGTTTCAGATCCGATAACCAACTTCTTTTCATCGCGAATGTAGTCCATACGCGCAAGCTTTGCCTTCATATCCTCGGCCTCAGTCGTCGTGTGCTGTGGCGAATAATCATCGTTGAAATCTCCTGCTGCATCCACATCAATAAACCACGAATTAAAGGCAACATCGTTACTCATGATTTCATCCATGCGCTGTTTGACACTCGGCAGTGATAGAGTCGGATTCAGCAATCTCCCCTGTTGGAGAAAACCAGCTTTCTTCTCTCCATTTTTCTTTGAAATCGTTGCGTTCTCGTACAAGCTCTTATCCTTGAAAATAGCCGTGTTCCAATCGGGATTTTCCTCCTGATGAATCGAATGGTAGGAATCGTAGCTGGCGATCAAATAGCCTGTCTCGTTCGCCTTTTGAATGAACGCTGGCTTCATGTAGGCTGCTGTCCAATCAGGAAAACCGATCCATGCCCGATCAATCCCCGCCGCTTTCATTTCTTTCAAGAGATCAGTGGAGTCGGCATTCCCCCACTGTTCCACAGGTGGAACGACATCTTGGAGCACACTTTTCAGCACCTTTTTGTTCATGTCGTACAGCTGTGATTCTGTCAACGTGTCGATCCCTTTTCCAAACGATCTTTTTACCTCTTCATCGACATGTGGAAATCGCTGCGGAGTGTAAAACTCACGGGAACGCAAAGCATAATTCAACCCGCTAAGGAGTGCTTTCTTTTGATAATCCGCGACGTAATCCTGCTTCTGAATCTCGCGGAATTGCTGGATGCTCTCTTTTCCGTCCACTTCATTGGAAGCCAAGATTTCCTCAAGTGCCCCGATGAAGCTCGCGTTCAGTTTCGTTTTCAGTGCATTCCATTTCACGTCGTTGACCGATAAGAAGCTCTTGTTCCACAAGTAAAAATGAGGAGCGCCGTAAAGCTTTTCGATATTCGGATTGGCTTTTGCTTTTTCAGCCAGGGTCAGCAATTCTCCCTGTTCCTTGACATATTGCTTGTAAACACCTGCTACGCTAACCGGATCGTTGTCTGTGACATACAAGCGGAACCCGTAGGTCTTGTCCGGATTAATTGTCGGGAACTCGTGCGAGAACGTAAACGCAATCGTCGGATCAGCGACAAAATCGACGGTGTTGTTAAACAAATTGTCCACGACGTACATCAGCGTATACTTGCTCTTGTTCACAGCAAAAAAGCGCATGGAAAAAGACTCAGCAAAGCTAAGACTCTCTTCTTTTAAAAAGGACTGCCACTTGTTGTCATTCGCAGGAATCCATTTCCCTTCTCCCAAGGGCACCATGTAGCTTGCTCCTTTAACTGTCGGCCAGGAAAAGCTCTCTGCTCCTGTGGAAGTCAGGGTGAATTGCAAATGATCCTCTTTCTTTTTGATCGAGACATCCAGCTGGTCGTCTGGGTAGCTCCAAGCAATCTCTTGTTCACCTTTTTGTACATTCGTTACCTTGCGCGCAGGCATCGGCTCCGAAGCACTTTCCTTCACTCCGCCTCTCTCGACGAATACTTCGAAGGTCTCCGGATTCACATCAAAAGTAAAATCTGAGTGCTGCTTCGACTGCACCTGTTCGGTAGCCTTGTTGCTCTCACAGCCAACTACAACTTGGAGCAGGAACACAAATACTATGAGGAAAATCGGTGATCGTTTCATAAAAACCCCCTTAAATCGATTCACTATGTATATCGCATTACGATGTATACATGCAAAAAAAATAGCTAAAGCCTTTGCCAAGGCCGCCTTACAATTGTGCGACCCCGGTCACTCAAAAAGCTTTTACAACTTTTGTCCTGCTAAAAAGAGGAGGCAGACAGATCGTCATCAAATTTGTTATTTCTCCGTCTCTTGCTGATCAGCGCCTCCCCTACTCGAAACATCCCATAGCCAATTAGACCGCCGAGTACGTTTAGCAGCAGATCATCAACATCAAAGCTGCCTAACGAAAACAATAGCTGCAAGGTTTCGATGATGAGACTAGCCGAAAGCGTGAGAAAAAACACGCGATGCACGCTTTGAAAGGACATAAATATCAACGGCAGCAACAACCCGAGCGGAACAAACAACATGACATTGCCAATCAGGTTATACATGACAGTGCCAAAGTTGTAATTGTCATAATGAAAAACGTAATCCACCAAGGTATGAAATGGTTTCGTATTTTGGAACAGATGCGTATATTGCGGGACGCCGTATTCCAGCATCCTTTGCTTCCATTCCACGGTAAAAGCTCTGCGTCGGAAGCGATCCGGTGACAATAACAAGAGATAACTAGAGATAGCTACATACAAGAAAAACAAGGTCATGACCCATTTGCGGATGTATTTATCAATGAGCGGCATGGACTCAGACAGTTGCCGACTGATTGCTTTCGTCGAACCAAATCGTTGAATGGTCAGTAAAACGGCTTCCTGTTCTTCATAGCCTTCTTCGACCAGCTCACTTTTCATGCTGTTCAAATGATCCATCAGCTCATCTTTGACATCCTGCTTTTCCCATTTCGAGCATGGCAAGCGACTGACAACCTGGTCTGCATATTGTTCGAGCTTCATTCGTTTACTCACTTCCCTCATTGCAAAGCAAAATGAGTCTACTCAAGCTCTGCCAATCCTTCATCTTGTCTTGCAGAAGCCCTTGGCCCGTCTTGGTAATCCGATAATATTTGCGGCGTCCGCCTTCGTTGGCTTCCCCCCAGTAAGACTCCACTGCCTTTTGCGTCTCCAGTCTCTTTAGAGCAGGATATAATGTGCCTTCACCGATTTCATACAGCTCATCGCTTTTATCGCGAATCTTCTTGGCCAACTCATAGCCGTACTGATCTTTCTGTGCGATCAGCGAGAGAAGCAATAGATCAATGCTTCCTTTCAACAACTCCTTGTTCACAAAAGCATCTCCTCCCCGTGATATGCCTAGAGATTATCACACTATACCTCGTGATACAAGGTAGTTTATCAAGGAAATTTCGAATTACACTTTTGGTGCTATGTAATTATTGACAATAATAAAATAGGTAATATAGACTATATTCGACAACGTTTTTCATGAGTCTACATACTTTCGGATGATCATTCCTTTCTACACTCAACCAGATGATAGGCCCATAGAACGAAGCAAAAAGAAGATTTTTACTTTTTTGGAGCAGGTTACTTTTCATTCGTGACTTCATTCTCTCTAACAGGAGGCACTTACATGCTTGCCCACTTTCCAATGATTGTTCTGAATACGGTTCTCTTAGCCTATTTTGCAATCGGTGTGCTATTTTTGTATTCCGAATCCAAATTTTTGCGTAAAATGAAGACTCGTAGAAATAGATAAGCCGATTTTTAGATAAAGGAGTTTTCACGTACATTGAGATCTTTTTTCCGCCAATTTCTGCCACGTCAGAATCAACCTCAAGAAATTACCTACAAGGAACTGGATTCGAAATTGATCAAAGCTGCACGCTACGATCTGGCCACAAGCCACCTCTACATCCGTTTTCACGATGGACGCGAGCTCGTTTACTGTCGGGTCACTCCTTACGCTTACAATGCGTTTTTAAATGCTGACTCGTTCAGCGATCATTTTCATTCGTTCATCAGCCAACGGTACTTGAACTATCAGGTGATGTAGCCTGTCTATACAAAATGCCCTCAGTCTGTCTTCTCGACACTGAGGGCATTTGTTGTTAATCTTCTCTATTTTAACGCGCGATGCAAAAAAGATTTAGTCCGCTCAAATTTAGCGTTTGTAAACAATTGCTCCGGTGTCCCCGACTCTACGAATTCCCCTTTGTCCATAAACATGATTTGGTTCGCCACCTCGCGTGCGAATCCCATCTCATGCGTCACTACCATCATCGTCATATGCTCCTGGGCAAGCTGCTTGATGACTTGCAGGACCTCACCCGTCAGTTCGGGATCGAGTGCAGACGTAGGCTCGTCAAACAACAAGATTTGCGGGTTCATCATCAGTGCTCTGGCGATCGCTACACGCTGCTTCTGTCCGCCTGAGAGCTTCGCTGGATACGCGTCTGCCTTATCAGACAGACCGACCTTTTCCAAGAGCTCTGCACTCATTTTCTGGATGTCTGAAGACGCCTCACCTTTGACTACACGTGGTGCGATCTCCAGATTTTCCTTCACCGTTAGATGAGGGAACAAATTAAAATGCTGGAAGACCATGCCCATTCTCGACGTGATCTGCTTGATTTCCTGGTTACCGGCATAGACGCCGTCCTTCACCAAATAATCATCCTGCACACGAATGCTACCACCATTCACCTGCTCGAGGTTGACCAAGCTGCGCAGCATCGTGCTTTTACCGGAGCCAGAAGGCCCGATTACTGCCACGACTTCGTTCTTTTTCACCGAAAACGAGACATCTCGCAAAACTTCCTGATTGCCAAACGATTTCTTTAGATTCGATACTTGAATGATATCCATATTGCGCCAGCCCTTTATTCGAATTTGAACCTTTTTTCCAGCCACTTAAAGAACAACGTTAACAATAGCGTCATTAACAAATAAATGATTCCGGCAATAAAAAACGGAACGATGGTAAAGTCACGATTCACAGCCGTTTGTGCAAAGTGAAGCAATTCTGGGACGGCAACTGCATAGAGCAACGCTGTGTCTTTTACAAGGGTAATTGATTCATTTGCGACGGCAGGTAAAGCCACGCGAAACATTTGCGGCAAAATAATCTTGTTGGTTGTCTGCCATTTGCTAAAGCCGAGTACCTGCGCCGCTTCGTACTGTCCTTTGTCGATCGACAGCAGTCCTCCACGGAAAATCTCCGCGAAATATGCTGCGTAATTCAGCACGAAACCGACACATGCAGCGACGAACCGATCCATCACCAAATAATCTCCCACTACGGGCAAGAGAGGCAGCCCGAAGCAAATAAACAACAGCTGCAATAAGAGAGGCGTCCCACGCATCACATACACATACGTATGCGCGAGCCAGGCCAGCGCCTTATTACTGCTCTTTGCCAGTAAGGTGATCAGAAAACCTAATGGAATGGAAAGCAGAATGGCGATGAGAAACAACAGCACCGTCATCTGCGCTCCTTCTAGCATGGGCTTCGTAATGGAGAGAATGTAGTCTACGCTCATCTGGGTATGCTCCTAATCCTGAAAATAAAAGCGTGGCTTCGCCAATCATGCGGCGAAGCCATCGCTGTTCTGCTTATTTCAATACACGATTTTCGCCGAACCATTTTTCCGATATTTTTGCAGCTGTACCATCCTGATTCATTGCATCCAGTGCTTTTTGCAGCTCATTTTGCAATGCCTCGTTGCCTTTTTTGACGCCAATTCCATATTCCTCAGGCGACAGCGATTCTTCTAACTGCTTAAATGCTCCCGGCTCTTTTGCCATATAGTAATCGGCCACAATCTGGTCGATGATGACTGCTTCTACGCGACCGATCTTCAAATCACTCAGTGCCAGTACGTTATCAGGGAACTCGGTAATCGATTGGACCTGATTTTTGATCTCACTCGCATTAATCGCGTCAGCTGCGGAAGACAGCTTTTGTAAACCAATTGCTTTACCGGCCAAGTCTGACAGCTTGGTCAAGTTGCTATTTGCCTTCGTGACCACTACTTGTGCGTTTTTCAGATAAGGCTTGGTAAAGAGAACCTTCCCTTTTCTCTCATCTGTAATCGTATATCCATTCCAGATCAAGTCAATACGACCACTGTTTAGTTCAGACTCTTTTGCACTCCAGTCGATTGTTTGAAACTCAACTTGTTTTCCCATTTTTTCGCCAGCTGCACGTGCATAATCAATATCAAAACCGACTAGCTCATTTTTCTCATCCCGGAAACCCATTGGTGCAAACTTATCATCAATTCCGATAATCAGCTTATTCGCGTCAGCGCCAGTTTTTGCGCTGGAACAGCCCACTACCAACGAAACCACCGCACCCAACAACAATGACATCCATGCTATTTTCTTCATGGTGATGATCCCCCTCGTTTCCCTACTCTATATTTTACTCTGATAAAGTGGTAATACGTTAACAAGGTATCATGATAGCACATTAGCAAGGAATAGTCGATACTTTAGTAAACAAAAGCACCTTAGAAATATACGCCAAATAATTGGGGAAATGCCCGGCTACCTCCAACACGAAAAAGCCCTCCGCATTCAATGGAGAGCTTTTTCGTGTTGGAGCTATATAATCCGCTCCCTATCCTTACGCCTGATTGCACACTTTGATATATGAAACATTTCTCACGTTGATGACAACATCATCATACTGGAGCCATCCGTCGTTTTGATTAGCGACCATTTGAATGATCTCTTCCGGTTCCGTGGATTCGATGCTAATCGTTTCACCGCCTCCGGAAAAGTAGAATTGAATCACTTTTGCTTCCTTCATAATATCCCCTCCTATTCCTTCTAGTTATCGGATGGTTGGAAAATTTTTGTTACGGGTGATTTTTATGTATACTTTTGTTGCAGCCTATTTCCGTTTTGAATGTCTACCATCTCTGTGAAAAGGGGTTTGTTGAAAATGCCGGATTCGGTACACACGAGAAAAGGAGCAAGTAGAACCTCGCTCATCCCTGAAAATGTATTAGCACTCCTTCATGCTGGAGAATTAGAAAGCGTCAATTTGACTGAATGGCAGGCTGTTGATCATATTCATCTGTTACAAAGCGTTCTGCCTCATGTTCAACTGGGTGCGCATGTCTCCCCACTTGTTGATCAATTAGAAGAAACGGGATCTCGAAGCGGAATGAAAGCGATCCGTCTGATTGGACAAGAACTACTTGCGATCTTACACAAATCGGGTGAACCCACAGCTATGTCTCCCGTTTTCCTATCGTTAGCCAACCACAAGTCAGACAGTGTCCGTTGCTGGAGTACCTATATCATCGGCCTGGATAACAGCTTATCTCTCGAAGAAAAACTAAGGCAAATAAGAAAATTCGCGGCTGATCAACATTTTGGAGTGAGAGAGCTCGCATGGATGGCGATTCGAGATTCTCTCGTGCATGATCTGGACCATTCCATTCAACTCCTGAGCGAATGGGTACTTGATACCGATGAAAATATTCGGCGATTTGCGGTAGAAGCCACACGCCCACGAGGGGTCTGGTGTAAGCATATAGACGCATTGAGAAATGAGCCTGCTCGCTGCCTGCCTTTACTCACGCCAGTGAAGTCAGATGCCACTAAATATGTTCAAGATTCTGTAGGGAATTGGTTGAACGATGCCAGTAAATCACAACCAGACTGGGTGACGCAGCTTTGTGACGAGTGGCTAAGAATCTCGGATACAAAAGAAACGAAAAGAATTGTTACCAAAGCGAAAAGAACAATCATGAAGACCCAAACCGAACAGAAATGATGAACCGAATCACATATTTATCCCAATTTTATTTGTTGAATTCATTATCCGAGGAAAGTTTGCGCTTAATCGATCAATTAACCTCCTTAACCTCTTTCCCCCAAAATACGTGTATTCAAACACCAGAAACTTTTTCAGAGGGCTTCTACTTCATCAAACAGGGGAAAGTACGTTTATACAAAGTAAACCGGGATGGTCGGCAGTTCACATTCGATATCCTCGGAGATGGCAATGTGTTTGGAGAACTGGATCTCCTGTCATTAGGTACACGGGAGATGTATATAGAAACCATCGAAGCCTGCCTCATTTGTAAAATGAGCAAAGCAAAATTTGAGAGCTACATAATTGAACATCCACAACTAATGATGAAGATCATGAAGATCATTAGCGATAGAATGGTTTCGATCAGCCAAGCAGCCGAAAATCTTGCCCTTCTCCCTTTACAAGATCGCATTATTTCCACGTTAGTAAGGCTTGCCGACCAATTTGGTACTCCTTGCAGTTCTGCATTTCAAAAAATTGACTTACCTCTTTCCCATCAAGAGCTCGCCCATGTCGGGGCATCCCGGGAAGCTGTGACGGTAGCATTACGTGCTTTAGCAAGAGAAGAACTGATTCAAACAGGTTTTAAAACCATTTCCATTCATCGGGATAACATTTTAAAGAAGATGTAATCCAGTTTACATCTTTCCCTCCAAAAGAAAGATATCGTGAAGCTATGACTTCTACTATTCTTTCGAAAAAGAGGAGACGACATATGGATAAACCACATTTTCAGAGCCTGCGCGAAGAGCTAGATTTTACAACCATTCAAATAGCTGGCTTCCTCACTCGTGAAGTAACAGATGCATTTACAAGATCAATCGAGGAGCTGCGGACCTCTGGACACGCAAAGGGCTTGCCGATTGGTTCGATTGCGCCTGATTTCATGTTGAACGACCACACTGGCAAGACCATTACCTTGTCGGAAGAAATCGTAAAAGGTCCCATCGTCCTCACATTTTTCCGTGGATCCTGGTGCCCCTACTGCAATTTGGAGCTGCAAGCATACCAAAAACAGATCGATACGATTACCTCTCTGGGTGCCCAATTGTTTGCCATTAGTCCACAATCTCCTGCACACTCTCTGACTATGCAAGAGAAAAACGGATTGAGCTTTCCCGTGTTATGCGATACCAATAATCTGGTAGCAGAAAAATATAAACTCAGTTTCAGACTGCCCGATTATTTACAGGATACCTATCGATCATTGGATATTGATCTCAAGCATTTTAATCGTGACGATTCTTGGACGCTCCCCATTCCTGCTACTTATATCCTCGACAACCAGGGCGTAATCCGATTAGCATGCTTAGATCCAGATTACAAAGCGCGAACGGAGCCTACCCAAGTTTTAGACATTCTGCGTACCCTAACCTAACGCCTATGAATGAAGGACCAGTTGATATCACAACTGGTTTTTTGTTCGTCTATGATTTATGAACAATTAGTTTCTTTACCCTACCAAAACTTGACAAAGTATATCTTTTGGCTTATATTTTGCATGATTATGTCTAGCAAAATTCGACACAGTTTTACAAATTATGCTAATAAATGCAAAAGGCAAAGTCATCGAAAGGTGGCGACGCAAAACCACGGGTCTACAGTCTTTGACCATGATAGCCGGGTTGCCATCATCTTGGAACAATTTTTTTGATGTTGGTAGCTTCGGTTGTTCCATTTCGATGGAACGGCCTTTTTTTGTGTTTCGTTTTTTGAAAGGGGGATGAAAGCACTTTCATTTTTGCAACAGAATGGAAAAACATAACTTTTGGGACGTCAAACATACACAACACGGTAATCAGAAAACGATGGAGTGGAGAAGTTATGTACAAACAAGTAGAAACCGTACAAGAGTTAGCTAAATTTCATGAAATCAAAGAAACAGTATGGACAAGCATGGGCTTCGAGATGGAGTACGCGAAAGAAGGCTCCGCACAATTCCTCCTACTTGCCGATGATGGTGAAGCAGGTGGAACATTTGAAATGACGCCCTTTTCCAAATCAAGTGCTTATATGAAATCACTATTTCAGGATGTTGTTACAGAAGATATGAAAGTAATGGAGGTAGACAGTCTCGCTGTTTTGCCAAAATACCGTGGACAACTAGGGCAAAAAGGAATTTGCTTGATGATAGATTACGCTGAAAAGCATGGCTATACCCACGCAATCGGGGTAGCAGATCCAACTTTTTTTAAATTTATTAACACGAAGTATCAAGTAAAGGCGACTCAGACCAAAGATATTGTCTTTTACAAAGGGGCCAATGCCATTCCGACCCTCTTTCATCTAAAAGATGTCTATGACAATAAGCACGATCCGAAATATTCCTGGTACAATTCGTCGTCATCCAACCAAGTAAAAGTCGAGGTAGGTGGGTAACATGGATAACATTGATAACGTTGATTTATTGAGAAGAAGAAACAATTGGGTCGTAATCGTATTCGCAAGTATTATTACGGTTGTTCAGGTCTTAAACCTCTTTCTAGGCGTTTCGTACACATTCGTTTTCACAATACTGGGTATTTTGTATGGCGTGCTGGCACCTTTTACTTACATATCCAATCGCCCGCGCTTCCGTGAAAAAGCAGCTCCTTTCATGAAGTTTTTCAACTTCGCTGTAATCGGAATCTTCATGTTCATCATTGTTGGACTGGATCCGCATATGATCAATATCATGACCATTATGTTCTTTGTAGCAGTCATGGGGATTTATCAAGACCGACTCATCAATATTTTGACCATTGCATCGACATTAGGCATTGTCTCTTACTACTTCCTGACACAGAGAGAATTGATTTTCCATTCCACAAGCAATCTTGACCTGATGTACTTCCTGCTCACCTTCTGCTTCGTCTCTATCACGAGCATGATGCATGCTGTATTCAATAACAAGCTGCAAGAGGAAAGTGAGCAACAAAAGCAAGAAGCGATTGCCTCGAAGGAATCGTTGCAACGTGTTCTCGATCAGATCAATGAATCTCTCACCTCTATGCAAGACTATCAAGAGAATTTGAACAAGGTAACAGATGGTGTAAATGTTCGCGCTGTCGAAACCGTCGCTTCCCTGCAAGACATTATGGAGTCCTTTACGGTCCAGACCAGCAATACAGACGAGCTGCGTCGGGAAATGAGCTCGACGAATCTGCAAGTTGAGGACATGACCCGCTCTGTTACAGAAATGCATGAGTACGTAGAATCGACCAAAGAAGCCACTAGCGAGAGTGGAAAACGCATTGGCAACATCGGCAATGACTTTGAACGATTCATCACGGACATCCAAGGCACGAACCAGCTGATTCAAGAGCTCAATAAAGAAACCGAATCGATTGGGAAAATCATTCAAACCATTTCCGATATTTCTGCACAAACCAACCTGTTGGCACTCAATGCCACGATTGAAGCGTCTCGGGCAGGTGAACACGGCCGAGGATTTGCTGTCGTAGCAGATGAAGTACGCAAGCTCGCTGAATCCTCCAAGCTATCCTCCGAGTCGATCTCGAGCTTGCTCATGACCATTCGTGAAAAAATGAAGCTCGTATCGGATATGATTTCCGAGTCACAGACGTCTTTTGAGAAAAATAGCGAGGGCATCCTCGAAGTACAAGAAATGTTCACCAATGTAGACAACTACATGCAAAACTTCGCAGATAAAACGAAGAACCTGCAAGAGTTCATCGTCCATGTTCACAGCATGATTCAGGAAGTCGGCGCAAAAGTAGAAGTCAACGCCGACATTACCGACAAGAACAAAGAGAGCCTGGAAGAAGTGCTTGTTCTCGTTTCTGAGCAAAAAGACGAAGTCGTTAAGGTTTCTGGCGGCTTTGAGAAAATCGAACAGCAAATGCGTGGTCTCCATATGTAGCCTTCCTGCAACCGCCTTTTCAATGGCGGTTGTTTTCTATTTTCATTTTGTAACTGAATGAGCATATAATAAGAATATTCTGATATCATTCACTTGAAAGGAGGCACATCATTGATGGATGCACGAATCGAAACCAAAACGATTCAGACCGATCGATTGCTCGTTTCCTACCTGACAGCAGGCGTACCGGAAGGAGATCCGCTTCTCCTCATTCACGGCAATGCGTCAGCCAACTTGTTCTGGGATGATACCATTGCGGTTCTATGTGACCAGTACCGTGTATATGCACCTGATATGCGAGGCTATGGAGCAAGTGAAGCATTACCCATTGATGCGACACGCGGTTTGCGAGACTGGTCAGATGACCTTCATTCGTTTATTCGGGCATTGGACTTGCCAACACCTGTCCATCTTGCCGGCTGGTCGTTGGGTGGCGGGATCGCGATGCAGTTTGCCATCGATCACCCGCAGGAAGTCCGCTCTCTGATTCTCATCGCCCCTATGTCCCCTTACGGCTTTGGTGGAACCAAGGATATAGCTGGCAACCCGTGCTACAGCAGCTTCTCGGGCTCAGGTGGGGGAGCCGTCAACTCCGAGCTGGTCAAAAGGATTGCAGCCAAGGATATGGGCAATGAATCTCCCTCCAGTCCTCGCAATGTCATGAATCAGCTTTATTTCAAGCCCCCATTCCAAGTTGGCCCAGAGCAGGAAGACCGTTATGTGCGCGCCATACTCTCTACGAGAATAGGAGAGGACTTTTACCCCGGTACCTTTGAATACGTGAACGATTGGCCCGGCGTTGCTCCTGGAACGACAGGGATTACGAATGCGATTTCTCCCAAATACGTAAATTTGTCCGGTATTGTCCAGATCGAGCCGAAGTGTCCGATTTTATGGATTCGAGGTGTGGATGATGCCATTGTCTCGGATCAGTCGCTTGCTGATTTCGGTACGCTGGGCAAACTTGGCTATGTCCCCGGCTGGCCGGGGGAAGACGAATATCCCCCTCAACCGATGGTCTCCCAAATTCGTAACGTGCTTGAACAATATCAGCGCGCTGGTGGTTCCTATCAGGAGATTGTTATGGAAAATGTGGGGCACGCTCCACATATCGAGAAAGCAGAGGAGTTTATCGAGCTCATTCGAAAAACCGTCAGGGCATGACTCTGACGGTTTTATTTTGCGATTATCTCATTAGCTCTCCACGCTACTGATTATTCTATAGGATTATCGTGATAAGGGCTATTTCGGCGTTTCTTTCTCCACTTTCGATACCTTCAAGTTAAATTCTCTTTCCTGCTCCTCAATAATCGCTCGATCCTCTGCATTATCTCTTACTACTTTTTGCGTCAAAATCGATCCAACTGCCACCAGAAGCATGCATGCGATATAATACCCCTTTTCGTGCAGCTGAAGACCCGTCGCATTGTATAAACCGATGGAAAATAGCAGTACACCTGCACCCAATGTAAAGTATGCCAAGAAAGTGAAGGCTCCTGTGTTGCGCATCCGATGCTTTTGTGGATACATAGTAACACCCCTCACATTTTGTTCATCCGACTCATGCAAACAAATACAAGTCAACCGGACGATTTCTCGCCCGGTTGCTTCTATGGACTACCTCACAGCTTCTTTCTTGCCAAAGAAAGTACGCAATGCCTTGTATACCTCGCCCTTTTCCCGAATGACACAATGCATGAATTTCGGCTCCTTGATGTGGCGATACGCTGACATGAGGGTGCTGTGCCTATTATACTGATTCACTTCGCCATAGCCGAACATGTTGCATCTCTCTATGAGCTCTTTTACCAGCTTTACGCAGCGCTCATTGTCTGATGTGAGGTTGTCGCCATCGGAAAAATGGAACGGATAAATGTTGTATTGCGATGTCGGGTAGCGGCTATCGATGATCTCCAACGCTTTTTTGTAAGCAGAGGAGCAGATCGTCCCCCCGCTCTCCCCTTTCGAGAAAAAGGTGTCCTCTGTCACTTCCTTGGCATCCGTATGATGCGCAATGAAGACGATCTCAACCTTTTCATACTTGGTGCGTAGAAACCGTACCATCCAGAAGAAAAAGCTGCGGGCGATATACTTTTCAAACACGCCCATACTACCCGACGTATCCATCATCGCAATAATGACAGCATTGGAATGAGGCTTGATGATCTCTTCCCACGTCTTGAAGCGCAGATCATCATCGGTGATCCCCAGCTCCATATCACTGTAGCCTGCCAGCGCATTTCGGCGAATGGCCGCAATCAGCGTACGTTTTTTATCAATGTTACCCATCAAGCCCTTTTTCCTGACATCATTGAACCGAGTCTCTTCCACGACGATTTGTTCCTCGTCTTTTTGTTGAAGGTTCGGCAGCTCCAGCTCGGCGAAAAGCATCTCCTGCAATTCTTCTACGCTGATTTCAGCCTCATAGTAGTCTACACCTGGCTGATCGCCCGCTCCCTGACCCTTTCCTGGCCCTTGCGCCGGATCGCCGTCACGGGCTACGACATCGCCTACTTTACTGTTTCCTTTACCTTGACCGCCATGTTTTCCCTTTTGGAAGTTAAAACGCAATCGGTATTCATCCAGGGAGCGAATAGGGATCTTAATGACTTCCCGACCATTCGACATGATGATGTTTTCTTCGCTGACGAGATCGGGCAGATTTTTTTTGATCGCTTCTTTCACTTTTTCCTGGTGTCGATTTTGGTCCTGGTACCCTTTGCGGTGCAGCGACCAGTCTTCCCGGGAGACAATGAACGATGATTCATCTTTCATGCCGTCTCCTCCTAGCAACTGGCGCAATCTGCGCCGAATATGATTACGACGTGCCCCTCATGTCGCCAACGTTCTGTCATCTGTTCAACAGGCTTCCCACGTAGCGCAGCAACTCATTTGCGCAAACGGGGCAATATTGATGCTCTTCGATAAGACGCTTGGTGACCTCATTAATTTTCTTGAGCTGATGCTCATCCGGCGTTTTGTTCGAGGTCGTAATCTTGACGACATCCTTCAGATCGGCAAACAGCTTCTTCTCGATAGCTTCCCGTAGACGATCATGCGTGCTGTAGTCAAAACGCTTCCCTTTACGCGCGTAGGCCGAGATACGGATGAGAATTTCTTCACGGAAGGCCCGCTTGGCATTTTCCGAGATGCCGATTTGCTCCTCGATGGAACGCATCAGGCGCTCATCTGGATCCATCTCCTCACCTGTAACGGGGTCACGGATTTTGTTCATGTTGCAATAAGCTTCCACATTGTCCAAATAGTTATCCATAAGCGTTTTTGCCGACTCTTCATAGCTGTAGACAAACGCCTTCTGCACTTCCTTTTTCGCCAGCTCGTCGTATTCCTTGCGCGCGATCGAGATGAAGTTCATATACCTCTCCCGCTGCTCCTTGGTGATGGACGGATGCTGGTCAAAGCCTTCTTTTAGCGCCCGAAGAATATCAAGCGCATTAATGCACTCCGTATCGCGACGGATCAGTGCACTAGAGATACGGTTGATAACATAACGCGGATCAATACCGGACATTCCTTCATCGGCATGCTCGTTACGCAGCTCTTCCAGATCGGCTCCCTTGAAGCCTTCCACCGATTCACCGTCATACAGCCGCATCTTTTTCAGCAGATCGGCCCCTTGTTTTTTCGATTCTTTCAAGCGGGTCATAATGGAAAAGACTGCTGCTGACCGGAGCGCATGCGGTGCAATATGCACATGCCCCAAGTCGGATTGCTTAATTAATTTCGCATATATTTTTTCTTCGTCACTGACACGCAGATTATATGGCATCGGCATGACGATAATCCGAGATTGCAGTGCCTCATTTTTCTTATTCCCAATAAAAGCCTTGTACTCCGATTCGTTCGTGTGCGCAACAATCAGCTCATCTGCAGAAATGAGGGCAAAACGACCTGCCTTGAAGTTTCCTTCCTGTGTCAACGAAAGGAGATGCCACAAAAATTTCTCGTCGCATTTCAGCATTTCCTGGAATTCCATCAATCCGCGATTGGCTTTGTTCAGCTCCCCATCAAAACGATACGCACGAGGGTCGGACTCAGAGCCGTACTTCGTAATCGTCGAAAAGTCGATGCTCCCCGTCAAATCGGCAATATCCTGTGACTTCGGATCGGAAGGGCTAAATGTACCGATCCCGACACGATTGGCTTCGGAAAACAAAATCCGGCGAACAGGAAAATCCTCGATGCACCCTCCGTATTCGGTCTCCAACCTCATCCGGTTATAGGGCGTCAATTCTCCTTCAATCTTGATGCCTAGCTCTTCTTCTACCTCTGGACGTAGATCGTGCGGGATTAGATGAAGAGGCTCTTCGTGCATCGGGCAACCATCAAGTGCAAAGATCGCTCCGTCTTCCGTTCTGGAATACTCCTCCAGTCCCCGCTTGAGCATCGTCACGAGCGTAGACTTACCGCCACTGACAGGTCCCATTAAGAGCAAGATGCGTTTGCGGACATCCAGACGACGTGCAGCCGAGTGGAAATATTCCTCCACTAGGCGCTCAACAGAACGATCCAATCCGAAGATTTCTCGACTAAAAAATTGATACGAACGTGAGCCGTCCTCGTTCTCTTCAACCCCCGCGCTTTTAATCATGTTGTAGACGCGTGAGTGCGCCGTCTGGGCAATTTGCGGATTTTTACGTACTAGTTGCAAATATTCGGCGAATGTTCCTCTCCACATCAGGTTTTCTTCGCGGGCCCGGTGCTCAGCGATCCGTTTTAAAATGTCCATGTTCGACACTCCTCCCTCTTAAGCCCCTCTCTCTTCCCAACGACAATGTACTCTCATGTATATGTCCGCCTGCGGTCACGCATTCACGTGCAAGCCGTTTTCTCCGGTTGCCAACAGGCTCTTACAGCCTTTACATATGTGTATGCGCGACATCAGCACAAGTTTCAGCAATCTTCCCATAAAAATACGGCACATTGCTTTTTGGCGGCTTGGAAGATTACGGAATTGTAAGGTTTAACGAGCGTAGCTGTAAGTTGATTCGATAGTTTGTAATCCCTCTCCCCCTGTAAAATACAATCATAAGCAACATACACGGAAAGCCAATATGGATTGGCGTAAAATAACGGAGGAACGAACATGGACATCCAAACAGAACGCATTCAAGTGAAAAAAGGACTTTATTTAACCGGCATCGCAACCTTGGTGATTCTCTCGGTATTTATTTACCAAGCAGTGACAGGAATGGAACTCGATACAGGAGAAATACTGAGTGTGCCCATTTCGCTTTGTGCCTTCTTGAAACTCGTGAATGACCATCGAAAATTGTCACTTACGTAAGGGAGCAACAGTTTTAAGGCGTTTGCAAAGTGGGCAGGCTACGCTATAATGGGAGTAGTTTGTTTACGAAAGGGGCTGTCAAATGTGGGTACATTTATCGTAGCATTGGTCTTCGGAGCTTTTCTGTTTTTCATGCTGACAGCTGGCTACAACGAGGACAAAACCTGGAACATGTAAGAATCATCCAGGGAAAAAAGCAGGCTGCCTACTGTGGCAACCTGCTTTTTTTGTTTTCTTGTTATTTCTTATTCTCTTTCTTTTCTGCTTTTTTCGCTACGATTTCTGCCTTGATTTCTTTCGCGCTCTTGCCTGCTGTTTCAACGCCCCACTTATCAGCCTTTTCTTTCAGGTTCGTGAGCTGTTCTTGTTTCTTCGCTTCTTTTGCTACCTTTTTCTCAGCGTTTGCTGCTTTTTTTGCTACTTTTGCTTCTTGAATAGCCGCTTTTACTTCCTTCGCTGTTTTACCTGCCGTATTAACGCCCAGCTTTACAGCCTTATCGTTTAGCTTCGCGAGCTGTTCTTGTTTCTTCGCTTCTTTTGCTGCTTTTTTCTCAGCGTTTTCTGCTTTCTTTGCTGCTTTTGCTTCTTGAATGGCTGCTTTTATTTCCTTATTTGTTTTATCCGTGGTTTCGACGCCCCACTTGGCAGCCTTCTCGTTCAGTTTTACTCTGTTTTCTTCCTTTTTCTCCGCTTTCGAGTGCGTAGCTGTAGTATCCGCTGCTGTATCCGCCGCAGCCACAACAGAGATACCACTAAACAGCAAGGTAGCCATAACCAGAGACGAAACAAGTTTTTTCATGCAAGATTTCCTCCTTTTATTATGTAAAACGTGGTTGTACACCCTCTAGCCTACCTGATGATTTTGGGAAAAGTATGTGAAAAAGCAGGCTTGGCCATTTTTTCAAATGGACAGCCTGCTTCTCGGTTATACTTTCATAATTATTCCTTACCCTGCAAAGACACCGCTTTTTTCAGAAATCGCCGTAAACAGCTCTTCTAATGATCCCCGCTGATCGACCTGATACTGAGGCTCACCACGGTCTTCCATCCAATTGGTTACCAGAAACGTTTTCATTCCCAGCTTGGATGCGACCATGTCCTCCTGCATGTGATTGCCGACCATGACACAGTCTGTCGGCTCGACCCCAAGCTTTTGGCAAATCTCATTATAATAACCAGGATTCGGCTTCGTGAAATGCGATTCCTCGTAGACAGTGACCAACTCGAAATCATCCGGGGACATCCCGATCCAAGCGAGGCGATGGTGAATCGCATCCCGTGGGAAAACAGGATTCGTCGCTACTGCAACCCGAAATCCTTGCTCTTTGGCGGCAGCAATAATCTGCTTTGCCCATGGCGAAGGATACGTCAGGTGAGACAGTGTCGGAAACACATCGCGATAAAATGAATCGAACAGAGTCCATATTTCCTCCCGATCCCATTCACTGTGTTCCGTAAAATGTTCGATAAAAACTTGCTCGTTCGTCTTGTCAGGCTCTTGGTTCATGATCATTGCTTTGGTCGCATCCCAAACCAACGCCAACAGCTTTTCGGTATCGTACTTATCTCCGACATGACGTCCTACTTCAACCAAGTAACTTTTGACAAAGGGTTCTGTCTGCATCTCTAATAGCGTACCGTCCAAATCAAACAGGATGGTGTTCACAGTCATAATGGATCTCTCCCTCCCAAATGCCTTACGATAACGATGGAAAACCTAACTGGCGAAGTCCCTCAAACAAGACAATTGCTGCACAATTGGACAGGTTCACAGAACGGGTCGCACCGCTCATCGGGATACGAATAGTCTGCTCCCGATATTTTTCTGTCAGCTCTTCCGGCAAGCCCGTCGTCTCCTTGCCCAAGATAATGTAGTCGCCATCCTGGAAAGAAACGTCCGTGTACAACTTTTCCCCCCAGGTCTCCACAAAGTAAAAAGTGCCCGCACCTTCTCCTTGTGCCTCAACAAAGTGCTCGAAGCTCTCATGATGGTGAACGTTAACCGCATGCCAATAATCGAGACCAGCTCGCTTTAGGTAACGATCGTCTGTTGAAAATCCTAAAGGATGAATCAAATGCAGATGCGCTCCTGTCGCTGCACATGAACGGGCGATATTTCCCGTATTGGCAGGGATGAGCGGCTCATGCAAAACAATATGTAACGGCATATCTGAAAATCTCCTTGTAAATTGCGAACTTGTTACCAGTACATGTCCTATTATACCACCGTGCCCAGCTTCTGTAACAAATGGAGTGCCTGCTGCATCTAATCAGTAAACGTTGGCTATCGAAAGGAGTGCTGATTAGATGGGGACACCCGTTTCATTTCGGCGACGCCTTGTCGCACATGTGAGCATCCTGAGTTTGATCCTGTTAATCGCCGGTTGGATGTGGGTTGATTTTTCTTCGTTCCCTGCACTGGAAACATGGAGCATGCTTCTCGGCTATCTCTCATTTATTTTGATTGGCTGCACCCTATTGATTGGTCCACTTCAGTCCTGGCTCCCTGCTGGCTGGATAACTATCAGCTTGTCCATCCGCCGAGATATCGGCATATGGGCTGGGCTAACTGGACTGCTGCACGTCATTCTTGTGCTCGTCCTTTTTGAAAATGAGCCTCGCCTGATGATCATACATGAAAACCGTTCAGAAAAGGCTGATGGATGGCTGGGTCTGTTCTTTGTCGCTTCCTCTGATCCGACCATGTGGCCATCTCCCAACTGGACCCTTACAGGCGTTGCGAACTACCTTGGGCTGTTTGCCTTTTTCATTCTACTAGCCCTGTGGCTGACATCTTCTGAACTTGCAAAAAAATGGCTAGGTGGCTCCAGTTGGAAAAGGCTTCATCTCGCCAATCCTTGGCTTTTTGTCATCGTCTTGTTCCATGGCTTGATTTACATCCAATCCATCAAAGGAGAACCGCATACCTTTTCAGACATGCTCGTTTTCGCAGCAATGATTTGGCTGGTTCGCAGCATCGCTTTTATACGAAGAGCTTTTTATCGCAAGAGGTAATTACACCCCTCTTATATGAAAGAAGGCATAGCGCATGTTGGGCGTATAGGCTGTGGAATCCTCATATGCCCAGTAGCGCATGCTGCTATCTGTCGTATGGGCATTCACTAACGGCATCTGATTCGCGTCTTTTGCGACCACGATCGTATTGTGCTGAAAACGCCCATCTCCGTTAAAATCATAACAAATGATATCACCTGGGACCAATTCGGCCGCAGAGCTTTTCGTAACTGCCCGCATAGGTGCTCCACCCGACTTCAAAAGCAAATACAAGCTATGTGCTACCGTCCAGCTATAACTCCAAGAGGCGCCTTTTCCCGTGCGAATCCACCAGCCCTTGCCCATCTCTTTAGACATCAGCATAGGGATTCCGCCTGCGTGTAAACATTGCGAAATAAAGTTCGTGCAGTCATCCGTAAAACGAGGATACACAGGATTGGTCGTATTCCAGTAGCGTTCCGCGTACGCGACTGCATTTGCAGCGTTATACCCTCCCGCTCCATGCACGATCAGCATCGGTTGGTCGATGGCATCCTCGACGCCTGACACAACGATGATAGGCTCCTCCTCCTCTTCCTCGACCACCAATTTTTGATCACCATTCGACTCCCTTGCCCCGATAATCGACCACTTTTCGTTCGTTTTGAGCAACTGGAGCTGGAACAATCGTTTGTTTGCCTCTTTATACTTGGTTTGCTTGATCCCCAGCGTTTTATTTTCTTGCCATTGAACCGTTATTTCCATGGTGGCATCAGTATCTACCCAGCACATGGGCGTTACTTGTCCCTGGACAGCCAATAATTTGGCTCCCCGTTCTTCAGCTCTCCGCTTCTCACGGTTCAGTCGATTCCATTCGTCCTGTACGCCAGACTCTTCTGTGCAATAAAAGGGTAGCAGCCGCTCATACTTTCCATCCATAGATGACTGGTGAACTGCTTGAAAGTATTGCTGAATAAATTCACGCCACTCCACTTTCCCCTCCTCCTTTCCGCCTCCATACTGCGACAAAGCCCATGAACTGTTCATCTCAATGAAGAATATGTCGCTCGTGGAGCATTCAGAAGAAAAAGAAAAGCTGTCCGAGCAAGCAGACAGCTTTTTAGGAAGAAGCGTGAGCAAAAAGTGGACCTTCTTCTAGGGAAAGTAAATATTCTTTAATGGATAAGCCACCGCCGTACCCGACCAAGGCACCATTCGAGCCAATGACACGATGGCACGGTATAATGACAGGAATCGGATTACGATTGTTCGCACCGCCAATAGCCCGAACAGCTTTCGCCGCTCCAATTGCCAAGGCAATATCTTTGTAAGAACGAGTTTCTCCAAAGGGAATGTTCGATAGCTCATTCCAAACAGACTTTTGAAAGGGAGTTCCGTATAATACGGTTGGAACATCAAACGTCTTGCGTTTGCCTGCAAAATACTCTTCTAGCTGAATTTTTGCAGGCTCATTAATGGCATCGTTACGCGTAGGGGTAATCCCTACGAACGTTTTTTTGCACCAGCGCACAAGCGGCGCCAATCCGTCTTGTTCATTGGCAAACTGAATGTAGCATAGCCCTTCTTCTGTAGAAGCCAAGAGCAATGGTCCAATCGGTGAATCCATCATGGTATAGCCTAATTCCTTTGCCATTTAACGTCCTCCCTCTCTTCTTCAAACTAAGCCTGTTCACGAATCATGCTCATGCCTTTTTCTATCTCTTCCACCACTTCGGGTGACGCCTCTTTTGCTTTTGCGGTAATGAGCGCGTCTTGTGCCTGCTCTCCCCCGATTTTTCCGAGCGCCCATGCAGCAGTTCCCCGGATGACTGGACGAGGGTCTTCAAACAAAAGACGCTCCAAATGAGGAACAGCCGTCCGATCCTTGAAATGGGCAAGTGCTAGTATGGCATTGCGCTGAATGGGCTTTTTGCCCCGCCAAGATGACGAGGATTGTCCGAACTTTTCCTTGAACTCTTTATTGCTCATCTGAAGCAGCGGAATCAATAAAGGCTTCGCAATCTCCGGATCAGGCTGAAATTCAGCATGATGGTCGTTGTCGATGCGACGATTCTTCGGACATACCGTCTGACAAGTGTCGCAACCATACAGCCGATTCCCGATTTTCCCACGGAATTCATCTGGAATAAAGTCTTTCACCTGTGTCAAATAAGCTACACATCGCTGTGCATCAAGCTGCCCGCCCTGAATCAAGGCTCCGGTCGGACAAGCGTCTACACATATATTACAGTCGCCACAGCCTTCTTCGATTGGGTGATCGCTTGGCAACGGAAGATTCGTTACAAGCTCCCCCAAGTACACCCATGATCCGAACTCCGGCGTTATGATGGCGCAGTTTTTTCCTACAAACCCAATCCCAGCTCGCTCGGCTACCGCACGATCAGACAGTGCTCCCGTATCTACCATGGATTCGATCCGAGCCCCTGGCTCCAGCTCCATAATGAATCGCGTCAGCTTGTCCAGCTTGTCGCGCAGAACGTGATGGTAATCGGTTCCCCATGCTGCACGGCACAAGATTCCCCGATACGCACCAGGCTCTGACTTTGGTGAATTTTTGAGCTTGGAAGGATAGGCCAGTGCTATTGAAATCAGCGAACGTGCCCCGTCCAACAACAGTTCCGGGTTCGTCCTCTTTTCTAAATCAGGCTCTTCAAATCCAGATTCATAACCCTTTTCCCGATGTACAAGAAGCCGTTCTTTTAAGGTCGTGAATGGATCGGCACTGGCAAACCCGATCTTATCGATTCCGATTTCCTTTGCATAATCAATGATGGACTGCTTTGTCTGCTCCCAGTACAGCAAGTCGTTCACAGTTGTTTAATCGCTCCTGTCGCCAATTCGTCGCAGCGGTTATTCCATTTGTTGTCGGCGTGTCCTTTGACTTTCACGTACTCTACCTTGTGGGTGTCCATCAATTGCAGCAGTTCTTTCCATAAGTCCTGATTTTCCACCTGCTGGCCTTTACTATTTTTCCAGCCGTTTTTCAGCCAGCCTTTATACCAGCCTTGCTTGAAACAGTTGACCAAGTATGCACTATCACTGGACAGCGTCACCTTACAAGGCTCCTTCAGTGTAGAGAGCGCCTTGATGGCCGCCATCAGCTCCATTCTGTTATTCGTTGTATGTGGTTCGGCACCGGACATTTCCTTGATGTGTTGGCCGTACATCAGTACAGCTCCCCAACCACCCGGTCCTGGATTGCCGGAACAAGCTCCATCTGTATAAATCTCAACCTCACGCATCGTCATCGTCAGGATTCCCTCCTCTGTTCTCTTCTATTGTATCGAAGCTTAGTCGCTTCCACAAAAATTTTTTGTTATACTACCAAAAATAGGTTCAGTAAGGAGTGTCTATCGATGAAGGTTCAGCTAGATCCTTCCGTGTCCGAGCGTCTGCCGCAATTTTCTCTCGGCATTTTACAATACAGCAATGCTTCCGTCAGTGACTCCCCCAAAATGCTACAGGGACGTATCAATTATTATGTGGAGAGCTTGCGGCTGGATCACGACACCGCAAACCTGACAGAAATAGAAGGCATCCGCGAGTGGAGAGCCTGCTTTAAGCAAGTTGGTATCGATCCGTCCAGATACCGCCCCTCCTCCGAGGCATTGCTTCGCCGGCTGTTGCAGGGAAATCCTTTTTTCTGGATCAACAGCGCCGTTGATGTGAATAATTTTTTCTCGGTTTTGCACGCGCTTCCGTTCGGGATTTATGACGTCAATCACTTAGCGGGTGATATCACTTGTCGACTCGGCCACACCGAAGATGTTTATGAAGGATTAAATGGACGCGAAGTCAACATGGAAGGAAAACTACTGCTCGCCGATGGTAACGGCGCATTTGGGAGTCCCATTGTCGATTCCAAACGTTCATGCGTAACGGAACAAAGCCGCGCTCTCCTTCAGGTCATCTTCTTCCATGAAAAAATGGAACCATCTAAAAAAGAAGAAATCGTAGGTTCAGTTGGTCGCATGTTTACGGAAATCAACGGTGGCGAGCTGACTCACTCCTCTATCGTTACTGCCTAAGAAAAAGACGGCCTGTCATGCAGCCTGGCCGTCTTTCTTTACGCTATCTTCTTCCTTTTTTCTAAAAACGATATGTTCCAGGACCAGGCACACAATAACGCCGAGCAATAAGCCATTTCCGAACAAGAAGCTAGCTAATGCAGGGAGTTTCTGCCAAGCTACAGCAGGTACGAACATGACTCCGATCCCGACCAAAAGCGAGCTACCCCCAACAATTATCGTACGTTCGTCCATCTTCACATTTACGTAATCCTTCAACCCGAAGCCCAGTAGTTGCGTATAGGAAATGAACATGGCTGCATATGCCACTGGAGTAGGCAAAGCTGCCAAAAAGTGAGCAACAGTGGGAATCAGCCCAATCAGCATCATCCCCAGCATTGCAATCACAAAAGGCAGGCGCGAAGCCATTTTCGTCGTTTGAATAACAGCTGCTGCCAAGGAAAGTGGAATCATACCTACCACACCGCTCAAGCCTGACAGGAAATGGGATACCCCAGTAAAAATACCACCGCGATTGTACTGCTTTTCAGTAGGCACCGTATCTGTCGCTTTTCCCATAACCGACAAACTCGTCATGAGGTTTGTCAACAGTACGAATCCTGTCAGCATACTTGTTAATACAACGCCCCAATCCCAGCGTGGGGGTCCCCAAAAGAAAATAGAAGGCCAGGAAAATAATTGCTCAGTAGGTCGGACAGGTTCTGTCCATCCAAGAAGCGCGTACACGATCCAGCCCCCAACCATGCCAAACAAAACGGCAAAACTGGAGAATCTCTTCGTCCGCATAATGAACACAACAAGGGCTACGATCCCTATGGACACAAGTGCTACACCCGGTTGTACCTCTCTAGAATGCTGAAAACCAATGCCGAGCATGCCCGTGAGAATGTTACTACACAAAGAAACAGCAAGTAAAATCATATACGTACCTGAAACCAAAGGCGTAAACCACTTCTGTAATTTCCCAATCCAGCCTAATAGGCCAAAAATGAAAAAGAGTAGACCTGCTAATATCATACCCACTTGAAAGGATTGACCAATTTCTTGTGGATGGAGACCCATGCTCGTTCCGAGTTGAGCCAAAATGATAAAGATCCCCCACCATAATCCAGCCGGACCTTCTATCATCGGATAACGGTGTCCAATCCAAACTTGCAGTAGTGACGCGAGTCCAATGTAAAACATGGTCTGCTGCATCAGCTTTCCAATTTCATCAGCCTGCAAGCCGTACATATCTCCAATCATTAGTGGTACCGCCACACTGCTGGAAACAGTTACGATCATCCATTGTAATACAGACAGCGTTGTAATCCCCATTGGCGGCTTGTCTTGCAGTTTGTAAAACACATCAACCACCTCGTCTTTTTGCGTACACAAGTTGTCTATTTCCCTGTCTACACTATGTGCATATTAAAGCAGAAAAAAACCCCAATCATCAAGATATCTTGACATTCAGGGTTAGCCTGTAAAAGTATGGTGCCGGTGAAGGGACTTGAACCCCCACGGTTTCCCTCACGATTTTGAGTCGCGCGCGTCTGCCATTCCGCCACACCGGCAAATATTTTGGAGGAGGCACCCGGATTTGAACCGGGGGTGAGGGTTTTGCAGACCCGTGCCTTACCACTTGGCTATGCCTCCATGATATAAGGTAAAACAATTTGAGAAATGGAGCGGACGAAGGGTCTCGAACCCTCGACCTTCGCCTTGGCAAGGCGACGCTCTACCAATTGAGCTACGTCCGCATTTTAATGGCTGGGGTACTAGGATTTGAACCTAGGAATGACGGAGTCAAAGTCCGTTGCCTTACCGCTTGGCTATACCCCAATAAGTAATCCCCAACTATAAATTTATGGGGCGATCGATGGGACTTGAACCCACGAGTGCCGGAGCCACAATCCGGTGCGTTAACCCCTTCGCCACGACCGCCATGATTACTACTATTGTTTTGAAAAATGGCAGGGGCAGTAGGAATCGAACCCACACCAAAGGTTTTGGAGACCTTCGTTCTACCGTTAAACTATGCCCCTATAAAGGTGGCTCGGGACGGAATCGAACCGCCGACACGAGGATTTTCAGTCCTCTGCTCTACCGACTGAGCTACCGAGCCTTATAATCCATGCTTTACGCGCCAATTTCAATTGTTTAGAAATGGCGGAGCTGACGGGACTCGAACCCGCGACCTCCGGTGTGACAGACCGGCGTGAACTCCAACTTCACCACAGCTCCATATTTGTTTGCACCCACTAGGTGCTCCGATCCTACTTGATTAAGTAGAGCCAGTAGAAAATTTGGTTGCGGGAGCAGGATTTGAACCTGCGACCTTCGGGTTATGAGCCCGACGAGCTACCGAGCTGCTCCATCCCGCGATAGTCAGGACGACTGAGTGTCAGTGTTGCCACAGAACGTGGCGCTTTTAGCTGACCTTCCTTGCCCTTGATATAAGTGGTGGAGGCTGACGGGATCGAACCGCCGACCCTCTGCTTGTAAGGCAGATGCTCTCCCAGCTGAGCTAAGCCTCCAAATCACCTACAAATATGTAGGGATTTTTCTAGGTGACCCGTAGGGGATTCGAACCCCTGTATGACAGCGTGAAAGGCTGCTGTGTTAAACCGCTTCACCAACGGGCCAAGATGGCGGATGGAGTGGGATTTGAACCCACGAGACGGTTCGACACCGCCTACACGATTTCCAATCGTGCTCCTTCGGCCGCTCGGACATCCATCC